>NZ_DAIUBR010000028.1:0-6614 GCF_036846585.1 Limnobacter sp. | reverse complement strand
CAATTCATCCAGGCTTTTGCCCGACAGGCGACCATACTCAGGAAACGAACGCACGGCAAAATTCACGTCGCCTGAATCGTCGCGGTATGCAAGCCGCTTGTTCATCAGGGTATGAATCATTTCCTGCATTTCTGCCACATAGTCTGTGGCACGTGGCTCGTGGTCGGGCCGCTCAATGCCCAAGGCATCGGCGTCTTCGTGCATGGCCGCAATGAAGCGGTCGGTCAACGAACGAATGCTTTCACCGTTCTCAACTGCACGGCGAATGATTTTGTCGTCAATGTCGGTGATGTTGCGCACGTAGGTCACCGGATAACCCGATGCACGCAGCCAGCGCTTGAGCAAATCGAACACCACCATGACACGGGCATGCCCAAGATGGCAATAGTCATAGACTGTCATGCCGCATACGTACATTCGTACGTTCTGTGGATCAAGGGGCAAAAAAGCCTGCTTTTTCCTTAGAATTGAATTGTAGATTTGGAGAGACGATTTCATTGGGCTCAGAAAAAAGCGGATTCAGCCGGTCAGAACGGTAGAATCTGATACAGGAATGGTCAGGAACCCTGATTCAGAAGCCAACCCGCTCTGGGGCTTGTTACAATAGCGCTTGAGTATAACATTACGCATGATCGAGTTTTTCCCAAACAATCAGATGAAACGGGTAACCCCGCAAAGGCGCAATCGAATGCAGGCAAAAGAAACAATCACGTCGTTTGGCAGTGGCAAATTCACCAAAAGCAAATATGCATTGCTTTGCGCGCTCATCGGGCTCGCATTTGCGGGCGCACCAAGCCATGCCGACGAAGCAGATGAAGTATCCAAACTCATTCAAAACAGTCAGTTTGAGCAGGCCCAGGCGCGGGCAGATGCCTTTTTGGCCAACCGCCCCAACGACGCACAAATGCGATTTTTGAAAGGCCTGATCCTGACCGAACGCAATAAAACCGCAGAGGCAATCACTGTTTTTACCAAACTGACTGAAGACTTCCCGGAATTGCCCGAGCCATACAACAACCTGGCCGTGCTGTATGCCGGTCGGGGTGAATATGAAAAAGCCCGTGAATCACTGGAAATGGCCATTCGCACGCACCCCAGCTACGCCACTGCCCATGAAAACCTGGGCGATGTGTATGCCAAGCTGGCTAGCCAATCCTATGACAAAGCCCTGCAACTGGATGGCCGCAATTCAACCGCACAAACAAAATTGTCGCTGGTTCGCAACCTGATTGCCGGCAAACCCGACACGGTTGCGGTGGCGGCAGCCGCACCAGCAGTTGCACCGGCCAAAAAGCCAGCGCCAGCCGAACCCAAACCACCCGTGATCCAAGAAGAACCCAAAGCCGCACCGCCTGTTGTTCAAAGCCCACCACCAGTGGTGGTTGCTCCCCCTGCGCCCGCTGTTGCACCTGCGGTACCAGCCATTACGGCAAGCAAGCCCGCAGACCCCAAGCCCAATTCAATTGGCATGGACAGCGCGGTGTTGAACGCAGTTGAAGCCTGGGCCAAAGCCTGGACAGACCAGGACATGGCCGGTTACCTGGGCGCTTACAGCAAAGAATTCGAGACCCCCGGCAAGATGAACCGGACCAACTGGGAAAAAATGCGCGAGCAACGCATCGTGGGCAAAGAGACCATTCGCGTTGTGGTTGAAAACCCGTTGATCACCATTTCCGGCAACGAAGCTGTTGTTAAATTCAAACAAAGTTATTTCTCCAACCGCCTCAACAATGTGTCCAACAAAACATTGACCATGAAGCAGGAAGGCGGCACCTGGAAAATCACAAGCGAGAGGGTGGGCGGTTAAATGTTGTCAAGAAACTGGCTCCATGTTGCACTGAGGGGATTGCGCATTGGCGCGCCCCTGGTGTTCTGGATATTCACGGCGGCCCCGTCTTTCGTGAATTCCGGACAACAGGAATCATTTGACCTGGCCGCATACAGCAGCCCGAAAAGCGGCTCGAATTCATTGGCAGGCACGCTGTTTGAGCAGGCCAGTTACGAACCCGTGATCGACAAGGCCGTGGAGGACATTTACATCGCTTTGAGCAATCACGAGTTGAACAGGGCGCTTGACCTGAGCAACCGCCTGCTTGCCGAATTTCCCAACTTCTTCCTGGGGCACATGCTCAAGGGCGATATTTTGTCGCTGAAGGCTGGCCGACCTTTGAACGATATCGGTGACATGCCCAATGTCCCAGCCGCCAAGAAAGAAGAACTTGCCGAACTGCGAGAAGAAGCCGTTGCACGTTTCAAGGCAGTCAAAGACCGTCCGCAACGCGACTTGCTGCCCGCCGAGCTGGTGCAACTGAACAGCGACCAGCGTTATGTCATTTTGGTCGACACCACACGGTCGCGCCTGTTCCTCTACGAGAACGCATTTCCGCAACCCCGCCTGGTGACCGATTTTTATGTGTCCCAAGGTAAAATGGGGGCCGTGAAAGTTCGCGAGGGCGACAAGCGCACACCGATTGGCGTATACACCATCACTGAATTGCTGCCCAAGGAAAAACTGACCGATTTCTACGGCCCGATTGCCCTGCCAATCGACTACCCCAATTCCTGGGACAAACGTTTGGGCAAAACCGGCTATGGCATCTGGTTGCACGGCATGCCTAAAACCTACGTCAGCCGCCCACCCAAAGCCAGCGATGGCTGCGTGGTATTGGCCAACCAGGATTTGCTGGCCCTAAAAAAGTTTGTCGACATTGGCAACACCCAGGTGGTGATCAGTGAACGGCTTGATTTCGTGCCTGTGGATGTGTGGCAAAGCCACCGCAAGGCTGCGCTGCGCATGGTCGACACTTGGAAAAAAGACCTTGAAAACGGTTTTTCGAAAGGCATTTACCACTATGCAAGCGATGTGAAAATCGATGGCCAGGGCCTGGTTGAGTGGCAACAAAAAAACCAGATTGCCAGCAAATCATTTGGCAAAATCACCATCGACGACCTCACCGTGATGCGCTATCCCAGTGACAAAGACATGATGCTGGTTTCCTTCAAACAGGAAGACAAATTGTCAGGCGAAATCCTCAAGCAACAGTACTGGATGAAGGTTGGTACGCGCTGGCAAATTGTCCAGGAAGATACTCGTAAACTGTAAGGAATTTGTCTGTGACTCAAAGCAAACGTGTTTTCCTCAAATGGTCGATGTTCTCGGCGATTGCTGTTAGCATCGGTAATTCTTTAATCCCCACTGCGTTTGCAAAAACGAAAAAACGAACCATGGTCAAACTTAAAACGAATTTTGGCGACATCACTATCGCCCTGGACGCCGAAAAGGCCCCTGCCACCGTAGCGAATTTTCTTGAGTACGCAAAAAGCGGCTACTACACCAACACCATTTTTCACCGCGTCATCAGCGGCTTCATGGTTCAAGGCGGCGGCTTCGAGCCAGGCATGAAACAAAAGCCCACCAAAGACCCCGTGAAAAACGAAGCCGACAACGGCCTGAAAAACGAGAAGTACACCGTTGCCATGGCCCGTACAAACGACCCCCATTCAGCCACGGCACAGTTTTTCATCAACGTTGAAAACAACGAGTTTTTGAACTTCAAAAGCCCGACACCACAGGGCTGGGGCTACTGCGTGTTCGGCCAAGTTACCGAAGGCAAAGACATCGTTGACAAAATTGTTGGAGTGAAAACCGGCTCCAAAGGTTTTCATCAAGATGTTCCTGTTGAAGACGTGATCATTCAGGGCGTCGAAGTACTTTAAGCAGTTAAAAAAACCGTCAGGTGCGAAGTTGATCGAAATCCCCAAGCAAGGCGCTGCGTTTTTTGCATCAGACCTGCATCTGTCGGAAGAAACGCCAAAAACACTGGAAGCTTTCGAAAGCTGGCTTGCCAGTGTTGCGCAAGTTGATTCACTTGTATTTCTGCTGGGTGACGTGTTTGAGGTGTGGTACGGCGACGACTACAGCGACCCAACTACAGAGCGCGTGGCCCAGGCCATACAAAGCGCGCATGCCGCTGGCGCCAAGGTTTATTTCATGCACGGCAACCGCGATTTTCTGCTGGGTGAAACTTTTGCCGAAACAGCGGAATTCGAAATTATTCCAGACCCCGAATTTCTCCTGGTCAACCACAAAGTGGTGCTGATTACACACGGGGATCAACTGTGCACAGACGACAAGACCTACCAAAAATTCCGCCAGCAAAGCCGAAACGAAAAGTGGCAACGCAACTTGCTGGCATTGCCTTTGGACAAGCGAATCGAAATGGCCAAGGCCATTCGCAGCGAAAGCAAAATACACAAGGCTAACAGTGCCCTGGACATCATGGATGCCAACCTTCAAGCCGTGGCTGAAACCTTCAAAGGCAATTGGCCCGATGGGTATTACGTGGGCAGAAGCGATGCAATCCTGCACGGGCACACCCACCGCTGTGCCATTCATGAGCAACTGGATACACCCGCAGTAAAAACCCCGGAGAGCGCAGAAGGCACACTGAGCCATGGCCTTCGCATTGTGCTTCCAGACTGGAATTTCGACCACCCAGAAAAAAACCGCCCCAAGGGCGGCTTTTTGAAACTTGACCCCAGCGGCGATTACACCCTGAACCTATTTAACTGATTCCCGCTCAACTGATTAATTGTCCACAAGTTTGTTCAAGGCTTTCAGTTCTTCACAGTCTGTAGAATCGCCTTGATCTGCCGCAGACTTGCCTTTGTTAAGCAACTTTTCCAGTTGCTCAATACGCTGCTGCTGGGCAATGGCCTGATCGATCAAACCATGCATGGCCTTGATCAACGGGTCATCACCATTCTTGGAAACCCCATAGGCGGCAAACTCTTCCCGGGTTTTGGCGGCACCCGTCAATGGTATTTCACGCGCTGCGCTGTCTTCTTTCAAAATCATGCGCGCGGGGTTGCCCACGGCCGTTGCACCCGCAGGCACAGGCTTGGTCACCACCGAATTCGATCCAATCTTTGCGCCTTCACCCACCACAAAAGGCCCCAATACTTTGGCACCCGCCCCCACCACAACACCCTTCTCCAGGGTGGGGTGGCGCTTGCCTTTTTCAAGGGAGGTACCGCCCAACGTCACGCCTTGGTAAATGGTCACGTCATCATGAATTTCCGCTGTTTCACCAATTACCACACCCATGCCGTGGTCAATAAAAACACGTCGGCCAACCGATGCACCGGGATGAATTTCAATGCCGGTGAAAAAGCGCCCCAAATGCGACAGGAAACGCGCAAGCGTGGTCAGGCCCGCCCGCCAGGACCGGTTGGCCAAACGGTGCCAGATCAAGGCATGTAAACCGGGATAGCACAAAAACACCTCCACACGGTTTTTGGCCGCGGGGTCTTTTTTCAAAACGGTATCAATGTCTTCTTGTAGTCGAATCCACATGCGAGGAAGCCCTGATGTTATCAATGCCCGCGCACACGCGCCAAAGGCCGGTCGCCGAAGTGTATCACGGCTGAATCAAGGCTTCTTGCGCTCGAATTCATGCGGATACAGGCGATTGTCTACCACCCGGATCACGTCTGAAAAAAAGCCGCGCAACATGTCTACCTCTTCCTGCTCCAGGGGGGTTTTCGCCAGCATGCGGGCCAACCGTTGCACCACCTTCTTGGGCTTGTCTGGATTGATAAAATCAACAGCCTCCATGGCCTGTAGCCAATGGGTTTGCAAATCAGCAACAGCCTTCACACTGGCGAGTTTTTCGCCCTTGCCCAAATTGGCGGACAAAGAATTCGCCACGGCATCGGGCAAGCCATTGGCCCACTCGATGCGCAAGGCATAGGCCACAATTTGCACGGCTTGCGACAAGTTCAGCGAACTGTAAACCGGGTTGGCCGCAATGGTGACCTGCCGGTTGCACACCAGCAGTTCATCATTGCTTAAACCTGTTCGCTCGGCACCGAACACAAACGCCGCACCCACCCCACTTTCCGTTAAATTCAAGGCCTCTCGTGCAGCCTCTTGTGGGCTTTGCAGGCTCGGCCCCAAATCACGCAATCGGGCCGACAAGGCAAATGCAACACTTCGATCGGCCAAAGCATTGGGCAGCGTGTGGTAAATGCGGGCACTTTCCAGCACATCGACTGCGCCGCTGGCCAAAGAAATGGCTTCTTCCGCACTGCAAATGTCAATAGTTTTAGGCGCCACCAGGCGCAAATCGCTCAAGCCCATGGTTTTCATGGCACGCGCCACCGAGCCCACATTGCCCGGATGACTTGTTTTTACAAGAACTATCGAGATGGATTCAAGGGAAACGGCTGCTGTCATCTATAATGTCGGGTTAAACGTATTCAAATTGAAAGGAAAGGCCATGCATCCGATGTTGAACGTGGCGGTGAAAGCCGCTCGCGCTGCGGGAAAAATCATCAACCGAGCAGAACTTGACCTCGATCAGGTAAAAATCGGGGTCAAAGGCCCCAACGATTTCGTCACCGAAACCGACCAGGCCGCTGAAAGTACAATCATCGAAGTGCTCAAGCAAGCCTTTCCCGATCACGCCATTCTAGCCGAGGAAAGTGGCGCTTCCGGCAAATCTGATTACGAGTGGGTCATTGATCCAATCGACGGCACGGCCAACTTCATCCACGGCTACCCGCACTATGCCATTTCCATCGCCTTGCGCGTAAACGGCAACGTGCAACAG
>NZ_DAIUBR010000027.1:0-43328 GCF_036846585.1 Limnobacter sp. | reverse complement strand
CCCCGCCACAGCAAAGGCAAAAGTAACGGCAAAACCCACATAACCCATGTACAGCATGGGGGGATGAATAATCATGATGATGTCTTGCAGCAGCGGATTTAAATCCCGCCCGTCCACTGGCGTGGGGTTCAGGTATTCAAAGGGGTTGCTTGCTGTCAACAAGTACAACAGAAAGCCCACCAACACCAACTGCAAGGTTGCCAACACGCGCACCTTGAAGCATGCCGACACTTCAAAACCTGACCAGGCCACCGCCTGCGTCCACCCTGCAAACATGAGAACCCACAGCAAGAAGGAACCCTCATGGGAACCCCAACTGGCAGCCACTTTGTAAAACACAGGCAAAGCGAGATTGGAATTTTCAGTCACATTTCGAACAGAAAAATCGCTGAGTATGAATGAGTAAATCAGCCCCAGAAAGGCAACGCTGACCAAACCCGAAACCAGCAATACATTGCGCTGCAATGACACCAGCAAAGGCACCGCTGGTTCATGCGTATACACACCGCGCACGGCGGCAAAGCCAGCCACAGCACCGAACAGGGCCAGCACAGTGGCCAATGCCAGGCTGAACTGCGAAATAAATGAAATCACTTGTCGACTCCGGGTGGCATGTAATCTTCATCGTGCTTGGCCAACACTTCAGAAGCCACGAAAGTGCTTCCGTCCCACTGACCATCGGCCACCACGCCGGTGCCTTCTTTGAACAGATCAGGAACAATGCCATTGAACTCAACCGGTACTTTTTTATTCATGTCGCTGACCACAAAACGCACCTTCAATGAATCGGATTCACGCTGAACACTGCCCACTTCAACCATGCCGCCCAAGCGATAGGTTTTCTCGCCCTTGGGCACTTCTCCACTGAGTATTTGAGTGGGTGTGTAGAAAAAAACCAGGTTGTCATTGAACACTTTGACCAGTGCAATTCCAAAACCCAGTGCAACCACCACAATGGCAGCCAGCCAGGCGGTACGGTAAACACGTGCATTGCTCATGAGGCACTCCCTTTGCCCATGCGGGCCATGCGGCTACTGCGCTGGCTTTTACGTGCCAACTCGGTTTTATCAGGGCCAGCGCGAAAGGCAAAAACACCATCCAGAACCAACACCAACACACCTAAAACCACACAGATCCAGACGGTTTGCCATGCATCAAAATTCATTGTCGACACCTTGTTTGAAACTTCATTGTCACTACTGCCACCTGCGCTGCACCAACAAACGCCTTGCCCGGTTCAATACCGTGCTGGCGCAGATCAGCCAGAAACCCAACACGCTAAGCCACATGCCTGTGGCAATGTCGGGGTGAATTCGACTACCCCCCAGGGACACGCTGTAGCCCTGGTGAAGCGTGTTCCAAAAAACCACCGACAGGTAAATCAAGGGGATATTCACCGCACCAATCAGCAAACCAACCGCCAATACACGATCAGCCTTGGCGGGGTCGGTGGCCAATTGGCCCAGGGCGATCAAGCCCAAGTAAATGAACAACAACAGCAGCTCGGAAGTCATGCGTGCGTCCCACACCCAATAGGTTCCCCAGGTGGGCTTTCCCCACAAGGCCCCCGTGATCAGCGCAAGTGCCGTCATCCACGCGCCGGTTGGCAACAAAGCCCGCATCATGACTGCAGACACATCGCTTCGGTACACCCAGTTCAGCATGGCATAACCACAGGCAACGAGGAATAAAAACATCGACATCCAGGCTGCGGGCACATGCACATAAATGGCGCGATACACCTCGCCTTGTTGCACATCCACCGGCGCCAAAAACAAGCCTGTGTACAAGCCGAAACCCAGCAGCACAATACCGGCAAGCAGCAGCCAGACCCACAGCCAACTGGCCACAGCGTGAAATTTCGGCGGAGAAGCCAACGGCCCAAACATGGTTATTCCTGTATCAATTGAATAAGACGCCTGGCCACAACCGGGCCAAGCAAGCAAGCCAACAATCCCAAACTGAACAACACCGCCAGGGGGGCCAGTGCGCTGCGCCCCAGGTCTGCGGCCTGGCTGGCTTCAAGACCGAATATCAGCACAGGCACCAACAGGGGCAATGCGAACAGATACACCAGTACCGCACCACCCCGGGTCAGCATTACTAGCAGACAGATCACCCCAAGCAAAGGTGCAATTGCCCAAACACCCGCCACCATGGCGAAAATCAAATGTAACGACTGCGCACCATTCAAACCGAACTGCAAAGCCGCCAAACCTGTAACAGGCACCAATACCAGCATTTGAGCGCACGCTGTGTACAACACACGCACAAGCCAGTAGGTGCCAGCACTTGCCGGGTTTATCTGGGTTAGAAAACGGATCCAGCCCACGCGCTGGTCTTCGGCAAACCAGTCTTTTGCACCCAGCAACACCGCAAGCAGCAAACTGACCCAGGTGGCCACCTGTGCAAATTGCACGCTGGTCTTTCCCAGTCCGATTCCGAAAAAACTCAAGACCATCCAGTGAAACAATGCCCCCCAAAGCACCGCCTGGGGGTTGCCCCACAGCACAGCCCAGTCACGCTTGATCAGCGCACCTATGGGCACTTCCGCATTGGGTTCTGACGACAAACAAGTCCTGGCCGGGGGCACAGGTTTTCGACTGGAGGCATCGCCACACAACTCGCCTTGCGCCAGCACATCCACATTCACGACCACGCCGGGCAATTGTTGCAACAAACCCGCCGGGTCAACATGGGTGGCCATGAACACGAAGCCACCCGCTTGCAGATGCATTTCAAGGGCTTTGGCCAACACCTGCTGGCCTTCCGTATCCAGCGCGTTCAAGGGTTCATCCAGCAGCCACACCTTGAAAGGCGAAGCCAGCAAAGAACACAAACCCAAACGCGCCTTTTGCCCGGATGACAGCGTACCGATTCGCTCGTGTTGCCAATCGCCCAGGCTGACTTGCGCAAGAATATGCGCCATGTCAGTGTGCGCCCGGTTCAAATGCGCCAACAGGTTTTGCAAATGGTCGTGTACCAGCAGTTCATCGCGCAAACCGTATTCCACCTTGAACAACATGGCCTGCCCCGGCAAGGCATTGGCCAGTGCACGCAACAAGGTGGACTTGCCAACACCATTGGCTCCACGCAACACATGCACTTCGCCCGAATTCAACACACATTGAATTTCACCTGACAACACCACACCAGCCGCTTGCAGGCTGTTGCAATGCACATGCAGGTGTTGAGCTGAAAGCGTGGCGTCGATCATTTAACGGGCACTGCCATTGTTCAAATCCAAAGAAAGCCCACGGCTCAGTTCGCTGCGCGGCACAGCAACCCATCCGGATTCCACATCACCATCACCAGGCTGTGCCATGCCCTGAATCGACAGGCGTGCCTGAAAATGCACTGTTTCCGGCAACTTGTTCATTGCACCTTCCTGAATGAAGTCCCCCGGACCAAAACGCACAACTTGACCCACCTGCAACTGCCCGGCAGGTACGCGCACCACGGCCAGGGGCATGCCAGCACCCACCTGCGATTTCATGAACACAAACAGGGCAGAATTGTCATTCACACCGCCCGGCATTTTCTGCGGCAACACCAGGCTGACTGTGGTTAACACATCATCAACAGCGGCTTCGGATGCAGCAGTTTTCAAGCTGGCTTGCTGAACCTGGCTTAACAGCTGCCAATACACCTGTGCCTTGTTCTGGTCGCCCGCCTGTTCAGCTGCACTGGCAGCCAGGGCCAGGGCTTTCTCGTGCCGGGGCTCACTTTGCAACGCTGCTGCAATGTAGGTTTCCGGCTCGCCCGCCAGCTTGCGGCCTTGGGCCATGGCTGTCATATCGGCCAAATCGGCAAGAATATCGGGATGGCCAGGGCTTAGTTCAAGTGCTTTTTTCAACGCGGCTGCACTGTCCGGGTAATTGGACATGGACGCGTGGGTGCGCGCCAGCAACACCCAGCCACGCAGATCATCAGGTTGCTGGGCGAGGCGGATTTTCAAACCAGCCAGCCGATCTTCCAGACTTGCCCCATCGCCAGGATGCCCAGACGACACGGTGACTGCCTGATCCACCGACGAAGTGTTTAATAGATCTGTATTGCGCCCCGGCCACTGAAGGGAACCGGCATTCATCGCACCAATAAAATAAGTAAATGCAATGGCCAGTATCAAAGTTCCCATGATCAACACGGGCAAAGCGACTGGTTTGACCCACGTTAAACGAGATGTTTGAAGGGATTCACGCGCGTCCATGTGCGGCTTGCTTTCCTGCGCCATGGTTTGCCAGTTTTCAATCAAAGTCTGTTTGCTACCCTCGTCCAGCATGGGGTCGCTCTCAATTTCCCGGCGACGATCCAGAAGTGCATGCCATTCCGGACTTTTTTCCAGTAACCCTGAACCTGACGTGGTTTTATGCCAACCCGAAGAAAAAAAACCGTACCATGCGAAATACATACAAAATACTAGAAAAAACAGGAAGATAAAGCCGAAAAAAGCGACATCAAGACTCAATTGATCACCCCCAGACGCGAAGTAGGGATACTAACATTACGAATGATGACGTAACATTGTCAGCTGTACCGATATTAGCGTAAACCCTGAGCAGCATTACTTCTGAAAATCGCCAAGGCGCTGAACCCATGATTCAGGACAACCTGTTCAATTATAAAAAATTTGTTTTCCTGAAGTGGGCATTGTTCCTCACCCTTGTTTCTTCATTTGCATACCTGTTTGATCAACCACGCATTAATGCGAACGGCGGTACCTGGCTGGGTTACACCCTGGGCACAATTGGCGCCCTGCTTATTCTCTGGCTAATGTGGTTTGGCGTGCGCAAACGCCAATACGCCAATGAATCAGGCAATTTGCGGGGTTGGGTTTCTGCGCACATTTATCTGGGTTTGGCTTTGTCAGTTGTGGCCACGCTTCACAGTGGTTTTCAAATTGGCTGGAACGTCCATTCACTGGCCTATCTGCTGACCATGGCCACCATCGGCACGGGAATCTGGGGACTTACTTTCTACCTTCGGTTTCCTCAAGAAATGTCGCAGGTGTTAAACCGCCAAAGCCCGGAACAAATCGTTGCCCAAATAGAAAACCTGGATCGTGAAGCCACCAAGCTGGTCAAAAATTCCTGTGATCTGATTGCGCGCACTGTGGCCAGTTCACTGAAGCAAGGCGTGTTCAACACGCGTGGCAACCAGCGCACGGGCAAAGTAAAACATTGCGCCACTGAAAAAGCCGTTAATACTCTGCAGCAAGAAATCACACGATCGGACAGCCTGGCCGACATTTACAAAAACCAGGTACAACGCCTGCGTGCATTAAAACAATTGCGCCGTTACTACTACATGCGTTACTGGCTTGAACTGTGGCTGGCCCTGCATGTGCCTTTGTCTTTCGGACTGCTTGCAGCGCTGATTGCACATGTGTTGTCCGTGTTCATTTACTGGTAAGCACACATGGCCGAACAACAAAAAAGCCCGCTTCAACTTGAGCAACAAGCCCTGCAAAAACCGCTGGGTTTGAAGCGCCCCTTGTCATGGCTATTTTTCCTGCCCATTCTGTTTGCATTTCTGGTGTTGCCGCTTGCAGCAATGGTTGCACCGCATCTGTTTGGTGTGCTTGAACAGCCCGTCAATGCAAAACCCCAGCTGGTGGATGCGGCAAAGTTGCCCTCAAACGCCCACCCCAGCCTTCAAAGCAATGCAGCGCAAAGCACAAGAACTATCACAGCGCTTGCACTTGATTCAGTCTGGAACCCGGGGCCTTTGGCGTCGGCGCACTCCAATCTGGAAGGCGATTGTCAGGCTTGCCACGCCGGTGACTTTTCCCGTGTGAAAGACGAAAGCTGCGCGGTGTGCCACAGCAACATGGGTTTGCATGTGACCGAAAAAGCCGTACCTGAAACCTCGTTTGAAGAGGGCCGCTGCGCAAGCTGCCACCGCGACCACAAAGGCCGCGAGAGTCTGACCGAACAAAACAAACATTTTGTAGGTGCAGACTGCGCTGCTTGCCACGCAGACATTCAAACCGTTGCCGCTAAAACAGAAACCCTCGCAGTGCGCGATTTTACCGGCGACCAGCACCCTACCTTCCGGATAACCGTGGCAACAGGGCCTGAACCCAGCGACTTGCGGCGTATTCGCATGACAGCGAACACACCCATTGTCGAGAAAACAAACTTGAAGTTTCCGCACGACGTGCACCTAGACCCCAAGGGCATCGACACACCCACAAAAAAGGTGGTGATGGAATGCGCAAATTGCCATGAACCGGCAAAAACGACGACGGGCTTTAAAACCCTGAGCATGGAGAACCACTGCCAGGAATGCCACAAACTGAGTTTCGAGCCTGCCCTGCCTGATCGACAGGTGCCACATGGCCCTGTGGATGCGGTGCTAAGTACCGTCGAAGAGTTTTACAGCTATTTGGCCCTGCACCCCGAGGAACGCAACAAGGTGAATGCACAGCGTGCTGTGTTACGTGCACGCCCCGGCGAGAAAGACCCAAAACGATCAAACCTGCGCAAGCTGAGCGGAAACCCGCGTGCGCAGGCCGCTTTTGCAACAGTCGAATTGTTCGAGAACACGGCATGTGCAGTCTGCCACGAAGTGAAAGCCGTGGAAGGCTTGGGCAACACAAAAACATCGGGATCGCGCATGCCGCAATATTCGGTTGCGGAAATAAACCCGGTACACCCATGGATGCCCATGGCAAAGTTTGATCACAAGGCCCATGAATTCGAGGCCTGCGAAAGTTGCCACAAAGCAAAAGAATCCGGCAAAGCAAGCGATGTACTGATGCCTGCAATAGACAGTTGCCAGACTTGCCATGCGGGCAGCAAACCCGCCTTGAACAAAGTGCAATCGGATTGCGGCGTTTGCCACGAATACCATATACATGACAAAGAATTGGCAAAAAAATAAAACGCCAATCGACATACAGGCTTGAGAAGACAAACCAGCAGTGAACTGGGGGTGAGCATATTGCTTGCCCATTGAACAACAAAGATGAGCGAGTCAGAAGTCGATGCGTACACGCACACGTGCAGTAATTAAAAAAATGAAAATCAGGCAGCTTGCTTTGTGCATGGCTGCGCCATTGATGTTGGTGGCTTGTGGCGGCGGCGGCGGTGGTGGGGGCGCAAGCTCCACGACACCCAACTTCAATGTTGAGCCCCTTGGCACGCAAAGCCTGTCTGTGCCTGAAGTGAACGACATCGTGGCGCGCGCCGTGCAGGCATCCATTTCACGCGGTGTTCAATCAACCATCGCGGTAACGGACCGTGTTGGCAACGTGCTGGCGGTCTACCAAATGAACAATGCCGCAGCCAACTCCACCATCACCAGCGGTCTGGCCGGTGCAAATGGCAACGGACTTGATGGCGCAACCGTGCCCAGCACGCTGGCCGCGATTGCCAAAGCGATCACAGGTGCCTATTTGTCATCCACAGGCAATGCCTTCAGCACGCGCACTGCCAGCCAGATCGTTCAGGAATTCTTCCAGCCCGGCGAACGCGGCCAAGCCAGCGGCCCCTTGTATGGCGTGCAGTTCAGTCAATTGCCTTGTTCTGATTTAAATGTGTGGTTATCACAAAATGCAAGCATCGGCCCCAAGCGTTCACCGCTGGGCTTGTCGGCAGACCCCGGTGGCTTTCCAATTTATCAGGAAGGCCGCGTGATTGGCGGAATCGGTATTATTTCCTCAACCGATGCGGGCAGCAATGGCATTTACGGCCTGGACCGCGACATCCTGACCAATGAAACAGACCTGGATGAAGAAATTGCTTTTGCCGCACTCAGCGACACATTTCGCGCACCGGAACAAATTCGGGCGAACCGAATTACAGCAAACGGTCAAACGTTTCAGTTTTCAAACACCACGCCCGCTGTGGCAGGTGTAGCGCCACTTGCCGGCAACGGTAACTTTGTGCTGGTTTCGGGTTACAACGCAGCAGCCGCTCCTGTTGCGGGCACGTCTTATGGCGCATCTCAATCGGGCTACGTAGCCACCACAAACCCGGCCTTCAACGGGCTGAATACCTTTACCTTGATCACCAACCCGGCCGACAATACATCGGTTCGGTTTCCGCCCACAGCAGGCGCAAACTTGACCCAAGCCGAGGTGCAAAACATACTGGCTGAGGGCATGAAAACCGCCAACAGAGCCCGCGCGCAAATTCGCATTCCGCTGGGTGCAGCCGCACAGGTTACAGTCAGCGTAGTCGATCTGGATGGCGATGTGCTCGGTTTGATTCGCTCCTCCGATGCCCCGATTTTCGGCACAGATGTGTCGGTGCAAAAAGCGCGCTCCGCCCTGTCTTTCAGTTCAGCCGAGGCCTTGACAGATTTCAATGCCATTGACGCAGGCGCGCACAGTGCATTTGCCAATGCAATGGACACCTTTTTTGCACAAAGTCCAAATGTACTGAACGGCACTGCGGCATTTTCAGCGCGTGCCATTGGCAACGTGCATCGTCCCTATTTTCCCGATGGTGAAGAAGGGCGACCCGAAGGGCCGCTGTCGTCCCCATTGAGCAGCTGGAGCCCATTCAATGTGGGTTTCCAGCTGAACATTGTTGCCAACAAGGTGCTGGGTACCCTGGGTTCACCGGTGCGCACTGTGGTGGGTGGCGATCCATTTGCGCCCGACGCAAGCCAAACCTGCGTGGACAATGCCAACATAGCGCCCGCACGTCAAAACCGTTTCGCCAATGGCATGCAGATTTTCCCCGGTGGCTTTCCAATATACAAAGGCAACACCTTGGTGGGCGCAGTCGGTGTATCCGGTGATGGCGTCGACCAGGACGACATGGTGGGCTATCTGGGTGTAATCAATGGCGCAGCCGCTGCGGGAAGCGCCATGCGCCCTTTCCCCAGCAGCTTGTTCACCGCCAATGAATTGTCCAATTCAGGCGAGTTTTTAAAGTATGTACAGTGCCCGCAAACTCCATTCAATGACAGCAGTGAACAGAACGTGTGCCCAACACCATGAACAAGAAAAACACCTCCATGCGTTTGAAACCACTGGCTGTGGGGCTGGTGCTGGCGGGCTTTTTGCCCCTGCCCGCGCTTGCACAGATACGGGCCGATATCCGCACTGAAACACGCCCAAGTATCGTAGCCCAAGTAACCGAAACGGTTGAAAAAGTAGGCCGCAAAGTGGTGGGGCTTCCGGAAATCGTGGAGCTGGAAAATGCCGAGCGTCCCTTGGTGCTGCTTCAGGTGTTCGAGAACCGGCGCATTGTGTACGCAAAACCAGACAACAATTCAAAAGCAATTGGCGAATTTTTCAAAGGCCAGTTGGTGGATGCATTTGAAGAAAAAAACGGCTGGTACCGCGTTCGCATTCAAGACAGCCTGCTGGGCAACACCGACGGCTGGATACAGCAAGGCACCGGCCAATACGGCGAACAGGCTTTGGGCGTGTTCGCACCGCGCGCTTTTTCTGCCGATGTGCTGGTGGATCAATCCGGCACGGGCATTCGCCCATCGCAAAACGCTACACCAGGTCTTGTACCCAATTCGCGGCCGCAAACGCCGCAGGTACAACGCGCCATCCCTGGCCGCGACACACCAATTGTGCCGCGCGACATTGCCATTCCAGTCATCGACCCCAGCCAGGTGCCGCCACCCCAACCCAACCTGCCCCGTGAATCGGTGGCCGTGCCTGATCGCTGGCGGATCATGCAATCGTTGGGCTTCAAGTTTCCGCTGTTCGACCCTTACAACCAAAACGTAATCAAGGGCGACCTGCCAGTTTTACAAAACACACTGGGGCCCGACTGGTTTTTTAACCTGGGCATCATTGCCGACACACTGTACGAACAACGCAACTTCCCTGTGCCCGTGCCCCCTGCAACATCCACCACCAGCGGGCAGGCCAATATTTTTGGCAATGGCGAACAATCCATTTTTGCGCACAACCTGATCGTGAGTTTGTCGCTAACCAAAGGCAACACCACCTTCAAACCACCAGATTACGAGTTCCGTTTCACACCGGTGTTCAACTACACCGACGTGCGGGTCAATGAAGACCGCTTGCTGAAAATTGCATCCTCTTCCGGCGAAACTCGCCGAGAAGGTTTTGTGGGCATTCAGGAAGCTTTTGTGGATGTGCACTTGCGCAACGTCTCTGATCGATACGACTTCGACAGCTTGCGCGTGGGCATTCAGCCTTTCATCAGCGATTTCCGGGGCTTCCTGTTTCAAGACCTGCCCATGGGCATTCGCCTGTTTGGCAACCGCAACAACAACATTTACCAGTACAACATTGGCTATTTCAAGCGGGTTGAGAAAGACACCAACAGTGGCTTGAACGACATTCGCCAAGACCTGCGCGACGACGATTTTTTTGTCGCAAACCTGTACCGGCAAGACTTCCCGTTTTTGGGCTTCACCAGCCAGGTTTCTTATATTCACAACCGCAACGATGAAGACACCGAACGGTACTTTGATGCCAACGGCTTTCTGGCACGGCCTTCATCCTTGGGCGACCAAAAACCGTTTGGCTACCAAGTCGACTATTTTGGTTTCAGCGGTGACGGCCACTACGGCCGCATGAACATCACCACCTCCACCTACTACGCCACGGGCAAAACAGACCGCCACCCATTGGCACAACGTGAACAAGACATTGACGCATTCTTCCATGCAACCGAACTGTCACGCGATTTCGACTGGTTCCGCCTGCGCGGCAGCTTCCTGTATGCATCGGGCGATGAAGACCCATTCGATGGCACAGCAGAAGGCTTTGATGCCATTTTCGAGAACCCCCAGTTTGCAGGGGCAGACACCAGCTTCTTCATTCGCCAGAATATCCCTTTGATTGGCGGCGGTGGTGTGGCCTTGTCGGGCCGCAATGGTGTGTTGCCTTCACTGCGTTCAAGCAAGGAACAGGGGCAATCGAATTTCATCAACCCTGGCCTGTTGTTGGTCGGTGTGGGTGCGGATATTGATGTATTGCCCGAGCTGCGCTTGGTGGCCAACCTGAACAAGCTCGAATTCGACAACACCAATGTGTTGGGCACTTTGCGCCAGCAACGCCCGCCCTCGACTGATTTGGGCATTGATGCGTCGGTGGGTTTTCAGTATCGGCCCTTCTTCTCGCAAAACATTGTAGTGAACGGTTCGTTTGCCAAACTATTGCCAGGCAAGGGTTACAAAGAACTGTTCCCCGATGACAAAGAACCCTATTCCTTTTTGTTCAACGTTATTTTGAGTTTTTAAAGCAGGTTGTTTGTTGATGAATTTGAATAACGCAATTGCCGTTCGAACACAGCCCGCCAGCAACAATCGCTGGCAGGGTTGGCTGTTTGCGTTGGGTTTCGCAGCGGCAGCCGTTTCTGCCTTGGGTACAAGCGGTGCGGCATTCGCCGCCAGTGAAAAGCTGTCCGAAAAAAGTTATACCATGGCGCCCAATGCACCGGAACGCCAAACCGCGCAACAGGCCTTTGCAAAAACCGAAGGCTGCATGAGCTGCCACACGCAAACCGACCAACACACCATGCACGCCAACCCCGGCGTGGTACTGGGTTGTACCGATTGCCACGGTGGTGATGCCACCGTGAAATGGAATGGCCCCGAACAAAAACAGGGCACACTGGCTTACGACCACACACGTGCAGCACGTGAAAAAGGTTTTGCACCGGAATATCGCGCTGCGCTGGACAAAGCACACATAGCGCCCCGCAATGAAAAGTTCTGGAACTACCCGTCATCAGCCAACCCGAAACGTTCGTATGCCAAGCTGAACAAGGAACACCCTGCCTACATTCGCTTCATCAACCCTGGTGATTTGCGCGTGGCGCGCGAAGCCTGCGGTTCTTGCCACTTGCCCATCATTCAGGCGCAGGAACGCAGCCTGATGAGTACATCGGCCATGCTGTGGGGTGGTGCTTCGTACAACAACGGCATATTGCCTTACAAACGCTACATTCTGGGCGAAGCCTACACGCAAGACGGCAAACCCGGCCTGCTGAAAAACCCGGTGGAAGCGAACAGTGAACTGTTTGCGCACAAAGGCATATTGAATGAACTCGCACCCTTACCTGCCTGGGAAACCACCCCACCCGGCGACATATTCCGCGTGTTTGAACGCGGCGGGAAAGTGATCAATAGCATATTCCCCGAAGTGGGTTTGCCCAACGTGCTGGGCCAAATTCAACGACTGGATGAACCTGGCCGCCCCGACATCAAGCAATCCAACCGTGGCCCCGGCACAGGCCAGCGTATTGCGGTGCCGCTTATCAACGTGACCAAAACCCGCCTGAACGACCCCCACCTTTGGTTTTTGGGCACCAGCGAACAACCCGGCGACTACCGCTCATCCGGTTGCACGGGTTGCCACACCATTTACACGAATGACCGCGATCCCAAGCACGCAGGCCCCTACGCCAGGTTTGGTCACGATGGCACCACACAAACCATCGACCCCACCATTGCAAAAAATGAAAGTGGCCACCCGGTAAAGCATGAATTTACCCGCGCCATTCCCAGTTCGCAGTGCATGGTGTGCCACATGCACCAGCCCAACGTGTTTGTGAACAGCTATTACGGCTACATCATGTGGGACTACGAAAGCGATGCCCCACACATGTGGCCGGAAAAGCAACGCTACCCCAGCGATTCGGAAATGCGAGAAATTCTGGACCGCAACCCGGAAGAAGCTGCGGTGCGCGGCAAGTGGAGCGACCCGGAATTCCTTAAAAATGTATCTACCCTGAACAGCAAACTGAAAGACACCCAGTTTGCCGACTATCACGGCCACGGCTGGAACTTCCGCGCCGTCTTCAAACGCAACCGCAAGGGGGCCTTGCTGGATGCTGAGGGCAACACGGTTTCTGACGACGATCCCAAGAAATTCGACAAGGCTGTACACCTGAGTTCCATTCACCTCGACGTGGGCATGCACTGCGTGGACTGCCATTTCGCTCAAGATATGCACGGCAATGGCCATATTTACGGTGAAGTGGCTGCCGCAGTTGAAGTGGATTGTGCCGACTGCCATGGCACTGCGACCAAGTACCCAACGCTCCGCACCAGCGGCCCCGCATCGCCCCCCGGCGGCACCGACCTGACCCAGCTAAGAACTCAGGATGGCCGCAAGCGTTTTGAATGGCGAGACGGAAAACTGTACCAACGCGCTGCGCTTGACCCTGGCAAAGAATGGGAAATGAGCCTGGTGAAAGACAATATGAACCCGGCACACCCGCAGTACAACGCCAAAGCGGCACGCGCCAAACTGATGGGCGCGGGCGCTGAAGGGCAAGATGGCAAATGGGGCCCTGGCGTGAAAGAACTGGCGCACGACAACGACAAAATGACCTGCTTCACCTGCCACCTCAGTTGGACCACCAGCTGCGCGGGTTGTCACTTGCCCATTCAGGCCAACTGGAAAACCGAACGCCTGCACTATGAGGGCGGAGAAACCCGCAACTACGCCACCTACAACCCGCAAGTGGCACGCGACGACATGTTCCAGCTGGGCGTACACGGCCCGGTGAAAGGCAACCGGATTGCACCAATTCGTTCAAGCTCGGCCTTGATTCTTTCATCGATGAACGCGAACCGCGAGCGCATATACATTCAACAACCGCCCATTGCGGCCAGTGGTTTTTCTTCGCAGGCCTTTGCACCGCACTACCCGCACACCGAGCGCAAGGAAGAAACCAAAACCTGCAGCGATTGCCACTTGTCACGCGAGGATGACAACAACGCCATCATGGCGCAACTGCTGTTGCAAGGCACCAACTTCGTGAACTTCATCGGCTTCAATGCATGGCTGGGTGGCAGTGAACACATCGCCGCAGTCACCGTGACTGAATGGGATGAACCGCAAGCGGTAATCGGCAGTTACCTGCACAAGTACGCCTACCCCGATTATTACCAAAACCATTTGAACCGCAACCGTGAACTGGCCGACACCGTGGTGCCTGCACTCATGGACCACCCCACCAAGGGCCAGGCCAGTTGCATTCAGCTGCGTGGTGAATATGTGTTTGTGGCCGAAGGCAAAGGTGGCTTCCGCGCCTATGATGCTGCCAGCGTGGCCAACAAGGGCTTTGGTCAGCGGGTTATCACCTCACCGTTCAGCCCACTGGGCCAGGACACCCATGTGGCCAGCAAAAACGCCACCTGCATGGCGCTGCCCACCAACCAGAACATCAATCCCGACCGCAACCAGGGCGATTTGATGCGCATCACCAACATGGAACAGCCCTTCCACCCCATCTACAACTACGCATTCGTCACCGACAGTGAGGAAGGCTTGATTGCAGTGAATGTGAACACACTGGCCGATGGTGAACCCCGCAACAACTTCTTTGAGCGCGCAGCCACCTGGAATGAAAACGGTGTGTTGAATGGCGCAAGCCACATTACCTTGGGCGGGCACTACGCCTACATCACCACGCCCAAAGGGCTGGTGTTTGTCGACATCAACAACCCGCTTAAACCTCGCCACATCACCACCCTGCCCCTGCAGGATGCACGCGCCACAGCGGTGCAATTCCGCTACCTGTTTGCCAGCACTGCCAAAGGGCTGGAAGTGATTGACATTACGCACCCAGAGAAGCCTGAACACACCGGTGCGGTGGTGCCCATGGCGGATGCGCAACGGGTTTATCTGGCCCGCACCTATGCCTACGTGGCTGCGAAAAAACAGGGCCTGGTGATTGTTGATATCGAGCGCCCGCGTACCCCTGTGGTGTACCAGCAATTTACTGCTGACGGCCAACTGAATGACGCGCATGATGTGGTGGTGGGGTCTACCAACGCATCGTTGTTTGCCTATGTGGCCGACGGCGTGAACGGCTTGAAAGTGTTGCAATTAACATCGCCGGACACGCAACCAAAGTTCTATGGCTTTTCGCCCGCGCCCATGCCTGAATTGATTGCATGGCGCAAAACGCCAAGCCCGGCATTGTCAGTATCGAAAGGTTTGGACCGGGACCGCGCGGTGGATGAAACAGGTGGGCAGATTGCCGTGTTTGGCCGTATTGGTTCACGCCCATTCACCCGCAAGGAAATGGAAGCGTTTTACCTGCGCCCGGATGGCCGTTTGTGGACAGTGACCGACAAGGTTGAAAAGGAAAATTACTTGCCCAAGCCCAAAGTGAATTCAGTGGCTTTCAGAAAGGATTAAGCCATGAAAGCAAATGCCTTAAACCAAATCTGCAATCGCCTGTTAGTAACCTTGTTACCAGCCGTGCTTGGCTTGCTGGCAATGCCCACGGCAGGCCTGGCACAAACCATGCCGCACCATTCAGCCCATCAATCGGTGGGCACCGTGAACTGCGCCAGCAGCACCTGCCACGGCAGCATTGCCGAACGCACCGCCACACCAGTTTTGCAAAACGAATACTCCACTTGGCTGCGTGAAGACCCGCACACGCAAGCGTATGCAGTACTGAAGAATGCGCAATCGCAACGCATTGCGAAAAACCTGGGGCTTGCACAGCCCGCACATGAAGCGAAGGTTTGCCTGGATTGCCACAGCCACAATGTGCCCGCCAGCAAACAAGGCCCACGCTTTGACAAAAGCGATGGTATCAATTGCGAAGCCTGCCACGGCCCGGCCGAGAAATGGATTAAAACGCACGTGGAACCAAAAGCCAGCCACGCGAAAAACATTGAAAACGGCCTGTACCCCACCAACGATCCCTACGCCGCAGCCAAGCTGTGCACCAGTTGCCACGTGGGTGATTCAAGCCGCCCCATTACCCACCAGATTATGGGCGCAGGCCACCCGCGCATTTCCATTGAAGTGGAAACCTTCATGGCGCTTGAACCGCCGCATTACAGAATTGACGAGGACTGGGTACAACGAAAGGGTTCCTACGATGCTGGAAAAATTTGGGCCATGGGCCAATTTGCCAGCAGTGCCAATTTGCTGGAATTGATTGCCAACCCCAAGCGAAATCGCCAGGGCATCATGCCCGAACTCATGATGTTCGACTGCCATGCCTGCCATTCGCCCATGAGCAAACAAGACTGGTCCAAAGACCTGGCCCGCAGCCCCGGGCAGGCCCGCATCAACAATTCCAGCCTCATCATGGTTCAGGCCATTGTTCGCGCGGCGGCACCACAACACAGCAACGATATTGCCAAACTGGTCAACCAGTTGCACATTGCCAGCACCTCGCCAGTTACCAATATGACCGAGGTTGAACGCGCAGCAAATGTTCTGCACGCACAACTGAATACTGTACGCAAAGTGGTGGCCACGGTGCCCTTCAATGAACAGGTGTTGGAAAAGATACTGAAAGACCTGGTGAACATGGCCGCCAGCAACCAGTACGCAGATTTTGCGGGTGCTGAACAAGCCTACATGTCGCTCAGCAGTGTGGCCAATGGTTTGGCCCGCAAGGGAAATTCCCGCATTGCGCAAACCGTGAATTCAAAAATGGACCGTTTGCTGAAATTGCTCGGCAACGACGAAGCCTACAACCGTGAAGCATTCCAATCCGAACTGCTGGCCTTGAAAGCCGCGGTGGGAGGTTAAACAATGCAAAATAATCTCAAACCCATGTTCGCCGATGTGCAGGCTGAACTTGACATTGCCATCGTGGGTTCAGGCCCGGCGGGTTTGTCCGCTGCATCACGCGCACAAACACTTGGATGCAACTATGTATTGTTTGAGGGTGAAAACCATGCCTCGGATACCATTTACAAGTACCAAAAAGGCAAACATGTGATGGCCGAACCCGGCTTCTTGCCGCTTCGCAGCGGCATGCAGTTTGAAGCCGGCAAGCGCGAGCACATTCTGGGCACCTGGGACAAACAGCTGACCAATCAAGGTGTCAACATTCAATACAAAAAGAAAGTGGCCACCATCAAGAAGTTGAACGATGGTGTTGGGCCTTTCGAGCTGGAATGTGAAGACGGCAGCAAAACCACTGCTCGCACCGTAATTCTGGGCATTGGCCTGCAAGGCAACATCCGAAAAATTGGCAGTGACGGCGACGACCTGCCCACGGTGCAATACACGCTGAGCGACCCCGACGAGTTTCAAAACGAAACCATCATCGTGATTGGTGCAGGCGATGCCGCCATTGAAAATGCCTTGGGTTTGATGCGCAAAAACAAGGTGTTTCTGGTGAATCGCCGTGAAGAATTTGCACGGTGTAAAGAAGGCAACTTAAGCCAGATTCTGGCGGCTGACACCAATGAAGACCTGAGAATCCTCTACAACACCAGCACCATTCGCATCGAGGAAATTGCGGAAGCGAAAGACGGGGAACCCTGCATGAACTATGTGTTCAAGGGGGCAGATGGTGAACAAACCATGCCTGTGCACCGCATTATTGCGCGCCTAGGGGCCACCCCACCACGCACACTGGTAGAAAGCTTTGGGGTGCAGTTTCCCAATAGCGACCCCAGTGCAGTGCCCGCGCTGTCTGAAAGTTATGAGTCCAATGTACCGGGCTTGTTCATTGTGGGCGCATTGGGTGGATACCCGCTCATCAAGCAGGCCATGAACCAGGGCTATGAGGTGGTTGACACCATCATGGGCTTGCCCGTGGTGCCCGCCGACGAACCTTTGCTGGCGGCCAAGTTCAAACCCTTGGGCGATCGCAGTGTGTCGGAAGTACTCGATTTGATTTTGGCCAATGTGCCGATTTTCTCGGGCATTACCAAACTGCAGCTGCGCGAATTCATGCTGGAATCCGATTTGCTGAAACCCTCGAAAGGGCAGATCATTTTCAGAAAAAATGACTACACCAGCACCTTCTTTTCGATTGTTGAAGGCTCAGTCGACATTGACCTTGTGGGCAAAGACGGCAAGCCCATGGTCATCAACCTGACCAAGGGCAACTACTTTGGTGAAATGGGATTGATCAGCGGCCGGCGCCGTACCGCCACCATTCGAGCAGGTGAAGATTGCGTGCTGGTTGAAACCCCTCGCAAGGCCATGCTGAAACTGATTGCATCCGTGGAAAGCGTGCGCAAAACCATTGATGAAACGTTTGTACGCCGCGCCATTTCAACCTACCTGGCACCACCGTTGGACAATGCAGCCATTGATGAACTGCTGAGCGATGGCATTGATGTGCGCCGCTATGCCAAAGGCGAAGCCCTGTTTAAAGACGGCGATGCTGCCGATGGTTTGTATTTGATTCGGCGTGGGTCTGTGGCCATCTCGAAAGTGATCAAAGACAAAGACGTGGTGTTGTCGTATGTGTCAGCGGGTAACTACGTGGGTGAAATGGCCTTGCTGAACAACAATCCGCGTTCAGCCACGGTCACCGCCTCGGTGTTCACAGAAGCCCTTGTGCTGCCGGTTGCGCCCGTGCAGCGCGTTTTGGCCGCCAACTCCGATTGGAAAGCCGTGTTGCAGGCACAGGCCAGCAAGCGCGTGAAAAGCAACGTGTTCCGTGAAAACGAGGCCTTCCGCGACAGCGACCTGATCCGCTTCCTGATGAACGAGGGCCTGGGCGAAGCAACCGATGCGCTGATCATCGATGAAAACCTGTGTGTGCAATGTGACAACTGCGAAACAGCGTGTGCGGACACCCACGGTGGCACATCCCGCCTGGACCGAAGTGCCGGACCCACCTTCCAGAACATCCACATTCCCACATCATGCCGCCATTGCGAACATCCGCACTGCATGAAAGACTGCCCGCCGGATGCCATTCGACGCAATGAAAACGGTGAAGTGATGATTGCCGATTCCTGTATTGGCTGCGGCAACTGCGAGCGCAACTGCCCTTATGGTGTTATTCAGATGGCGGTGAAAGCACCGCCAAAAAAAGGCAATTTGTTGACCTGGCTGCTGTTTGGTTTGGGCGATGAACCCGGTGAACGCAAAGCCGCTTACGATCCCAATGCCATTAAAAAAGCCGTGAAATGTGACATGTGTGCCGGAAGCAACGGCGGGCCAGCCTGCGTACGGGCATGCCCCACAGGTGCAGCCATTCGAATTTCACCCGAGAAGTACTTGGTCAGGCAAGGCCAACTGAGTTGATTATTTGGTGTCGAACTGCGTCACGCCATCCCAATTTTCGGGTGGTGGATTGGCCTGAAAATAGTCGATCCGGCTTTCATACAGTGCACGCAAAGTCGGGTTCACAACTTCATTGGTTTCCAAACTGCTCAATGCAGCTTTGGCAGCAGCCCAATCTTGCGCACGAAACGCATTCAACATGGCATGCCATTTTTCCACGCATTCAAAAGTGCTTTCACCCAGCTTGTCACGCTCGCCCAAAGGCGCATAAATCGACACAGGTTCGTTCTTGCCTTTCACTTTCACCGCGTCCAGTTCTTGAAACAACATGCCAGATACCGCCATTTTGGTATGCGGGCCCACAATCACACCAACCCCGTAGGTTTTTGTAATGCCTTCAAGCCTTGAACCCAGGTTCACTGCATCGCCCATGACCGTGTACGCACGGCGAATTTTCGAACCCATATCACCCACGCGCATTTGACCCGTGTTCACACCCACGCCAATTGCCAGTTTGGGCCAGTTGCGGGCCAAAAACTTCTCATTCAGGCTCACCGCTTCTACCTGCATGGCAATGGCCGCCTTGCTGGCCAGTTCGGCATGTTCGGCATCTGCAATGGGTGCACCCCAAAATGCCATGATGGCGTCGCCGATGTATTTGTCCAAAGTGCCGCGGTGTGCCCGAATAATTTCAGACATCACCGTGAGGTATTCATTGATGTATTCACGCAGCTCATTGGGCTGTAACGATTCGGAAATAGTGGTGAACCCGCGAACATCCGAGAACAGCACAGTGAGTTCCCTGCTTTCCCCTTCCATGGAATAACGCTTTGGGTCAGCAGCCATTTCAGTCACCAGTTCTGGTGCCACGTACTCGCCAAACAGATTCACCATCTGCTTTTTGCTTCGTGATTCAGCAAGGTAACCATAGGCCACATCGAACACAAAAATGGCCAACACCAGCAGCAACACCACCGCCACTGGCAGCACCACCCCAGCTTGAAAATACAGCAATGAATTGATGGCGACACTCGCCACCAAAATACCCAATGCCACCAGCAACGACCACATTGCGCTGAGAATGGGCATCATCACACTGAGCACCACACCCACCGCCAGCACGGTAATGAACAGAAGGCCTTGGGAATATTCCGGGCGCAACTTGAAAACACTGTCCAGCATGCTACTGATCACGTTGGCATGCACCTCCACACCCGGGTAAGCGGGGTTCACAGGTGTGCTTCGCAAATCAAGCAGGCCTGGTGCAGTGGTACCGATCAATACAATTCGGCCTTCAATGTCTTCCGGCTTGAGAACACCAGCCAACACATCGGATGCAGAAACATACCGGTACCCGCCACCATTGGGACCTCCCCTGGCCCTGAAATGAACGCGGGTCAACAAGCCACGTTCAACCGGGATGTCCAGCTCTACATCGGGAGAACGCAAAGCAATCAACTCCACCGCGCCGTAATCGTCGCCGACTCCTTCCGGAAAAACCGGAATAACCTGCGGATTTCCCAACGCACGCCGCAAGGTGCCCAGCGCAAAGCTTTGGTAGTAGGCATCGTTGAATTGAGCCAGCAGGGGGATAGAGCGCACTGTCCCATCTTCATCGACCATGGGATTGAAATATCCACCTTCCGCATTGCGTTGCAATACGGGTATATTGCCGCCGTAGCCTTGCCAACTGGTGCTGTCCAGTTCAAGTGTGCCAAGTTGACTTTTCTTGAAGATTGCAGGTGGCAAAGCACCCGACAAGGCCGTTGAATCCTGATTCAGGTAATAACCCAACACCACAGGGCGTTCAGCCAACACCTTCGCCAATTGGGCATCACGGTCAAATTGCTGGGCAATCTCGGCTTTCAGGCCTTGCAGCTCACGTTGCAGGCCGGGTTTACTTTGAACAATCGAATCAAACGCCTGCAGGGCATCACTTTGCTGGGGTTCGGCAAACACAATATCGAAACCCACTGCGGCTGCGCCCAGTTTGTCGGTCAACTCGACAACCAGGTTGGCAACCACATCGCGGGACCAAGGCCAGCGCCCCACTTCAGCAAGGCTTTTTTCATCAATGTCAACAATGACGATTCGGGGGTCCATTTCGGGCTTCTGTGCCTCTGCGCGCAAGCGCACGTCGTACACCAGATAGTCCAGACGCTTGACCACGTCCGACGGCGCAAAACCCAACACATGCAGCAAGGCAATCGCGGTGAATGAGAACCCCACACCAATTCGGAATGCCTTGCCTGCTACACGTCGCCACGACTTGAACAGTATTTTCATACCCGATCAATTCTCATTGTGCACATTGCGGCGCGGTAAACGCTGGCGATGCCAGGGTGTTGTCTTCAACAATGACATCAGGTGGCGCCGTCAGCAATTGGGGCGGCAAGTTACTCAGCGTTTGCACAAAAGCACCTTCACCCCGATTCACCTCAAGCGGATCTTGATTGGAATTCGAAATCACAATGACACCGTCATTCACAGCCACAAAAAGCTGCGAATTTTCATCAGAGCTACCATCCTGTTGAAGCGACTGCACTGGCGTTGACGACAACGATTCAAAGTTAGCGGGTGTATTTTCAGGCAAAGGCCCTGAATTGGGGACATTTCCCAGCACATTCGGCAGGGAATTGAGCACCTGGATGTTCACGCTGCCAGCAGGAATAATCGCAGACTGTCCCGCATTGATGAAGGAATTTACACCGCCAGATGTCACGATCAACTGCCCATTGCGCAACTCGACTGTCAGGCTTGAAGCACCTGAACACACCACCAAACCACCTGAGGCGGATGTACACGACACGTCCAGCGCCGTGCCCCGAATACCTACCGTGGCAGTTTCAGTGAAAAACTTCACATTGTTGGGTTCGGCTTTCGCAATAGCGCCGGTTACCGCCCGCACCGCACCTTTCAGCAACTTGAACGAGGCGATTGACGTTTGCGGCGAAGCCGGGGCATAGCGGTAAGCAGCCAATTGCATGCTGCTGCCGCCCGGCAAGGTTAATCGGGTGGAATCCGCCATGCTGAGTACAGCAAACCCCCCTTCGGATACATCAACGGCGTCACCGGCAAACACGGCTGCACCCTTTTGCAAGGGTCGGCGTTTGCCCTCCGGGGACACAGCAAAAGTTTCACCAGTTAGTTGGGAAACCCGTCCGGCAACATCCGCATTGGAGGTATTTGTCACTGTGGCTTTGTCAGACTCGCCTTTGGCCAAACGTGCACACTCATCGCCTTTGCACAAACGCGCAGTGAAGTCGGTACCCCGAATACCAATGGTGGCAGTTTCGCTTTTCAGTGAAAATGCATCGGCACTGCCCCGCTTGCCGATCAAACCTGTCAAGGTGCGCAATCCGCCTTTGACCAGCTTGAACTCGGCCTTGTCCGCAATGGGTTGCTCGGGTTGATACTCGTAATTTTCAACCACGAAGCGCGTGTTCGGGCGCAAAGCCACTTGCGTGGTATCCACAAATTCCAGCACTGTGGTGCTTTTGGCCTGGGTGTTGATGATGTCGCCCACATTCAACTTGGTGCCAGCCCCGGCAAACTTGTTTTTGCCATCGGCGGTTTGCAGGTTCACCAAACCGGTGACCACCTTGATCATGCCCACCGACGGTTTGCCAGATTGACCTGCAGCCTGGGCCACATTCGGCACCAGATCTTTGGCCTGAACGTTCTGCGCCCAAGCCGGGCTACACAAACCCAGCGAAAGTGCGATCAACGACACACCGAACAAGGAACGAATACAAAAGATTGGGTTGTACATGTTGGCGGCTCTCATTTGCACACCGCCGAAGCGCGTTGGGGATCACTTTGCGTGCTTTGAAGTTCAATGTCACTGGACTGCTGGGAAACAGTAGTGCCCGCTGTACTTTGATTGGCCGCTTCCACTGCTTCCTCTTCCTGGGTGGGTGTTGTCGTGCTTGAACTGGTGGTGCTGGGCTCTGTGGTGGTTGTGCTGGGTGGCGGGGTAAATGCCTGATCCAGATTCTGGTTAACAGTTGAAGTGCTGGTGGTGCCCGTGCTGCCCGTTCCGATGGTGCCGGAACTGGCTTGCGCAATCGTGCTGGTGCTCAACTGCTGAATCGAGGCCAAGGTGTTGACTACAGGGTCAGTAAACGAATACCCCAAACCCGTGTTCAGTTTGGACACACTACCAAAAACACCGTTGATGGAATTGGCTTCCAGGAAAGCATATTGATTGCCTGCGCCCAGGTTGCCACCAGAAATATCAATCAGATTCAATTGACCCGCCAGGTTGGCAATGCCATTGACAACAATGCAGTCGAAGTCAACGCCCTTCACACCGCCATTGCTTTGAATCTCAATGTCAATAACACTGTTGGCATCAAGGTTCAAATCGCCATTGACGGTCATCAGACCAGGCGATGCGCCCGGAATAATTCGACCACCCTGTGCATTCACATTGCCGTTGACCGTTGCAAAACCGCGCAAGGCACCGCCGTTGATGTTCACGTTTCCAGCCAGGGTGGTGCCCGGCTGAACGATTAAATTGCCTGCGGTCTGGTTGTAGCCATTGCTGAACCCGAACACGCCACCATTGAAGAATACATTCGATGCGTTGGCAAAACCCGAACCAAACTGGATGTTCTGTCCTGACCCGCCTGCGAAGTTCAGCACACCCGTGCCGCTGTTCAAAATGGCGTTGCCAAACAACCCTGAACCCGTAAGGTTCATCACGCCGTTGTTGGCGAAGGTACCTGCACCGGAAATGACACTGGCGAGGGTATACGAACCCGCATTGGTGATGCTGCCACTGTTCACGATTGAGTTGGAAATCAAACTGCCGGATCCATTGCCCAGAACCAGGTTGCCACTGTTGCTCAATGTCCCGTTGCCTGTCAGCAAACCGCTCAATATGTAGTTGCCCTGCAATTCAAACAGGCCATTGTTTTCCACATTGTTGGAAATGGTTTCATTGCCCAGGTTGTTGCCAAAACGTACTGTGGAGGTTGGCCCGTTCACAAGCGACTTGCCACTGACCAAGTCTGCCACTGTCACAATGTTCACACCCGACATGTATTCAATCGAGGTCGGTGTTTGAACTGCAAACTGCACACCACTTAAATCTGAGCCTGCCACAAACGCCACACCGCTGTTGGCCAGTGTAGGTTCGGGTGCGCCCAGCGTGCTCATCACCATGCCTGAATAGGTCAGATTTTGGGTGACATCAAACTTCACACAAATATCATTCACTGAACAGATCAAGCTGCCCTGCGTGAGAGGATCGGGTGTGCCGTCAATTACAAAGGAAGGATCAGCAAAGCCCGTCAACACGGTGGTGATTGGCGTTGAAAATCCATCGTAGTCTTCGTATTCAGCAATTGCGACTGCCTCGGGTGTTACCTGGCCCACCAAAAAGACGGGACGATCAGGCGGCGTGGCAATGCCCAGTTGCGAATAATAAAGCGCAAGGCCCGCGGGCAGGCTGGCCAAGTTTCCGGTGACATTCAAGCGAATGCCACTGCCCACATTCAGGGTCATTGCATCGGGAACAGACGATACGTTCAGCGGATCAAACACGCGCCGCGCCGCAAGGATCAAATTGCCCTGATTACCGGAACTGATGGTGGCTGTGCCGTCCAGATTGGCCACGCCTGCCGGATCAGATTCCACCAACAGGAATGAATCGCCACCCATGTTGATGTTGGCATTGTTCAACACCACGGGGGCAATGGCCGCACCGGTTTCATCTTGCGTGCCCAGCAACAAAACGCTGGTTGGCGACATGTTGATGGTGGTGCTTACTTCAGTATTTCGCAACTCAAGAAATCCATCTGACACAATGTTCAGGGAATTGGTGGTGTCCGCGCTGGACAGCAGGCCACCTGAAATAACCAAGTCGTCGCCAATCAGGATATTGCCCTTGGCCAAAGGCGAGGCAGTGGCTGCATTGCTTGCGTTGACTGCGCTGTTGTCCCAAAAACCCTCTGCTGCAAGGCGACCGCCGTTGCTGCGGTTTACCCCGTACAAATCGGCGGAAGTAAACTTGCCTGACAGGGCGATCAGTGAATTGGTACCATCCACATTCAAGGTGCCGCCAGTGGTTGATACATTGGCACCTGCAAGCCGAACGCGCCCGCTGTTCACCGTCAAGGTGCCATTGAAATCCAGGTCAACCACAGACTCAAAGCCAGTCGATGAGGATTGAGAGAAATCAAACCCGCCAATTCGCAACGCTTTTCCATCGCCACCCGCATTCACACGAATATCGGCTGCCGCAATTACCATGGTGTTGATGGGCGTGGTGGTTACCACTTCCGAATTGAAGCTTGTGTTTGATGAACCGGTTTCAATCGAGTTGAAATAACCATTGGACTCAACAATGACAGGGGCATCAAGCCTGCCATCCAGCCCGGTAATATCCAGTATCGCGCCACCGCCGCCTGAAATTGACACGCTTTCGGTGAACCGGGCGGGCTGCAAAAAGACTTCTTCGGATGATGTTGAGCCATCCATGATGATGCGCGCGCCCTGCTGCGCAACGAACTGCCCATTGGTGCTTGAAATGTAAGCACCGGTTTGCTTGGGCGCAATCGGAACACTACCTGTAGAAGAAACGAATGCACGGCCCAAACCAAGATAGGCAGAAGAGCCAATCCGGATTTGGGAAGCCGAACCCATGCCCAGCGATTGCAAATTCACATTGTTGAAACCAGACCCGATATTCATGCTGCCATTCAGATTCGTGTCAACGCCATCCAGAAACGCGCTGCCACCGAATGAATTGGTCACCACATTGAACGTGCCATCCAGCGTGGCCTGTCCATATTGCATGCCGGCACCAACAAGGTTCATGGTACTTGCCGACCCGGCTGTCAGATTCTGAACCAGGAAAAACCCGGAAGAGGCTGACCCGGTGCTGACACCAAAATTGATGCTGCCTGAATTGGCATTCAGTTCGAAAATATTCGCAAATCCACCATTGAAGTTGATGGTTCCTGCTGTATCAAGCCGATCCAGAAAGCTCGAAGACGAAAGCTCCACAGGCTGCTGGTTCTGGTCCAGACCCGTGGTGGAGAAGGTTGACACTGTGCTGCCAGAATCCACGGTCAATGAACGTGCGCTCAAGAGGCTGTAAGACAAGTTCCCTTGGACGGGTGCGGGCAAACCAACATCGTCAACACCTACGCGAATGTCTGTTTCCGGGATGGACGTGCCTCCGAATGCATTGATTTCCTTGATTTCCAGGTTGGCACCCAGTACATTCAATTTCACTGGTTTGTCTGGCCCGACGAACAGCGTGGCCTCGGTCGAAGGATCCAGTGCCACCGCACTGCTTACGATAATTCGATTCAACACCAAGGGCCCACTTGTTCCAGTGTCATTCATGCCTGAAAGCAGATTGACGCCATCAAGCGGTAATTGCCCTGTCGTGTTGGTCGGCAACACACTGCCACCAACCGCTTCATAAGGTGCCAAAATCAAACTGCCGGAATTTCCCAAATACAAAGGCGCATCCACATACACTGGTTTTGCAATGTCGTAGCTGATGAACAAATTAAAACCGTCGAATGTCGTTTGGCCTGGCTGCAGACCTATGGCTGCATCAATATTGATTTCGCCTTTGGCTTGTAGAAAAAGTTCTGGCGTAACGCCAGTAAGGGACGACAGATTCTGATCAATCAACACCGGTGCAGAAAAGGTCAAATTGCCGTCACCAGGCTGATTGCCGGTTGTATGAATTTGCACGAAAGCATTGTTCTCCAGGCCTGAAACCACCGTGCTTGCGAGCAAATACGATTCCGTGGGGGAGAACGTCGACGAGATGTCGTTGGTGGAAAAAAACGGGCTTTGCGAACTGTTTTCCAGGTTGAAACCACCTTCGGGAATTTGATCCACAATCGTCAAATTCGCAGGGTCGATCAACCACTGCCCCGCTTCACCATTGGGTGCAGACGTGTTGGCTGCCACATTCACCGCCAGGCTTTCTTTGCCAGATGTTTCAACCCGGCCACCATTGCCACCCAGCGAACCGCCTTTGGCCTGTACTTCCGAATCAACCACCGTAAGCCCATCGGCCCACACCACCACTTCGCCGCCGTCACCATTGGCTGCGGCATTGGCCGAAATATGCGTGTTCGCCTGCACCACGGTTTGCTGCGCATTGGCCAGTGTTTCGTCCTGCCCCTGCCAGCCACCACCTATGTGAACGGTACCACCGCCAGCCGCGCCATCTGCTGAAATACGTGCGCCGTCCAGCACAGCAACACGTTGGCCGGTGATGTCAATTTCGCCACCTGTACCACTTTCGCTTTCAGCCAACACCTGGCCGCCCACCAATGCATCGCCCTGTGCAATGAAGCGGATTACGCCGCCCTGGTCCAGTTGTGCGCCAGTGGCTTCAACCACACCACTGTTTTTCACCAAATGCGAAAACAGGGATGCATTTTTGCTGATGATCTTGCCAAGGTTCACTGCTTTGTCACCGTCTTTCACGGTCACAGACAAACCAATTGTGGGGTGCTTCATGTCAACAATGGTGACGCTGTGGCCAGCAGCCAACAGCACTTCGCCGTCGGCATGAATAATGCCGCTGTTTTCGATACTGGGGGCCAGCAACACAATGGAGCCACCGGAATGCGTGGTCAATGTGCCTTGGTTCACAATGCCACCCGCAGTGCCGTTCGCATCGCTGAAACGCAGGTGGCCATTCAACAAATCGATGTCAGAAGCAGCCAGGGTACTGGCCAGAAAACCGGCGGTGTCAATTACCGCACCTTGACCGAAAAACACACCGGCCGGGTTGATCAAAAAGACTTGCCCGTTGCTTTGCAGGTTGCCCAGAATTTGCGACACCTCGCCACCGGTAACCCGGTTGAATACCTGGCTTGCTGCATGTTGCTGAATGAATTGTGTGGTTTGCCCTGCATCAATATTGAACTGTTGCCAATTCAGAATGGCACCGGGTGTATTCGTGATCTGCATCAGGTTGCCAATGGTTTGCGCGGTGGCTTGCCCGGCTGCCACCGACATGCCTGTGGGGTTGGCATAACCAGGGCTGGCAATTGCCATGGCCACACCGAAGGCCACTGCCTTGCGTCGAAACTGGATGGTTGTTCGGGAGCGTGACCGGGTGCCAGATGCTGCGTTTGAAAGACGATTGGATTTCATGGTGTCTTTCCTTACAGGGAGGTGAGAAAGGTGAAATGCAACATCACATCACCGTGCGGTTGAATGGGTACGCCTGAAACCACAGTGGCCAGGTCAACACGAAATTGGTGTTTGGGTGAGAATGAAAACCGGGCACCCACGCCATACGACATTAAATGGGGTTCAACCGGGGAAGCAAACACCGGGTTGTTGAATTTCAACTGCGCAGCCTCAACAAAAGCAACGTATTGCAAACGCTCAAACACCTTTCCAAACAAATTCGCAATATTTGGCCCCAACAGTTCAAGTGATTGGCGCATGCCTTTGTCTGCCGACAGTACCCGTTCTTCAAAACCGCGCACGGAATACACACCGCCCGCACCGAACTGTTCCCCGGGGATCAGGGAATAATCGGTGTGTTGAACATCCAGCTGCGCGGTCAAACGCCAACCGCCACCCACAGGTTCAGACCAGCTTGCATTGGCACGTATCACATCGAAATTCGCTTTCGCTTCCGGGTTGGTCATGCTGTATTGCGCGGTTGAATTGTTGCCGCCAGTCACGTAATTTTTGAAGTATGCGACTTGAAAAGCCCGTTGACGGGCGTCCTGGGTTTCGGTCAGGGTGTACGAAACACCCACTGGCCTGCTTTCAAGTTCGGGCACCAAACTGGGCCCAGCACCATTTAACTGGACCTGGCTGACAAACTGTTTGATTTCATGAGAAAAAGTAAGCCGCGCATCGAACCCGGCCACGCGGTCCAGCAGTTTTACCCAGCGAATGGCTGCCGTGGTACCTGCACCGGCAACCGACACTGAACTGGAACCGACACTTAAATTGCCGGCATCCACATTGGAATCGCTGTAAGCCAACTCGAGCATGGAATCGAGCGTATAAAACGGCACCTTGTAATTCAAACCGAATACTTCCACATCAGACCAGCGGCCGGGCGATGTGACGTACTGAAACGAAGCCATGTGGCCTTTGTTGAAGGCGTTGTTGTGTTGCAGGGCCAGGCCCATGCGGAAATCGCCCGTGGCATTGGTACCCGAATTGTCCAGGGTAAGGTACGCTGCGAGCGGGGGTTGATCGGACACCTGCACCTTGGCATCGACCAAGCCGGGCTTGTTGCTAGGCTCAAGCCGCACCCGGACAATTTTCGCCGGGTTGTCATTGATCAGACGCAGGTTTTTGTCCATCTCCACGGTATTGATCAAGGCACCGGGCTGCAACACCACCAGGCTTTCCTGAATGGACTCAGACGTGAAGTGATCGTTGCCTGCAATCGTGACCACATCCAGACGTGCATCAACAATTTGCAGTTTCAGCTTCTCGCCGGGTTGAATTTCCTGTTCCGGGATCAACACCCGAACCACTTCAAAACCAGCCTCGGCATGCAGTTGTTCAACAGCTGAAGTGGCTGCACGCAAATCAGAAAACGTGATTTCCCGACCCGAAAAACCGTTGAGTATCGACATGACCTGGTCGCGTGGAACCAGTTCCGGGCCTGAAACTTCGAAGCCCGATACGCTAAAACCGGGTTCCTGGTAAGAATCTGGGGACTGGCGGCTGCCTGGGTCAGCAACATCAGAAATACTTTGCGCGTGCACCAACTGGGGGCATGCGAAAACCAACAGCACCACGGCACAGGCGACTGCGGATAATTTGAATTTCATAGAATTGTAAAGCAACCGTTAAATGTTGAAGATCATTCCGGCCGATAGAATGCGCAGCGGCTGGCTTCCTGGATACTGCTGTAACTCTTTTTTAATCTGGTCATGTTCCCTGGGTTTCAAATGACTGATCCAGACTTCACATGCCACGTTCAACTTTTGAAGCTCGCCAAACAACAAACTTGGACACAAATGTTTGGCCAAGTCTGCAAGCCACTTTTCCTTGTCAGGAAATGCGGCTTCGATAAAGAAATAATCCACCTTTTTTGACTGGTTGATAAGCGAGAACAGTCGGTCTGTTCGATGGGTATCACCCGAGAAACACCACCCACCCGAGGGCGTGAACAAAAACACACCTACCGCAGGCACGGTGTGATCCACCTCAACGGTCTGAATTCGGCGCTCACCAAAAGTCAGTACTTCTTCAGGCTTTATCTCAACATACTCCATCACAGGGTTTTCTGCTGAAGGAATTTTTGAGAAGTCAGGCCATATTTCCTCATTGAAAATATGTTGTTGCAAGGCCCTAATTGTGGGGAGGGTCGCGTAAACCTGCAAAGGCTTGGCACGGCCAACGCCCACGGTGTCAATTAAAAAGGGCAGACCGCAGATGTGGTCAAGGTGGGAATGGGTGATCAAGACATGATCGATTTTCTCAAGGCGCGCGAAATCCAGTTCGCACAGGCCTGTTCCGGCATCGATCAGGATGTCGTTGTCAATCAGGAAACTGGTGGTTCCTTGTCTGGGAATACCGATACTGCCGCTGCAACCCAACACTTCTACCGTAGAGTGTTTTTGCATCAAAGCCTCGTAAGAATGACCATTGCGTTGTTATATGGTTTTATGGAGCAAGTCCAGTATATCCGGAATTGCCTTTCGCCCAGCCTCGTAACCCAATGCCACGATCTCGTCGCGGCGCTCAAATTCCATCAAACCAATGTTTTCGATGGGTGGCTGCACATACAAGTCGCTGATTAATCTGGCTTGCCTGGATTTTTCAATGCCACCCAGTTCAATGACCCGCATCAGCGACTTCATCATACTGGGCATTCGCACGCTGCTTTCATCAACCATATGGGCGGTGATGTCTTCCTCCAGCCCCACATCGACCGTCAAAACCTTCCTCGCACCCCGAGCGCGCATGCAGTCCACGGGCACATTGTTCACCAGGGCCCCATCGACCATCACATGACGACCCGCCATGAAAGGCTCGAAGAATACCGGAATTGATGTGCTGGCACGTACGGCCTTCCACAGAGGACCTTGTTCGAAAAGAAACTGATTGCCTGTGGTCAGGTTGCAACTGATTGCGAAAAACGGAATGGGTTGGTCTTCAATCAACATGTCTCCAAAGGCATTGCGATACACCTCATCAACAGCCTTGCTTTTGACAAAACCATGTTTTGGAATCCAGTAATCGCTTAGCTTGAATGGCAGGCCTTTCTTGAAACTGATGGCCAAGGCCTTGCTGACTTCGGCTGCTGTGCGGCCCGATGCGATCAGCGCACCGACCAGGGCTCCCATGGAAGTACCCCCCACGGAATCGATCACTACACCGGCTTCTTCGAGGGCTTGATAAAAACCTGCATGGGCAAAACCACGCGCACCACCCCCACCCAAGACTAGGCCCAGCGTTAACCCCAGAATATGGCGAGCCACCCGCGCATTGTCTGCATGGTGCCCCCGCCGAATATGCAGCAGCTTGAACCCGGTGCCAAAGGTTTCGCGAATGCGTTGCGTGACAGACTGCTCCACCCAGGATGCCTCGTGCACCAGCACCATCCACACCGGCAAATCCGTGTCAGCCGATTGCAGTTGTGCCTGCACGATTTCGCAACTGCGTGCGTCATTCAAGGTGCTGGCACAAATCATGAGCACCATGCAATCCAGTTCTTCAATCAGTTGGTCATTCAAGCATGCCAGCGGTTCGCCTTGAATCATCTCAACCACCCAGCTTGCCGGGCCTGCAAGGTTGCCAACCGGTATTTCCTGAAGGTTTTTCCACAGCCGCAACTCGCAGTGCCGGGCCATGGCAGACTGAAAACCTTCTACCGCCTGTGCGCTGAATCCTTCAGGCCTGACAAAAGATTGAAACAGAATGAACTGGTGTTGTTTCGAAGGGCCGCTGTAGCCAAGCTCACGCTTGAAACGCGACACAAGGAGGCGGATCAGGTGGTGATAAACAGAACGGCTGAATTCACCGAATTTCTCCAGCGCAGTCTGATCGATTTCAAGCAATACGCTGTCTCGCCGGGCGGAAATGGTCAGGGTTCTGGGGGCCTGATCAAAAAAACCAAGCTCGCCAATCATTTCTGCGGGATAGAAGGCCAGGGTCAGGTCAATGTGCCCGTCCGGACGAATGCGCTGGCCTTTCAACTGGCCTTGCAACAGCAGGTAAAAATGGTGGCTGGCCTCACCCTGGCGAAACAGTGTTTCACCGCGGGGCAAACGGATCAAGTTGGCCAAGCCAATCAGTTGCTCGGCTTCATCAATCCGAATGTCGAGCTTCTTCGACAAAAGCTTGATGGCATGGCTTAGTTCGACAACTGGCAATCCAGCAGGGTTGGACAAGGGTGCACCGTGGCGTGAATGGTTTGTCATGATGGTAGCAAACTATTCACAAACAAAGCACACCCACTGTGAGGCACCCCTGCACAAACAATCAACGCTTCAGGAAGCCCTTCAATGCATCTTTCACTTTCTCTTCGGCCTTGCCCTTCAGTTCTTCTTTCTTCTCGTCAATTTTAGGCTGTAACTTGGCCTTGGCTGCGTCTTTGGCAAGGTCTTTGAACTGCAGTTCCCATTGCACGCCTGCGAAAGGACCAAACAAACGCACGGGCACCGTGACGCCGTTCAAACCCGAATCCAGCGTTTTTCCCCCTTGCCCGGTGCTTGTGGCAACAACCGTGGCGCGCGCCAGGTAATCGAGCGTATTTTTCACCAAATTAACCTGGCCAGCGCCACCAATCCGGAACAGTGGAGCCATCACATTCAAGTCGTTCGAGGTGGCCACGCCATCATTGATGTCAAAGCTGACCGCCAGTGAACTGAAATCGGTTTTCTGCGTGCTGTCGGTTTTCTGGGTTGTGTTGCTTGCACCGCTCAACAGCGATTTGGCGTTGCGCAATTTCTCGGCCAGATTAATGCCCTTGATTGCGCCATCTTGCAAACTGACGGACACCTTGCCATCCATTGCGGCTTTCATTTGATTGACGGTGTTGCCGGTGGTGCGAATATTGATGCCCACATTGCCCTTGCCCTCGGCCATGTCTTTGTCGAGCAGCGCCTTGATGACCGGTTGAATTTGAACCCCGCTCATGTTCTGGTTGACAGTCACGGTTTGTGTGTTGGCATCGGCAGTGATCACGCCGCTGGTGGAACCACCATACAACTGTGCGTCCAGCGGTGAGATGGTCAATTTTCCACCGCGTGCCACTGCCTTGGTTTTCAATCGACTGGCCTGAATATTGGAGACTTTCAATTCACCAATATTGGCAGTGATATCCAGGTTTAAATTGCGCAAGGGACTCAAATCCACAGGGGTGTCTTTGGGTTCACCACCACCGGTTTTTGCAGCCGTTTCAGCAGACGTTTTCTTCGGTGGCAACAGCGCATCGATGTCCAGTTTGTCTGCATTCAACACGGCCGTGATGGCTGGCTTGGCAAAGTTCTTGACCGCTGCCTTCAAATCAAATGAAGTGGCCTCGAACCTGGAATTCAAATCCAGTTCGGCGGTTTTCTCGGTGTTGTTCACTTCAAGGCGACCTGCCAAGGGCATGCTGGCTGATTTTTTGGGCAAGGCGGGGTCTTGCACATCCAGTTGTCCGCTGATGTTTTTCAACTCGATCAACTGGCTTTTCATGTTCACGCTCAAGGGGCTGGTCAGCTTCAAATTCACGGTACGCTGGCCCTCCACCAACTTCACCGTGGTGTCCAGGGCAGCTACGACAGACTGTTTCAGGTTGCCTTCCAGCTTCGCCAAAGCCACGGAGGCATTGATGGTGCGTGTGACCTGTTTTAAATCGACATTGAAATTGAAGGCTTCGCCACGCGCAACCGTTTCACTCAATTCCAGCGAAGGCGAATTCAAGCTGATATCGAATGCCCCCACATCGGGCAGTTGTCCCTTGGCTTTGGCATCCAGCGACTGTGCCTTCACTTCCAGCGTGTTGGGGTTCACGTTCAGGGTACTGGCCTGCACATTCACATCGGCTTGCTGTTTGTCCAGTTGCCCCAACACAGCCAGTTTCAGGTTTTCAAAATTGGCGTAAAGGTTTTCGCCCAAACCGAACTCAAGCCGCGTGTTCAGGTTAATGTTCAAATCAGCCTGTGGTTTGTTGGCTTTCAAATTGCCTTTCAGGGCAATGTCGGTGGGCACGCCGGGTTCTATCCGCCCACTTTGCAAAACGAAGTTGTTCAATGACGCTTCCAGCCCGCCCTGCTTGTCCGCATAGTTCACATTCAGGTTTTCAAGCGCAATCGAATCGACCGAGAAGTTCAAGGCTTGTTGGCCTTCGGCGGGCGCTTGCTCCTGTTCCTCTTTCACTTCTTCGTTTTTCCCGGAATTGCTGAGATCAGCAAAATTAAACTTGCCATCCGCATCCTTGACCACATTCACAGTGACCCCGGTGGCCTGTACAGCATCCACCACAATTTCTGAACGCAACAAGGGCAACAAAGCCAATGAAATACTGACCTTGTCGGCTTTCAGAAATTGATCGGTACTTTGGAATTCAGACAAGGTGACGCCATTCAAATCGGCGCCAATAGAGGGAAACCATTTCAATTGCACAGGGCCGGTGAACGCAAGATCGCGTTGCTGTTTTTGCTTGACCACCGCACTGGCTTTGTTCAGCAAAGCCTGTTGGTCAATGGTGTTCACCAAAATTGCTGCGGTGGCTGCCAAAACAAGCGGCACACCCACAACAATTCCCACACCCCATGCAACTGCCTTCTTCATGGCAAACCTCCCTAAACTGCCTGTTCTTCGGTCGTCTGGCTGATCTTGCTCCACACGCTTGGCCCCTTGGCCGCTTTTTCAATGTCGGCCAGGTAAGCTTGGTGCAAAGCCAATTCCTCTTCGGACGGCTCGGGCTCTGCCAAATTCAATGCGCTTAACTTGATGCGTTCTACACCATCGTCGTCATGGTGGGCATTCAAATCAATTACCAGGCTATCTTGCCCGCGTGTCATGGCAAGGTACACTTCAGCCAGAATTTGCGAATCCAGCAAGGCGCCGTGCAACTGGCGATGGGCATTGTTTACGCCAAGGCGGTCGCACAGGGTGTCCAGGTTGTTGCGTTTGCCCGGGAACATTTCGCGGGCCATGCCCAGCGAATCGATTACACCTTCGACATAATCGGCCATTTTGCCAAGGCCCACACGATCCAGTTCACCATCCAGAAACCCGATGTCGAATGATGCGTTGTGAATGATCAGGGTACTGCCCTGCACGAAATCGAGAAAATCTTTGGCGATCTGTTTGAATTTGGGTTTGTCCGCGAGCATGTCATCCGAAATGCCGTGCACCTGAAACGCACCTTCATCAACCGCGCGCTCGGGGTTGATGTATTGGTGAAAGTGGTGATCGGTGACCTGCCGCCCGTTCACTTCGATACAGCCAATTTCAATAATCCGGTGCCCCTGTCGAACTTCCAGGCCTGTTGTTTCGGTGTCCAGTACCACGTATCTCATTGTTTCATCACCTTTTCTACACCTTGGTTGGCCAATTCATCCGCTTTTTCATTGCCAGGGTTGCCGGAATGGCCTTTTACCCAGTGCCAGCGCACCAGGTGGCGCACGCTGGCCTCATCCAGGGTTTGCCACAAATCGGCATTTTTCACCGGCTTTTTGTCCGATGTTCTCCAGCCATTCATTTTCCACTTGGGCATCCACTCCAGTACGCCTTTACGCACGTACTGAGAATCGGTGTACACATCGATGCTGCAACGTTTCTTCAGGGCATTCAAACCCTCGATGACCGCAGTCAGTTCCATGCGGTTGTTGGTAGTGTTCAGTTCGCCACCACACAACTCCTTGGCATGGTCACCCGACTGCAGGAACACGCCCCAACCACCGGGGCCAGGGTTGCCTTTGCACGCACCGTCCGCGTACATCACAACGGTGGCTATTCTTTGTTCTGTCAAAATTTGATCCTGTTGGCGTTATCCACGGCCGCATATTGTAGGTGTTTTATGCAGGGCCTTATTGGCCAAAGGTTTGAGTTGGCGCGCCGATACCTTTTTGTCTTTGAATGCCGGGCCGATCAAACGCATGCCGTGAACACGTTTCACCGCGCACACGAAATACACCGCACCGCACACCGGCCACCAGCGGTCGCCGGCATGTTCCATAAAACCCATCCGGCTTAGGCCCCGTTCGGTAAAGGCCGGAAAACGGTAACATCCAAAGCGACCAAATTCGGGCTCGAATGACAGCAATTTCAACCAGTCTTTCAGGCGAATCAAGTGAATGGGTTCGCAACCTTGTGGCCACACGGGCACCCAGCGCTTCAATGCAGCATGGCGCAGCCCCCACAGGGACATGGGATTAAAACCGGTGATGACAACACGCCCCTCCGGCATCAATACGCGATCCACTTCACGCAGCAACTGATGCGGGTCTTCGGAAAACTCCAGCACATGCGGCAACACCAACATGTCAAGCGATTGGCTCTCGAACGGCAATTCTTCAAACTCGGCGAAACAATCGGGCTGGTACACCGCCACCCCGTTGTGCGCACTGGCCACCAGGCCTTGCTGCACGTAAGCCTTGTGGGGAATGCGGCTTTCCTTCAAACCGTCAACCAGCCGCGTGCCCAACTGCACGGCCCTGAACCCGAAAATATCGGCCACCACGGAGTCAATCCAGTGCTGCTCGCGTGCAGTGAAGTACCTGCCAGCCGGTGTATTCAACCAAGCATCGAGTGCTACCATTTGGGCTTGTGATTTAGTCAATTCGTTCAGGGGTTCAGATGGAATCATTCAAGTCTTCTCAAGTTTCTAATTGGTCGGTCTACGGCATTCCGGCCTTTCAGGACAACTACCTGTGGGCAATTGTGCATGAACCAAGCAAAGCCTGCGTGGTGGTAGACCCCGGTTGTGCCCGGTCGGTTCAAGGTTTTCTGGATTCCCACGGCTACCATCTTAGCGGTATTTTGGTGACCCATCACCATTTGGACCATGTCGGCGGAATTGATCACCTGCTAAAACAGAACGGAAACGACCTACCAGTGTACGGACCTGCCTCCGGGCGTGTGGCACAAGTGAACCACCCCGTCAAGGAAGGTGATGTGGTGGATGTGCACTGCCTGATGGCCAAGGTACTGGATGTACCAGGCCACACGGTGGACCACATTGCCTATGTCATTGAGCTGAAAGACACCATGAACAGCGATGAAGTGTGGATGTTTTGCGGCGACACCCTGTTCTCGGGCGGGTGTGGGCGACTTTTCGAGGGCACGCCCCAACAAATGTTTGAATCCCTTCAAAAAATCAATCAATTTCCGGCAAATACCCGTATTTACTGTGCCCACGAGTACACCGAATCAAACATGCGGTTTGCACGGGCCTTCGCACCGGACTCTAAAAATATTGAGAAACGGGAAATTGAGGTGCGCAAAATTCGGGAGAAAGGCTTAAGCACAATTCCGACAACTCTTGAAACCGAACGACTGAGCAATTTGTTCATCAACGCAACAAATCCCATTGAATTCAAAGAAATACGTGAAGCAAAAGACAATTTCTGATTGCGACAGTCAGTTAACATTTTTTTACAAACACACTTATTTAAAATAATTCAAGGGGTATCACTCGAACTGGGGCATGGGTCAACTCTCGATTGACCACGGAGTAAGTTCGACATAGCATGCACGTTCTTTGTTCATGGTGCCTGACCGGGCCGCGCGATCCACTTGAAAAACAGTTCGTTCACCGACGGAATAATTCACAGCCCAAAGCCCGGCAATGTTGCAGGAGGCTTTGGCTTTAAGAGCTTGGTGGCCAGCGCGTTGCTGGCGTTCACTACGACGGTCAGCCACGCCCACAGCGATGTGACATTGAATGCCGAGAACGTTGAATCCGCGGAAGTTCAACTGTTTGGCTTGATCTCGCCGAACTCAACCCTTGAACTGAAAATGTCGGGCCCGCTGGAACTGATCACGCTCGACCTCAGCGCCGAACCCACTGATGTGTGGTCAGAAATTCGAAAAAACCTCTCAATCCCTGACCTCAACAACCGGGCTGTGGTGGTCCGTGAACGCGCCCTGCTAAAAAACAAGCGGATGGTGACCGCCATGCTGAAGCGGTCCGAGCCCTATATTTACTTTATTGCACAGGAATGCGAGAAGCGCGGCATGCCTTCCGAGCTTGCTCTGCTGCCGTTTGTCGAAAGCCAGTTCAACCCGCTTGCACGTTCGCCGTCAGCGGCCGAAGGGCTGTGGCAATTTGTACCCGGCACCGGGCGGCAGTTCGACTTGAAACAAAACAAATGGGTGGATGAAAGGCGAGACCTGGTGGCGTCCACCCGGGCCGCACTGGATTACCTGACCTACCTTTATGACATGCACGGGGACTGGCACCTGGCACTGCTTTCCTACAACTGGGGAGAAGGTTCTGTGCTGAGAGCTGTAAAAAAAGCGCAGGATGCCGGGCTGGAACCACTGATCGACAACCTGGACTTGCCGCTTGAAACCCGCCATTACATTCCCAAACTGCAGGCATTGAAAAATCTGATTCAAAGCCCCGAACGCTTTGGCATTACCCTGCCCAAATTTCCGAACAAACCCTATTTCACTGAAATCAAGCGAACTTCAGATGTAGACCTTCGGGAAATTGCGCGCCTTGCCGGGGTTGAACTGGACATGATCCGCAAACTGAACCCGGCATTGAACCAGCCTGTTTTGTACGCTGCCCACAGCAACACGCTGCTGATACCCGTCGAGCACTCCGCCAAAATTCAGGCCAGCCTGAAGGCCTACAAGCCCGCGAAACCTTACCGCAGTTACGTGGTCATGAAAGGCGACACCTTGAGTGAAATTGCACAGCAATATGGAGTGAAGATAAAGGACCTGCAACGCATGAATGGCCTGGGCAAGAAAAAGCTGATTAAACCGGGCATGAAACTGACCATTCCCAACACACCGAAACAGGAAAGCTGGGAATCCTAGCAAATTTATAAAACGGGCGCAGCGTTGATCAATTGGCGTGTATAAGCATGCTGCGGGTTGGCAAAAAGCAGTTCCGCCGAGCCACGTTCAACCACGTTGCCATGCCTTAGCACCACCACCTCGTCGGCCAGGTACTGCACCACAGCCAGGTTGTGGGTAATGAACAACATGGCCACGCCTGTTTCGTTTTGCAGGCGTTTCAACAGGTTCAGTATTTGTGCCTGAACCGACACATCCAAAGCAGATGTGGGTTCATCGCATATCAAAATTTTGGGTTCTGAAACCAAAGCACGCGCAATTGCGATACGTTGGCGCTGACCACCAGAAAATTCATGCGGAAAACGGGCCAGCGCCTCTTCTGGCAGGCTGACCTGCTCAATCACCTTCAAAACACGGGACTTGCGGGCCGCTGCATCCAGATCAGGCCGCAGGCTGAGCAGCGGTTCTTCCAGAATTTCGGCAATACGGTGGCGCGGGTTCAGAGAAGCAAAGGGGTCTTGAAATACAAACTGGATTTTCGAACGCCAGCCTTGCGGCCCACGCTCGGGCCACTGGCGAAGCGGACGCCCTTCCATCAACACATCGCCCTGCACCTTGGCATTGCTGCCCAGCAGGCCCAGCAAGGCACGTGCAGCCGTTGTTTTTCCTGAACCCGATTCACCCACCAACGCCACAGTGCGGCCTTGCAACAGGGTGACATCCAGCTTGTTCAGCACGGGTTTGAAATGCCTGCGCAACACACCGCCTTTTTCAGGGTAAGCCACCGAAAGCGACACGGTTTGCAGCACCACTTTGGCTGTTGTAGCGAATGTGCCTGCATCACTGGAATTCGTGTTGACTGAACCTGGCTTTTGAAACGACAAGTCGGCGTGATAGAAGCAACGCACTTGATGGCTTTCAGTGGCCATGAGCAAACCGGGCGTGCTTTGCGTGCAGTTTTCCTGCGCGTGCATGCAACGGGCGGCAAACCTGCAACCGGGTTGTGGGTTGACCAGCGACGGCACCCTGCCCTCCAGGGCGTACAACGCCTGGCCCCGCTGCGCCTGGCTGGGCAGCGATTTCACCAAGGCGTGTGCATAGGGGTGGCGCGGGTCTGCAAAAAACTCGGCCGTACCGGCTTTTTCAACCAGTTGGCCTGCGTACATCAAACCCACGGTGTCGGCCATTTGCTTCACGATTGCAAGGTCATGCGTAATCAGCAGCATGGCCATGCCTTGCTCGCGCTGCAGCGTTTTCAACAGATCAAGAACCTGCGCCTGAATGGACACATCCAGCGCGGTGGTGGGCTCATCGGCAATCAGCAGATCAGGCTTCACACACAGCGCCATGGCAATCATCACGCGCTGCTTTTGCCCGCCCGACATTTCAAACGGAAACTGTTGCAAACGCTTTTTCGGCTCGGGAATGCCCACATGTGCCAACCAGTCTTCTGCCTCTTTCAGCGCCTGCGCCTTGCTGGCACCGGTGTGCAGGCAAATCATTTCCGTAAGCTGGTCGCCCACCGTCATCACCGGGTTCAGGCTGGTACCCGGTTCCTGAAAAATCATGGCAATTCGTTTGCCACGCAGGCCGCGCATGGCCGTTTCGCTGATGCGCAACACATCGGTATTTGTGCTGTCATCGCTTAGCTTCACCTGCCCGGCTACAATCGCGCCGCTGTCTGGCAACAGGCGTGCAATGCTGAGCGCGGTCATGGACTTGCCACAACCCGATTCACCCACCAACGCAAAGGTTTGGCCTTTTTCAATTGCCAGGGACAAATCATCCAGCGCATGAACCCAGCCTGCTTCACTGGCCAATCGTGTGCTTAGTCCGTGGATGTCGAGCAAACCCATACGCCTACACCCTTACCAAAGATTGTTTCAACTGGCGTGCGCGGGGATCAAACGCATCGCGCACCGCATCGGCAAACAGGTTGGCCGACAAGACCAGCAACAGCATGAACACAAAGGCAGCGGCAAGGCTCCACCACACAACCGGTTCACGGCTCAATTCAAGGCGGGCTGCATTGATCATAGTGCCGTAACTGAAGGTGCTGGGGTCGACCCCAACGCCCACATAACTAAGCACGGCTTCAGCCAGCACCAGCCCGGAAAAATCCATGACCATGGCAATCAGAATGAGGTGCATCAAGTTCGGCAGCAAATGCGAGAACAAAATTTTTGCGCTGGATACACCACTGGCGCGTGCGGCCAGAATGTAATCCTGTTCGCGCATTTTCAGCACCTCGCCACGCATTAGGCGGGCCAGGCCTGTCCAGCTTGTCAAACCCAAAATGGCACACAAAAAGAAAAGCCGAAGGTCGGCTTTCTCAATCGAGGATGCAAAAGCTTCCGGATTCGCCTCCAGGGCCACCTGCAACATCAACACGGTGGCCGCAATAAGCAACACCGAGGGGATGGAATTCAACGTGGTGTAAATGTACTGAATAATGTCATCGACCCAACCCCTGAAATAACCTGCAGCCAAGCCCATCGCAATGCCCACAGGCAAAGTCAGCAAGGTGGTCAGCAAACCAATCAGCATGGCAGTGCGCAGGCCTTTCAGTGCGATGTAAAGCACATCCACACCCACTTTGTCGGTGCCCAGCACGTGGTAGGCCTCGGCCCATTTCCACACCACACCGCCGATGACACACAGTGCAAACAGGGTCCACACCACGGCGCGGTAAGCCCCGCTGCCATTGAACACGCCAATGCCGTTTTGAAGTTCAGCGTGCGCCATGGCACGACGAACAACCCACAAGGCCACCAGAAAAAACGCCCACAGCACTACACCGCCCAAGGCACCCTGATAGGCACGTCGGGTCAAGTCCTGGGCTTTGTCGTTTTCAGAAGCCAGATGCACACCGCCAAACTGCAGGCGCGGGTAATCGCGCACAGGCTTGCCATCCACTTCCATGGTTTCCTTGCTCAAGGCGCGTGTGGCCAAGGGCGCTGAATAGGACTTTTCACGCGCATAGGCCAAGGGGCCAAGCGCCACATCAAGCACGGAAATGATGGGGCTGGCGTAGCGGCTTTGTTGCGTGGAATTCAAACGCAGGTGCACACTGTCCAGCAACGTGATGACGACCGCCAACAACAGGATCACCAAACTGGCGCTGGCAATCTTCGATTGGAACACCAGTCCCCACGAGGCACGCGCAAGCGGGTTTTTAATAACCGACCGCGCGTATGCCAACACGCCAAAAACCAGCAACCAAATTAAAACATCAGTCAGCAAAAAGGTGGGCATCATTGGCCTGTGCTCCTTAAGCCAACCGGACCCGAGGGTCCGCAATGGTGTAGGCAATGTCAGTCAAAATCAAACCCACCAGGTAAAGCACCGAGCCAATAAACACCATGGCGCGCACAATTGCAAAGTCTTGCGACTGAATGGCTTCGATGGTGTAACTGCCCAGGCCGGGAATGCCGAAGAACGATTCGGAAATCAGGGAGCCCATGAACAGCAAGGGAATGACCGTGACAGAACCCGTAAGTATGGGAATCAAGCCATTGCGCAGCACATGCCGCCCCAACACTTGTATTTCAGACAGGCCCTTGGAGCGTGCAGTGCGCACGTAATCCTTGTTGATTTCTTCAAGGAAAATGGTGCGGTACCAGCGTGTGCCGCCCCCCAGGCCACTGACCACGCCAATGATGACGGGCAGAATCAGGAAACGCCATGCTTCAACGCCAGGGTCGTACCCGGAAATGGGAACCAGTGCCAGGGTTTTGGAGAACAGATATTGCCCACCAATGATGTAAAACAAACCTGAAATGGACATGGCCAACACGCACAGCACCACACCGCTTAGATCCAGGTAGGTGCCCCTGAAAAATGTCAGCAACAGGGACAACACAATGTTTAAAAACAAACCGAGAACAAACACGGGAACAGCCAGGGCCAAGCTGGGCCCTGCCCGCTTTGCAATTTCACTGGCAATGTTGCGGCCGTCGTCAGAACTTCCAAACTCACCCGCAAACATGGGCACGGATTTTTGAAAGAAAATGGTTTCGCCCGCCTTGCCCAAGCCTTCAGCTCCGCTGTTGTACAGCAAGGGCAAGTCGTAACCGCGTTCGCGTTTCCATTGTTCGACTGATTCCTGCGCAACCCGCTTGCCACCCAGCGCCATGCGCGCCATGTCATCGGGGCTGTTCACCTGAAAAAACAGCACAAAGGTAATCAGGTTCACACCCAGCAGCACCAGCAAACCGTACAACACACGACGCAACAAATAATTGCCCATCAGCGGCGACCCCCCGTGTGGGTTGTCACTGTGGTGGCCAGGTCTTCTCGAATACCCATTGCTTGCTCACGACGTTTCCAGGCCGCCCATGCCGGCCAAATGAACAGGGCCAACGCAATCAGCAACACTGGCATGGGCCACCAATCGGGCTTGTTCCACACCGTACGCGCAATATCACGCTTGGCCGTATCAATGGTTTTGTACTTGATGCTGTTGCGGGCAAGGTCGTTCGGC
>NZ_DAIUBR010000026.1:0-45732 GCF_036846585.1 Limnobacter sp. | reverse complement strand
TCATTGGTCCATGCCGAACCCGTTACCCCGGCAGCAACACCCACCCCCATGCGCTGGGTGGTCAATATGCCCAAAGCACAAGCGGCTGACATGGTGCAAAAGGCGCAAACCGCGCTTGGCGTGCCTGTGAACATGGTTCGTCCACTGCTGCAACCCGACAGTTACCTGATTGAAATGCAAAGCATGCCTGTGCGGGGCAATATGCAAAGTTCACAGGCCATTGGCGCCGCCTTGAAAGCCATGCCAGGCGTGCGTTTTGCAAGCCCGGATATTTCCTTGAAAAGCACAGCAGTTCCGGCCCCCAACGACCCAGTCTATGCACCCAACCAGGCCAGTTATATGCACGCGGGCGCCTATGCGTCGCTGCGCATGCAGGACGTGTGGGAACAAACCCGTGGCAGTGCCGCGGTGGTCATCGCTGTGCTTGATTCCGGTGTGTTGTTTGAACACCGTGAACTCAAGGGCAGGCTGCTTCCCGGCTACGACTTCGTGACCCGCGTCACGCCACAAACAGGCACAGTGGAAGCAGGTACTGTGTTTGATTCCGGTTCCAACGATGGCGATGGCCGCGACCCCGATCCTTCCGATCCCGGTGATGCACCGCCACCAGGCTTTACCTGTTCCGACGGGTCTACCAGCAGTTCGTGGCACGGCACGTCGGTGGCTTCGGTGGCCGCAGCGCAGTCCAATAACGGGCAGTTTCTGGCGGGAATGGACTGGAATGCCAAGGTGCTTCCTGTTCGTGTTTCCGGCCGTTGTGGTATTGCCACCAGTTCCGACATTGTGGACGCCTTTTACTGGGCCACTGGCTCGGGCAATGTCGACCCCGCCATTGGCGTGAATCCAAACCCGGCCAATGTCATCAACCTCAGCTTTGCGGCTGACACCGCATTGCTCGATGGTGTTTGCACTGCAAGCGACACAGTGGCCCAAGCGATTGCCGACGCGCGGGCGGAAGGGGTCACGGTGGTGGTTTCAGCGGGCAACAATTCGGGCGGTGCAATTCAGTACCCAGCCAACTGCCCTGGTACCATTGCGGCCGGCGCTGCTGAACAAGACGGGCAACTGGCCACCTACACAGCAAAAGGGGCCAGCAACAGCTATTTGACCCTGCACGCGCCCGGCAATGCCTCGGGTTTTTATGCCGGGGCCAGCAACAGTGGCGCCACCACGCCAGCCACCAATGGCGACACCGCCTTGTTGTTGGCGGGCACCAGTTTTTCTGCACCCATGGTGGCAGGTGCCGTTTCGCTGTTGAAAGCAGCGCGCCCCAGCTTGACCCCCAGTGAAATTGATGGCCTGCTGCGCGACAACGCCCTGGCGTACCCACCGAATGCCGATTTCACCATTACTGCAGGGGTAGCTACCCGGCGCAATTGCACTGGCACCAGTTGTGGTGCCGGCTTGCTCAACCCGCTGGCCACGCTGGCTGCGGTGCGCGCGTTGGCCACCCCCCTGCCTGTTGCCAACGTGCCGCAATCGGCCGTGGTGGGCAGCGATGGTCCCTTCAGTATTGATGCAGCGTTGTCCAGCAACAGCGCCGGGGCAGCTGAAAACCTTACGTTCAGTTGGCAGCAGGTGTATGGCAATCCGGTGGTGTTGGCTGGTGCCACAGGCAGCACTTTGCAGGTTCAGTCTGGCATGACCGCCAATATTGCTGAATTCGCGCTCACCGTGACCGACACCAGCACCAACCGCAGCAACACCAGTGTTATTCGCCTGGCCAATTCCAGCGTGACTGAACGCACCTTCACGCCTGGCGGCGAAACCGGTGGTTCAACAACCACCCCACCTGTGGCTGTTTCTCAGGGGGGCGGCGGTGGCGGGGCGTTGAACTTGCTGGGCTTGTTTGGCCTGTGGTTTGGGTTCTTTATCTGGAGATCTGTTTCAACCCAAGGTAAGGCTTACTGATTTGATCATGTTGTAAAGTTGAGGAAGACTTTTTTGGACTGTATTCCAAACGATCTCAAAATCGACTTTAAAGTATCCGTGAGCAATTGCATTTCTCATTTGATATGCAATGCAAGTGGTAACTCGGGATGGGCTAAAGCAAATTCTGGGTGATGAATTTCGATGTTGTGGCTAGCTTCACCGATGATTTCAAAGTTGCGGATTACTGCGTCTTGTACAAGCAAGTTGTCAAGAAAATCGCTTTTTGTCATTTCTGCCGTATAGCGATTTATCCGATCAACTGCCTCTAAAATGTGTGCAAGATAGACCGCTATTCGTTGTTTATCACGGGTCATACGGGGACGGCCTCAGCAAGAACCGCAGCACGGAACTTTTATGGGAGCGATTTAGGAGTCAGCACATCCACGGGGACACCAAGAAGTTGAAACAACTCGTGTCGAATCGCTCCGATATCAAAAAGAGTGGTTTCAGGAGTCGGATCTATCAAAATATCCAAATCACTACCTTCCAAGTCTTCGCCATGCAGTACCGAGCCAAAAATCCGTGCATTTGTTGCACAGTGCGATTCGACAATTCTGCGAATTGTTTCACGGTGTGCTGCAAAGGCGACAGATGGTTTCAAGCATTACTCCATCTACGAAAACAAACCCGATAATAGCGCGATGCCTTCATAAAAGAAATAATTCACAATCACTGCAAACTATAGCGCTGCACGAAACGGTTGCCCTCGTTGTCAGTGGTGTAAAGCACATAGCTGTTTAACCGCGGTGGCAGCAATGCGTTGGGAATGCTGACCTGCCGCGTTTTTCGTACACAGGCAAACGGGCTTGTTTCATCGCTGTTTGCAGCAATGCATACCTGGTTGAACCCGGCAGGCGGTGACAGTTCAATGGTCAGCGTGGTGGCGGGTGCCATGGCGGTGCCGTAGGCATGTAGTGCGCGCAATGAATTCGCGTTCAGGGTTGGGAAGTTTGCAGAACGGACAGACGCGCCGCGCGTTACGCGAACAAACGGAAACAGCCTTGCACCGGCAATGTTATTGATCTCGATCCCCACACTTAATTGGCCGTTGCGTGAACCTGCTTCCAGGTTGCCAAGGTTACCCACGGTGAATTGGTAGCTGCAGTCGCTGTTGTTGCTGGGGTTTCGAACCAGGTTCAACACGTCGGTACATTCACCAATGTTTGGTCTGCGCAAGGTCAACAGGCTGCTGGTGTTTTCGCCTTGTGTTTGCAGCAACAGTGCACCGCGCACCCTTTGATTGGCGCGTGAAGCAGGCAGCAGGCTTACGTTGCCGCTGGACGCTTCAATATTCAGTTCAAGGTCGGTCCGGATCGGGTTGATCGAAGAAAGTCTGCCGTCGGCTTGCACACTGGTTTGGGCAATGTGTTGCAGCCGTGTGTTGGCAGAATAGGGGCGGAACTGGCCACCTGCCATTTTTAGCACACCGGCATCCGGGCCTGTGCTGCGGCGTTCAACAATTACATCGTAGTTGTCGCTCACTTCCACTTGTGCAAAGTTTGGGTTGCCAAAGTCCAGTTCCTCGAAGGCATTGGCTTTCAGCATCATGCGAACCAGGCAACGGTCTTGTGTGTCGGGTGTGTCTGCAAAGCAGCGCAACACTTCAAAGCCTTCCACACTGATATCAATCAGGTTGCTAAGCGCGGCCACTTCGGCTGCGGTAAAGCCCTCGTTGTCTTGAAAGTCAATGTGCATTACAGGGTCCAGCTTGCTGACACTGCTTGATTGCACAGCAAGGGCGGCCCCGAAGTTAAGTGCCAGGTCGCGCAGTTGCGCAGGGTCGATGGTTTGCGTGGCAGTAACGGCAGGCAACAAGGCAGGGGCAGGGTTGGTCGCCGTGGTGTCAATGGTTGCACGCAGGCTTGGGTTGGCCCGGCTTTCCAGCAAAATGCCATTGCCCACAAAGGCAATTCGTACGTGGGCCAGCGCATCGTCCGTGTAATTGGCCAGCGAATCCTGCAGCAGTTGGCTGAACTGTTGCAGTTTGGCTGTGGTTGGGGTGCTGCCCATGGCTTGGGTTAAGGCGTGAGTGGCTTCATTGATGTGGGCTACGTTTTGCCCTTCAAAGGCCAGCGATGTCAGTGCGAAGTTCTCAGGTGTGCGGTTGTTGTTTGCAAACAGGCGCAGCGGGTGGTTCAGGCCGGTTACATTCAGGGCAAAACTGCCATCGGCCTGGGTGGTGGCGCGTGCACCGCGGGTGCTGTTTGCTTCTACGGCAACCACTTCAACGCCAGCCAATGGGCCACCGTGTGAAGCCACACCACGCAGTACGGTGCCGCCATTGTTGCCATCAACGCCCGTGCCGCTTTCATTGGTGTTGCCGCTTGTGCCCGCACCGCCGCCACCACAGGCAGTTAAAGTTGTAGCCAGCAGCAGAACGCCGTATTTGTTCAGCCAAGATCGTTCCATGTGTATCACCCCAGTTTTGTCATTTGCGGGGCACTGTAGCAGTGCAAGGGAAAAGGGGATAAACACATGGTTTGTGGTTGTTCTCAAGGGATCACCCGGAATGCGGATGCATGTCTTGCGCAAAAAGTGGGATAGAATCAGAATTCACTTGGTCATACAACCGCCAATAATCAGCCAAGACTACTTTTACATGACCAACCCGGTTCAGCATCAAGAAAACTCACTCGTTCGATGGGAATACGCGTCCGTCATCGGCATTTTGGCCATCTGGGTCTGCATGCTGTCTTTCAAAATTGGCGTTGGTCTTATCGCAGGGCTGGCCATTTTTGCGTTGACCCGCTTTACCCGTCGGGGTTTTGTGCTGTTGTTGCAGCCCCACATCAACAAGTTCAAAGGCCGCTTCATGCGCGCGCTGTTTGGCTGGCTGCCCACCTTTCTTACCACTGCTGTAGTGGCTTCGGCAGTTATTTTGTTGTGTCTTGGCGTAAATAGCGGTGTGCGTTTTGTGATTCAAACCATGACCCAGCAAGGCCCGCAACTGGTTGAAGAAGCACTACGCAACCTGAACTCGGTCACAGCCAGCCTGCCTCAGGCCATTAAAGAGCACATTCCGGGCAAGCCCGGCGACCTGTTCAAGATGATCAGCAAAGACGACAGCGATTTCGTTGATTACATTCGCAACTTCGGCGGGGCAAGTTTTTTTATCTTCCTGCAATTTGTGTTCGCGCTTATTTTGGGGGTTTCTGCAGCCTTGTTGGTGCCTGCCGCCAATGGCAACGGCACAGCCCCACGGCCGCTTGCTGTAGCCTGGCTTCAAACCCTGGAAAAGTACGTGCGTTGTTTTACCTTGTTGATGGGCGCGCAGGTGTACGTCAGCATCTGGAATACCTTCTGCACCGCCGTGTTTATCTACGGCATATTGCCTGCCTTTGATGTGGTACTGCCTTTCCGGGAACTGTTGCTGATGTTCACTGCCGTGGCCAGCCTTATTCCCGCTGCAGGCAACATCATGGCCAACACGCTAATTCTGGTGCTGACCATTCGCTATGGCGTTTTTGTGGCTTTGGGTTCGCTTGTTTACCTGTTCATCATCCACAAGCTTGAATATTTCGTGAACGGCTACATCATTGGCCGCAATGTACGCGCCAGCGTGCCTGAAATGCTCATGGCCATCATTCTGGGCGAAGTGGCTTTTGGCCTGCCGGGGCTGATCACCGCGCCTGTTACCTACGCATTTTTGAAAATGCATTGGCAGCGGTGGGGGTGGGTTTAAAGAGAACCTCCAGGTTTTTTTGGCGTTGACACTGTAAAATCAGGCCATTCTTTCCATTGTTTGGGGTAATCGCTTGAATTGGGTTCAACGAATCAACCCGGCCTGGTTTCTGGCCGGGGCCGCATTTTTTCTGCCCATCAAGCCAGCGCCGGTGAATTTATTCATCTTGTTGGCTCTTGTTTTTACCTATCTCAAACCCGAAAGCTGGCGGCTATTGGCTGGTATAGCCCGGCGTACCTCAACGCTTGTATTGATGGCGCTGGTAGTTTTTTTGCTGATCACGTTCATGTACGGCACCAATGACCCTAGTCTTTATAGCGATTTTCTGAGCAAATACGGCCGCCTGTTACTAATTCCCTTGTTGATTCCCGCGTTTCATTCTGCTCAAGATCGTCTGTTGGTCGGGCAAGCCTTTTTGGCCTCCATGGCGATCACTTTGACCTTGTCATATATGGTGTGGCTTCAGGTTGATCTTGTGGCTTTTGGGGTGGTTTCAGATGGCGAATACGCCATTTCATCCAACCCCACTGTGTTCAAGAAGCACATTACGCATAATTTTTTCATGGCGATTGCTTTGTATTTTTGGCTGCTTGCCCTTGGTTGTCGCGTAAAGGAGGGCCGGTATTGTCAGCCAAAGAATCTGGTTTGGGTGATCATTTACGCTGTGCTGGTTGTGGCTGCGTTCATCAATCTGTTTGCCATGGTGGATGGTCGAACTGGCTGGGTGGTGTTTGGCGTAATTCCGCTGGTGTTCGGTATTCAGCGGTTTGGTTTGAAGGGCTTGGTCGCGGGCGCCGCAGCCACTTTGATCATCTTAGGCACGGCTTACTTTACGGTTGACAATGTTCAACAGCGAATTGACAAAGGGATTCAAGAGGTCAGTGACTTCCGAACTGGTGAGGATCAGAAATCAAGCGTGGGTGAGCGAATGATGCTGCAAATCTCGGGCGGGCAAGCATTTGCTGATGCGCCGTTGTTGGGTCACGGTATTGGCGGGGTCAGGAATGCTGTGGCACCTTATGCCAGCGAGTTTGGTGCTGAACCATTTCAGAATCCGCACAATCAATACCTGCTGCTGCTGATTCAGGGTGGTATTTTAGGCCTTGGACTCTATTTGGCTTTTATTTTGTTGGTAATTCGCGGAAGCTACGCCAACGAATGGAGTGCTTTGCACATTGCGCCAGTACTGCTTATGTTTGTAGTTGGCAATTTCCTGAACTCGTTTCACTACGACTTCTCGGAAAGCATCGCGTTTATCCTGTTAATTTCAGCATTAGGTTACTCAAGCAATCATGCCTAACACCAAGTATTTGGCCATTATTCCGGCCCGGGGCGGTTCCAAGGGGCTACCCGGTAAAAACGTTCGCCCTATTTGCGGTAAACCGCTGATTGCCTGGTCTGTGGCCACTGCACTTGAATCTCCTTCGGTTGGTCGCGTCGTCGTGTCAACAGATGACGAAGACATAGCTCGATGTGCCCGAGAGGCCGGTGCAGAAGTGCCGTTCTTGCGTCCGGTACACTTGGCCGAAGACACCACGCCCACCGAGCCTGTACTTCTTCATGTGGTGGAGGAATTAAGAAAAGCTGGCGATCAGGCTGAAAATGTCATTTTGCTTCAGCCAACCTCGCCTTGCAGGCGCAAGGGTGTGTTGGAAAAGGCAATTCAGCAATTTGAATCTGAACGGGCAGATTCTTTGCTCGGTGTTTGCCGCAATCACCATTTTTTCTGGAAAACCCCCTCGCAGCCGCAAGCTTTGTATGATTTCAAGAACAGGCCAAGGCGACAAGATATTCCCGAGTCTGATGTGTGGTACAGGGAAAATGGTTCGATTTACATCACACGAACCTCTATACTTCAGCAAATGAACAACCGCTTGGGTGGCAAAGTTGCCATGCTTGAAATGAGCGAAGAAGAAAGCTGGGAAATCGATTCCTTGGCCGACTTTGAAGTAGTACAAGCCTTGATGTCAGGAATTCAGGAATGAGAATAGAGCGAAATTTGGGCGATTATGTGATCTACGCCGAAGACAGCGTGGTCAATGCCCTCAAGAAAATTGGCGAAAACAAGTCTGGTATTGTGTTTGCACTGGATCAGTCTGGTCACTTGGAAGGGGTCATGACAGACGGGGATTTTCGGCGCTGGGTTATGTCTGGTGTCGAAATTGACCTGACTACGCCTGTTTCCGCCATTTGTAATCGCGAGTTCCTCAGCCTGAAAATTGACCAGGATTACGCCGAGATCGAAAAACGCTTCGATGCCCGGGTAACGGTCATTCCACTAACTGATCGCCTGGGTCACCTTATGGCGGTGGCCTTCAAGAATCCGAAAGAACTGGCAATCGGGAATCGAAAAATCGGCCCTGGTCACGCTGCTTATTTGATTGCTGAAATTGGCAACAATCACAATGGCAGTCTTGAGTTGGCCAAACAACTGATCGAGAAAGCGGCGCAAGCTGGTGCCGATTGTGCGAAGTTTCAAATGCGGAACATGGCCAGCATGTACAGAAATACTGGCGGCGATGCGGCAGACCCCAGCGAAGACCTTGGCGCGCAATACACACTCGATTTGCTGGCACGCTTTCAGTTGAAAGAGGACGAGCTGATTCAGGCTTTCGATCATTGTAAATCACTTGGCATGGAGCCCCTGTGCACGCCTTGGGATCTGGAAAGCCTGGCCACGCTCGAGGCCTATGGCATGCAAGCCTACAAACTGGCCTCGGCCGACCTTAGCAATCACGATTTACTTGAAGCAATGGCCAAAACCGGCAAGCTGATTATCGCGTCTACCGGCATGTCCAATGAAGCTGAAATTCGTGCTGCGGTTAAGCTTCTTCAGCGAAACAACGCCAATTATGTGCTGCTGCATTGCAACTCAACATACCCGGCGCCATTCAAAGACGTGAACCTGAATTATCTCGAGCGTTTGGCTGAAATTGGTTCGTGCCCCGTGGGGTACTCTGGCCATGAACGTGGCGTTCACGTACCAATTGCTGCGGTGGCAAAAGGTGCGAAGATCATCGAAAAACATTTCACCTTAGACCGTGGCATGGAAGGTAATGACCATCGCGTCAGCTTGCTGCCCGATGAGTTCAAGCAAATGGTACAAAGCATCCGCGAGCTCGAAGAAGCATTGGGCACCGACGAGCCCCGCCGAGTCACCCAAGGCGAAATGATGAACCGTGAGGTACTCGCCAAAAGCTTGATCATCAATTGCGATCTGAAAGCAGGTGAAACAATCACTGCTGATATGGTTGAAGTGCGTAGCCCAGGCAAAGGTTTGCAGCCGTATCGTCGCAGCGAGTTAATTGGCAGAAAGGCCAAACACGAATTCAAGGTGGGTGATTTTTTCTATCCCTCTGATCTTGAAGTGCATTCCATCACCTCCCGCAACTACGCCTTCAAGCGCCCGTTTGGTGTGCCGGTTCGTTATCACGATTTTGGTAGCATGGTCGATAAATCCAATTTCACCACCATGGAGTTTCATCTCAGCTATCAAGACTTGAAGGTGAACATTGGCGATTTTATTGATCGTCAATGGGATTTGGGTTTGGTCGTACACAGCCCCGAGTTATTCGAAGGCGACCACGTCATGGACTTGTGTTCGCTTGATGAAAACTACCGTCAGCGCTCCATTCGCGAACTGCAACGCGTTGTGGATGTAACGCGTGAACTAAGAAAGTATTTCAGGGGCAACGATCGCCCCCCCATCATCATTAACGCGGGTGGCTTTACCCAAGACGGGTTTGTTGACGAAAAGCGCCGCATGCAAATGCATGAACAAATCGCAGCTAGCTTGAAAGAAGTAGATGCCGAAGGGGTGGAAATCATTCCGCAGACAATGCCCCCGTTCCCGTGGCATTTCGGTGGTCAACGCTATCACAATGCCTTCATGCTGCAGGAAGACATTGTTGATTTTTGCACCAAGTACGCTTATCGGGTTTGCCTGGACGTTTCTCATTCGCAGCTCACCTGCACGCACTTTGGACAATCTTTCAAAGTATTTATGGAAGCGGTTGCACCTTTTGTTGCGCATTCCCACTTGGTTGATGCAAAAGGCATTGACGAAGAGGGATTGCAAATTGGAGAGGGTCACGTCGATTTCGGCATGGTCTCTGAAGTATTGGCTCATCATTCACCCCAATCATCTTTCATTCCTGAAATTTGGCAAGGGCACAAGAATGGTGGAGAAGGTTTTTGGTTGGCCTTGGACAGGCTGGAAAGGTGGTTTTAATTCATGTTGAATAATCGATCAGTTCTAATTACTGGTGGCACCGGCTCTTTCGGTAAAGCATTTACAAAAACAATTTTGGAGCGGTATCCCGACGTTAAAAGGCTGGTTATCTTTTCTCGGGACGAACTCAAGCAATTCGAAATGAGCCAAGAGTTTGACCCAGCAAAGCACCGAGCCATTCGGTATTTCATTGGCGACATCCGCGATCAGGATCGCATTCGCCGTGCGCTTGAAGGCATTGATGTTGTCATTCACGCAGCCGCATTGAAGCAGGTGCCTGTGGCAGAATACAACCCGTTTGAATGCATTAAAACCAACGTATTGGGTGCCCAGAATTTGATCGAAGCTTGCCTCGATGCGGGTGTTAAAGACGTGGTGGCTTTGTCGACAGACAAAGCTGCTGCACCTATCAATTTGTACGGTGCTACCAAGTTGTGTTCCGACAAATTGTTTACCGCAGCCAATAACATACGTGGCGGCCGCGACTTGAAGCTTTCAGTGGTTCGCTATGGCAACGTAATGGGTTCTCGCGGCTCGGTTATTCCATTTTTCATGGACAAGCGAAACACCGGCGTGTTGCCCATTACCGATCCCGAAATGACGCGCTTTAATATCAGCCTTCAAGAAGGTGTTGATATGGTGCTGTGGGCACTTGAGAACGCCAAGGGTGGCGAAATATTCGTGCCTAAAATACCGAGCTATAGAATTACCGACGTAGCTCAGGCCATTGGGCCAGACTGCGAACACCCAGTTGTCGGCATTCGTCCCGGTGAGAAAATACATGAAGAAATGATCACCGAAAGTGACAGTTTCAACACAGTCGACTTGGGGTGTTATTACGCGATATTGCCTTCGGCAGGTGCTCACTCGGTCGAGTCCTATTGCAAGGCAACAGGCGGGCAGGCAGTTCAGCCCGGCTTTGCATATAACAGTGGAACCAACACCGACTTTCTCACACCAGTGCAATTGAAAACGCTGATGAAGCAACACCTGGGACTCGAGGTTTAACGTGATTCCTTACGGTCGCCAACAAATTGATCAACAAGACATCGATGCGGTAATCGATGTTTTGCGCTCCGATTTTCTTACGCAGGGCCCTGCCGTACCCGCGTTCGAAAACAGGGTCGCAAGCTACTGTAAGGTGCCTCACGCTGTTGCGGTCAATAGCGCTACATCTGCTTTGCACATTGCCTGCATGGCGCTTGAAGTAGGTCCCGGTGATTTGGTCTGGACCAGCCCCATCTCATTCGTGGCCTCGTCCAATTGCGCTTTGTATTGCGGAGCCAACATTGATTTCGTAGACATCGATCCAGCCACCTACAACCTCAGTATTGAAGCGCTGCAGTTAAAGCTTCAGCAAGCCGAAGCAGCAGCGCGCCTACCCAAAGTATTGATCGCGGTGCACCTCAGCGGGCAATCCTGCCCTATGCGGGAAATCAATGAACTGTCCAAGCAATACGGTTTTAAAATAATCGAAGATGCCTCGCATGCGATAGGTGGGCGCTACCTTGGCCTGCCCGTTGGCAATTGCGAATACAGCGACATCACGGTATTCAGTTTTCACCCGGTTAAAATCATTACCACTGCTGAAGGTGGTATGGCCACGACGCGCCAAAAAGAATTGGCCACGCGCATGCAGTTGTATCGCAGCCACGGTATTACACGCGACTCGGAGCTAATGACACACCAACCCGATGGGGCGTGGTACTACCAACAAATCGAGTTGGGCTATAACTACCGAATGACCGATTTGCAAGCAGCGTTGGGTTTGAGTCAAATGGACAAGCTTGATACTTTTATCGAGCAACGTCATGCCATTGCAACCCGGTACAACACGCTGTTGGTTGACCTGCCTGCTGTTATGCGACCATACCAGCACCAAGACACCCATTCCGCTTTGCACTTGTACATCATTCGTCTTCACCTGGATCAAATCAGCGTTAATCACACCACGGTGTTTGATCGCATGCGGGCCAAGGGAATCGGAGTCAACCTGCACTACATTCCCATTCATCTACAGCCTTATTACCAGCGCCTGGGTTTTAAAAAAGGTGACTTCCCCAATGCAGAGAAGTTTTACTCCGAAGCCGTCAGTATTCCCATGTATTCGTCTTTGTCGTTTCAGCAGCAAGACCAAGTGTTAGACGCTTTGCGTCAATCTCTGTCGAAATGAAAGTCGCCATTATTCCTGCCCGTGGCGGCAGCAAACGAATTCCGGGGAAAAATGTAAAACCGTTTTGCGGCAAGCCCATGATTGCCTGGTCCATTCAGGCTGCGCTGCAGAGTGGGTGTTTCGATCGCGTATTGGTCTCAACCGATAGTCACGAGATAGCCAGCTGTGCTGAAGGTTTAGGTGCCGAAATTCCTTTCATTCGGCCAGCGCATTTGTCTGATGATCACACACCGACTATTCCTGTCGTTCAACATGCCATTAATTTTCTGCTTGAACAGGGCGCGCAAGTTCAGCAAGTTTGCTGCGTATATGCCACGGCCCCGTTCATACAGGTGAATGATCTGCAGCAGGCTTTAAATCAATTGCAGGCCACGCAGGCGGATTACGTATTTTCTGCTACCACCTTTACGTTTCCAATTCAGCGTGCGATTCGTCTTGATAAAGCGGGCTGCGTGGCCATGTTTTATCCTGAGCATGCATCCACCCGTTCTCAAGATCTTGAAGAGGCATTTCATGATGCAGGCCAATTTTATTGGGGAACGACCGAAGCATGGTTGGAAGGTCGTCCAATCTTCGGCGCTGAATCGGGCCTTTATTTGCTACCCCGCTCCCGGGTTCAAGACATTGACACTCCTGAGGACTGGGTTCGTGCCGAGTTAATGTTCAGGGCCTTGGATCATGGCCAGTAATGCAATAATCGCGTTCCGGGTCGATTCATCGTCGAGCATGGGTACCGGCCATGTTATGCGGTGCCTTACGCTGGCAGGCAGGCTTGGCGATATGGGTTTTCAGCCAGTTTTTTTCTGCGCCAATTTGCCAGGTAACCTGACAGGTTTGATCGCATCAACTTACCCGGTTGAAATGCTGGGCAACGACAGTCCATTGAAGTTTGTTGAGTTATGCCGAAATTACAATCCACAAGCAGTTGTCGTGGACCACTATCAAATCGATCACCATTGGGAATCTGTAGTTCAAGCTGAAATCAAGGTGCCGATGGTTGTCGTGGATGACCTTGCCAATCGCAAGCATGAATGTACATTGCTGCTTGATCAAAACCTTGGACGCCAAAGTTCTGACTACGACGGGCTGGTGCCAGCCAGTGCACGACGCCTGATCGGAACCCGTTACGCCTTGCTTCGCCCAGAGTTTGCAGAACTGCGGCCGCAATCTCTGGCCAGGAAACTGCAATTCGACCGCATTGCGCGAGTACTCATTTCCTTGGGCGGTGCCGACCCTACCAACGTGACCCTCAGTGTATTGCAACAGCTCAATTCCAATTCAGCGCAACAGCTTTCGCTGATCGATGTGGTTGTTGGCAATGCCTATCCGCATCACCGAGAATTGCGGGCTTTTGTTGGAAAATCATCGCTTCCAATTGCTGTGCACACCCAAGTGGCTAATGTAGGCGAACTCATGTTGTGTGCCGACCTTGCAATAGGCGCAGGCGGGTCAAGTGCATGGGAGCGCTGCACCATGGGCTTGCCCTCTGTCGCAATTGGAATCGCAGCCAACCAAACCATTGTTTTGCAGGGTTTGCAGGCAGCCGGGGCCGCCCTTGTATTGCTCAGCCCGGCCCAGCTTCATACAGACTTTAACAGGTGCTTGCAGCAACTAAACCACACTAAAACCTACCTTGAAATGTCCGAGAAGGCGGCCACCTTGGTGGATGGGGCGGGGGCCAGTCGAGTGGCCCAGTCAGTAGGAGCCTTGTTATGAGTTTGCTTCGTCCTGTTGTTGAGCGCGACTTGGCCCTTCTGCTTGAATGGCGCAATCATGAAGAAAACAGATCAATGATGCTCACTCAATCCAGGATTGAGTACGCCGACCACCTCAGCTGGTTTCAACGCACCCAAGTCGAAGGAAAAAAAGTGCTGTTGGTGTACGAAGAACAAGGGCAGCCACTCGGGCATGTCAACTTTTCCGGTGCTCAGGCAGGTCAGGTTGTCGAGTGGGGCTTTTACACCAGCCCACAGGCAGCCAAAGGCACGGGTTTACGAATGGGCATGGCCGCGCTTAAATTGGCTTTTAATCAATACCGGATTCACAAAATATGCGGTGCTGTTTTGGCGTTTAATGTGGCATCTTTGGCGTATCACCAGCGCCTTGGTTTCTCGCGAGAAGGCGAACAACGTGGTCAAATCCAGGTTGAAACCCAGTACGTCAATCTTATTCACTTCGGCTTGCTTCGCAGCGAGTGGCTTCATTCACAGGAAAAATCGAATGAATAAAATACCTGAGTATCAAATTGCCGGAAGACCCATTGGCCCGCAATATGCGCCTTATGTCATTGCTGAAATGTCAGCCAATCACAATGGCGACTTGTCCAAGGCTTTGCAATTAATCAGCATTGCAAAAGCGCGTGGTGCCGATGCCGTCAAAGTTCAAACATACCGTGCCGATACCATCACGTTGAACTCTCAAGCCCCAGAGTTCATGATAAGTGGCGGTCTGTGGCATGGTAAATCGCTCTACAAACTCTACGAGGAAGCTCACACTCCCTGGGAGTGGCATGGTGAAATGTTCGCTCACGCTGCCAAGCAGGGCATTACCATGTTCAGTTCACCGTTCGATACCACGGCAGTGGACCTGCTCGAGGATCTTAATTCCCCCGCTTACAAAATTGCCTCCTTCGAGGCAATCGACCTGCCATTGATTCGTTATGTGGCCTTAACTGGCAAGCCCATGATTATCTCTACTGGCATGGCTGACGCAGAAGAAATACGAGAGGCTGTAGATGCGGCACGCGCAGGCGGCTGCTCGCAATTGGCTCTGCTTCATTGCGTAAGCGGCTACCCCGCGCCCGCAGGTGATTACAACCTGCGAACCATTCCCGACATGATCAACCGCTTTGGCGTACTCACCGGCCTTTCCGACCACACCTTGGACAACACCACGGCCATCGCAAGCGTTGCACTAGGCGCATGCATTATCGAAAAACATTTTACGCTTGACCGAAGCGATGGTGGGCCCGACGACAGTTTCTCCCTTCAACCCGATGAACTGGAGCAACTCTGCCTGGGTGCCAAAACGGCATGGCAGGCTATGGGCAATGTTGATTACGGGCGCAAGTCCAGCGAAGTAGGCAACGCGCAATTTCGCCGATCGCTTTATTTTGTGAAACCAATGAAGGCAGGCGACACCATCACCGCCGAACACATTCGCAGCGTACGCCCCGGCTTTGGTATGGCGCCCAAGTATTTCGATTCACTGTTGGGGCGCAAAGTGAACAAAGACATTGAGGTCAACACAGCAGTTCGCCCCGAGTGCCTGGAATAAACCATGTCACTACAGAAAATTTGTTTGGTTGTTGACAATCCGCTACGTGATCTGGACGGACTCGTTTTGCTGGCCTGGCACTTCGCACAGCACAACTTTCAAGTGTGGCTTGTGCCCATGTACGACCAATCATTTGATATTCGCGCAATTCGCCCCGATTTTGTATTGCTTAACTACGTGCGCAATAATAATCTTCAGCATGTTTACGCCTACCTGCAAGAAGGTATCAAGGTGGGGGTGTTGGACACCGAAGGCACCGGCGGGAAAACACCGGAAGAGTTTGCCAAACTGGTGGGCAGCAGTGGTGGCGCGCAGCACCTCGACTTGTATTGCACTTGGGGCAGTAGCCAGGCAACGGCGCTTGAAACGGCAGGCGTTGTGCCCGCCGACCGCATTTCCATTACGGGTTGCCCGCGCTACGACTTTTGCGCCGACCCGTGGCGCAATGCGTTGCCCAAGCCACAAATTCAGCCAGGTTATGTGCTGGTCAATACCAACTTCCCGATTGTTAACCCACGGTATTCCGCGGGCAGTCATGATGAATTTAAAACCATGCTTTCTGCCGGGTTCGATGCCGAATTCGCTACGCAATACATTGCCGATGCGCGGCAGGCCAATCAAGGTATGGTCAAATTGATCGATACGCTTTGCGAAAGATTTCCTGCTCAACAGTTTGTATTACGCCCACACCCGTTTGAGTCTCGAGACCCCTATGAGGGTTTGAGCAAACATGCGAATTTTCAGATCAGACAAGAAGGAACATCACTTGAATGGCTGAATCAATGTAGCCTGCTGTTGCATCTTAATTGCAGCACCGCAGTGGAAGCCAGCATGCTGGGCAAGCCTGCCATTTCACCCGCCTGGCTTGATACACCTGCGTTGCGCGTGCCAGGGCCGCATCAGGTCAGTCAACATGCATCAAGCCTGTTGGCCCTCAAGGAATTGTTTGCCGCCCCCGCCCCTGCGAAAACACAGCAAATTGAAAGTATTTATCACAGCATCGATGGGCAATCATCAGCCCGTACGGTTCATTCAGTCATGCAAGTGCTTGGGCAGTCTGCCAGTCGCAGCATTGGTGTTCCATCGCCGTCTCTAAAGTCCAGGCTGGTCTGGAGTATTCGTCGCGCACTGGGTGCACGGTTGGCCATGTGGGTTGAACGAAAATTCGCAGATCCTGCGTTTGTTCAAAAAAAGTCCAGCAAGCTTTTTACAGCAGAGCAGGTTCAACCGTTGCTCAATCGAATCGAAGCAGTAGCACCGCCCAGTTCCCTCGATACAATCGCATCACCTGCAACAAAAGTAACTGTAGTACGCCCAAGGTTGGCCAGCGGCAACACCATTTGTATTCAATCCAGTTCTGTTGTCAACTGACATGTTTAAAAGCCTCATTAAAAACACACTCATCTCGGGCGTCGCATTCTTTGCCGTCAGCGTATTGGGTTTGTTGCTGGTGCCTTATCTTGTGTCGGCTTATGGTGTGGCGGGCTTTGGTGTTATTTCAATGGCACGTTTGTTCATCCCGTTAATGGGTATGGGTATTTTCGATCTTGGGTTTGGTGAAATTGCCACTCACAGTGTGGCACGGGCCAGGGCTGAAGGCCAGTGGGCGCACGCCCTTGCGGTGTTGCTTCAAATCGGTTTGCTGGCACTGGGTATCGGGGCGGTTCTGGGTGGTGTGCTTTACCTATTGGCCCCGTCATTGGGTAACTGGATGTCAATTACAGGCGTGCTATACACCGAGTTTCAGCTGGCGCTAGAACTTACTGCCTTGTTGTTGCCTTTGTTGTTTGCGTCATTGGTTTTTGAGGGCATTATCAAGGGTTTCGAAAATTTCAAATTACAGCGCTTAATTGAAGTTGCAGCGGCTTTGGCCTACACGGTTGGCGCGGTTTACATCATATGGAAAGGATTCGGTCTGTATTGGGTTTGCGCAGTATTTTTATTTGCGCAATCGGGGCGTGCAGTACTTGCACTGGTATTCGCAGTTAGGTTGCTTGACCCACACCGCGTATCTTTTTCGGGGTTTGATCGCATTGCCCGGGCCGAAATTCGTGCCCGCAGCCCCGGCCTTAGTGCCAGCAAAATACTTGGCACAACCCAATCCAATGGGCCTGTGTTGTTGATCAGTTTTTTGCTCGGCCCAAGCAGTGTTGGCGTATACGAAGCGTTGTCCCGAATTCCGCGTTTTGCCAAATCAGTTGTTGGCTTGGTCAACGGTATCGTCCAGCCTTTGGCTGCACGGCTTGATCATGGGGCTCAGGGTGCAACCGACATGGCCAAGCTTATAGGCAATGGTACGTTATTGTTGGCCTGCGTTGTACTGCCGCTTTATGCCAGTGCCATGGCCTTTTCCGAGCCTATGTTGCGTCTGTGGCTCTCCAATGAATTCTCGGGTTTGTGGTACTGGCAAAGCGCATTGTTTGTATTTCCGGCCCTTGCAGGTTTGGTAGGCTTTGGTGCTTCTGCCCTGATTGGTCGGGTTCAGTCGGTTTCAAGGTTTAACCGAATAGCCGTATTGTTCATTGTTGTACAATTGCTCATTGGATTTTTGCTGCAGTCTTGGCTTAGCGAGTTCGCCTTCATCGTTGGGCAGGTGGTTGCTGCCTGCATAGCATTTGTACTTCAGTTCAGGGTTATTCAACAGGCGATTGCTTTGCCCTCGGGTACCTACCGCAAGCTGTCTGTGGTGGTAGTAAGTGTGCTGGCTTTTTCATTGCCTTGTTATTACTTCGCATCGCAGGTCGGCAATCTGTTACAGCTGGCATTGGCTGGCGCGTTGTCTGTAACAGCAATGATAGTGATCAGTTTCGGCCTTGCTTTCAGGCACAACCTAATTCAAAAATTCAAATCATGAAACGTTTTCTCATCACTACACTGGCCGAATATCAAACTGCGTTCTGGCTTAAGGTTGGCTTGCAACTGCGTAAGCAAGGGCATGAAGCAGCGTTCATTTCTTTCGACGACCGCAGCACTGAAATGCTTCAGCAAGCTGGCTTGCAGGTTTTTTCTGCAACACAGGTGGATGTCTCATCACAGTCTTTCGACAGTGTCATGCAGAAGTACGGCATCGATCAGCTCAATTTTTGGTTCGGCCATGAACGGTTTGCGTTTGGTCTGCATGACTCAACCGAGCTACAGCGAAAATTACTCGTTGCGCTTGAGGCGGCCTCACAAGCTTGCACCACTTTCGGTGAAAAGGGCCCCTTCATGATGGTTCAAGAACTGGGCGGATTCCTTTCGGTCATCGGCAGTTATTTTGCTGCACGCAACCAAGGTATTAACAACTACTTCATCGAACCCAGTTTTTTTCGTGGCCGCTTGTTTTACATTCAAAACAGTTTCAAGGCGCTCAGTATTTCCGATTCTTCAAATGACGAAATTCCTCGAGCCGTGCAGGATTATCTTCAAGACACGGTCAGCAAAAGCACAATCGTTGTTCCTCAAAAAGACAAACACCAGTACACCACAGCCTGGAAAAAGATTGTCAATGTACGCAATGCCAAGCGTCTGGCGCAAAAAGTAGTCGACAAATACCTGTTGGGTAAGCGGCAAGAATTTGGATACATCGGTGGTTATGTAGCCACCCATGCACGTATGTTGTGGAGCAGTTTTCGTCTGCGTGGCAGCTACTCAAGCTTGACCGACTGTGGTCAGTTTGTGTATTACCCCCTGCACGTGCCCGGCGACATGGCACTTACCTTGCGCACTCCGCATTTGCTCGACCAGCTGGCTTTGGTCGATTTCATTTGCAGGTCTGTACCGCACACCCACACCGTGGTTTTCAAAGAACACCCCGCCATGGTTGGTGCAATCGACAGTGCTCGCGTACTTGCCTTGCTCAAAAAGCATGACAATCTTAAACTACTCCGTCCCTCGACCAACAACTATGAGGTGTTGAAAAAAACTGATCTGGTGGTGTCGATCAATTCAAAAAGTGGAGCAGAGGCCCTGTTGCTTGACAAGCAAGTGATTGCACTGGGCGACGCGTTCTACACCCATTGCCCGCTTGTTCAGTACGTTGCCAATTTAAAAGATTTACCGCAAACCATTGCAAGTAATCTGGCTGGTCGGCATATCGCGCGCACCGAAGAAGGCATCCAAAGGTATTTTGCCAAAGTGTGGGAACATACAGTGGCCGGTGAACTGTATGTGGCCGAAGACAGCAGCGTCGACAATTTCACGCAAGGCATGCTCCAAGCCCTGGAGGGGCGGGAATGAACGATCAACTTGTTTCCATCATCACGCCTGCCTACAAAGCTGCCGCGTATGTCGGCGAAACAATTGAATCGGTGCTGGCTCAAACTTACCCGCATTGGGAAATGCTGATTGCCAACGATTGTTCACCCGACAACACTGCTGAAGTGGTTCAAGCCTATTGCCAGCGTGACCCCAGAATTCGCTTGATCAACATGCCTCAAAATGGCGGTCCGGCCGCTGCCCGCAATGGTGCAATTGCGCAGGCCCAAGGCCGCTGGCTCGCATTTCTGGATAGCGACGATTTGTGGTTGCCCACCAAGTTACAGGATTCCCTGACCCACGCGCACGCCACTCAGGCCGCCATTGTGTACACCGCCTTTCGGCGAATTTCTGCAGATGGCGCACAGGTTGGCAAACCGGTCACCGTGCCCGCCTCGTTGAGCTATCACCAGTTGCTGGGCAACACCGCAATAGCCACATCAACCGTATTGGTGGACTGTAGCAAGTCTGGGCCGGTGGTTATGCGTAAAACCTACTACGATGATTTCGATTGCTGGCTTCAAATCCTCAAGCGTGGAAACATGGCACATGGACTGAACAAAGACCTCATGCGCTACCGTGTACTCGGGCAGTCTGTGTCGCGCAACAAAAAGAAATCGGCTTTGCATGTTTGGCGCGCTTATCGCGACCTTGAAAAGCTCAATGTAATTCAGTCGGCTTGGTATTTCTTGCAATATGCCATGCGCGGCCTGCTTAAGTACCGAAAGTTTTAAAAGGCAATAAGATATGGCGGTAATTCTGCTCACAGGTGCCTCAGGTTTTGTTGGGCAACACTTACTTGCGCATTTGCAAGGGCAGGGTCATGACGTTCGGCTGCTGTTGCGCAACCCTTTGCCTCTGCATATTCCGTACAGTGGGCAGATGTACCTCATGCAGTCGGTTACCGACAAAGCCACTTTTTCCCAAGCTTGCAAGGGTGTCAATGTGGTGTTGCACGTGGGCGGTTTGGCGCACATCACCAATGCCCGGCTGGCCCAGCAGCATGAGCCTTTTCAGCAAGTGAATGTGCAGTGGACACAGTACCTTGCCGAAACTGCATTTCGCGCGGGTGTTCATCGTTTTGTATTGGTCAGTTCGATTGGTGCTGTGGGTAATATCACCATCCCTGGCAATAAACTTGACGAACACACGCCGTGTAATCCTTCCGGCCCCTATGCTTTGTCCAAATTGCAAGCAGAGCAGGCGCTGGCCGATGTCGCCCGGCACTTGAACGGCAGCTACGCTATTGTTCGTCCCCCCTTGGTTCATGGTCTTGGCGCGCCGGGCAATCTCGCCAAGTTGGCAGCCTGGGTCAATAAAGGTATCCCTTTACCGTTGGCTGGCTTGCGCAATCAGCGTAGTCTTGTGCATGTAGAAAACTTGGTTCAGGCCATTGAATTGTTAGCCTTCCATGCTTCGGCACACCAGCAGATTTTTCATGTTGCAGATTCAGTCGACTATTCGACTACCGATATTCTTAACGGTGTCGGCAATTGTCTGGGGGTTCAGCCTCGCTTGTTCGGGCTTCCGCTAAACTGGTTGCGTTGGGTGGGTAAATTGTTGGGCAAGCAAGCCATGGCCGATCAACTGACTGCCAATTTGCAGGTTGATTCCGCTCACCTTCAGCGCACTTTGGGTTACCGCGCTCGCCTATTACCCATTGAAGTTTAACCGCACACGCCGAAACGCATGAAAAGACTACTGGATCTGTTACTTTGCTTTGCCCTCTTGCCTTTTTTGGTACTGCCCTGCATGGTACTTTTCGTGTTGGTGCGTGCTACCTCCACGGGGCCTGTTCTGTATTGGTCTGACCGGGTGGGGCAGAACAACCACATTTTCAAAATGCCGAAGTTTCGAAGCATGCGAATAGACACCCCCGCAGTAGCCACCCACCTGCTTCAAGATCCGACAATCTACCTCACACCCATTGGCTCGTTTTTGCGCAAAAGCAGCCTCGACGAGCTTCCACAACTGTGGTGTATTTTTAAAGGTGAAATGAGTTTTGTGGGGCCGCGCCCGGCATTGTTCAATCAGCACGATCTCATTGAGGCACGCACTCAATGCAATGTTCATCTGATTAAACCCGGCCTTACCGGTTGGGCACAGGTTAACGGGCGCGATGAAATTCCTATTCCCCAAAAGGTGGCCTTTGATCTTGAATATGCACAAAAACAAAGCTTGTGGTTTGATATCCAGATACTGTTTTTGACCTTTCTCAAAGTGGTTCGTACCGAAGGGGTTTCTCACTAATGGGGGCTCGCCAACGAATTACCGAGCCCTTGCTCAACATGCCGCGCATTGCCAAGCGCTTGTTGGCGGTGGGGCTTGATATGACCTTGGCCGTGTTTACCGTGTGGGCCGCGCTTTGTCTGCGCCTAGAGGAGTGGGTGCGGTTCGAGCCCCAGCATCTTTGGTACATCGGCGTTTCCATTGGCCTGGCCACACCCATATTCACCAAGTTTGGTTTGTACCATGCCATTTTTCGGTATAGCGGCTGGAATGCGTTGCTGACCGTGGCCAAGGCCAATTTACTTTACGGCTTCTTGTATGCACTTATTTTTACCGTAATCAGCGTGCCTGAATTGTTGCGCTCCATGGGCATAATCCAGCCAGTACTGTTTTTCCTGGCGGTGGCCGCCAGTCGGGTTACTGTGGGTTATTGGTTTGGCAGCGATCATCGGTTTTCCAGTCGCAACAGGCTGCTACCTGGCGTGCTTATTTATGGCGCAGGTGAAACTGGTCGTCAATTGTTGGCCGCGCTGGATCGTGGTCGCGATTTCCGTGTGCTTGGTTTTCTCGACGACAGCAAAACACTGCAAGGCAATCGCATCGATGGTCGCGTGGTTTACAACCCCATTAACCTGTCAAAGCTGATTGGCAGGCTGGAGGCCACCGACATATGGTTGGCCATGCCTTCCATAGGCCGTCAGCGCAGAAATGAAATTTTGAACGAACTGGGGCGCCACAACGTGCACGTGCGCACGGTGCCTACCTTGGGCGACCTTCTTTCTGGCCGGGTGCGTACTACTGACGTTCGCGAACTCGACATTGAAGACCTGCTTGGGCGTGACCCAGTTGCTCCCAACCCGGAATTGATGAATCGCCACATCATGGGCAAAACCGTCATGATCACGGGCGCGGGGGGCAGCATTGGCAGCGAACTATGCCGCCAAATCGTGGCTTGCAAACCCAGCCGTGTTTTGCTGGTTGAGCAAAGTGAATTCGCGTTGTACAACATCCACGCCGAGCTTCAGCCTTTTGAACAACAGGGCATTTCAGTTGTGCCCCTGTTGGCCTCCGTTCGTGACCAGGCCACCATGGATCGCTTCATGTCCACCTGGAAGCCTGAAACCGTCTACCACGCTGCAGCTTACAAGCATGTGCCACTGGTTGAACACAACATTGCTCAGGGCCTGCTGAACAACATTTGGGGCACGCTAACCTGCGCGCAAAGTGCCGCCCGGTTTGGCGTTCAAAATTTTGTGTTGATCAGCACCGACAAAGCAGTGCGCCCCACCAATGTCATGGGGGCCAGCAAGCGCGTGGCTGAAATGGTGTTGCAAGCCTTGGCTGAAACAGGGCAGGGTGGTGCACCGTTGCATGGCACTTGTTTCTCGATGGTGCGTTTTGGCAATGTATTAGGTTCCTCGGGCTCAGTGGTACCTTTGTTTCGCAGTCAAATCAAGGAAGGCGGCCCAATTACACTGACTCACCAAGATATTACCCGTTATTTTATGACCATTCCTGAAGCCGCCCAGTTGGTTATTCAGGCTGCCGCCATGTCAAAAGGTGGGGATGTATTTGTGCTCGATATGGGTCAGCCCGTGCGAATTTATGATCTTGCACAGCGCATGGTCGAATTGTCGGGCTTTACCGTTCTGGACAGCAACAATCAGCAAGGTGACATTGAAATCCAGGTCACCGGTTTGCGCCCTGGCGAAAAGCTCTATGAAGAACTGTTGATCGGTGACAACCCCGAGAACACCAGCCACCCTCGCATTATGAAAGCCCATGAAAGCTTTTTGCCTTGGGAAGAATTGCAGGGCAAGTTACAGGCCCTGCAACACTCCCTTCAACTTGAAAGGCTGCCAGAAAGCATTGACTGGCTGCAAACTATGGTGGCTGGGTACACGGGTACAACCCAACTGGTCGATTGGGTTTATCAAGAAAGCAATCAACCAACCACGGTTTTAAAGTAATCGATTGTTTTTCGCAAGCCTTCTTCAAGCCGCACTGCCGGTTCCCACCCCAACTTCCCCTTTGCCAGTTCAATATTGGGTTGGCGCTGCTTGGGGTCATCTTGCGGCAACGGCATGAAGGTCAGCTTGCTGTTCGATCCTGTCAATTCAATTACTTTTTCTGCAAGTTCCAGCATCGTGAATTCGCCGGGGTTGCCCAAGTTCACCGGCCCTGTAAAGCCGGGTTCGGTGTTCATCAAGCGAATAAAACCTTCGATCAAATCGTCCACGTAGCAAAAGCTGCGGGTCTGGCTACCGTCACCAAATATCGTAATGTCTTGGCCTTTCAGAGCTTGCACAATAAAGTTACTCACCACGCGGCCATCGTTGGGGTGCATGCGAGGGCCGTAGGTGTTGAAAATTCGGGCCACTTTAATGTCCAGGTTGTGTTGGCGGTAGTAATCGAAAAACAGGGTTTCGGCGCAGCGCTTGCCCTCGTCGTAACAACTTCGAATACCAATCGGGTTCACGCGGCCCCAGTATTCTTCTGGCTGTGGGTGTATTTCCGGGTCGCCGTACACCTCGCTGGTGCTGGCCTGGAAAATTCTGGCCTTCACGCGCTTGGCCAAACCCAGCATATTGATTGCGCCGTGCACACTGGTTTTTGTGGTTTGCACCGGGTCGTGCTGGTAATGCACCGGGCTTGCAGGGCAAGCCAGGTTGTAAATTTGGTCTACTTCGATGTAAAGCGGAAACGTAACATCGTGTCTAATCAACTCAAAATAAGGGTTGCTCAGCAGATGCGCCACATTTTCTTTGCTGCCGGTGAAATAATTGTCAGCACAAATTACCTCGTTGCCCTCGGCCAGCAAACGTTCGCACAGGTGCGACCCCAAAAAACCTGCACCACCAGTTACCAATATTCTGCTTTTCATTCGTTCGAGTTCCGCTTTTGTGCTTTGCGCAATCCGTTATTCTAAAGCCATTCAACATTTACAGGGCGTAAGCCCGGGTTTCTCATGAAAATAGCAATTGCAGGCACCGGCTATGTAGGCCTATCGAACGCCATGCTGCTGGCCCAGCACAATGAAGTGGTCGCGCTTGATATTGTTCAAGCCAAGGTTGATTTGCTGAACCAGAAAAAATCGCCCATTCATGATGTTGAGATTGAGGACTTTCTGGCCAACAAGCAGCTCAACTTCAAAGCCACCACCCACAAAGAAGATGCCTACAGGGGGGCCACGTTTGTAATCATCGCCACTCCCACCGATTACGATGCGCAAACCAACCACTTCAACACCAAATCAATTGAAGCGGTGGTGGCCGATGTACTGGCTATTAACCCACAAGCCACCATGGTGATTAAAAGCACCATACCGGTGGGCTATACGGAACAACTGCGCAAACGATTTAACACGCAGCAAATCATATTCAGCCCTGAATTTTTGCGTGAAGGCAAAGCTCTTCACGACAACCTCTACCCCAGCCGCATTGTGGTTGGCGAGCAAAGCGAGCCCGCCCAACAGTTTGCTTCCTTGCTGCAGCAAGGAGCCATCAAGCAAAATATACCCACCCTGTTTACCGGCAGCACAGAAGCTGAGGCCATCAAGCTGTTTGCCAACACCTACCTGGCCATGCGTGTGGCCTATTTCAATGAACTGGACACTTACGCAGCGCGGCACAATTTAGATTCCCGCCAAATTATTGAAGGCGTGGCACTCGACCCCCGAATAGGCAACCACTACAACAACCCAAGCTTTGGTTATGGCGGTTATTGTTTGCCCAAAGACACCAAGCAACTGCTGGCCAATTACAGCGATGTGCCACAAAACATGATTCAAGCGATTGTGGACGCCAACACCACACGCAAAGACTTTATCGCAGCGGATGTTGTGGCCAGGAACCCCAAGGTTGTGGGCGTTTACAGGTTGGTGATGAAGGCGGGTAGCGACAACTTCAGGTCGTCAGCCATTCAGGGCATCATGAAGCGCATCAAGGCCAAGGGAATTGAAGTGATTGTTTACGAGCCTGTGTTGAGTGAGTCCGAATTTTACAGAAGCAGGGTGGTGAACGATCTTGAGCAATTCAAGCAACAGGCCGATTTGATTCTATGTAACCGGCGTGTTGATGAATTAAGTGACGTGGCACACAAGGTGTATACCAGGGATTTATTTGGTAACGATTAACTTGCAGCGTTTCAGGTGGCCCCGGGGCGGCAGAAGTGGCCCGGCAAAACTGAACAGTTGAGATAAGTATAAATTGGGGTTTTTAAGGTAGGCTTTTTAACAGCCTGTATTGGAGACCATCATGAGTAAATCGTCAGGGCGCCGCACACGGCGCGTGTTCAATTCTGAGTTCAAAGCCAAGGTGGCTTTGGCCGCGTTGCGAGAAGACAAAACCTTGGCAGAATTGTGCCAGCAGTTCGAACTGCACCCCACCCAAATCGTTGAATGGAAAAAGCAACTGTTGGCCAATGCAAGCGGTGCGTTTGGGTTTGAGTCCAAAGTCATTGAGGCGGTGGACTTAAAGCCACTACACGCCAAAATAGGTCAACAGGCTTTGGAGATTGATTTTTTAGAAAGCGCGCTCAACAAAGCGGGATTGCTGAGCGCAGACAAATGACAGACCGAACCCACACACTAAGCGTAAGATGCAGTTTCCGGTGTGCCCCGAGTTCTCCAAGTGGATAACATCGCACAGATTTCAGACCACCCCAATTTACTTATCAAGCGGGGTCAGGCTGTTCAAACCAACCGAGCCACTTCTGACCTTCGTTGGGCGAGTCTGTTGTTAATGGGTCAAAATGGGTCTATTATTGGGTCATGCTTAAAACCCACACCCTCCAGATCACGCCAGAAATTCTCGCGTTAATATCCAGAATCGATGAATTCAAGGGGGCTTGGCGCGCCTTTGGAACACTCGCCCCCGAGCGTTTGTCAGCCCTACGCCGCGTGGCCACCATCGAAAGTATTGGGTCTTCAACCCGTATTGAGGGTAGCAAGTTGACCGACCGTCAGGTTGAGCAGTTGTTGGCTAATCTTGAGATCAAACGTTTCGATACCCGTGATGAACAGGAAGTGGCTGGCTACGCAGCGGTAATGGATATCGTGTTTGCTGCATGGCAAAACATTCCCTTTACTGAAAATTATGTCAAACAACTTCATCAAATTTTGCTTCAGTTTAGCCAGAAAGACGCTTGGCACTGTGGGCAGTACAAAACCAACACAAACAGCGTGGCCGCTTTCAATGAGCAAGGTCAGCAAATAGGCATTGTTTTCCAGACGGCATCGCCTTTTGATACCCCGCGGTTGATGGCTGAGTTGGTCGCTTGGGTGAACGAGCAACGCGAATCCAGGATTTTGCACCCCTTGTTGATTATTGCAATCTTTGTCGTGGTTTTTTTGGAAATTCATCCTTTTCAGGATGGCAATGGCCGTATCAGCCGAGCCCTCACCACACTCACATTGCTTCAGGCTGGCTATGCCTACGTGCCTTTTAGCTCATTGGAAAGCGTGATAGAGCTAAACAAAGAAGCCTACTACTTGGCGTTGCGCCAAACACAGGGGACCATTCGCACCAATGAACCGAACTGGCAGCCTTGGCTGGTTTTTTTCTTGCGTTCCTTGGCCGAGCAAGTGCAGCGGCTTGAACGTAAAGTTGAGCGAGAAAAAATTGTATTGGCTCGCCTGCCAGAGCTGTCTTTGCAGATTGTTGACCTAGTGCGCGAACGCGGACGTTCAACCATGTCTGAAATTGTTCAAATTACCGGGGCCAATCGAAACACTGTCAAACACCATCTGCGCAATTTGGTAGAGCGCGGGCACTTAAGCCAGCAGGGCAGTGGCCGGGGTGTTTGGTATTGCCCTACCTCCATCCAGTGACCCGCCGGGCGTGTCTTTTTGAGATCCGCCTACGCAATGCTAACGTGTTGAATTGATCAACACGGTAACGCTTCAATCATGATTCGCGCATTGTTCGCCTTGGTATTGCTGCTGCCATTTTTTCCTCAACCTTCGGAGGCTTTTGTGTTCAGGAAAATTGTTTATTGCTCGCCAATTGAAGGGTTGATTCATTGGGCTGGCAAGCCCTTGGCAAATGTTGTTGCAACGCGCGAACTTTACAGCGGCGGGTTTGAAGGCGGGAAATACACCGACACCGCAACTACCAATGCGCAAGGCCAGTTCAAGTTTGCTGTGGTTGAGGAACGAAGGTTTCTAAGGCCCGATTTGTTGTCGGCGAACCCACGCGTGACTCAATTTTTGTGGGTCAGCCATGAGGGAACACAATACACGTTTTGGGCTCACGATAAGCTAGATTTTGATCTTGGTTCTGAGGCCATTGGTGGAGTCTTAAGGGTTGACTGTGATCTATCCAAATATGAGGAAGATTCCGATGGAAGAATTGTTCGCTGCAAACACAACGGGGTTCGTCAACCATGAATGAATTGAATCCAACACAGATTTTTGATCTGTCTCTTTTCGCTTACAACACTGAATCACTGAGTGAGCAAATGTTCAGGAGGCAGGTGAATGTGAAGTTACCCTTTGTCAACAAGGATTCTCTCAAAATTATCACCGCCGCCTCTAGCCTGTTCACCCCAGTCCTTAGTGGCTTCGGTTTCATGGCTCAGCTCAACGGCGGCCGCTCCACTGAAATTGTGATCGCCACCCGTGGCACTTTGACCGCTTCCGATTGGGGCACCGACATTAACGCAGCGTCCACCCCCGGCCCCACAGGGCACTTGATACATCAAGGCTTTGGCAACACCTTCAAAAGCTACGTGCAGCAACTGAACGCCTTTATCAAACAACAGAACCTGGGTTTCAAACCCACCGCCGTGCACTGCATGGGCCACAGCTTGGGCGGCGCGCTGGCCAACATCAATGCAGCCGCTTGTGCCGAACTGGGCATGAACTCCTACCTGTACAGCGTGGCCGCCCCGCGCGTAGGGCTGGTGCCCTATGCAGAACACCTCAGCAAGAAGATCAATGCCGCACATGTATACCGCGTGGCCAATGAAGCCGACATTGTCACCATGGTTCCATGCTTTCCCTTCGTGCATTCACCCTACGTACACGGCACCTATTTGCTCGACGGCGGCATGCTGAAAATCAACCCCATGCAACACATGCTGGGCAACGGCTACAAAACCATGGTCAACAGCACCTGGACGCAAATGCAAAGCCAAAGCAAGGGCAAGCAGCAGCACCTTTACAACTCCATGTTCCCCGCCAACCGTCAAAATGCACACCCTTTTGAACAAATGATCAAAACGCCCGGCGCCATGCTCAGTGGCCGCCTGTTGAAAATGATCAACATGGCCATCAACGACATGTTGACCCGGCTGGGCGCCAACAGCCTGCTTAGCGTCAGCCAATACGGCACAGGGGCATTCACCGTGCTCGATCAAATGGCAGAAATTCTCGCCCGGTACGCACAGGCAAGCCACCAAAAAGCCAAAGAAATGCAAGGCCTGCTCAATGCGGTCATGGCCTACCTTGGGCGCTCAACCCAGATGGTGGCAGATGCATCAGTGGCCACCATACGCTGGGTGTTCGGGCTGCTGCACCAATCGGTCAACGCCATGGCCAAGCAGGCCATTCAGCTGGTGGGGCGGTGATCTTTCACCGCAGGTTCAGGTGGTTTTCGGGCTAAGCGCGCTTGCCTCAGCGCCTTTGCTTCGCGTAACAGTCCAACCTAGCGAAGAAAACGGGCTGCAAAAAACTTCACAAATCATGATCGATAAAGCCATCACGGTGAAGCGCGACAAGGTAGGCCCAGTTTTCGGGCGTATCGGTGCCAACGGGCTTATTGAAATAGAGCGTACCTTGGCAGTGTTTCTAGGCATTGCGAAGTAAACCGCACACAATCCACCTGTCCGTAAAGTTACGCCCCCTCATTTATAGGGGGATAAATTCGCATCTACATTCCATGTTGCGGGGTATCATCTTGCGGGCAACAAGTTTTACAAAAATTAACCAAACGCATTGGTGGTGCTATACTGAAGGGCTGTTGTTGGTAATAAAACTGCCATGTTGCAGGTGCACAATTGTGCACTTTAATATTGGAAAGCAAGTTGCACCTTTGAAGTTAAATAGTTTCAACAAGCGGGTCGCTTTAAGTAGGCCGGGCAATTTATAAATCGGGAGCAACATGCAAAACCTCGAGACATTCCAAGTCTTTTGGCCAGCAGCAGTAACAGGGCTTTTTTGCTCCTTCTTGGCAAGCATTTTAATTGTTGCCACTAAGCGCTGGCACGGCGCATTCAGTATGGACGGCACATGTGGCGTTCAAAAGTTCCACACCATTCCCACCCCGCGCATCGGCGGTATTGCCCTGCTGGCAGGGGCTGTTGGCACCTGGTGGGCACTGCCCAGCCACACCGCGCTGGGCGAGGAAACGCGGCACCTTCTAGGGTTGATCTTGCTGGGGTCGCTGCCCGCCTTCGGTGCCGGTTTGATTGAGGACATCACCAAAAAAGTATCGGTCATGGCACGCTTGCTTGCCACAGCCCTCAGCGGTTTCGCATTTGCCCTGCTCAGTGGCTACTGGATCAGCAGCGTGAGCTTGCCCGGTGTCGATTTTCTGTTGGCCTTGGCACCCATTGGTATCTTGTTCACCGCGTTTGCCGTTTCCGGTATTGCCAATAGCGTGAATATTATTGATGGCTTCAACGGTTTGGCCAGTGGTGTGGTGGTGCTTATGCTGCTTACCTTGGCGACCATCGCATTTCGCGTAGACGATTTCGTTGTGCTTAACCTTGCCTTGGGCGGCGTTGCAGTCGTGTTGGGTTTCATGTTTCTCAATTTCCCGAAAGGCCTGGTTTTTCTCGGCGACGCCGGCGCCTACTCCCTGGGTTATTTTGTGGCCGTTTTGGCGGTTGCACTTGCCGTTCGCAATGTGGGTGCCGTCAGCCCATGGGCCATGCTGCTGGTGTGTGGCTATCCTTTCATTGAAACCCTGTTCAGTGTGTATCGCAGGCTTGGCCGCAAGCGCAGGCGCAGCCCCGGCACCCCAGATGCGTCACACCTGCACAGTTTGATTTATCGCCGCGTGGTGTCTCGCAAATTAATGCCCAATGCACCTGCGTGGCAGCGCAACGCCATGACATCCCCCTTCATGTGGGTTTATTCCGCAGTGCCCATGCTGGGCGCAATTTTCTGGCCGGAAAGCCTGGGCATGGTGGGGGCTTGGCTGGTGCTCAGTTTCTTTGTTTATCAGCGCGCCTATCGCCGCATGGTTCGGCTGGGTATTTTTTTCCAAAAGCCCGTGCGCCTGGCTCATTAACGGCAAGCCCCAATCCTTCTGATAGTATTGGGTGCATCTGCTTTGGCAGCTTTAATCAATTTGTTTAATTCCCTGGAATTTGTTTGCATGAATCGCGTTCTTGTGTTCCTTGGTGCCTTGCTGTTCGCGGGCGGTGTGTTTGCGCAGCAACAACCTTCTTCTGGCTTGTCAGGTTTTACTGATCGTTCCGGTTTTTCTGAAGAATCAAACCAGCTCCCCAGCAGGGGCCTTACCGACAAAGAACTGAACCGTTTTAAGACCATTCAAGGCCGGGAAGACAAAGCGGAGTCTGATTCTGATTCATCCAAAGCCGACAAGCCCAAAGCGCTACCTGATCGTGAATTAAGTCCATTCCAGCGGTTCGTGTTTGAAAACACCGGCAAGCTGCTCTATCCGTTTGGCAGCAGTGCACTTCAAAAAGAATTCTCCTTGGGCGGTGCTTCCAATACCCCGGTGTCCGCAGACTATGAAATTGGTGCTGGCGACCAGATTTTGGTGCGGGTATGGGGCGCCATCGATGTAAACCACACAGCCATTGTTGACCGCGACGGGCAACTCACCATTCCTACCGTGGGCACCTTTCCTGTTGCTGGTGTGCGGGCTCGCAACCTGGACCAGTTTCTTATTGCTGAAATCAGCAAGTACTACAAAAACTTCAATCTAAGCGCCACGCTGGGCAAGCTCAGCGGGGTCAACATATATGTGGCGGGGCAGGCCTTGGCCCCCGGCCTGCACACAGTAAGCAGCACCAGCACATTGGCCTCGGTGGTGTTTTCCGTGGCGCAGCCTGGCATCAATGGCAGCTTCAGGAATGTGCAGTTAAAGCGTGGTGGCGAAACAGTGGCCACCTTCGATCTTTACGACCTGTTGCGCAAAGGCGAACTGAACGGCGACCGCAAACTGCGTGCTGGCGACGTTATTCTTGTAGGCCAAGTGGGTGCGCGCGTGGCATTGAACATCGACAGCCCATCTGCTGCAATTTTTGAAATGAAACCCGGCGAAAACTTGATCGACATACTTGAAATTTCCGGGGTAGATCGAACCCTGCTTCGACAAGACACGGTTCTTATCGAAGGCTTCAATGTTGCCAATCCCAAAGCACCGCGCGCCGTGGAGCAACTTAGCTACAGCCGCGCATTGAACCAGGCCACCCTGCAAGACGGCGACATTGTTACCCTGTTCCAAGCCCGTCATGAATTTGCCAATGCCGTAACCCTGAAAGGCAATGTGGCCGCCGCCGCGCGTTACCCCTATTTCGAAGGCATGCGCATTGCCGACCTGGTGCCCAACACTGATGCGCTAATTCAAGACAGTTATTTCAAAAAGAAAGGGGCGCTAGTTCAGTTCAACAAAGGCGAGGCACGCAAAGCGGTAAGCGATCCCAAGTTGCAAAGCCAACTTGGCCTGGACGATTCCAAGCTTTTTAGCAAGACAGACGAAGGCGAGAAAGGCGAACAAAAAATTGAAGTGCTTGAAGACACCATCACCAGTCTGCTTTCCCAAATTAACTGGGATTACGCTGTGGTCGAGCGCCTGGACCGGAAAGAACTTCAAACCACGCTAATACCCTTTAACCTGCGCAAAGCCATGGCTGGCGACCCCAGCCAAAACCTGCTGTTGCAGGCAGGCGATGTGGTGACCATTTTCAGCGCGAATGATGCAGAAATACCTCAATCCAGAAAAACCGCACTGATCAAAGTGACCGGCGAAGTAAAAGCCCCCGGTTATTACCAAATTGCGCCCGGTGAAACCCTTCGGGACGTGATTGTAAAAGCCGGTGGTCTGGCCGAGGATGCATATTTGTTTGGTGTCAAGCTTAGCCGCCGTTCAATTGTGGCTGAACAGGAAATACAAAAACAAAAAGCGCTTGATCAGGCCGAGCGCATGCTGGTGTCTGCCCAGGCCAGCAACACTGCTTCTGCCTTTAGCGCAGCCGATGCAGCCAATGCACAAAAGCAGGCTGAAACCCAGCGTGCTTACCTGCAGCGTTTGCGTAATTTGAAACCCGATGGCCGGGTGGTGCTGGACATTAAACCCAATGCCATGAGTATTGCTGAGGTGCCGCCGCTAGAATTGGTCGATGGCGATGTTGTTTCCATTCCCGCCGTGCCGGGGCAAATTGTGGTGTTTGGTTCTGTGTACAGCCAGGGTGCTTATGCGTTTGAATCTGGCAATACCGTGTTTGATTACCTGGGCATGGCAGGCGGCGCAGCCAAGGGTTCCGACAAAGGTTCCATCTTCGTAATTCGCGCCAACGGCAAAGTGGACAGTGCCCAGCAAGGTTGGGTGCCGTTTGTCAGTGGCTTGTATGGCAAGCGTGCCTTGCCCGGCGATGCCATTTATGTGCCTGAAGATTTCGAACGCGTGTCGCTGACAAAAACCCTGCTTGATTATTCCCAAATTCTGTTCCAGATTGGTTTGGGTGCGGCTTCTGTTAACGCCATCAAAGATTAAGCCGAGGCCACAAGCATGAACTCGAATATTGATTCCTACGACGACGAAATCAGCCTTGTGGAACTGGCCACCACCCTTGGCGAAGAAAAAAAGCTGATTTTCGGTTTGCCCTTTGTGGCAGGCATTGTGGCTATTGTTGTCAGCCTGCTGCTTACCCCCATATTCACGGCGAAAACCACACTGTTGCCGCCGCAAAGCGGCAGTGGTGGCGGGGCAGCGGCCGCCGCGCTGGCCAGCTTGGGTGGTTTGGCAGGTTTGGCTGGTGTTAGCGCGGGGGGCACAACCGCCGACACGGTAATGGCTATGCTGAAAAGCCGCAGCGCGAAAGACCTAATAATTGATCAGTTCGATTTGGTGAATTACTACGAAGCCGATTTGCGTGAAGACGTTTACACAACATTGGATGAAGTTGTGCGGGTAAGCAGCGACAAAAAGTCGAATGTTATTACCATCGAGGTAGACGACAAAGACCCCAAGTTTGCAGCCAATGTGGCCAATGCGTACTACGAAGTGCTGAAGGGCTTGATGACCCGTGTTGCTGTAACAGAGGCCCAACAGCGCCGCCAGTTCTTTGAAGACCAGTTTGCCAAGGCCAAAGAAGAACTTTCTGATGCCGAAGTGGCGTTAAAAGAAACACAAGAACGCACAGGCCTTGTTGAACTGAAAAGCCAGGCCGAAGCCACCATTGGTGCGGTGGCCCGCTTACGTGCCGAAATTGCCCAGCGTGAAGTGCAACTTAGTGCCATGCGCACCTTTGCCACAGCCGAGAATTCAGATTACCGCCGCGTGGTGGCTGAATTGAATGGCTTGCGTGCTGAATTAAAGAAGCTTGACAAAGGCGGCAGTGGCGGTGAACTGGGCCTTGTTTCAGCCGGTAACTTGCCTGAACAAGGCCTTGAATACGTTCGCGCCCTGCGCGAGGTAAAGTACCAAGAAGCTGTGTTCGAGATCATGGCCAAACAGTTTGAACTGGCCAAAGTAGATGAGGCGAAAGACGGTGGCAACGTGCAGCAATTGGATGCCGCTGTACCGCCTGAACGCAAAAGCAAACCTAAAAAAGCAATTATCGTGTTAGCCACTGTGCTGGCTGCGGGGTTTTTGGCGGTTCTTATTGCATTTTTGCGTGCTGCCTTGCGAAAAGCCGCCAACAATGAAGAAAGCAAACAAGGCTTGCTGGCTTTAAAAAAGGCATGGGGCTTCAAAGGCTAAGGCCCGCGCTTTTCGGCGGTTATTGCCGTAACCCCCACCAAAATTGGTTGATGGTTGTTTTTGGCTTGAAATAAGCTTTTGAAAGGTAGCGCGTCTGTTAAATTTGTTGTAACTTCTAAAAACGCGCGTTTATAAATCCTAATTAGGTAGGGAGAATTCTATGAAGAAGTTTTTGGCCATTATTTCCATGTTGGCGTTTAGCGGTGTTGCCATTGCCCAGTCCCCAACTGGTGTTGAGGCATCTGGCGGTGCGGCAGGCGGCACAGCTTCAGGTGGTGCAGCGGGTGGCGCCGGTGCTGGTGCAGCAGGCGGTGTTGGTGTTGGCGCTGGTGCAGCAGCTGGTGGTTTAGGTGTAGCTGCTGCCACAGCAGGTGCTATCGGTTTGGCGGTGGCTGTCTCTGTTGCCAACGACAACAGCGCGGTGGCTGCCACGACTACCGCGACAAGCACCAGCAATTAAATAGCTGCTGTCTATGCCGTACCCAAAAAAGGCCCCCTTAGGGTCTTTTTTGTTTTGAGTAGTTCAATCCAAATTGTTCTAATTATTTTCGGATAACCCAAACCATGCAGCGCTTGGCTTTTCGGCTGGTTTTCTTGCTGGCATTTATTCCGGTTTTGCAATCGTGCTCCAATATCGGTGGCACAGCTGTTGAAGGCGTTAAGGCCTATTACAGTAGCGCATTTTCTGGCGGTTACGCTGCGCAGCCGCTAGACCCCCGCTATGTTTACCTTGAAGTGGTTTCACCCTCAGCCCGCGCTTTGATGGTGCTGGCCACAGTCGACCAGCCTGCGGGCGGTGGCATCCCGGTTGAAACCTGGGTCAGTGCTTCACTGGAGGTGCTGCGTACCCAAGGCGGTTTAGTAGTGGGCAGCGAAGGTGTGCCCAAGGTTCTGCAACAAGCCGATGTACAGCGCAATGCACAGGGCGAACCTGTTTCATGGGTGTTAAATTCACCCAGTGGTGGTGTGTACCAGTTAAAGCAGCAGTTAAACCCCTTGCCAGCGGAAACATTGAACCTGAAAAGCACACCGCTGATGAAGCGAGCAGCCAAACAAGCAGGCTTCAGTTTGCAAGCCTGGCAAGGTATAAACACGGTGGCTGGGCCTGCTGCCGAATTCAACAACAATTTGCAAGTATTGGGTACTGTAAAAGGGCAACCCGGCTGGGTGTATGGCCAGCATTGCCCCACCCCCAACTATTGCATTGAATACCTAAGGCGCACCGCAGCGCAAAACCTGTGAAACCATGAAATTGAAACGCAGTATGAACACGTATGCACAATGCGCAGCGGCGCTGGTTTTTGCCACACTTTCCTTGCCTGCGTGGTCTGCCCCACCCGTAACGGCTTCTCCGGAATTGCCGAATGTACAGGCCGGTGAGCGCCTGTCGGTTTATCTGCGGCGCAACAACTTGTTGCCCACCGTGCTGCAAGCCGGGCAGGGGTATTTGCCTCCGCTTGTGTTGAACAAACCTGGCTTGTTGGCACAACAGAAATTACAACGCACCCAATTGCTAACCAGCCTGCTCATGCACACCAAAGCTGGCCAAGCCAACCCTTATGCTGAATTGGTGAATGCACTGCCCGCCACCGGGCGTTTGGTATTGCAAAGCGCGGATGCTGATTTTCTTGAAATGCGGCCCAACCTGAACCCGGTGTTGGCACCGGGCGACAGCCTTGTACTACCCCCTGTTGCCCATTCACTGGCGGTGCTAACTGACGAAGGGCTGTGCCAGCTGCCGTACCAAGCTGGTGTGGCAGCGCTGGCCTACGCAGAATCGTGTGCTGCCTATGCCATTGATGTGTTGTGGCTTGTACAACCCACCGGTGAAGTACAGCAGTTGAATGTGGGTTTGTGGAATGCCACCAACCCAATAGCGCCCATGCCCGGGGCTTGGTTGTTGGCCCCTTCACGGCGCAGCACCTTGAATGCCAGCACGCAACAACAGTTGGCAAATTTTCTGGCCACGCAGGGCAATGCATTTGTTCCCGCTGCAATACAAACCAAAACCCACAATTCACAAGCATTTGCTGAAGCGGCCAGCAAGCGGCCCCTTCGCAACTTACCGGTTAGCAGCAGCACATTTGGCTGGGTGGGTTTAATGCAAACCCCAACTGCCCGCATGCGGGAAGCTGGTAGCGCCAGCGTAACGCTTAGCCGCGTTGAACCCTATAGCCGCTACAGCTTTATTTTGCAGCCATTCGACTGGCTAGAAGGCGGGTTTCGCTACACAAAAATTACGAACCGTGATTTTGGTCCGCAAGATTTTAGTGGCGACCAAAAGTACCTTGATAAAAACATTGATGCCAAACTACGTTTGTGGAAAGAAAGTGCTTACTTTCCTGAAATTGCAATTGGCTTGAACGATGTAGGCGGCACCGCCCTGTTTGCCAGTGAATACCTGGTGGCCAACAAACGCTTTGGAAATTTTGATGCATCGCTGGGCTTGGGTTGGGGTTATTTGGGTGCTGCTGGCGATTATGGCAACCCCTTGGGTTTTATTTCAAACAAGTTTGACAATCGCCCAACAGTTGATTCGGCGCAGGGTGGTCAACTTTCCGCTGGAACCTATTTTCGTGGCCGCACATCGCTGTTTGGTGGTGTGCAGTGGCACACACCGATTGACAACCTGGTGGTGAAAGTTGAGTACGATGGAAACAACTACCAAAGTGAACCACTATCAAACCCGCAGGTTCAAGACAGTCGAATCAACTTCGGTGTTGTGTACAAGATTTCCGATTCCGTTAATTTGCATTTGGGCATGGAACGTGGCAACACCCTAAGTGTTGGGCTTAGCCTGTTTGAAAATTTAAGTACCTTCAACACACCCAAAATTACTGAAGCCAAGCCACTGCAAGTTACAACAGGCCCACGCGCCAACAGCGTAAGCTGGGAAAAAACACTGAAGCAACTGGAACAACAAACCGACTGGAAAGTAAGCCAGGTTGAACAACGCGGTAGCGAAGTAAAGCTGAATGTACGCAACGGCGATGCAGCTTATTACAACCAAAGCCTGGACCGCGCTGCAGAAGTGCTGCACCAAAACCTGCCTGAAGACATTAAATGGTTCAGCATGCGTTATGAACGCAATGGCACCACCATGGGCGAACATGTAATTGATCGTGACAAGTTTGTTTCCCGCCGCACTGAATATGATCCGCAAGCAACAGAAGATTACCCCGACCAAGCCGCCATTGAGGGGTACAACTTCCCTTACCGCACATTGCACCAAGAACCGTTGAAACGGTTCAACAACACAGTGGCTTTGGGTTACCGCCAGCTGATTGGCGGTGCCGATGGTTATTTGTACCAGTTCCTGTTGGCCAACGACACACGAATTAATTTTAGTGAAAGCACCTGGCTTGATGGGCGCCTGGCTTATCGCCTTGCGGACAATTACGAGAAATTCAAACAAGCAGGTGTTAGCCGTTTGCCACAGGTGCGAACCAATCTTCGTGAATACGCCATTACTTCCGACCTAACCATTCCCAATCTGAATTTGATGCACATGGGCAAACTAAGCGAAGGGCATTACTACAGCGTGTATGGTGGTTTGCTTGAACAAATGTTTGCAGGTGTGGGTGGTGAATATTTGTACCGGCCATTCAATGGGCGGTTTGCCTTGGGCGTAGACGTAAACAAAGTGCGCCAGCGGGCCTTTGAGCAAGACTTTGATTTGCAGGAATATGAAGTGAATACCGGCCACATTACTGCATACGTGGACACCGGCATTGAAGACATACTGGCCACGGTTAGCGCGGGGCAGTACTTGGCTGGGGATAAAGGGGTAACAGTGGATGTTTCCCGGGAATTCAACAGCGGTGTGCGCATGGGCGCATTCGCCACGCGCACCAATGTAAGTGCGGAAGACTTTGGTGAGGGAAGTTTTGACAAAGGAATTTACGTGTCAATTCCGTTCAGTGCTTTCTTTACGAAATCTATTCCCGGAGATGCACAGTTTTTATGGCGACCGCTGACGCGAGATGGTGGTGCTAAATTGATTCGACCACTGAGTTTGTACAGTGAAGCCAAAGTGCGCAACCCTAAAATACTGAACTATCGGCCCTAGTTTTTTCTATGGTTATGAGGATCTCATGTTTATTTTTTTGTTTGCACTGTGCAGGTGATTTTTCGATTAATCAGTGCGGTGGTCTTTCCGATGCGTTTAGGCCAAAGTATTTCATGATAGTCATTCCTAAACATGCGACATGGGATAAGTTGGATGGAGCATGCGATAAAATTCCTGGCGTAAAGAATGCAAAGCCCTCTGCTTGGTGAGTTCCGTTTTTGATTGCCACAAAGGTTACTCTAGGCAACAAATGCTCTGTTCGATTACCTCTCGTATAAAGCGTGTTACTGTTAATCTCATTGGGGTACGTCAATGTCACAAATAAGCTAGTGCCACGGTAGTCGATTTCTCCAAATAGCTGCAACCCTTCGTTCTGCACTACCACACTCGATAATATTCTCTTGGCTTCAATAGCTTGATTTTCGTTGTCAAATTCAACAAGGAAGTCTCTGGTCATCCGCGGGAAAACTCTACTGAAGTTTATGCCTAAATCTTTAAGAAAATCGGAGTGTGACTGTAGTCTATAGTAGAACTTAACTTGGTTGTATGGTTTTTGTGCTAGTCCGGTAGCTAATACTATATCTATATCAGAGCGAGAGAAATACTCACCTATAATCAAATCATATAAATCCAGCGCATCTGCTAAAGGGTCATTGTTACTTTTTGCATACCATTCTGGATTTCGTTCAGTTAAATCCTTTCGTAATGGGATCGAGTTAAAAAAATAATGATGCTGTATATGGGCGCCAGCATTCAAAAATAACGTGGAGAAATTGGGATTTTTTGATTTAAAAATACTCCAGTGAAAATCGTGTAAAAATAAATCAAGTACTAATGCTTTCAGCCAAGGTTTTTTTCTGCTTTTAATAATTAAGGATAGATATTTTGAGTAATGGGAGATCCGAGCAAAGCGAAGTAATCCAAGAGCTAGCCGAAACTTTGATTTCAAACTAATTGTAGCCTGCGCATTGTCGTTTACTGCTTGGGATATAGCTTCACTCAATGATCTACTCCACCAGGATGAATCGGGTGGTGTTTGAGTCCAAGGATCTGGAATAAAGTATGCGGGGTTCTTGAGTCGGTTCGCAGCGTTCATTGCCGAAACTACACCGACTTTAAAGCCAGCATCTTCCAATTTTTCAAATATTTGGGGTGTATCGGAATAAACAATATCCCCTAAGCGAAACACACCATGTTCAGCGTAAGTTTTTGTTGTGTGCACCGACGGCCATTGTATCCATGGTTCTAACTCTTCATACTTGTTTTCAGAGGTTGTCCTTATCCATGGGCCGGCAAGTATGGATTTGAGTGCCGGAAATCTATTGGCATGTAAATCCAGGTATTTATTAACTACATCAAAGTTTATTTCATTTAACTCAAGCAGAATTAGCTTTCCCTTGGAGCTATTCATCAAAATAACCCTTTATAGATTTGTGTGGTTTGATTTACTACTGAATGAATAGAGTAAAGCCTGAGAGCTCTCTCTCGACCGTTTTTACCGTAGGTTTGGCGGCGGCTTTTGTCCTGAATAAGCAAAAGCAACGTTTCGGTCAGGGCATCGATATCATGCGCTGGCACCAGGTCTCCGGTTACGGCTGGCTCAATCGCTTCTCGACAGCCAACCACATCGGTGGTTACGATTGCACAACACGCGGCCGCCGCTTCTAGAAGTGATTTTGGCATACCCTCTCGGTAGGAAGGAAGACAGACCAAAGCTGCGTCTCGGAACCACGGCACCATGTTATCCACGTGACCTATCCATTCCACTATACCTTCTATCTGCCAGTTCCGAAGGTCTGTTTGAGAGATGGATGATGGATTTTTATAGTCAGCTGCACCGGCTAAAACAAACCGCCATTCCGGTTCAATTATTCTAATTTTTCGTGCAGCAGATACAAACTCCGACACGCCTTTGTCCTTAAGCATACGAGCCGGAAGTAAAACAATATGTTTTTTCTTGTCCGGAAGGCAATTATTAAATAGAGATAAATCAACTCCGGAGCCAGGGATAAGAGTCAAGCTAGATTTCTTTACTAGTTTAGAGTTAATCAATGATAAATAGTCATCTTTATTCTGAACTATGACTTTTAGATTCTGATGACTAAAAGCTAGCTTCGCCAAAAAACCGTAGATTTGTCTAATACAAATTCTTGTCCAACGTTTCTCTGAGCCTTTCGTGTACGCATACCCCATGCCAGATACGGCCAATACTAAGCCCGGAACTCTACAAATTCGCGCTGCAATGCCACCATAAAGAACTCCTTTCGGAGAAGCGCAGTGAACTATATCGGGCCTAAACTTTAATAAGAATATTACAATTTGTAATAATCCCAAAAGTTCTATGAGTGGATTTAATCCTGAGCTTCGGAATATTGCTCGTTTGTGTGGAATGTACTCTTCAGCAAGTTTTTTAACTGCTTCGCCCTCCATTAAATCACTACCGGGTTGTCCAGTGAACAGAGCGACATCAAAACCCGCACTCTTGGCCCCAATAGCTAGCGGTAAGCGGTGCGACACGAAAAATGCCACATGATTTACTATATAAGCAATTTTTCGATTAGTCATTTTGATGTTCTAGCCAAGCTTGGAACATGAGCACACTCCAAAGGTGATTCTGCCAGTTACGTTGCCCAGACAAATGTTCCTGCCATTTTTGTCGAATAGGTTCAGGTCTAAAGAAACCATCAGCTCGCAATCGTGAATCTGATAGCAGAGACTCCGCCCAGTCACGTAACGGCCCACGCAACCACTGGTCTATTGGTACGCCGAACCCCATTTTCGGTCGTTCAATCAATTTCTGCGGCACATGTCTATATAACACTTGTCGCAATGGCCATTTTGTGACACCGTTTCGTAATTTATATTCTAGGGGTAAAGACCACGCAAATTCAACCACATTGTGGTCAAGGAAGGGGACTCGTGTTTCAAGGCTTACTCCCATGGCAGCACGATCCACCTTTACAAGAATGTCATCGGTCAAGTAAGTAAGCATGTCCAGCGCCATCATTCTCTCGACGTCTCCTAATTCCTTTAGCGCATCCAAAGAGTTGGTTAGTGCCGTTGCCGGCTCGGTTGATCCTATCACTAAACTGGCAGGATCACTCCAATGAGATACCATTCCTTTATACAATTCATTTACAGATGCGCTGTTTAGAAGATCAGCTCCTTTGTGTAGTTTATCCCCCGCCCTTGATACTGACAGTAACCTACCAAGTTTGTCCCAACTGTGTGGCGGAAACGATTTGATAAGCCAAGCTGCAATTTTCCTGAGTGGTCCAGGCAAGCACGAAATTTTTCCCCAAAGACGTGCCGTCACTTGGTATCGCGTGTAGCCGCAAAATAACTCATCTCCAGCGTCTCCGGAAAGCGAAACGGTAACGTGTTGTCGTGCCAGATGACTAACCAGATAAGTAGGTATTTGAGATGAGTCTGCAAAGGGTTCAGAATAAAGTGAGGGCAGTTGTGGAATTACAGCCAATGCCTGCTCTGGGGTTATATATAACTCTGTGTGGTCTGTTCCCAAGTGACTTGCAACTGCTTTAGCATGCTCTGCTTCGTTATACCCTATCTCGTGAAAACCAATGCTAAAGGTGCGCACAGGCCTGCTAGACTGCGCTTGCATTAATGCAACAATGGTGGAGGAGTCGACGCCGCCGGATAGAAATGCTCCTAAAGGAACATCTGCAATCATTTGCATTGAAACTGCATTATTAAGTAGTTCCTCTAGCTTATTAGTAGCGTCTTCCAAAGAGCCCAAAAAGGGTTGTCTAACGCCTTGCATGATTATATTGGATAATGACCACCATGCTTTTGGTTCTAGGGTGTGTGATTTGTTCGACACCGTAAGGTAGTGGCCAGGCTGAAGCTTTTGAATTCCACTATAGATGGAGTTCTCCCCACCCACGCAATTGTGGCGCATAAACAAAGATACTGAATCTCTATTTATATTAGACTCAAAAACTGGATGACATTTTAAAGCAGAGAGCTCGGATCCAAAGAGGAAGACCGATTCACTTCCTTTTCCTTGCCACCCGTAGTACAAGGGTTTCTCTCCGAATTTATCTCTGGCTAAGGTAAGCGAACAATTAGCTCGATCCCACAATGCGATCGCGAACATTCCATTGGCTTTCTCTAAGGTAGTTTTAATGCCCCATCTTTCAATGCATGCAAGTATTGTTTCTGTGTCTGATTGGCCATTCCATATGATGTCGTAATTTTCAAGTTTAGATGACTTAAAACGAGATAATTCCAGCGAAGATAGTGATTTTCTTAATTCTCGGTGATTATAAATTTCACCATTAAATGCTAAAACATAACGTCCATTGGAGGATGTCATAGGCTGGGAACCTGCCGGACTAACATCTAAAATTGCTAGGCGACGATGACCCAAGCCTACACCATATGTATTATCTACCCAAGCACCTCCGGCGTCTGGACCTCTATTCTTGAGTGCTTGACACATCTTTTCAAGTGATTCATTGATGTCAAATTTAACTGGTGTTTTTGCTGATATAAACCCGACTATTCCACACATATTAAACCAAGCCGTATTTGTTATCTTTAGTAGAGCGTCTTTCGTAGTCAAGTACTCTTTGTGCAGTGAAAAAAGAAACGTAGTCGTCATTGCAAATCGGAATTGCACACACATTCAAGTTTTCTAAAATATATTCATTTAGTACTGCAGAAGTATAGTATCGACCTTCGGTGTGACGTCCATTAATAATAGTTCGCATTGCTAGATTGGCGAATTGAAAACCACTTTTGAAATAGTAAAAACCGGGAATGGCGTTGCAACTAATCGGATTTTTCTCTGCTGTCTCTATGATGTTATTGTCAATAATCCGAGCATAAGACCATCTTGGGTGAACTGATTCAATAATAGGGCAAGCCGCATCTGGTGAAATTCTATTAATTTCCGTCATAATTTTGGATAGTGAATTGTTCTCAAAAAGTTGATCGGAATTCGTTATTAGCAATGGTTCATCAGTGGAAAAATAGTCAACGGCGAGCAAAGTGGAGCAAAGCGCGCCAGCCGTCTCCTGTTTAAGTCGAACGATTTTTATATCCTTAGATGTTAAAAGTTGAATAGTGCTATCTAGATGAAATCTTCGACAGTCATCCTCGCGTAGAATCACTATGAAGTTTATATTCGAAGCTAAACTTTTGATATTTTCGATCACAAGTTGGATCAATGGTCTTCCATTAATCTCTATTAGCGGCGATGGGTAGGGATATTCAAGATCATCAGCGATTTTTGATATTCCGGCCATTGGAATAATAACATTAAGCATTTGATTCCTCTTCGGCTTTGATAATAGCAGATTGAATATTGCTTAAATTTACATCATGTACTGAATTGACTTCCAAGACATGAGATTTCGAGGCGCGCGCTGCTGCTATTCCATTCGGATTGTCTTCTACAATTAAACATTCTTGTGGCGAAATGTTAAGTTTGGATATGGCTTTTAGATATATTTCCGGGTCTGGTTTGCTGTTTTTCACGTCTTCGTTGGATAAAGAAAAATCAATATATTGCGAAAGTGAGGATTTTTGTAGCATCAGATTAATTGAGGCTCGAACCGAATTCGAGCAAACAGCAATACGATACCCTGAATCTTTTAACTTATGAAGTGCATATTGATGCTGAAAACTTGGTCGACATCGAGTTGCAGTAATCTCCATTGTATAGATCTGTTTTAAATCATTTAGAAATGTGTGCAGAGAAACAGGCAGGCCACGTTCAATACTCAACATCTCTAGTTTCTTTCGTGTCGGAAGACCATCATATGTAACTAAATGATCATAACGGTTTATTTCCATTCCAAATAAAGTTAATGCACGATTGAGGGCCTCATAATGCCAATCTTTTGCATCTATCAGAACTCCGTCCATGTCGAATATTATTGCTTTAATATTGGTTTTCATGAAAATACCTCTCTGATTCTTCAATTAAGTCAGTACAAAGATAGAGATTAGGATGGTTGTGAAATTCTTTTAGAATTTCCCAAACAGGAGTATGTGATCTTCCATGTAGCTCTGGTGATACAACCGCTATCTTTTTGTCCTTATTTAGCCATGCGATAAGAAAATTCCTATCAAACCAGTCCTTCTGAAAAGAATCCAACCATATCCAGTCTGCGTCTTCTGTGAGATCGTTGGGATTTTCGTATTCGCTTAACCGAGTTGCATAGGGAATATTAAGTTTTCGATACTCGAGCATATCTGGTATAGCCATATCAAAGACAAAAAAATTATTTATTTTGTGATTATTCAGCAACGTGAGAAGAGAGCGTTGTATGCCATCTGATTTGATATTTAATGCTATGAAAAAATTCTTGTCTTCAGTGGACATATTCTCAAGAAGTTCATCTAAGGATGTTGAGATTAAATCTCTTGGCGGATCGTGTGATATTACTATTCTGCCATTACAATCTCTTACGTCTGTTTCTACTCCCATGCCAAATTTAAAAGAGTTAAGAAGAGAAGTGATTGAGTTTTTCTCCTCGTTTGATTTCCATTTTCCTCGATGCGCAAGTATTTTCATGATTGATTATTGTGATATTGCTAAAAAAATTCTTAAGAAATGATTTTATAGCTTTTTGATGGTTGTGATTGTTGTAAATGAAAGGTTGTTGCTCGGTTGTTAGACCCTGATATTATCCAAGCTAGAAAAACCCAATAAAACATGTATGAGAACATAGGAAATGTCGTTAGAGAAAAAGCGACGATAACTAAAGTCGATAATTTTGTTTGTGATAAATATACTGTCATTCCTGATAGCATCAGAGTTCCAAAAATTCCAAAGGAGTATATGAGAAATGCAAGTCCATTCGCAGCTATTGATTGGAAGTTCGTGGTGTCTAATCCGTGTCCAAATAAAAAATGCAGGTCGTACTCTATATTTTCTGTCGATCCAAATCTGGCCTGTTTTGAAGGGTCATCTTCTATGGTGAGAATTCTTTTCAATGTCACAGAGTTTTCAATCAGATCGGTATAGTTTACGTT
>NZ_DAIUBR010000025.1:0-49298 GCF_036846585.1 Limnobacter sp. | reverse complement strand
ATAAAAACCCCGCTCTCAAAAAGAGGCGGGGTTTTTTATTTCTACAAATACTTTTTTTATTTGTTCAATACGCTGCAGTTCGACCCAACCGAAATCAGTACTTTGCCAAGTGCCGGAATGGAGCGTGGGTCGAGCGATTTGCCGGTATTCAAAAAAGCAACAGAGATATCGCGCGCCGGATCTGCCCAGGTCACAATATTAATCAAGCCTAGGTGTCCATAGGCTTGGCGTGCCTTGATGCCGAACAAGGAAAAGACGCTTTCCCCCAGCATGAATCCGGCTGAAAACCGAATTGGAATCATCAGTGTTTGATCAAATTTGATGGAGCCAACAGGTTTTGTCGCTGATGCAATAGTGCTTGTTTCGAAGATTTTTTTGCCCTTGTATTCCCCGCCATCCAGCATCATTTGATAGAAGCGGCTAACCTCGTCGGCTGTGCCGTAAATGTTGCCTGCAGGTATGCTGGCGTTCATGAAATCGGGGGTGTTCGAAATGCTGGCAATTTTCTCGAAATCAATATTCAATGCGCGTTTTGCAAGAATATTGATTGGGAACATTGGCAGTGCCCCGGTGCTATAGTTGAAGGCCGCCAAATTCTGGTGTTTTTTATCAATGCCATAGCTTAGGTATTTCGCCCCCAGCGGTTTGGCAATAAATTCTTCCAAACATTGTTCAACAGACTTTCCGCTGATGCGCTTGATTATTTCGCCGAGAATGTAGCCGCCGACAATCGCATGGTAAGCCTGCTGGTTTCCATCGCCGTGATTGGTGTAGCCCGAGTTAATCAGGTCAATCACGCTTTCCCATTTGAACAGCAGCGATGGGTGTGGGTTGGAGATCGGGATTTGCGGTACACCAGCACGGTGGGACAAGACTTGTGCAATGGTGATGTTCTCTTTGCCATTGCAGGCGAATTCCGGGATATAGCTTCCTACTGTGTCATTGAGGCTGAGTTTTCCCTGTTCCTGTAGTTTGTGGACAAGCATTGCGGTGATTGCTTTGGATGCAGAGAACAGGCAGACCGGGGTGTCGGGTGTCATCAGTACTTGATCAAGGTCTTGATCGGGGTGGTTGGGCGGCGGATTGCCCCGCGCATGCCCGATGGACCTTTTCAGCACAATTTCACCTTGCCTGCGGATCACCATGCTCATGCCTGGTTGCAGGCCGGTTCGATAAAAGCTTTCTACGCTATTCCAGATGGCTTCGACGTTGTCGCGCGTCATGCTGACGTCGTATGGACTGATTTCTGATTTGGTGTCGATTTGTGTGACCGAAACTACGTTTCTTGGAACTTGGACTGTATTTGTTTTTTTGAACATAAAAGTGGTTTGTCTCGTTGTGATAAGTATTGGTGTAACTTCTAAGTATCATTCCAAGGCAAACCCGTGGTCAATCCGGATTTTAGGGTCAGGTCTCTATGATGAATGGCTAAGGTGTGGTGGCCTTGGCTGTTTGTTTGGTGTCGTGAAGGGTTTTGATGAATTGGTTTATCGGCTTTGCGGTGCTGCCTTTGAAAAACAGCAGGGGTGACAGTGTGCCGACCAAGGTGACGTGATCGGTGCCTTCGATACTTTGAAAGGTGGATGTGTTTCCTGCCGCTTGCAGCGCTTGATGAAGCGCTTCGCTGTTTCGTTCTACGCTGACAAGGGTGTCTTTTTCAGGGGCCAGTATCAATGTTGGCGGGTGTGGCAACTTGACGTAATCAATGGGCTGGGATTTTGGTGGGTAGTTGGGATGCTCGAACACCGGCCTTACTTCCGTGTCTTTGATGGGATAAATGTTGTATGCACCTGCAAGGCCAATTAATCCCTGGATGGAGTTGCCGTGTGACAAGCCTGCGCCATTGAGCCAGCGGGCATCCAGTGCCAGCATGGCTGCGTTGTATGCACCTGCGCTGTGCCCCATCATGATGTATTTTGCTGCGGGTTTGTACTTTTGATATTCCTGTTTGCCAAGTTCGGTTTTCAGGTGAGCGATGCTTCTTGCGCCATCTTCGAGAAAGTCTGGGTATTTGACTTCAGGGTAAAGACGGTAGTTGGGCACGGCTGTGATGTAGCCCATGGAGGCTAGGCGTCGACCCACAAATTCATATTCGGATTTGTCGCCCCGATTCCAGCTGCCGCCGTAGAAAAACACGATAACAGGCGTGGTGGCCAATTCCCGGTTGGGGGTGTCTGGCAGGTACAAATCGTATTTCAGTTTTGGGTGTTCGCCAAAGGACAGGTTTTCTTTCACGTCGACGGTGTAAATTTTCGAAAGTGAATTGACCAACTGTAGGGCCGAGCAACCGCCCAGTAGAAGCACGGGCAGTATTTTAAGGGTGCGGAGCAGAATTTTTGTTGATTTCATGGAATGTTTTGATGGGCGATGCGCGAACAATGCGCAATTGAAAATGAACGCTTAATATAAAACACAATTTCAATGTGGGGTGAGGAAGATGCAAACGATTGATTCAAGCAAACCAGTTTGTGTGACGGGGGCATCTGGTTATATTGCCAGTTGGATTGTTAAATTGTTGTTGGAGCGTGGTTTCACGGTTCATGCGACTGTTCGGGATTCAGACAAGGCGAGTTCGGTTGCTCATTTGCGGAAGGCTGCGCAGGGCGCTTCCGGCAAGCTGGTGTTGTTTGATGCCGATTTGATCAAACCAGGCAGTTTCAAAGCGGCCATTGAGGGTTGCGAGCTTGTTATTCATACGGCTTCGCCTTTTGTGATACGTGGATTCACAGATCCTTACGCGGCGTTGGTGCGTCCTGCGGTGGAGGGAACGGAGAATGTTCTTGATTCGTGCAATGCGGTGCAGTCGGTCAAGCGTGTGGTGCTGACCAGTTCGGTTGCATCGATTTACGGCGATGCGATCGAGATTTTGAAGGTGCCCGGTGGGATTTTCACGGAGCAATTGTGGAACAACACCAGCAGTGAAGGGCATCAGCCGTATTCATATTCCAAGGTAATGGCAGAGCGCAAAGCTTGGGATATTTGTCAGGAGCAAAGCCGTTGGGACTTGGTAACGATTAACCCGAGTTTGGTGATGGGCCCCTCGCTGACAACCCAAACGCAATCAACCAGCATTGATGTGATGCGGGATTTGGGCAGTGGCAGGCAACGCACCGGGGTGCCAATGTTGGAGTTCGGTATTGTCGATGTTCGTGAAGTTGCCAATGCCCATATTTTGGCAGGGTTGAATCCGAAGGCAGAAGGACGATTTATCTTGAGTGCGCACACGGCAAGTTTGTTGCAAATGGCGATTGTTTTGCGGGCCAGTTATCCTGAATACCCGCTGCCTGCCAGACAGTTGCCCAAGTTTTTGGTGAAGTTGGTAGCGCCGATTGCGGCGGGTGTAAGCCGCGAATTCGTTCAGAAGAATGTGGGATACGCTTTGCGTTTTGACAACAGCCGTTCGAAAGATGTGTTGGGGGTGCAGTATCGCCCGTTGACTGAAACGTTGTGTGATCACTTTCAGCAAATGATTGATGATGGCTTGTTGAAGCGGCGTTGATTGTTTTCCCGGTTCATTCTGTTTGTTGATTGATCAAGCCCTGCTCCCAAAGATGCAGGGCTTTTTTTCGTGTGCTGTTCCAGCGGTATTGCCCCAGCTCACCGGTGGTTTGAATGACCCGGTGGCATGGAATGAGATAGCCAATCGGGTTTTTGGCGATTGCACTGCCCACGGCGCGACTTGCTTTGGGTTTGCCAATGTGTTGGGCGATTTGCTGATAGCTGGACAGGCTTCCGGGTGGCAGGTGCAACAGAGCTTGCCAAACCTGCAGTTGAAAAGGTGTGCCGCGCAAGCGCAGTGTGAATACGTTTGCTTTGCGGGAATTGCTTGAAAAAATCTGCTTGATTGTTGCGTGCGCTGTTGCGTCCGATTCTTGCATTTGGGCTTTGGGGTAGATCTGCGCAATACCTGCCCTCCATTGCAGGTAACCAAGTGTTTCGGTTTCGAATTCAAGGCTGTTGATTCCTTTCGATGTAAGACAAACAAAGGCGTTGCCGAATGGGCTGGTGGCTTGGCCGATTGTAAAAATTTGACCTTCGCCGAGTTGTTTGATTTCACCTGGGGTGAGGGCTTCAAACTTGAGCATCAATTGATGCAGTTTGCTGGTGCTTTTGAAGCCGAGTTCAATTGAGGTAGAGAGGATGGAGTGGCCCGTTTGTAAAAGTTTTCTGGCGTGGTCTTTTTGCAGACTATGAAAAAACTGTTTCGGGCTGATACCGGCCCAGTTGGTGAACAGCCTTTGCAGGTAGAAAGGGGAGACGTTTAGTTGCTCAGCAAGCGTGGCCAGTTGAAGCTCGCAGTGGTCGGCAGAGTTGATTTGATTGATTGCACTGTCTTCGAGGATTCGGATGGCTTGCTCGATCAGGCGGTATTGGGAACCGGTTTCAAATTGTGTCATGGTGGTGTGCTGAAGGCTTATTCACTTTGTCAGTCTGATTCTTACATGGTGTGGGGGCAATCTGTTTCTTGCAGAATTTGCGACTTGGGTGCAAAGTAGTGTTGAAATTTACTCACAAGTTACATTGTTTTCTACGGTGCTTTTCTATTTCTTGTGGGTATTCTTCGATTTGTGAATCTAAATGGAGTGTGTCTTGGTATCAGGGGTATAAATTACACACATTAGGTTCATTACCCAGCTACTAGCTAAAGAGGCCAACAATGGCCCTGAGGAGACAAAACATGGCCGGTTTTCTGCCCAAGAATGCCACGCTTTCATTCGCTATTGCTTCTGCCCTTGTTTCAATGCACGGCTTGTCCGTTGCTGCGGGTTCCTTCGATGGTCCTGCAGGCATTGAGGGGCGCTGGGCGATGGAAGTGACGGTGGGGGCTTCCATGCGTACCAAAGACGCTGACGAATCCCTGGTTTTCATCGGCAACGGCGGTACGGCCTCCAGCGGTACAGTGGACGATGGCAACCTGAATTTCAACAAGGGCGATGTCATCAATGCGGTGGCCAAAGCGGTTGGCGAACTGGAGCTGAAAAAAGACAATGTCGGCGTTTTTCTGCGGGCAAAAGCTTTTTCTGACTTTCACAATCGCAGCAACAAGGTGCCGCACGGTTCTTCGTCAAATGGTTATCGCCCCAATGAGCCTTTGAACGACAACGGGTTTGAGAAGGGCACCAAATTTGAGGATGCGCAGTTCCTCGATACCTATGCCTTTGCAGACTTTGAGCCTTTTGGCAAGCCATTGACGGTAAAGTTGGGCAACCAGGTTGTAACCTGGGGTGAAGCCTTGTTCGTGTTGGGTGGTGTAAACCAGTATTCGAACTTTGACGCTGCTGCGCTTCGCAGGCCGGGCGTTCAGCTTAAAGAAGTGTTTCTTCCCCTGCCCCAGATCTATGGAAACATTCAGGCGACTGATGCGCTTTCCATCGAGTCTTTTGTTCAGTTGAATCACGAGAAGGTGGTGATTGACGGATGTGGCACCTATTTCTCGCCCGCAGACTTGCTGAACTGTAATTTCCAGGGCTCTCCAATCAACCCGGGTGTGTTGAATGTGGGTGGCAATGAAATTGACTTTTCCGGGTACAACGACCGCGAAAGCTTTGAGGGTGGCGGTACTGTAACGGTGAACGGAAGTCCGTTTGACACATCGACAGTTGCGGGAGCCTCTGGCTTGGCTGGCGTGATCGGTGGTTTAACCGGATTGCCCACTGACTTGGGTAATCTGAATTTCAGGATGGCGCAACTGGCCGATCGCCGTGCGAAAGACACGGGGCAGGTTGGTTTGGCAGCCCGTTATTACGCAGGTGAAATTGGAACAGAATTTGGCGCGTATGTGGTGAATTATCACCAGCGCATCCCGAACCTGGGTTTGGTTAAGACGCCTTCGAACTACGAAGGGTCTATCTTCAATGGCCTTGAGGCTGGTGGGCAAAGCGTAGTGAATCCCTTGTCCTACTTCTTTGATTACGGCAAGGAGAATATTCAGGTGGCAGGCTTCTCGGCGGCCACCGAACTGTTCGGCTTCTCTGTGTTTGGTGAAATGAGTTACACCAAAGATTACCCGGCAGGTTACAACACGGCGGACTTGATCAAGGGTGGTGCTACGGGTGATGGGCCACTGGGGCGCTATGGCGACAATGACCAGTTCCCTGAAGGGTCTGTTCTGGATGGTTTCAAGCCTTTGGACAAAATTCAAATGCAGGTCTCGACCATCAAGTTGTTCCCTCGTCGTCTGGGAGCCAGTTCAGTTGCCTTGGTGGCTGAGGTGGGCGCACAGATTTGGCGTGGAATTGGTGATCCGTTCACCAGCGAGCGTTTTGGTCGTTCCCCCGCCTTTGGTGCGGGCGCTCACCAAACTTATAACGGTGGCACTTGCGACCGCAGCGTGAACCCGAATACGAACAATTGCGTGGTGGATGGGTATGCGACTGAAACTGCTTTTGGTTATCGCGTGTTGTCTGTAATTACGTACCCGGATGCGCTTTATGGCGTAACCCTTCAGCCAAGACTGTTTTTCTCGCATGACTTCAAGGGCTATTCCGCAGATGGTGTGTTTCTTGAGGACCGCATGAACTTGGGTCTGGGTTTGAGGGCTGAAATTCAGTCTGCCAAGTATTTTGCCGAAGTGAACTACAGCATGTTCAATGATGAGGCTTATTTCGATCCATTCAAAGACAGGGATTTCCTTTCTTTGGTATTGGGCGCCAACCTGTAAAAGGTGGAAATTTGAAGATGAGCCTGACAAAAGTTGTTTTTAGGAGATTGATTAAATGAAATCTAGCAAGATTAAGCAATTGGCCGTGTCCCTGGCTTTGCTTGGAAGTGGTTTGGCAATGCAGGCGCATGCGGCAGACTTTTCCAAGTTGGGCGCATCGTTGACCCCGGTGGGCGCAGAAAAAGCAGGCAATGCAGCGGGTACCATTCCGGAATGGAAAGGCGGAATCAGCAAGCCGCCCGCTGGTTTTGACCCAAGCAAAGGTTATCTGGATCCGTTTGCTTCGGAAAAGCCGATTTTGACCATCAGTGCGGCTAACATGGCCGAGCACAAGGACAAGTTGGCGCCGGGGCAGATGGAGATGATGAAGCGCTACCCCACCTACAAGATCAATGTGTACCCAACCCAGCGCACAGCGGCTTTCCGTGCGGATGTGTACAAGTATGCCAAAGATGAAGCAGCCAATATCAAGCTGGCTGAGGGTGGCAACGGTATCGTCAACCTGAAGAAGTCGAATGTTCCGTTCCCGATTCCCACTGATGGTGTGCAGGTGATCTGGAACCACATCATGCGCGATCTGGGCGGCTCAATTACCCGTCACTCTGCTGACTTTCCGGTACAAACCAATGGCAGTTTCACTGTGGGCAAACGAACCGAAACCATTTCGTTTGCTGCATACATGGACGATCCAGAACCGAACCGGATTTTCTACTACATGAACCAGACAACCGCACCCGCGAATGCAGCAGGAGAGGTGGCTTTGGTGCATGAGCCTTTGGATCAAGTGAAGGAACCACGTTTGGCGTGGCAATACAACCCTGGGCAGCGCCGTGTAATTCGCGCACCTGAACTGGCCTATGATTCACCGGGTATTGGTGCGGACGGCCTGCGTACGAACGATGACTTCAACGCCTACAACGGTGCACCGGACCGCTACAACTGGAAGCTGGTTGGCAAGAAGGAAATGTACGTGGGTTACAACAACTACAAGTTGACCAGCAAAGCTTTGAAGTACGGCGACATCGTGAAGCCGAATCACATGAACCCCGATCACCTGCGTTACGAATTGCACCGGGTTTGGGTTGTTGAGGGGACTTTGAAGCCGGGCGCACGCCATATTTACTCCAAGCGTGTGTTTTACGTGGATGAGGATTCATGGGCGATTTTGCATGGCGACCAATACGATGCGCGTGGCGGTTTGTGGCGTGTTCGCGAGGTGTTGGGCGTGCAGTTGTATGACGCGCCAACATTCGGCCCCGCCGGTGAGGTGATTTATGACCTGCAGGCTCGCCGTTACCTGGTTAACGCATTGACCAACGAAGAGAAGCCTATCGAATTTGGCAAGAAGTACACAACAGCTGATTTTTCTACTGCTGCTTTGCGCCGCATGGGCAGGTAATGATCAGCCATACGGCAAGCGAGGTTGCTTGCCGTATGCTTTTTCAAATCTGGAATTGTATTCAGCCCAGGGAAATTAAATTCCCTGGGTTTTTTTAAATTGGAGATGGCATGAGTAAGCCACTGTTGCGTGTTGGATTGTTTGCACTGGGTTTGTGTGTGAGCCAGTTCAGTTACGCGTTGAAGGACCCACTGGATTTGCCCGCCATGCAGGCGCCGAAGGCTGCGAAAGCGCTGGCCCTGAATGTGACTTCTTTGGGTACGAATGTGTTGATGGTGGGTGAACGCGGCATTGTGTTGAAGCGTGATTTCGCTGTGACAGACGCTGCACAAGGTGTAAAAGACGGTGAAGGCAAGGTGTGGACCCAGGCCAAGGTGCCAGTGTCTGTAAACCTGACGGGCGTTGTGTTTGTGAATGAGACGCTGGCATTTGTGGTTGGTCACGATGGTGTGGTGTTGAAGTCCACGGACGCGGGTGCCACTTGGATCAAAGTGTTTGATGGTATCAAGGCCAATGAGCAGGTTGTTGCCGCTGCCAAGAAAAAAATGGATGACATCCAGCGTCGATATGACGCGGCCAGCGCAGCTGAGCAAGACAAGATGAATGAAGCGCTAGAAGCTGCAACCTTCGCATTCGAAGATGCTGAGGCGGGAGCGCGTTTTGGCCCGGCCCGCCCCATGTTGGATGTGTGGTTCAAAGATGCCAACACCGGTTGGGTGGTGGGCAGTTATGGGCAGATTTTTGAAACTGGGGACGGTGGTGTCAACTGGACTTTGATCGCAGATCGTTTGAATAACCCGGATTTCAGGCATTACAACGGTTTGTATGGCGACGAAACGGGGTTGTTGCTGATTTCTGGCGAGGCTGGTCGCATTTACCGGTCCAATGATTTCGGTGCCACTTGGGAACGAATGGATACGGGTTATATCGGCCACTTTTATGGCACGGCCGTGATGCGCAATGCGGCAGGAGAGCCGATTGTGTTTGCTTATGGATTTGGCGGCAATGTGTATCGTCTGGGTGCAGGTGCCACGCAATGGTGGAAGCTGAACAGCCCCAGCAAGGAAAGTTTTGTTCAGGGTTTGACCGTGGACAAGGTGGTGTTGTTTGTCGATCAGAAAGGCCGCTTGGTGTCGACTGATGAAAGTGGCACCGTGTTGAAAATGGTGTCAAGTGCTGAGGGCAAACCAGTGACCGGTATGGCCCAAGTGAACAAAACATTGGTGTTGAGCGGTCAAAACGGCCCGCGAACCCTTGATCTGCCACGTTAACTGGATGAATTGTCATGAGTAATCAAGAAGAATTGGGCAAGGTTGAGAGCTTTTTTGAGTCGATCTTGTTTGGTCATCGCAAGCTTGTAATTGCAGTGTTCGCGGTGTTGTCGGTGTTTTTTGCATACCACGCGGTCCAGCTTCGCCCAGATGCGTCGTTTCAGAAAATGGTGCCAGTTACACACCCTTTCATTGCAAATTACCTGAATTACGAGAATGAGTTGCGTCCGTTGGGCAACGTGTTGCGCATCGCTGTGCACAACAAGAGCGGGACAATTTATGAAGCGGAATTTCTAGAAAAACTTCGCTTGATCACAGACGAGGTGTTTTACATTCCGGGTGTTGATCGCGGCAATTTGAGTTCGATCTGGACACCGAACGTGATGTGGCGGCAGGTAACCGAAGAGGGTCTGCGCATGGGGCCCGTGATCGGTCAGGGCTTCTCGGGTTCACCTGACCAGATTGAAGGGGTGAAAGCCAATGTGGAGCGGTCGGGCCGGATTGGTTCATTGGTGTCCAATGATCAGCGTTCGGCAATCATTCTTGCCCCGCTTCTTGAGGTGGATCCCGACACGGGCGAGAAGTTGAGCTACGGAAAGCTTTCGGCGCAAATTGAAGAGGTGGTTCGAGACAAATATCAAAGCGACGACATTTCGATTCACATCACTGGTTTTGCGAAAGTGGTGGGTGACCTGATCGACGGTGCAAAAGCAATTGGTGGTTTTTTTGCCATTACTTTTGTGCTGACAGTTATTTTGTTGTTGTGGTACTCCCGTTGCTGGAAAAGTACGGCAGCCACCATTTTCTGCTGTTCTCTGGCGGTGATCTGGCACCTGGGTTCGGTCAGTTTGCTCGGTTTTGGTCTCGATCCCTATTCAATTCTGGTTCCGTTTCTGACGTTCGCGATCGGCGTGAGCCATGCCATTCAGAACGTGCGGACCATGGCTTCGGAACGTTTTCACGGTGCGAACAAGATTGATGCTGCGAAAGCAACATTTCACCTTTTGTTTATTCCAGGTTCTGTGGCGTTGCTGGCCGATGCAGTGGGTTTCTCCACTTTGCTGGTGATCGAGATCGGTGTGATTCGTGAGTTGGCTATTAGCGCCTCGATTGGTGTGGCGGTGATCATTTTCACCAAAATGTTCCTGCTGCCGGTGTTGATGAGCTACACCGATGTCAGCGTGCGTGGCTTGAAGCAGGTTGCCAAGCAGGAAGCAAGCAAGCACACCGTGTCGCATTTGTTGTCGCGTTTGACAGAGAAGAAAGTTGCTTACGGTGTAAGTGCCGCGGCTGCCTTGATTCTTGTGGCTGGTCTGTACGCTTCAGCGGGCATCAAGATTGGTGATCTGGATCCGGGGGCACCAGAGCTTCGACCCGATTCACGTTACAACCAGGACGTGAAGTTTCTGGTACAGAACTATTCGACCAGTTCCGATGTGTTTGTGGTGATGGTGGAAACACCCGCAGGCGAATGCGGCGCGTATCCAGTGGCTTCGGCGGTGGACCGTTTTCAGTGGGAAATGGAAAACCTTGAAGGTGTGGAAGGCACGGTTTCCCTGTTCACAATCATGAAAAACATCATTGCGGGTTTCAACGGCGGCAACCCCAAGTGGCTGGCGATTTCCCGCGATCGTTTCATTTCCAATGGGGCACATAAAAATATTCCGACCACGCTGTACAATTCGGAATGTTCCATGACCCCGGTTATTTTGTTCCTGTCTGATCACAAGGCAGAAACACTGGAACGTGTGGTGGCCAAGGTGCAGGAGTTTGCAGCAGAGAATGATTCTGCCGATGCGAAGTTCATTCTTGCTGCGGGCAATAGCGGCATTGAAGCGGCCACCAACATTGTGGTTGAGCAGGCCCAAAGAACCATGTTGCTGTTGGTGTATGGCATTGTGGGTGCGTTGGTGTGGTGGGAATTCAAGAGCTTCCGTGTGATGCTGGCGATCATGATCCCCTTGTTCATCACCGAAGTGCTCTGCAAGGTCATCATGGTTCAGTTGAACCTGGGGATCAAGGTTGCCACTTTGCCGGTAATCGCATTGGGCGTGGGTATTGGTGTGGATTACGGTATTTATATCTACAATCGCCTGGAAAGCTTCCTGGCCAAAGGCTTGAACTTCAAGGATGCTTACTTTGAAACCTTGCGTTCAACGGGTGTTGCGGTTGCGTTGACCGCAGTGACTCTGGCGCTGGGTGTGTTCACTTGGGCATTTTCGGCCATCAAGTTTCAGGCTGACATGGGCATGTTGCTGGCTTTCATGTTCTTGTGGAACATGGTGGGTGCGGTCATCTTGATTCCTGCATTGGTGCGGTTGTTTGCTTTCGGTGCGGTGAAGAAACGGTTTGGTCCTTCAGTTGAAGCGCCCGGCCGATAATAAGTTGTAGTGTCACGAACTCAAGGGCGGCTTCGGCTGCCCTTTTTTTGCATGCGTGTGTTTGTGGTAATCTCCTTGAATCGTTTTCACTTGCCATTTTCTGCCATGCAGTTTCCAGCACTCCCTCCGATGCCACACCCTTTGCAGTTCAGGTCAGTCACGTTCACTGCCCTGAAACCTGGCCTCAAATTAATTGTGCTTGGTGCGGTGCATGGCAATGAGGTGTCGGGCAGCAAAGCGATCTTGAGAATGATGGCTGAGTTTGAGTCGGGCGAACGCCTGCTTCAGAACGGACAGGTCACTTTTGTGCCCATTGCCAATCCGCTTGCTTACAATCGAAAGCAGCGTAATGGCGACAGGAATTTGAACCGCAATTTGACGCCAGCAAGCAACCCGGTTGATTTTGAGGACTATGTTGCCAACTGGCTTTGCCCCCTGCTGGCTGCGCACGATGTGTTGCTGGACATTCACAGTTTTCAGAGGGGTGATGTGCCTTTTGCCTTGTTTGGCCCGAAGAACAATGACACTAAACTTGAGTCGTTCAGGCATGAAGATGCTGAGCGAAGCCTCGCTTTGCGATTGGGTGTGAGCCGTTTTGTCGACGGTTGGCTGGACACCTATGCCAAAGGGGTGGCAAATCGCGTGGCCTACCTGAAAGCCACAGGCGGATCAGGTGAGGGTTTAAATACTGACCCCCGTTATGGTATGGGCACCACGGAATGCATGCGGGCAAACGGTGGTTACGCAGTGACCCTGGAGTGCGGTCAACACGACGACCCGGGTGGTCCTTTGGTGGCCTATCAGGCCATCAACAACACACTGGTTCATTTGGATCTGGTGGCAGGTGATGGCGTAGCGCCCGTGGGTGAATACCAGCATCTCAGTTTGGTTGAGGTCAATGACAAGAATCACGTAGATGACCAGTTTGTTCGACCATGGTCAAGTTTTGATTCTGTTCGAAAAGGCGAGTTGATTGGCATTCGCCAAAACGGGGATGAGGTACGTGCCAGTCGAGACGGTTTTATTGTGTTTCCCAATACCCTGTCGCAGGCTGGGCAAGAGTGGTTTTACATCGCGGTGTCGAATGCAGTCGGAAAAACAGGTAATTTTTCCTAATAAACCGCATCAAATGACTACAAATAAGTGATTGAAATATATCATTTTTCGGATTGAGGGAATGTGTCGTTTTTGTTTTAATAAATTACCTTGTCAAGGGTTATAAAACAACAATGAGCGGTTTTTCCCGGAACATTTACAACCCAGATCGAACAACCCAGGCCGTCGCCTTGCTGGGTGGTGCGACCGCGCACTCGTACAGCTCACTGAGCTTGCACCACTCAATTGCCAACCCTGATATTGCGCTGAACATCGAGGATCCATACTTGAAGCAGGGCAATCGAGAGGCTCTTCAGGCGAGCGGCGAATCCGCAAGCTCCTTGTTGGAAAGGGCCGTTTTTGATTCAGGCAACGCAACACCCTTTGCCAGTGTGCCGCAACAACTCATTTTGGACGAATTGGTGGCGTTTGATTCTGTTCAGGATTTGTCCGCCACCAAGGACATGATATCTATGTTCGATGATGGCACTCTCGATTCAGCCGATCTGCAAACCCTTCAGGGCTTTGAATCCGATGCGGAGCCGGATCTCGCTTCTTTGGCTGAATTGCCGGAACCTGGTAACGAGGCTTTCTCATTGCTTGATTTCATAGAGCAGGCAGTTGCTGAAGCAGAAACATCGCAGGATCAGTTTGCCAATGTGCTGGATCCTACAACTGAACCTTTATTGGGCACAGATTATTACGCAGACTCAATTGCAGTGATCAATGGTTTGCTGGATTCATTTATTCAGCCGATTGGTTCTTTCTCCACGTCTTGGCTTGAACCCGTGATGCCAAGCTCTGTAAATTAGTTGGCAACCTGCCTGGGGTGGTTTTCAACTTTTTCTTCTCAAAGACGGTGAAAAAGAACCCTTTTATGCCGCCTTCCCGAGCATTTGATCTACTTGACCTTGCCTCAAAATGAAGGTTGATTCCAAGTCAATGGTCAGTGCACACATGAACTACAACAACGAACGTAATCCAGGTGAATCTTCAACCGAGATGATTGAGATCCTCTTGTTCTCCCTGGGTGGGCAAGAAACCTTTGGCTTGAATGTATTCAAGATCCGTGAAGTGACGGAAATCAGCCAAGTTACACAGATTCCGGGGCAACAGGGCGCCATGAACGGTGTTATTTCCCTTCGCGGCCAAGTGTTGCCTGTGGTGTCTTTGGGCGATGCGATCGGCATGTCCACCGGTGCGCCCAACACGAAAATGATCATTTCCGAATTTGCTTCCAGATCTGTGGCGTTTGCGGTCACTGATGTGGATAAAATTATCCGGGTGCCTTGGTCAGACGTAAAACCACCACAACGATATGATTCCGAACAGGACTCTGTGTTTGGCGTGGTGATGCTGGCTGATGGCAGTCTTGTGTCGCTGGTAGACATTGAAAGTGTTTGCCAGCGCGTATTGCCCGAGAAAGAGGCCGCGGACATAGCCACCGGATTTGAGCTAAATCAAGCTGGGCCAGTGTTCTTTGTGGATGATTCCATTGTTGCACGCCGAAAAATCAGCGAGGTACTGGACACCATGGGCCTGCAGCACAGCCACGCCGTGAATGGCGTGGAGGCTGAGCAGAAGCTGTTGGCCATGGCTTCGAGTGCGGAACTGGGCGATATCGCCATTCAAGAGCGGGTATCACTGGTGTTGGTGGATGAGGAAATGCCGATTATGGACGGTTGTACCTTGACCCGAAAGCTCAAGGGCGATCCGCGCTTCAAGGACATTCCAATCATCATGTATTCGTCCCTGACTTCCGAAGAAAATGCACGCCGGGGCATTGAGGCGGGTGTGAATATTTATGTTAAGAAGTTTGATTCCACTTCACTGTCCAATGCAATTGGACAGCTTCTGACCCACGCTTGAGCCAGCACACAAGGAAAGCGCTACACTTCGATTTTGTTGATGTGGCGCCATTTTGCGTGATGAGTTCTATCCAATCATTTCCCTGTTTTACTGTGCTGTTCGACGCAATCGCAAATGATTTGCGTGAGCATGGTTACAGCATTCAAGACAAAGCTTTGCCCCAAGAATGGATCGATGGCTTGCTGCGCGACATGCGCACGCTGGGTGCCGGTCAGCTGAAGCCGGCGGGCGTGGGGCGTGCACAGCAGCATGTTGCCAACGCAAGCATTCGGCGCGACGCAATTTCCTGGATTGAAAGCACTGAGGGTGCGCAGGGCCAATGGCTTGCATTCAGTGCGCAATTGCAGCGGCACTTGAATCGATCCCTGATGCTGGGTCTGTTTTCGTTTGAATCGCATTTTGCGCATTACGCGCCGGGTGCGTTCTATAAAACGCATGTGGATGCATTCAAGGGGCAGGCCAACCGGGTATTGTCAGTGGTGCTGTATTTGAACCCGGCGTGGGTGTGTGCTGATGGTGGCGAAATGGTGTTGTATTCGGACACTGCCCCCGGCACCGTGTTGTGCAAGGTAAGCCCAAATGCGGGCACCCTGGCGGTTTTTCTGAGTGAGGATTTTCCGCACGAGGTGTTGCCGGCTCTGCGTGACCGCTACAGCATTGCGGGCTGGTACCGGGTCAACACATCCAATACTGGGCGAGTAGATCCACCTGCCTGAGTTACCAATTCAAAACCCGGGGGCCCAACACCGCGCCAACCCCACCGCACAATGCAATGCCCAATGTATACCAGGTGGCAATGAATGGGGCTGAGGGTTCTGTGCAGGCAAATGCATAAGCCATTGCAGCCACCGCGCCTGAGAAAAGTCCGCAGGCCGCACCTGCAAGCTGCAGATTGGTGGGTGCCAAACCTTTCATGGCCCAGAACGATCCCGTCATGACGGGAATGGACAAGAGCAGAATTGTCCAGGGGCACAACAGCCACGAATGCCCCATGAGCGCAGCAGCGCGCTCCGATTCTTCGGTGCTGATGTAGGAAAAAAAGCCAACCAACAACATGATCAAGACAATGCCAGCAACCGTTGCTGCTGCTGTTTTACCCGACGCGCCAGGTCTGCCGACCCGGGAAAGCAGCCATGCAGTTGCAAGCGCCAGCGCACCGGCATAGGCCAATTTGATCCATGGGCCTGGTTCTGCGAACATCGTGTCGGGAATGAAGCCCAAACCACCGACAACCAGCGCGGTCGCCAACAGGCCACCAGCCATGCCAGCGGGCAGCAGGCGTTTGACCGCCAGCGCCTTCGGCGCAGGGCCAGCCTGATTGGCAAGCAATGTGATCAGTTCATCTGTCTTCATGAGTTACTCCTGGCAAGTGAGGCCAATTGTTTCAGGCCTCTGTGCACCTGCACTTTCAATGCCGCCACGGACACGCCACTTCTTTCCGACGCTTCGATCATTGACAGCCCTTCAATTTTTGTCAGCAAAATGGCCTTCCTTTGTGATTCTGACAACTGCTCAAGCAACACAGCCAAATCACGTCTGGATGGCAGCTCTTCCTGCACCAGTGGGTGTTGGTCTTCAGCCAAATCGTCCAGCGAATCATTCAGGTTGTCACGCCTTCCGCGCCGACGCCACAAATCGACCAGTTTGTGCCGCGCAATTGCGAACACCCAACTGCTGACCGGCAGGGTGTCGTCGTAAGTACCGCGTTGTACATGCAAAGCCAACAAAGTTTCCTGCACCAAATCTTCCACCTCGTCGGGCAAGGCTTGTAAACGGCGACCATAAAACCGCCTCAAACGCTGGGCAATTTTCGCAAGCGAATCTCGATACGCCAAAGCATCGCCTGCCTGCGCACGCAACCACATCGGTTTGAGGGTTAACTCAAACTCGTCAAGGGGGCGCGCATAATTGGATTCGTTGGGGAGGGCCATTCGGTTACAAGAGCATTTTTTTAATTGTTTCATGACACTAACACAGTTCAATTGTAATGTCGGGTGTGGGACGCAGGGCATCAATGCCTGACCATCTGGAGCCTATAATATTTGCTGTCTTAACCACTCGCTTGTTCGGGAGAAAAACATGCAAATCATCAAAACACGCGCAGCCGTCGCTTGGGCTCCGGGACAACCTCTCAGTATCGAGGAGGTCGATTTGATGCCGCCGCAAAAAGGTGAAGTATTGGTCCGCATTGTGGCGACCGGTGTGTGCCACACCGATGCTTACACATTGTCTGGCGACGATCCTGAGGGTATTTTTCCCGCCATTCTGGGCCATGAAGGGGCGGGTGTTGTTGAAGCCCTGGGCGAAGGTGTCACCAGCCTGGCTGTAGGCGATCATGTGATTCCCCTGTACACCGCAGAGTGTCGCGTGTGCAAGTTCTGTACCTCCGGAAAAACCAATTTGTGCCAGGCTATTCGTGCCACGCAAGGCAAGGGCTTGATGCCCGATGGCACCACACGGTTTTCTAAAAACGGAAAGCCGATTTATCACTACATGGGGACATCTACTTTCGCAGAACACACTGTGGTGCCTGAAATTTCGTTGGCAAAAATTGATCCGAAAGCGTCGCTGGAAAAAGTGTGCTTGCTGGGCTGTGGCGTAACCACCGGCATTGGCGCCGTGCACAATACCGCCAAAGTGAAAGCAGGCGACACCGTGGCCATATTTGGTTTGGGTGGCATTGGATTGGCGGCCATTATTGGTGCCGTGCAAGCCAAGGCCGGGCGAATCATTGCCATTGATGTGAACCCGGACAAGTTTATAATCGCCAGGAAGCTTGGGGCCACAGATTTTGTGAATCCCAAAGACCATAGCAGGCCCATTCAGGAAGTGATTGTGGAGATGACCGATGGCGGCGTGGATTTTTCTTTCGAATGCATTGGCAATGTGAATGTGATGCGTTCCGCACTTGAATGTTGTCACAAGGGTTGGGGCGAATCCGTCATCATCGGTGTGGCCGGTGCAGGTCAGGAAATTTCAACCCGACCATTCCAGCTGGTCACCGGCCGGGTGTGGCGTGGCAGTGCGTTTGGAGGCGTGAAAGGGCGCACAGAACTGCCTGGTTATGTGAACCGGTTCATGAATGATGAAATTGATCTGGACACTTTTATTACACACACCATGCCGCTGGAGCGAATCAACGAGGCTTTTGATTTGATGCATGAGGGCAAGTCCATTCGCACCGTGATCCATTTTTAATATGAAAACGCTCAGCAGTGTTCAATGTTTTGGTGGTTTGCAAAACCAGTATGAACATGTTTCGAGAACGCTGAATTGCACCATGCAGTTCAGCGTGTATTTGCCACCGCAGGCGCTGGCGGGTCAGCCTGTTCCCGTGGCGTATTGGCTTTCGGGGTTGACATGCACCGATCAAAATTTTGCCACCAAGGCGGGTGCGCAGCGTGTTGCCGCCGAATTGGGCATTGCAATTGTGATGCCCGATACCAGCCCGCGTGGACAAGGTGTGCCCGATGATGCAGAGAAGGCTTACGACTTTGGTCTGGGTGCCGGGTTTTATATAGACGCCACACAGGTTCCGTGGAATACACATTACAACATGTACAGTTACATCGTTCACGAACTGCCCGAACTTGTTGAAGCCGGGTTGCCTGTGACGGGGGCGCGATCTGTTTTTGGACACTCTATGGGCGGGCATGGTGCCCTGACCATTGCGCTGAAGAATCCTGAGCGTTACAAGTCAGTGAGCGCATTTTCACCGATTGTCAGCCCTGCACATTGCCCCTGGGGACAAAAAGCATTGGGGCTGTATTTGGGAGAAGACCAGGCCCAATGGAAGCAGCACGATGCAGTGGAGTTGATTCGAGGTGGTGCCAACCAACTGCCTATGTTGGTTGATCAGGGTTTGGCCGACAATTTCCTGGCCTCACAGTTAAAAACAGAATTGCTGGAAGCGGCATGCAAAGACACTGCTTACAAAGCCGAAATTCGGTATCAAGCCGAATATGACCACAGCTATTACTTCATTGCTACTTTCATCGAAGATCACCTTCGATTTCACGCCAAGTACCTGATCAATTAATTCAAGCACTTGTGTCCGAATCCAGAGGCTGTTAGATTCAGGCCTTCATTTGAATGAGGTGCGTCTTCAATGAGCAAATCGCTGCGGTTTTCCGAGAAATGGTTTCGTCGGGGCCTTTGGGTTGTTGCGCTTGTGTTCGCCTGGTTTTTGATTGGTCTTGGTAGCACGGTGGTTGGCGATTTACCCAAAATCGAACAAACCCAAACACTTGAAGACTTCATGAGTCCGATCGAACTGAAAAAGGTTCGTGAGGAAATTCGCAAGGCTGAATTGAATGAGCGCGAAGTAAACGATGCGCTGGAGCAATCCCGCTTGAAACATAGCGCGGCTGAAGCAGACACGGATTCCGAGCGGGAGAAATTCATGGCCTCCGTGGCCACCAGAAAGGCAACCGCGCAACCTGATCAGGACGGGGAACTGATCGCCAGAACCGAGCGGGTGGACAACCTGCAGGCACTTGAGCGAGTGGCCCTTGCTCAACTTGAAATGCAACAAAAACTGCTGCTGGACGCGCAGCAAGCCAGCCGCAAGGCGCGCTTGCGCTTGAGTGAACTGGAACAAGCGGCGCAGGGTGATTACGCCAGTGCCCGCCAAAGCCAGGAGTTGCGCGTGTTTGCCTATCGCCTGGCGCTAACCTTGCCTTTGCTTTTGATTGCAGGCTGGCTTTACAAGAAAAAACGACAAAGCACTTACTGGCCTTTTGTGTGGGGTTTCATTTACTTTGCCCTGTTTGCGTTTTTTGTAGAACTGGTGCCTTACTTGCCCAGCTATGGCGGTTATATTCGTTACTTGGTGGGCATTGTGATCACGCTGTTGGTGGGGCGCCAGGCAATTGTGGCCTTGCAACGCTATCAGGATCGACAGCGTTTGGCGGAAGCCCAGCCAGAAACCAAACGGCGTGAAGTGCTTGAATATGACACGGCACTGGCCCGCCTTGCCAAAAGCATTTGCCCCGGTTGCGAGCGCACCGTGGACCTGAAAGACACCAGCATTGATTATTGCCCGCACTGTGGCATTGGTTTGCATGACCGTTGCAGCACCTGCAACACGCGCAAAAGTACCTTCTCCAAGTACTGCCATGCCTGTGGTGCAGGCGCGAAATTGGGCGAGCCACCGGCACCAACATCGGTATAAGTAGCCGCGCTACGCGGTGGGATATTTCACCGCGTTTTTCACCAGTTTGTGTTGTGCGGCTTCAATCGGGTCGATGTTCAGTTGATTGCAGATTTGCAGCAAGTACAACAACACATCGGCCACTTCTTCTTTCACTGCATCCAGCTTGTCGCCGTGCAGTGTGCGGGAATTTTCTTCCGTCATCCACTGGAAATGTTCCATCAATTCCGCCACCTCAACCGACAAAGCCATCGTCAGGTTTTTGGGCGAATGAAATTGATCCCAGTTGCGCGCATTGGCAAAGTCGATCAATTGCAGTTGCAGGTCTTGTAAGGTGGGGGAGTTCATGCCGCAGGCTTTTTTCATTGATCCAGCATTCATTTTACTGAATCAGGCAGTCAAAAAGCGCCGGCTTGTGACCGGCGCTTTTTTGTTTGTTTAAATCGACTGCGACAGCTCGGGATAATCAATGTAGCCCACAGGGCCCGGTGCGTAGTAGGTTTGTGGATTGCCTTCAGCCAGTGGCGCATTCAACTTGAGGCGATCTACCAAATCCGGGTTGGCAATGTAAGCACGCCCAAACGAAACCGCATCGGCCCAGCCCGTTTCCAGCGCATTGATTGCCATCTCGCGGGTGTAACCGTTGTTCACCAGGTAGCTTCCGTTGAATGTGTTGCGCGCCCAGGCGTAGTCAAAGCCCGGTACTTCGCGGTCGCCACCCGTGGATCCTTCAATCATGTGAATGAAGCCAATTCCGCGCTGGTTCAATTCTTCGATCAGGTAACCGAACACGGCTTGGGGATCGCTGTCACTTAAGTCGTTGAACGGCGTAACAGGTGACAGGCGAATACCCATCTTGCCCGCACCGATTTCGGCGATCACGGCATCCACCACCTCAAGCGCAAACCGCGCACGGTTCTCAACAGAACCGCCGTACTGGTCGGTACGCTTGTTCGCGCCATCGCGCAAAAACTGGTCAATCAGGTAACCATTGGCACCGTGAATTTCCACACCATCAAAACCCGCCTTGATTGCATTGGCTGCACCGGTGCGGTATTCGTTCACCACCACCTTGATCTCATCGGCAGTCAGTTCATGTGGAACCGGCACATCCACTTTGCCGTTGTGGGTGTAAGCCACCACATTGGGCTTGACTGGAGAGGGGCCAATCGGGTGCGTGCCGCCAGTCAATTCCGGGTGTGTAATTCGACCCACATGCCAAATTTGCGCGATGATCTTTCCACCGGCTTCATGAACCGCTTTGGTAATCCGTTTCCAGCCTTCGATTTGCGCATCTGAGTAAATTCCGGGTGTGGCCATGTAGCCCTTGCCCGCAGGGGACACCTGTGTGCCTTCGCTGATAATCAAGCCCGCATTGGCACGTTGGCGATAATACTCAACATTCATCGAACTGCCCGGAATGTCGCCAGCAGCTTCGTCTGAACGGCAGCGGGTCAACGGGGCCATGATCACGCGGTTTTTCACATCAATATCGCCGATTCGCCCAGGTTGAAACAGTGTCAAATCATCCACATTGGCAATTTGTTCGTTCACATGTGGGGTGGGTGCATTCATTTGTGGGTACTCCTCTTGTTGCAGTGCAATGTTGCACATTATGCGCATTCCCATCTCTGATATCTACGGAACAGTTGTTATAGTATTTATTCCTAACAGGAATGAGTGAAGGTTAAAAAGACATGGACAGACTGCGCTTGATGGAAACCTTCGTGCGGGTTGTTGAAACCGGTAATTTCTCGGCGGTGGCCAGGCAGGCCCACACTACCCAGTCGGCCATCAGCAAGCAAGTGCAGGCCTTGGAGGCCGATATGGGCGTGTTGTTGCTGGTGCGTTCCACCCGCAGCCATTCGCTGACTGAAGCAGGGCGCTTGTATTACGACCGCTGCAGACATGTGCTGGATACGCTTGAAGAAGCACGAATCGAAGTGCATCGCGCCGAACATGAGATGAGTGGCCTGTTGCGTGTGGCCGCACCCGTGGCCTTCGGGCGGATCCACATTGTGCCCCGGTTGGCGGCTTACTATTCGCGCTATCCGAAAATGAGGATCGACCTGCAACTCGACGACAGCTTTGTTGATCTGGTGGCTGCGGGTATTGATGTAACATTCCGCGTTGGTGAATTGAAAGACAGCCGTTTGATCGCGCGGCGCATTGGTTCGGTTGCACGGGCCGTGGTTGTGTCAGCAGACTACCTGGCACGCCACGGCACACCGAAATGCCCCGAAGAATTGCTGGATCACAATTGTCTGCTGTACACCGGAATCGACAATTTCAATGAATGGACCTTCGTGGACACCCGAAACAAACCCCGCACGGTGCGGGTGCGCAGCAACTTTCAGTCCAACAGTTCAGAAGCCCTACGGCAGGCCGTGATGGAAGGTTTGGGGGTTTGTTATTCGCCCACCTGGATTTACGGTCGCGACATTCGCGAGGGCAGCCTGACCACCATTTTGAATGACTTCAAGCCCAGCACCCTTCCACTGAATGTTGTGTATCAGCCCGAACGCCGCCCTTCGATCAAGGTCAACAGTTTTGTGGATTTTTTCACAGACACTTTCAATCAGGATCCGGATCTTTCCGCGGTAATCCGGTCTTTTAAAGCGTAGGGTTGTACTTGCCGGTTTGGCTTGAAAAGTCCTTCCAGTGCCAGCAGGGCCAAAGCCAGCCAAATGGCGATGTAAGTTGGCCATTCTTTTTCAGCAATGTTTTCACCGATCAGGAATGCCACCAGCACTAACAATACCGGTTCCACATAACCCAGCAAACCAAACAGGCTGAAAGGCAGCAGTTTGCTCGACAGGATGTAAGCCACCAACGCAGATGTGCTTAACACCCCCAATAATATGATCAACAGGGGCAGGGGGGTGTTCATGCCAAGCATTGCATCAAAGCCTTGCCCAGCTGCGGCGAAATACAAGGCCACAGGCAACATCAACAGCATGTCAAACCACAGGCCACCCAAGTGGTCTGTCTTGAATTGAGTCCGCAGTACAAAGTAATAGGGGTAGCCCAAGCACACCAGCAGGGAAGTCCACGCAAAGCCACCCGCCTGGAAAACTGCGTGAACGACACCCAAAAAAGCCAACAGCATGGCACCTTTTTGCCAGTGGCTTAGTGTGTCTTTGTAATAAAAACGCCCGATCAGCGCCATCACCAAAGGCATCATGAAATAGCCCAGCGACACATTCATGGCATGGCCGTGCAGTGGTGCCCAAAGGAAAAGCCACAACTGGATACCCAACAGAAGTGACGACAAGGGCAACGCGACCCACAACTTCCAGTCTTTGTTCAGGCGGCTTGCAATTGAGCGCACCAAGCCCCAATCGCCAGAGCAGAATAAAAACAGGCTCATCACCGGCAATGTCAGCAACATGCGCCAGCCGTAAATTTCCTCGCCGCTTAGAGGGTCAAGCTGCGTGGTGTAAAAATACAGGCTGCCGAAAAGTATGGAAGCGAGAATAGAGAGGAATACGCCTTTAAGCATGATTCAATTTTTTAGATTTGCCACGGCAATGGTGATTTGTTTGTTGGAGCTTGCCATGTGGGAGCCAATCAATCCAGGTGATGGTTTTCTGCGAGCAACAAATTATGCTCAATAACTTATTGTAAATGTATGAAAAAACCTTGGGTCGCAGTAAGGGCAAGCCTGTCGGGTGACACCTGCATCCTGATGTGAATAGGTACTCTGGCTATGAAAGCGTATGTGTTTTTGGTGTTCATTTGCAGCGTGATCGTTGTTTTGGTGTTTCGATTTCTCGAATTAAGTTGGACCTTGTCACTGATTGGCGGATTGCTCGCGACTAGCGGCATGGCAATTTTTTTGTTTGGTTGCAATGTTCAGCGCTTGCTAGCGGATCAAGAAGAGAGAATGCCCGGCCGAAACCCCATCCCGTGGTTGGCCAAGATCAAATCATCCAAGAAAGAATAATCCTGAAAAGCGCTGCGCTCATTCAACGCAAAAAAACGCCGCCTGTCACCATTTGGCACCCGTGAATCCAAGTCGAACAAGTTGGGTAAGGCCATATTGACCATGCATTCATTTTGTGCAATGGTACTTTCTCGCAATCCGAGTAGTTACAAAACCTGAAGTTTGCCCGGAGGTGGGTTGCGGGTGCGGGTGTGTGCTGTTCACGTTTGCCTTGGAACAGAAAATTGAAACGTGTGCAGCCGATTCATTTTCAGAAACAGGAGACAAAATGAAGAAGCTCAAGAAACTTTTGTCATGTGCTGTTATTGCGTCTGCGGGTTTGGCCATTGCCGGGTCCGCAGTGGCAGCAGCACCAAGCCTCACTGCAAAGCCGGTGTTGTCCAAGCTGGAGAACCCGTGGGACATGGCCTTTTTGCCGGCTGGTGAAATGTTCTTCACCGAAAAATGTCACGGTCTTTCAGTGCGGCTGCCTTCGGGCAAAGTGAATCGCCTGGTCGGAATGAAAGACACCAAGGGCTATGCGGACACCATGTCTGACCTGTTCTGCGATGGTCAGGCTGGCATGAATGGGGTTGCAGTTGATCCCGAGTTCGCGAAAAACCGGTTTTTGTATGTGTACTCAACGTCCAGCAAGTCCAACCCACAAACCAACCGTGTCATTCGCTTGAAGGTCAACAATGATCTTTCGAAAGTTTCGGATCGTACCGATATCGTGGACGACATCCCGTACAAAACAGCAGCCAGTGATCATCCCTTCGGCTCTTCAGGTGCCCACAACGGCGGTCGGTTGCGTTTCAGCCCGAGCGATGGTTTTCTGTATGTGACTACAGGCGATACGCACAACGGCGAAGTACCCCAAAGCCCAACCCGCTTGGGCGGCAAAGTGTTGCGCATTGACCGGGATGGCAAGGCTGCTGCGGGTAACAAGCCGCCCAAAGGTTTCGATTCGCGCATCTTTACCTATGGGCATCGCAACCCTCAAGGGATCGCTTTTTGCCCCAGTACCAAGCAGCCTTTCACTGCTGAGAACGGGCCTTGGCATTCCGATGAAGTAACTGGACTGGTCAATGGCGGAAACGCTGGCTGGGACCCGCGCCCGAACGTAGGTGGCCGTGGCGATTGCCCCGACGCGTACTGCGGATACAGCCCGAACCAAATGGGGGCCATGGAACCCAAAAAACGGGCAGCCTTCATGCCAATGACCGACACCAAAACCTATCCAAAGGCGATGAAACCTGCCTGGAACAACGAGAATTTGTCTCAAGGCATGTCATCGGGCGTGTTTTTGAATGGCAAACAATGGAAGGATTGGGACGGCAAAATGGTGGTTGGCTACATGGGTATCGGCATTCATGGCACGCCTGTGGGTAACCGTCTCGATCTTCTGGACATCAGTAAAGATGGTTTGAAATCCAAGCGAACCACCATACCTTTGCCGATGCCGGCCGGGCGATTCCGCTCTGTTGTTCAGGGTCATGACGGCAATCTTTACGTGGCCACTGACGAGGGCGAGATTTATCAGATCAAGCCCAATTGATTTGTGTTTGCTGCACCCTTTTTAAAAGCGGTGCGGCTTTTAAAAAGGGGGCTTTTCGATGAAGAAGTTTATACCGCTTGTTTTTACATTCACCATGCTCTCGATTGTGGGCAGTGCAGCTGCAAGTCCGGAAATGGTCCGAAAGTACAATTGCACCGCATGCCACGCAGAGGACAAGAAAAAGTACGGGCCACCATACCAGCAGATTGCACTTCGATATGCCGACGATGCGGGTGCAGCCGAGATGCTGGCCAAGAAGATTAAGGCTGGTGGTGCCGGTGCCTGGGGCAACACCCCCATGCCTCCTCAGCCCCGTGTGCCGGACGAAGACGCCTTGGCCATAGCGCGGTACATTTTGTCAGTCAAATAAAACAAAAGAAAAAAGGCCGCCACAAGGGCAGCCTTTTTTCTTTTGTTTGGTGGAGCCGGCGGGAATTGAACCCGCGTCCGCAAACCCTCCACTACCAGTTCTACGTGTGTAGTCGTCTTGTTTGTGTTTAACGGTTACTGCCGAAAAGCGACATCCTGCAGCACCCGCGAGCCACCTAATTTAACTTACCAGCCGGCAGCATTCCGGTAAGCGGTCCGATGTAGATGATCCCACTGCGGGTTTGACCCCGCCCAGCCCATCGGCGAACTGGTGTAGGAAGTCCAAACTAAACTGGCTTAAGCGGCCAGTTTAAGTTCGGGGCTAAACGAAGAGTCGTTTGCGTTTAAAAGTTTTCAGATGGATTTACGAGGTAACTGATCCTCGACACGCCCCAATAGCTTTGCAATCCACGTCGAAACCAGATCGACCCCATTGGCAATTCAATTGTAACACCCTTCAGTTGGGGGCTCACATTCTAATTTCAAGCCACTTTGTCAAATCATGTGCGGTTTTTACCACTGCGTCTGCACCCCATTGTTCAATGGGGCTTGCAATGTAACCGTATTCAACCGCAACCGTGTGCATGCCAGCCTCGCGCCCGGCAATCACATCACGCTCGTCGTCACCAATCATCACGCATTGTTCAGTGGGCAGGCGCATCTGGCTTGCGGCCATGAAGCAGGGCAGGGGTGATGGCTTGGGTTTCTCGGCAGTGTCGCCACCAATCAACACGCTGCAGCCATGGTTCAACCCCAATTCATGCACCAGTTTTTCGGCCAGGTAATAGGGTTTGTTGGTGACAATGCCCCATTGGGCACCGCGCGCCTTGATTTCGTTCAGTAGGGGCATGATCCCGCTGTAAACAGCGCTTTCGCGGGCAATTCTGGCCTCGTAGCGTTCCAGAAATTCGACCCGCATCGCCGGGAATTCCGGGTAATGCATTTCCAGCCCGAAGCCCGCTTTCAGAAGCAGGCGGGCGCCGCCCGATGCCAAATGTTCCATGTCCCGGTATGCGGTTAACTCCACACCGCGGTCACTTTGCATGTCTTGAATGGTGCCGCACAGGTCGGGCGCAGTGTCCACCAGTGTGCCGTCCAGGTCGAACAGAATTCCCTTCAAAGGCATGGCCGTTCCTTATGCTGGCTTGCGGCAAGCAACCATGTAGTTCACATCGGTATCGCGGGCCAACCGGTAAACCTTGGTCAGCGGGTTATAAACCAGACCAATAATTTCGGAAAAATCGAGTTTTGATTGCCGTGCGTATTGGGCCAGTTCCGAGGGTTTGATGAACTTCTGGTATTCATGCGTTCCTTTGGGCAGCAGGTTCAGAATGTATTCTGCGCCAACAATCGCGAACACAAAGCTTTTTGGATTGCGGTTGATGGTTGAGAAAAACAGCCAACCACCTGGCTTGCAAAGGTCTGCGCAGGCCTGAATGGTTTGGGCTGGATCCGGGACATGTTCCAGCATTTCCAGGCAGGTTACGACATCAAACGTGTTTTGCTGTTCGCCCGCCAGCTGCTCGGCAGAAACAAACCGGTAATTCACGTTGTTCACGCCTGCTTCCAGTTTGTGCAGCTCAGCCACTTTCAGTGATTTTTCGGCCAGGTCAATGCCCAGTACATCGGCACCGCGATGCGCCATGCTTTCGGCCAGAATACCGCCGCCACAGCCCACGTCCAGTACGCGTTTGCCTTTCAGGCTGACACGTTCGTCAATCCAGTTCAGGCGAAGCGGATTGATTTCATGAAGGGGGCGAAATTCGCTGTTGGGGTCCCACCATTTGCTAGCCAGTGCGGAAAATTTTGCAAGCTCAGCATGGTCAACGTTATTGGATTCGATACTGCTCATGGATAAAGGCTCGTGAATTGGGTTCAATGCGTCATAGTTTACCCGATGGCAGAAACAAAAAAGCCCAGCAGGGCTGGGCTTTTTTGATCAGAATCGAAGGTGAGGAATTACTTCATCACTTTCTGTGTTGCGTTGAATTCAATTTCAACGCGACGGTTCTTGGCGCGACCTGCTTTGGTCTTGTTGTCAGCCACTGGCTGGCTTTCTCCCATGCCCTTGATCTGGATACGGTCAGCAGCGATACCTTTGCTTACCATGTAGTCCTTCACAGCTTGAGCGCGGCGCTCTGACAGCTTCTGGTTGTATGCATCGGAACCGATTGAATCAGTGTGGCCGATTGCGATCACGCTGTTCAGGTCAACTTGACCCAACTTGGCGACTTCAGCGTCGATACGGTCCTTACCGCCTTGCTTCAACGTTGCTTTGTCGAAGTCAAAGTAGGCGTCAGCTTCCAGGCTTACCTTGGTGATTACTGGAGTTGGTGCAGGTGCGGGCTCTGGAGCCGGTGCAGGAGCAGCAACTGGGGCTGGAGCGGGCTTCTTGGGGATCAAGTCAGGATCACATTCCTGAATGGCCAAAGCGGCTGTGAAATAGCTGGTGCGAATGCACTCGCCGGAGCCGTCTTTAACAACTTTGCCGCTGCCATCTACCACATAGCCTGACAGGCCTTCGCCTTTGTCTGTTGTGTGGGCCATAGCGGCTGTAGACGCTGTACCAATGGCCATTGCCACCAATACTTGCGTGAGAGTCGACATTTTTTTCATTGTTGCTCCTTGGGTTAAATAGGGGTTCAAGCTGGTTGATAGTTTACAGTAGAGGCTGTCATGGTCATCACCCTCTCAACCAACTTTCTCGACACGAGTCTGCCACACTCGTTGGGTTTTTCGCATGATTTCCCCGACTAATTGTGCCTTTTTGCCCACAAGTTGTTGCGATTGCACAACTTGAACGCCGTTAACCCAGACATGTTTTACATCTCTGGAAGCCCCGCTGTAAGCCAGTTTCGAGATCAGATTGTGGTTTGGCAACTGGTGTGCAGCCTCACCCACCGCCACAGTGATCAAGTCGGCCCGCAACCCTGGGGCAATGCGCCCAATCAGGTGTTCTGCACCCAAAGCCCTGGCAGCGTTACATGTCATGCTTTTCAGCAATTCGCCAGCATTGAAGATTGTTGCGTCGCCGCTGGCACCTTTGCACAGCAACGATGCCAGTCTTCCTTCTTCCCACATGTCCAGTTTGTTGTTGCTGGCCCCGCCATCGGTGCCCACCACAACATTCACGCCAACCTTTAAAGCTGTCGCCACAGGTGCTATGCCACTGGCCAGCTTCAGGTTTGACGCGGGGCAGTGCACCAGCGAGGCGCCTTTTGCAGCCATGGTTTGTAATTCATACTCACTCAGGTGCACGCCGTGGACAGCCATGAAACGTTCGTTGATCAGCCCCAGTCGATCAAACCGGGCAAAGGGTCGTTCGCCGTTGCGGCTTACGGCATCGCTTACTTCACTGGCCGTCTCATGCAGGTGGCAATGAATGGGCAAATCCAGTTCCTCGGCCAGCATGGCCATGTGTTTGAAGGTTTCGTCACTGACGGTGTATGGCGCATGGGGGGCCACTGCCCAGTGAACTGTCGCTTCGTTTTTGAATTTATCCCGGGCCGCTATCCCCAATTCGATGTATTGCTTGGCTTCTGCTGCGTAACGGGTTGGAAATTCGATCACCGTGATGCCCGCAAAAACCCGTGAACCTACGTCCAGTGCGGCTTGAGCAACTTGGTCAGGGTAAAAATACATGTCGTTGAAGGTTGTGGTGCCCCCTTGAAGCATTTCTGCAGCTGCCATCACGGTGCCGTCATACACAAATTCGGCATCGGCCAGTGCACCTTCAAGGGGCCATATGCGGTTTTGCAACCAGTCGTGCAGGGCCAGGTCGTCGGCAGCGCCGCGCAACAAGTTCATCGCAGCATGGGTGTGGCAGTTGATCAGACCGGGCATTAGCACTTGTCCGGGCAGGTCGATCCTTTCTGCGTCGGGAAACTGAATCAGCAGTTCTTCCATTGGGCCGATGGCTTTGATCAGGCTTTCGTGCATTAAAACAGCATGGTTTTCAAGCACTTCGGTGGTGTGGTTTAGGCACAGAAGCCATTGGGGGGTCAGTAGTTGCATGGGCGGGGTCACTAGATGATTTGGAACGCACCATTGCGCCCAGTTTCAGCGATTTTGGCTGATACAATCGAAAGCTTGCAAGTGTAGCGCCAGGGATGTGACGCAGCCTTAACAGGTGGCGTCCTGACCCGTTATTCCTTCGGTCAAATAATTCAACACAAGAAGAAGCATGGATTCATTCGCAAAAGAAACGCTCCCGATCAGCCTTGAAGAGGAGATGCGCAGGTCTTACCTGGATTACGCCATGAGCGTGATTGTTGGTCGAGCCTTGCCTGATGTGCGGGACGGTTTGAAGCCGGTTCACCGCCGCGTGTTGTTTGCCATGCATGAGTTGAACAACGACTGGAACCGTGCCTACAAAAAATCTGCCCGTATTGTCGGTGACGTGATCGGTAAGTACCACCCTCACGGCGATTCTGCGGTATACGACACCATTGTTCGCATGGCGCAAGATTTCTCCCTGCGCTACATGCTGGTCGATGGCCAGGGGAACTTTGGTTCGATCGACGGCGACAACGCTGCGGCGATGCGTTACACGGAAATCAGGCTGGCCAAAATTGCCCAGGAAATGCTGCTGGACATCGACAAGGAAACTGTTGATTTCGGCCCAAACTACGATGGCAGTGAACGCGAGCCCAAGGTGTTGCCCGCGCGTTTGCCCAATTTGCTGGTCAACGGTTCTTCCGGTATTGCGGTGGGTATGGCGACTAACATGCCGCCGCACAACCTGAAAGAAGTTGTGGCTGCCTGCCTTTATGCTATTGATGCGCCCGAATGCACTGTTGACGATTTGATAGAACTGATCCCGGCCCCGGATTTCCCGACTGCCGGCATTATTTACGGCATCCAGGGTGTGCGTGAAGGTTACCGCACAGGCCGTGGCCGCGTGGTGATGCGTGCCAAAACCCACTTTGAAGACCTGGACCGTGGCAACCGCCAGTCCATCATCGTGGATGAACTGCCCTACCAGGTGAACAAAAAAACATTGCTTGAGCGAATTGCCGAGCTTGTTTCTGAAAAGAAAATCGAAGGCATTTCTGATATTCGCGACGAATCCGACAAAGATGGCATTCGCGTTGTGATCGAACTGAAGCGTGGTGAAGTGCCTGAGGTTATTTTGAATAACCTGTACAAAAACACACAGCTTCAAGACACCTTCGGCATCAACATGGTGGCGCTGGTGGATGGCCAGCCCCGCTTGTTGAACCTGCGCGACCTGATTTTCTACTTCCTGCGCCATCGTCGCGAGGTGATTACCCGCCGCACCGTGTTCGAGTTGCGCAAGGCCCGCGATCGCGGACACGTGCTGGAAGGTCTGGCGGTGGCGTTGGCCAATATCGATGAATTCATTGCCATCATCAAGGCCGCGCCCACGCCACCTGTTGCGAAAGCCGATCTGGTGGCCCAAAGCTGGGATTCATCCATTGTTCGCGAGATGTTGTCGCGCACTGAACTGGGCGACTCCGGCGGTGCGAAAGCGTTCCGCCCCGAAGGTTTGCCCGCCCGCCTGGGGCTGCAAGACGACGGCATGTATCGCCTAAGTGAAGTGCAAGCGCAGGAAATTCTGAACATGCGCCTGCAGCGCCTGACCGGCCTTGAGCAAGACAAGATTTTGAATGAGTACAAAGAGGTGATCGATCAGATCGCCGACCTGCTCGATATTTTGTCCAAACCCGAGCGTATTAACCAGATCATCAAAGACGAGTTGACCTCGATTGGCAACGAGTTTGCTGATGAGCGCCGCTCGATGATCGAATTCAATGCCACGGAATTGGGCACTGAAGACCTGATCACCCCGCAAGACATGGTTGTCACGCTGTCCCATTCAGGCTACATCAAGAGCCAGCCTTTGACGGAATACCGCGCACAGAAGCGCGGTGGGCGCGGCAAACAGGCTGCCACCACGAAGGATGACGACTGGATTGATTACCTGTTCGTGGCCAACACGCACGACACCATCCTGTATTTTTCAAATGCCGGCCGCGTGTACTGGTTGAAAGTTTATGAAGTGCCGCAAGGTTCACGTACATCGCGTGGTCGCCCGATCATCAACATGTTCCCCTTGGCGGAAGGCGAGAAGATCACCGCCGTGTTGCCGGTGAAAAGCTTCGAAGAAGATGAGCGGTATGTGTTTATGGCCACCAGCTTGGGTACTGTGAAAAAATCCAAATTGAGCGATTTCTCCCGCCCCATGAAACGCGGCATTATCGCCGTGAATCTGGATGAAGGCGATTTCCTGATCGGTGCAGCCATGACCAACGGCGGCAACGACGTGATGTTGTTCAGTGATTCCGGCAAGGCAGTTCGCTTTGATGAAAACGACGTCCGCGCCATGGGCCGCAATGCACGCGGCGTTCGCGGCATGAACCTGGAAGAAGGGCAAAGCGTGATTGCCATGCTGGTTGCAGAAAGCGAGCAGCAATCAGTGCTTACAGCCACCGAGAACGGCTTTGGCAAACGCACCCCTGTTTCTGAATACACGCGTCACGGCCGTGGCACCAAAGGCATGATCGCCATTCAAACTTCCGAGCGCAATGGCAAGGTGGTCTCGGCCGTGTTGGTCAACCCCACCGATGAAATCATGTTGATCACCACAGGTGGCGTGCTGGTGCGAACCCGTGTTTCGGAAATTCGCGAAATGGGTCGTGCCACACAGGGCGTGACCTTGATCAGCGTGGACGAAGGCACTTGGTTGTCTGGGTTGCAGCGCATTGTCGAATCGGATGTGGAAGACGTGGTGGAGGCAGACGATTTGCCCGATGCACCCGCTGCCACGGATGAATGAATAAACGGTTGATTGCACAGGGCAAGCATGTCTAGAGTCTGGAATTTTTCTGCAGGTCCCGCCGCTTTGCCAGAGCCGGTGCTGCGCCGCGCGGCCGAGGAAATGCTGGATTGGTGCGGCAAGGGATTGTCTGTGATGGAAATGAGTCATCGCAGCCCGGAATACACTGCCATTTTTGAAAAAACCCGCAGCGATTTCCGCTCACTGCTCAATGTGCCGGAAACGCACGACGTGCTTTTTATGCAGGGCGGTGCCGTGGGCATGAATGCCATCGTGCCCCTGAATTTGCTTCAGGGGTTTGAGCAGGCCGCGTTCGTGAACACGGGTGCGTGGTCGAAGAAAACCACCAAGGAATTTTCTAAGTACGGTTTGTCGCGGGTGGTGTTGGACAATGCGAACGCTCTGGCCGATTCTGCCGCGGCATGCTATGTGCCCGATTGCGCTTCCCTGCTGGACCGTGTGAACGGGCAGCAAATGGCCTATTTACACTATTGCGACAATGAAACCATCAGTGGTGTTGAATTCAGCGGACAAATTGAACAACTGGCGGGGCAACTGGATTGCCCGGTGGTGGCCGACATGTCCTCGAACATTCTGTCGAAACCCCTGGATGTGGCCAAGTACGGTTTGATCTACGGCGGTGCGCAAAAAAATGTGGGCCCTGCAGGTGTCACGATCGTGATCGTTGACAAAGCGCTTCTGGATCGTGCCTTGCCCATTTGTCCCTCGGCGTTTACATTCAGCACCGTGTCTGAAAACGGCTCCATGTACAACACGCCCCCCACCTATTCCATTTACATGGCCGGCTTGGTGTTTGAATGGCTGATCGAGCAGGGTGGCGTGGCATGGGCACAAACCCAGGCAGAGAAAAAGGCAGGTCTGTTGTATTCCACAATTGAACAAAGTGCACTATACAGCTGCCCCGTTCGCCAGCAAGACCGTTCCCGAATGAATGTGCCATTCACCCTCGTCGATGAATCCCTGAATGCGAAATTCCTGGGCAAGGCGACTGAACGCGGTCTGGTACAACTCAAAGGGCACAAATCTGTTGGCGGTATGCGTGCATCCATCTACAACGCCATGCCGCTGGAAGGCGTGCAGGCACTGGTCGGGTTCATGCGTGACTTTGAAAAGACGGAGGCATGATGAGCAAACCCGACATCAATGCCGAATTGCTGAAGTTTCGAGATCAAATTGACGACATAGACCAACAAATGCTGGTGCTGCTGAACAAGCGTGCCAGCCTTGCGCAGTCTATCGGTCATGTGAAGGCAAAAAGTGATGCGCCGGTGATGCGCCCCGAGCGCGAAGCACAGGTGCTGGACAAGCTCAACGCCGCCAATCAAGGCCCCTTGAGCCCGCAGCACGTCAATGTGTTGTTCAAGGAAATCATGTCGGCTTGCCGTTCACTTGAGCGCGAGGTGCATGTGGCCTTTCTCGGCCCCTTGGGTACCTACAGCGAGCAGGCGGTGTGGTCATTCTTTGGCCACTGCGTGCAGGCCGAACCAGTTCAAACCATTGAGGAAGCATTTCGTCAGTTGCAAGCACAGCAAGTTGATTTTGCCGTGGTGCCTGTTGAAAACTCCACAGAAGGTTCGATTGCCCGCACGCTGGATGCCTTGGTTGAGTCGAATGCCCTGGTGTGCGGGGAAGTGCAGCTTGCCATTCATCACCAGTTGCTGTGTCAAACCGGCAACCTCGATGGCATTGAAAAAATTTGTGCGCACCCACAAGCCTTGGCCCAGTGCCGCAACTGGCTTACCCAATATGCGCCGCACATTCTGCAAGAAACCGTTGCCAGCAATGGTGTTGCCGCTCAAATGGCCAGTGAAAACGCCAAAGTTGCAGCCATTGCCGGGCAGGCCGCGCGTGAACGCTATGGCCTGAAGGCATTTCAGGAACACATTCAGGACGACGCGCACAACACCACGCGGTTTTTGGTGCTGGGCCACCAGATCACCGGCCCCTCCGGGCAAGATAAAACCAGCCTGGTGGCTTCTGTGCCCAACCAACCGGGTGCGGTGTACAAAATGCTGGAACCTTTCAGCGCTGAAAACGTGTCCATGACCCGGCTTGAATCGCGCCCCGCGCGCAATGGCCGCTGGGAATATTATTTCTTCATCGACTTGCAGGGCCATCAAACCGAACCCGCAGTGGCCAAGGCCCTGGAGCAACTGAAGAAAAACGCATCCTTTTTGAAAGTGCTGGGTTCTTACCCGATAGCACAACGCAATTGACGACTTGGCATCATGCAAAAACTGACCGAACAGGCTCCACAATTCATTCGCGCCATTGCCCCTTACAAAGCGGGTAAACCTGTATCTGATGTGGTTCGGGAATTGGGTCTTGACCCCAATACGGTGGTGAAACTGGCCTCGAATGAAAACCCCTTGGGCTTGGGCGAAAAAGCCAAAGCAGCCATTGCGCAGGCTGCCGCTGATTTGGGCCGCTACCCCGATGCCAACGGATTTGCCTTGAAGGCCAGGCTGGCTGTGCGGCATGGCGTGAAACAAGAGCAGATTACACTGGGCAATGGTTCCAACGATGTGCTTGAACTGGCTGCAAAAGCGTTCCTGACACAAGGCACCAATGCCGTGTTTTCCCAGTACGCATTTGCAGTGTATCCATTGGCCACGCAAGGTTGCGGAGCGCAGTCCAATGTGGTGCCTGCGGTGCAATACACGCACGATCTGGATGGTTTTTTGAAAGCCATTGATTCCCAAACACGTGTGGTGTTCATTGCAAACCCCAACAACCCAACCGGCACGTTCTTGCCGCAGGAAAAGCTGCTCGCATTTTTGAAGCAGGTGCCCGACCACGTGCTGGTGGTGCTCGACGAAGCCTACAACGAATTTCTGAAACCTGAAGACCAATATGACTCGACCCAGTGGGTTGCCCGGTTTCCCAATTTGCTGGTGTCGCGCAGTTTTTCCAAGGCTTATGGCTTGGCGGGCCTGCGCGTGGGTTACTCGGTTTCCAGTCTTGAAGTGGCTGATTTGATGAACCGTGTTCGCCAGCCTTTCAACGTGAATTCCCTTGCGTTGGTTGCTGCAGAGGCCGCCATTGACGATCAGGAATTTTTGCAGAAAACCTACGACGTGAACCTGAAGGGGTTGGAGCAAATACAAAGCGGTCTGACATTTCTTGGCCTTGAATACGTGCCATCGCATGGCAACTTTGTGTTGTTCAAAGCAGGCAATACGCCCGATGCGGGCATGAAGGTGTTTGATGCACTTCAGCGTTTGGGCGTGATTGTTCGCCCGGTGAATTCCTATGGTTTGCCAGAATGGCTGCGTGTGTCGATTGGCCTTCCCCATGAAAACGACGCATTTTTGGCGGCCCTGCCCAAGGCACTGGCCACCCTGCAGGAACGGTGATGGGCAAGGGCGCAATTTTCAACCGCATGCTCGCCATTGGCGTGGGTTTGATTGGTGGGTCCGTCTGCCTTGCAGCCAAGAAAAAAGGCCTTGTTGGCCATGTGCTGGGTTATTCCCGCAAACTGGAAACTGCCCACGAAGCACTGAAGCTGGGCATTGTCGACGAATGCATTGCGGGGCCAGGCGATTCAAATTTGCGCAATGTGGATGCGGTGGTATTGTCCATTCCCGTGCGCCAGTACAAGAAAGTGCTCACACAATTTTTGCCGGTGTTGCCGCCCAATTGCCTGATCTTCGATGCAGGCAGCACCAAATCGGATGTCGCCTTGATGCTCAACGACCTCGAGCAGCAATTTCCGGGCTTGAAGTCTCGCTTTGTGCTGGCACACCCCATCGCGGGTGGTGAGTCGCATGGCCCAGCCGCAGCCACGGCCGATTTGTTTGAAGGGCGCAATTGTGTGCTGTGCCCCTTGCCGCAAACCAGCTCCGCAGGCTTGAAAAAGGTTGAAAGTTTTTGGGCTGCGATTGGTGCCAGGTTAAGCACCATGAATGCCATGGATCACGATGAAATGTTTGGCGCTGTCAGCCACCTTCCACACCTGTTGGCCTTCAGCTATGTGGCCAGTGTGCTGGCGCATCCCAAGGGTGCGGAATTCATGAAAGAGGGTGGTGCGGGATATCGCGATTTCACACGCATCGCAGCCAGTTCGCCAGAAATGTGGGCGGATATTTTCCAGAACAACAGTGAGGCACTGTTGAGTATGTTGAGTGGTTTCGAATCGAATATTGCCAGTTTGCGCACAGCCATTGAGAACAATGACCGCGCCACGCTGGAACGAATTCTGGGGCAAGCGTCGGAATACCGCAGCCACTGGAAACACAACTGATTTTGTTTGCGAATGTGCCTGAATAAGGCGCGTCGTTTATTAAACGGATACCAAGCGGATACTTTGTTATGTCAGACCTGAATTTGATCGAATTTCACGCCAGCAGCACGCAAAACATGTCGGGTTCTGCCCGTGTGCCGGGTGACAAATCGATTTCCCACCGTTCCATCATGATGGGTTCGATCGCCGAGGGCACCACCGAAGTGGACGGCTTTCTGGAAGGCGAAGATGCACTGGCCACCATGAATGCATTTCGTGCCTTGGGTGTGCACATAGAAGGGCCAGACCACGGCAAGGTGAAGGTGCATGGCGTGGGCATGCACGGCTTGAAAGCCCCGCGTCAGGTGCTTGATTGCGGTAACTCAGGTACTTCAATGCGATTGATGTCGGGCCTTCTGGCAGGGCAGGATTTCGATTGCATGTTGACCGGTGATTCAAGTTTGGGCAAACGCCCCATGAAGCGAGTTATTGATCCGTTGGTGTTGATGGGAGCACGCATTGAGGCGCAAGAGGGTGGTCGCCCACCCCTGCATATTCATGGACGTACCACTCTGAAGGCAATTGATTATGTGTTGCCCATGGCCTCGGCCCAAGTGAAGTCGAGCGTGTTGCTGGCCGGTTTGTATGCCGAAGGCACCACCACCGTGACCGAGCCTGCGGTAACCCGCGACCACACCGAACGCATGCTGCGCGGTTTTGGTGTTGAAGTGCTGACCAATGGCCCCACAGCCAGCGTGAAGGGTGGTCAAATCCTGAAAGCCACAAAAATTGATGTGCCGTCCGATATTTCTTCTGCTGCATTTTTCATGGTGGCCGCGTCCATTGCGCCGCAGGCAGACATCACCTTGAAGCATGTGGGCATGAACCCCACCCGCACTGGCGTCATTGATATTCTGAAGTTGATGGGTGCCAACATTGAATTAAGCAACCACGCTGAGGTGGGTGGCGAACCCGTGGCCGATGTGCGCATTCGCAGCGCAGCCTTGAATGGAATTGATATTCCGGAACATCTCGTGCCGCTGGCCATTGACGAATTTCCGGTGCTGTTTGTGGCGGCTGCCAATGCCACCGGCCGCACCGTGTTGACCGGTGCAGAGGAACTGCGCGTGAAAGAATCGGACCGCATCGCCGTAATGGCCCATGGTTTGCAAAAGTGCGGCATCGATGCCGAACCCACTGAAGACGGCATGATCATTCAGGGCTTGGGTCACATTGGCGGTTTGCGTTACAAGGCCACCAATATTGAATCGCAGGGCGACCACCGCATTGCAATGTCATTCAGTGTGGCGGCCATTCGTGCGCAGGGCAACATGGTAATTCATGGCGCACAAACCGTGGACACCTCGTTCCCGGGTTTCGTTGGTTTGGCCAAATCTTTGGGCATGCAGCTTCAATCAGTTCAAAAGGGCTGAATCATGAGCAAGCCGGTTTTGCATTGTCCCGTGGTTGCCATCGATGGTCCCACCGCGTCTGGCAAAGGCACAGTGGCCGCATTGGTGGCGGCAAAGCTGGGTTATCACTATCTCGATAGCGGTGCCATTTATCGCGTGCTGGCGGTGGCAGCGGCCCAACATGGCCTGAATCCCGATGTGCCGGCTGACTTGCAGCAAATCATTCCCATGTCGGCGAATTTGCCAGTGCAGTTCCATGGCAACACGGTGTTGCTCAATGGTGTCGATGTGTCTGAAACCATTCGCACTGAAGACGCTGGCGTCATGGCATCGCGCCTGGCTGTGGTGCCTGGAGTGCGTGCGGGGTTGCTTCAGCGCCAGCGTGATTTTCGCCAGGCGCCCGGTCTGGTGGCCGATGGTCGCGACATGGGTTCGGTGGTGTTCCCCGATTCTCTACTGAAAGTTTTTCTCACCGCCAGTGCCACGGTTCGCGCTGAACGCCGGGTCAGGCAAATTGAAGCGCGGGGCTTGCATGCTGATTTCCAGGCCATTTACAACGACCTTGTGGCGCGCGACAAACGCGACACCGAACGCGCCGTGGCGCCATTGAAACCATGCGAAGACGCATTGGTACTGGATTGCTCCAGCATGCCAATTGATCAAGTGGTTGGCACCATCCTCGGGTGGGCGCAAGAACGCATTTAAACGCTTGATCAACAAAGACTTTCTTGTTACAATCTTCTCCCTTGTTTGGTAAACATTGCCAGAACGCCGCCAAAGTGTTCCTGAAGTGTTGACAATAAAGAATGCCGTGTTCTTCAATCCCGAAGAGCATGTTTTTGAACTCCGCCTTGCTTCCCGCAGTGGCGTGTTAAATCTCAAATTTATGACCACAACTGAAATTACCCAAGCCCCAGATAGCTTTGCAGCTATGTTTGAAGAAAGCCTGAATCGCAAAGAAATGCGCGCAGGTGAAGTGATCACAGCCGAAGTTGTTCGTGTTGATTACAACTACGTTGTTGTGAATGCCGGGCTGAAATCTGAAAGCTACATCCCCCTCGAAGAATTCAAAGACGACCACGGCAACATCGAAGTCAACGACGGCGACTTCATTTCCGTGGCCATCGAAGCCCTGGAAAACGGCTACGGCGAAACGCTGTTGTCACGCGACAAGGCCAAGCGCCTGTCCGCATGGCTGAGCCTGGAACAAGCCCTGGAATCAGGCGAGCTGGTGACCGGTACCATCACCGGCAAGGTGAAGGGTGGCTTGACAGTGATGGTCAACAGCATCCGCGCTTTCCTGCCAGGTTCACTGGTCGATGTGCGCCCCGTAAAAGACACCACACCATTCGAAGGCAAAACTCTCGAATTCAAGGTGATCAAGCTCGATCGCAAGCGAAACAACGTTGTGTTGTCACGCCGTGCAGTGGTCGAAGCCACCATGGGTGAAGAGCGTGAAAAGCTCCTGTCCAACCTGCAGGAAGGTTCTGTGGTCAAGGGCATCGTCAAGAACATCACCGACTACGGCGCGTTCGTGGATCTGGGTGGTATCGACGGCCTGTTGCACATCACCGACCTGGCATGGCGTCGCGTACGTCACCCGTCAGAAGTGCTGACAGTTGGCGAAGAAATCGAAGCAAAAGTACTGAAGTTCGATCAGGAAAAGAACCGCGTGTCCTTGGGCGTGAAGCAGCTTGGCGAAGACCCATGGGTCGGTTTGTCACGTCGCTACCCAGCCGACACACGCTTGTTCGGAAAAGTCACCAACATCACTGACTACGGCGCATTCGTTGAAGTTGAACAAGGCATCGAAGGTTTGGTACACGTGTCAGAAATGGACTGGACCAACAAGAACGTAGATCCCAAGAAAGTGGTTACGCTGGGCGACGAAGTTGAAGTCATGGTTCTGGAAATTGACGAAGAACGTCGTCGTATCAGCCTGGGCATGAAGCAATGTGCAGCCAACCCTTGGGAAGAGTTCTCTACAAGTTTCAAGAAAGGCGACAAAGTGTCTGGCGCCATCAAGTCAATTACTGACTTCGGCGTGTTCATCGGCTTGCCCGGTGGCATTGACGGCCTGGTACACCTGTCTGACCTGTCATGGAATGAAACCGGCGAAGAAGCCGTGCGTCGTTTCAAGAAAGGTGACGAAGTTGAAGCCTTGGTATTGGCCATCGACACAGAGCGCGAGCGCATCAGCTTGGGCATCAAGCAGTTGTCTGGCGATCCCTTCACAGTATTCGCATCGTCCAATGACCGTGGCAGCATGGTAACTGGTACTGCGAAGTCTGTTGACGCCAAAGGTGTTGTTGTTGATTTGGGCGACGACATCGAAGGTTACCTGCGTGCTTCCGAGATCTCCAACGACCGCGTTGAAGATGCTCGCAATGCATACAAGGAAGGCGACGTGGTAACAGCAATGGTGATCAACGTGGACCGCAAGGCCCGTTCAATCGCTTTGTCCATCAAGGCCAAAGACCAGGTTGACACCGATGAAGCAATGAAGAAAATTGCTGAAGAAAGCGCAGGCTCTGCTGGTACCACTAGCTTGGGCGCGCTATTGAAGGCAAAGCTGGGCAACAACCAGTAATCTGTCTGTAGAAGTGGCGCTTCCCATTCGGGAAGCGCCTTTTTATTTTAAGAACAATGACAAAATCAGAACTCATTAATCAGCTGGTCAAGCGTTTCCCCAAGTTGCCCGTGCGCGACACGGATTTCGCTGTTAAAAGCATTCTCGATTCCATGACTCAAGCCTTGGCCGAAGGTCAGCGCATTGAGATTCGTGGGTTTGGCAGTTTCTCTCTGACCCGTCGCCCTCAGCGCGTGGGTCGCAATCCAAAATCTGGCGAGCAAGTGGTTGTGCCTGAAAAGCGCGTGCCACACTTTAAGCCTGGCAAAGAGCTACGCGAGCGAGTTGATTTATACTCCAAGAAAGAGAGTTAAATCGATTGTTCTTCGGTGAAGCCTGAGTCATCACGCCGATGAATGAATCGGTGTTGATCCAACTACACACAGGGGACCACCTTGAAAATACTTGCCTGGGTAGTGCGTCTTGCACTTTTCCTTGTTGTTCTCACCTTCTCTATCCGTAATACCGACTTGGTCACAGTGAAATGGCTCCCTGGCCTTGAAGTGCAGGTGCAGCTTGTTGTCGCCTTGCTGACTGCTTTGTTGCTGGGTGCAGTTTTTGCGTGGGTGTCGTTGTTGCCTTCCTGGTTAAAAGCCAAGCGCAGTGCATCAGTGGCCACGAAAAATGCAGAGCGGCTGGAACGTGAGCTGGCCCAGTTCAGGGCCCAGGGCAATTTGCCTGTGCCCTTGGAAGAACCTACGCCCGTATTGCCCATAGGTCCAAGCCATGGAATTTGAAACATGGTGGCTTGTATTGGTCCCCGTGGTGTTCAGTCTGGGCTGGATGGCAGCGCGTCTTGAAAAACGTTCTGATGCTTCTATGCGTGGCCAGCTTCCTGCATCCTATTTCAAAGGTGTTAATTTTCTTCTGAGCGAACAGCCCGACAAAGCGATCGATGCTTTTCTGGAGGTGGCATCCATCGACACGCACACCGTCGAGTTGCATTTTGCACTGGCCAATCTGTTTCGCAAGAAGGGTGAAATTGACCGGGCCATTCGAGTGCACCAGTTCCTGACCACGCGTGAACAAATTACACCCGCCGATCGTGAAAAGGCCACCTATGAACTGGGAGTGGATTTTCTGCGTGCCGGCATTCTGGATCGCGCAGAGCAGGCCTTTCACAGTCTTTCGGGTTCAAACATGAAAGCAGAGGCCTCGCGCCAGTTGCTGGAATTGTATGAGCTTGAGAAGGCCTGGGAAAAAGCCATTGCACAGGCCCACAGGCTTCGTGAATATGGTGCCGATGTTCCTGCTGGCGACATTGCCCATTTTTATTGTGAACTGGCAACCCAGTTTATTGATGCAGGCGATTTGACCAAGGCCAAAGCTGAGTTGCAAAATGCGTTGTTGACCGATCCGCAGAACGTACGTGCTTCTTTGTTGCTTGGCGATATTTATTTTACCCAAAATCAGTTTGAAGAGGCCATTGGACAATGGCGTGCAGCAGAGCGACAAAACCCGTGGTACTTGCCGTTGGTGGGGCCAAACATGTGGGCCGCATTCAAGAAGCTGGAGCGCGAGGAGGAGGGTATTGAAGCGCTGCGGGAATACTGCACCATGTACCCGTCGATTGATTTGCTGCTGGTGTTGGCGCAAGCTGTAGAGGAAACCAAGGGGCCTTTGGCAGCTTTTGATTTGTTGCGTGAACAGGTTCGCGCACGCCCAAGCTTGCTGGGTTTGGACAAGCTGCTTGAGCATCAGCTGCGCGGCAAAATGGACGACGAGCGTGTGCAAGACCTTCGCCTGACCCGTGAATTGATTTCAAAGCACACGCAACGGCTGGAACGCTACCGCTGCCAGTCCTGCGGTTTTCAGGCCAAGAAGTTTTATTGGCAGTGCCCGGGTTGCGCCAATTGGGATTCAATTGTCCCGCGCCGTGCCGAAGAACTTGATTTTTATCCCGTGTCTGCCAAAAAGGCAGTGCATACCCATTAATTCAGGCTGAACAATGGTCGACAGGTCTCAATTCAAAACAGCAAAAATTCTGGTGGTCGGCGATGTCATGCTGGATCGTTACTGGTTTGGCGACGTCGAGCGCATTTCCCCAGAGGCACCCGTGCCAGTGGTGCTGGTGGGTACAAAGGACGAACGTCTGGGTGGTGCGGCCAACGTGGCTATTAATGCAAGTTCGTTGGGCGCGCAGCTTTGCCTGATGGGCGTGGTTGGCAATGACGAACCCGGGCACTCTGTAGAAGCCATGCTTGCGAAAAGTGGAGTGCGCTCGCGGCTGCTGAAAGACCCTAATTTTCCGACTACCGTGAAGCTTCGCGTGATTGCGCGCCAGCAGCAGTTGGTGCGCATTGATTTTGAAGAGCGCCCGTCGCCTGAGCAGTTGACCACGAAAATGGAATTGTTCGAGCAGGAATACACCAACCACGATGTGGTGCTGTTTTCCGATTACGGCAAGGGCAGCCTGGAGCATGTTGCTGAAATGATCGCATTGTGCAAAAAAGCGGGCATAACCACCTTGGTGGACCCCAAGGGCGATGACTACGCCAAGTACGCGGGTGTCTCGGTTCTTACCCCCAACCGGTCAGAATTCAAGCAGGTCATGGGTGGATGGAAAACGGAGGCACAACTGGCGGAGAAGGCGCAAGCCTTGCGCGAACGGCTGCATGTGGGCGCGCTGTTGCTGACCCGTTCTGAAGAGGGCATGACCCTGTTCACGGCCGATGGCAGCTTTCATGTGCCTGCGCAGGCGCGCGAGGTATTCGATGTGTCTGGCGCCGGTGACACGGTGATTGCCACTTTGGCATGTGCCATTGGCGCGGGCATGAGCCTGCCCGACAGCGTAACCCTGGCCAACAAGGCCGGCGGCGTGGTGGTAGGCAAGTTGGGTACAGCGGTGATATTGCCAGAAGAGCTAAATTAAAGGATTGGACATGAAAGTGATTGTGACTGGCGCGGCTGGATTGATTGGCAGCAATCTGGTGAAGGCCCTGAACGAGCGCGGCATTGCCGATGTGTTGGCCGTGGACAACCTGACCAAGGGCGACAAGTTTTTGAACCTGGTGGATTGCGAAATTTCCGACTATCTGGACAAGACCGATTTTCTGGCCCGCATTGAGCGTGGCGAGTTCGGCAGGTTTGATGCGATTTTTCATGAAGGCGCCTGTTCCGACACCATGGAACACAATGGCAACTACATGATGACCAACAACTTCCGCTACACCCAAACACTTTTTGAGTGGGCGCAGCGCACGGGCACGCCTTTCCTGTATGCCTCATCAGCCGCTGTTTATGGCGGCAGTACGGAATTCATCGAAAGTCGCGACGTTGAACAGCCGCTGAATGTGTATGGTTACTCCAAATTTTTGTTCGACCAGGTGCTGCGTCGCCAGATAAAGGCCGGTTTGAAAGCGCCAGTGTTCGGGTTTCGTTATTTCAACGTGTATGGCGATCGCGAGCAGCACAAGGGGCGCATGGCCTCGGTGGCGTTTCACAACTTCAACCAGTTTCGCGAAGGTGGTTCGGTGAAGCTTTTTGGTCCCTATGGCGGTTACGAGGCGGGTTGCCAGCAGCGTGATTTCGTGTCCATTGAAGATGTGGTCAAGGTGAACATGTACTTCTTTGAGCAAGCGGCCAAAGCCCCTTCCGGCGTGTACAACCTTGGCACCGGGCGTGCGCAAACCTTCAATGATGTGGCCTTGACCACCCTGAATACCTTGCGTGCAAACCAGGGCAATGCGGCTTTAAGTCTGCAAGAAGCGGTGATGGGTGGTTTCATTGAGTACATTGAATTTCCAGACGCACTAAAAGGCAAGTACCAAAGCTACACTCAGGCCGATTTGAGCAACTTGAGAGCCGCCGGTTACACGGGCAGTTTCCACAGCGTAGAAGAAGGCGTGGCGCGGTATGTGGGCCGCTTGATCAAAAAATATCAGAAATAATGAAACTAACTTGAATGGGGAGGCACTCAGTATTGTTGGTTGACTCGGCCTCTTGAAACCGAGTCGCCTTTAAATCGCGGGGTTCCCCCACGTTTTAAGGGTAGGCCAACTGCTTGTGGAATCGCATACTCCCCCTAGGGGCGAGCCTTGCGACCAAGCAAGTGTCTCTGTCTCCTCAAGCCCTGTTTAAGCCCGCTCTATAGCGGGCTTTTTTTTGCGCGCTTCGTTTAACTGATGGCGCCTGAGAAATACCACTGAAACGCCATGGCCAGTGTGGCCATGAGGGCGGTCATGCCAAACGCCAGCGACAAAGCAACTGAAACCACCACCGCGCCGGTGGTTTGGCGGGTGCCAGCCGGGTATTCCGGGTTTAGCAGGGCATTGAACTGTTCGTCTTTCATCAGGCCGTAGCGCATGGTGTCTATCCAGCCAGCAAATGCCGAGAGAGGAAAGGTCAGCATGTAGATCCAGAAGTGTTTTTTGCCAGCATAAATCCAGTGGCCGCCGATGGCCCCGGTCAGCAGGGCGAGCCAGCAGAAAAACAGCTTGGATTTAAAGGGTTCTTGAGGAGATGCATTCATTTTTTAAAACACTGCTTGTTAGATTGGATTACGCTAGCTATAATAGCGGGTTATCGGATTTCGTGTGTCGAAATCCCAATGATTCATTCGTTTGCAGTGGCAAGGTATGCGCGCTGTGGGCACTAATTTGATAGAGGAAATTATGGTCGTCATTCGACTCGCACGTGGTGGTTCTAAAAAGCGCCCATTTTATAGCCTGGTGGCTGCTGATTCACGCAACCGTCGCGATGGCCGTTTCATCGAGCGCATTGGTTTTTACAATCCTGTAGCGCCTCAAGGTTCTGAAGGTCTGCGCATTGCCATGGATCGCCTGACCTACTGGAAAAGCGTTGGTGCACAGTGCTCTTCAACAGTAGAGCGTCTGGTTGGCGAATACAACGCCAAGCAAGCAGCCTGATAGCCGTTGTTCAAGGTTTTGCACGCTGCAGAATTTTGATCCAAAACAGGTTTTAAACACAAAGTCCGTGGATGTTTACGTTCGCGGACTTTTGTTTTTGATTGTGAGATTGTGAGCAACAAACATGAACGTTCCTGACGATTTGGTAGAACTGGGGCGCATTGGCGAACCCTATGGTCTGAAGGGCTGGGTCAATGTGTTGCCCTCGTCTGAAGAGCCCGATGTGCTGCTCAAAAGCAAGCAATGGTGGGTTTCTCGCCTGCCCGTGGCAGAGGGTTCGGCCGTGCGCCGTGTCGGGCAGCCCAAGCTTGAAGACCTTGTGTTCGAGCCCTTCCGTGTTCTGCAAAGCAAGCCACACTCCAGCCGCATTGTGGCGCACCTTGAGGGCATAGAGCAGCCCGAGCTGGCAGCCCAGTTCAAGGGTCGCAGGGTGTATGTGTCGCGTGCGCGTTTTCCGGCACCCGCTGAAGGCGAGTATTACTGGATCGACCTGGTGGGTTGTGCTGTCACGAATGTTGAAGGCAAAACGCTGGGTTCCGTTGTTCAGGTGGTGGATCACGGTGCGCATCCCATTTTGGTGGTTAAAGGCGATGCCGAGCAGGAAATACTGATTCCGTTTGTGGCGGCTTATGTGCTGAACGTGGACACCCAAACCAGGAAAATTCAAGCGGATTGGCAGGAAGATTACTGATGTCAGGCCCACGCTTTGATGTGATCACCTTGTTTCCAGACCAGTTTCCGAATTTGGTCGAAATGGGCGTGGTGGGTCGGGCCTTCAAAAAGCAGTTGTTTGAACTGAACTGCTGGAATCCCCGCGATTTCACTGAGGACCCCCACCGAACTGTGGACGATCGCCCTTATGGTGGCGGCCCGGGTATGGTCATGCTGGCGGAACCACTTGTGCGCTGTTTGAAGGCCATTCGCGATGCGCGTGGTGACAATGCACCTGTGGTGTTCCTGACGCCACATGGGCCTTTGCTCAAGCAGGCAGATATTCGGGGTTTGTCTGCTCAAGGGCAGGGGGCAATTTTTCTGTGTGGGCGTTACGAGGGCATAGACCAGCGTTTCATCGACGATTACGTGGAGCAAACCTATTGCCTGGGTGACTTTGTGTTGTCGGGCGGTGAATTGGCGGTGGCCTGTTTTGTGGATGCCTGGGTGCGTTTGTTGCCCGATGTGCTGAACCACGCTTTGTCAGCCACACAGGATTCGTTTGAAAGTGGATTGCTGGACTGCCCGCACTACACCCGGCCGGAAGTTTTTGAAAATAAAGCAGTTCCTGACGTGCTTTTGTCCGGAAATCATGCGAAAATAGAAAGTTGGCGTTTTGAACAAGCGAAAGCTTACACAAGGCGTTATCGGCCTGAATTATTGGATCAAACCGATAAGTCTGTTAAGAAGGCCTAGGTTGGTGATTGGGTTACAACTTTGCCCGTTGCCTTTTAATTTTTTCATCCTCTGGCGGTGCGTACTCATCAAGTTTAGTCGAAACAAGTTGAGTCGAAAATGCCGCGAATGATGATTTGGAGCTATCAATGAATCTGATTCAACAACTCGAGCAAGAAGAAATTGCTCGTTTGGGTAAAGAAATTCCGGAATTTGCCCCCGGTGACACTGTGATCGTAAGTGTTCGCGTAATCGAAGGCACACGTTCACGTTTGCAGGCTTACGAAGGTGTGGTAATTGCCCGTCGTAACCGCAGTTTGAACTCGTCTTTCATCGTTCGCAAAATTTCTTCCGGCGAAGGTGTTGAGCGTACGTTCCAGTTGTACTCTCCTTCCATCGAAAAGATCGAAGTGAAGCGTCGTGGCGATGTTCGCCGCGCCAAGCTGTACTATCTACGCGATCGTTCAGGCAAGTCTGCACGTATCAAGGAAAAGTTGCCACAGCGTGTGAACAAGAAAGCTGCTGTATAAGCACTTCCAGTTCACGAGGCAGAAATGCCGCGGCACTTGAAAAAGCCAGTTCAATGTGAACTGGCTTTTTTTATTTAAAGGGTCGGATCAGCCAAGCCACCACGGGGTTTCTTCGATCCAGCGTTGTATGTGTCGGCGGGTATTTTCTGCGTCGATGGGCATTTGCAGTGCCAGGCTGCGCGCCAGTTCCAGCAGGTCTTTGTCGATCAGGGGGTCCGCGTAGCGCATCATGGGCAGACCCGATTGCCGCTTACCCAACAATTCCCCGGGGCCGCGAATTTCAAGATCTTTCTCGGCCAGATAAAAGCCGTCGTCACTTTCATGCATGGCTTTCAGGCGCATTTTCGAGGTGTTGGAAAGCGGGCCGCCATACAACAACACGCACACGCTTTGCACGCTGCCGCGCCCCACACGGCCACGCAGCTGGTGAAGTTGTGCAAGGCCGAAACGTTCGGCTTGATCAATGACCATCAGGCTGGCATTGCCCACATCCACACCCACTTCTATCACCGTGGTGGATACCAGCAAATCCAGATCACCTGCGGTGAAGGCGGCCATGGTGGCCTGTTTCAGTTTGTTGTCTTGTTTGCCGTGTAGTAGCCCGATTCGCCGCTTGGGCAGTTGCCCGCACAAATCAGCGTAAGTGGCCTGGGCGGCCTGCAAATCAAGAGTTTCACTTTCTTCAATCAGTGGGCATACCCAGTAGGCTTGTTGGCCTTTTTCGATCTCGCCTTCAATGGCGGTAATTAGTTGTTCGCGTTTTTTTTGCGAGAGTAATTTGGTAATGATGGGTTTTCTGCCCGGTGGTTTTTCGTCCAGGCTGGACACCGCCAAATCTGACAAATAAGTTTGTGCCAGTGTTCGCGGAATGGGTGTGGCGCTCATCATGAGCTGATGCGCCAAGTGCCCATTGCTGGCCTTGGCAATCAGCGACAGCCGTTGTGCCACGCCAAAGCGGTGCTGTTCATCCACCACCACAAGGGCAAGGGATTTGAATTCCACATGGTGTTGCACCAGTGCATGGGTGCCAATGACTACGTCAATTTCACCAGCAGCCAAAGCGGCCAGTGTGCGATCTTTTTCACTTTTTTTCATTGCGCCCTGCAACTTGGCGCAGCGTACCCCGACCGCCTCGAACAGGGGGGTGAGCTTGTGGTGGTGCTGTGCGGCCAGCACCTCGGTGGGGGCCAGTATGGCGGCCTGTTTGCCGTTTTCAATGGCACGAAGGCAGGCCAGGGCGGCCACCAGCGTTTTTCCGCTGCCCACATCGCCTTGCAGCAGGCGTTGCATTGGGTATGGCTGGGTCAGGTCATCGAAAATTTCCCGGCAGGAACGTTCCTGTGCGCCAGTCAGTTTGAAGGGCAGCTGACGGATGAATTTTTTCACCAAACCAGCTTTGCCTGGATTGAGTACGCTGGCTTTTTCCTGGGTGCGTTGTTGGCGGTATTCGCGAAGCAACAATTGCTGGGCCAGCATTTCATCTACCTTGACGCGGGTCCAGGCGGGGTGGGTGCGCAAATTCAGGTCGTAAAGTTCGTCGGGTTTGGCCTGGCCGTGCAGGGTTTGCAAGGCTTTGGGCCATTCAAGCAGTTTGTATTTTTTGCAAAGGCTGGCGGGCAGGGTGTCGATAAAACAGGCGGTTGGCAGTTTTTTCATCCAGCGGTGCCAGTCGCTTTGTTTCAATTGCCCGGTGCTGGGGTAGACCGGTTCCAGCACGGCATCGGCTGCGGGGGAGGGGCTGATTGGTGTAG
>NZ_DAIUBR010000024.1:0-51211 GCF_036846585.1 Limnobacter sp. | reverse complement strand
TTTCAGTCCAGAACGGAACTATATAGTTTGTTTTGGCGCATCCAAACGTTACTCAAACGGTTAGTAAGTTAAATGCATATTTATTGCTGTAACAATTGTTATTGTGAGAATGATTTGCGAACCATATACTCAAGAATCAGTGATTATGGTTTGGTTTTTGTAGTGCCAATTAGAAGTGAGGATGGGAAAAATGAATACATCAAGGAAGAAAAAAGCACCGAATAACAAGAAAAGTTTCAATAGAAAAATTCTATTGGGTGGTCTTTTGGCCACCATCAGTGTGGCGGCAATTGCCTCTAGCCACCGTGAAGCGCCTTCAATTACCACAACGCCCAAAGCCGATGGAACCGATTTTTACATGTTTCGAAGCTATGAAACCGACCGCTCGGATTTCATCACCGTGATTGCCAACTACCAGCCCTTGCAGGATGGGTACGGCGGTCCGAATTATTTCTCGATGGACCCGAACGCTCTGTATGAAATTCACATTGACAACGATGGTGATGCACAGGAAGAAATTACGTTTCAGTTCAATTTCCGAAATAATTTGCGCGATCTGAAGCAAACCATTGGTGGCGAGTCGGTCAGCATTCCCCTGATTCAGCAAGGCGGTGTTTCATCGGTGGGCGATGCCAACCTGAACCTGAACGAAACCTACACCATGACGGTGGTTCGCGATGGGCGCCGCAACAACAACCGCACTGCAGTTGCCAAAACCAGCGGTGGCAGCACCACGCTGGAAAAGCCGGTGGACTACATTGGTGAAAAAACCCTGGGCAATGCAGCAGCTTACCAGGCGTATGCGGACGCACACATTCACACCGTGACCATTCCAGGTTGCGCAGCCGGCACCAACCAGGCCCGTGTATTCGTTGGGCAGCGTCAGGAAGGTTTTGCGGTGAATTTGGGTACGATTTTCGACTTGGTAAACGCTGATTTTGCAACCATTTCCAACCGTGCCAATGAAAATGCAGCCGCTGCCAATTCCATTCAAGACAAGAACGTGACCAGCATTGCGCTGGAAGTGCACAAGGATTGCCTGACCCCCGGTTCCGAGAACGTGGTGGGTGGCTGGACCACAGCCAGCGTGCGCCAGGTTCAAATTGGCGACGGCGTACCCGGGCAGGGCCACCAGAAAGCTGTAAAAGTAGGCGGTGCATGGGTGCAGGTTTCGCGCCTTGGCATGCCTTTGGTGAACGAGGTGGTGATCGGTTTGAAAGACAAAGACCGCTTTAACGCCTCCAAGCCCGGTGGCGATGGTCAGTTCCTGACCTATGTGTCCAACCCCACTTTGCCGCAACTGGTCAGCCTGGTTCTTACTGGCAACGCTGGTGCAGCGCCGACCAACTTCCCGCGGACAGATTTGCTGAATGTGTTTCTTGCCGGCATTGGTGGTGTAAACCGCCCGGCCAACCTGGTGTTGTCTGAAATGTTACGCTTGAACACTGAAACAGCACCCACACCCATTGGATCGCAGAACAAATTGGGGCTGGCTTTTGGTGATGCTGCAGGATTTCCCAACGGTCGCCGACCCATTGACGATGTGGTCGACATTTCGCTGGTGGCAGTGATGGGCGGTTTGTGTGTGGCCAACGGCAGTGGCAATACCTTGGGCTTGAATACAGTGCCCGGCACCACATTAAGCTCCGATTGCAGTTCAAACAGTGTGCCCTTGGGCAATACCTCGCTGAACATTCACGATGCAGTGGATCAGGGCCGTGTGCCATTCATGTCGCGCTTTCCGTTCCTGAGCACCCCCACACCGGGTTCAGGCACACCAGCGCCAACTCAAACTGCTTCTGCACCTTGAGGAGGGCATCATGAAACTGAAAAACAAACTTGGGCTGGGGGCAGGTGCAGCGCTGTTGCTTGTACTGGCTGCATGCGGCGGGGATGGCTCGTTTTTCAACCTCGGTTCGACTGGCAGTGATGGAAGCATCAACTCGAGCGAAGCGGGAACCTTGTTGAGCACAACTTCAGAAACGGGTGATCCCGAAGATGTAAGCAATTTGACCCTGGTCACGTCGGAAACAGACGAGCCATTTGATTTGCCCGATTAATTGCCAGCAACTGTTGTTGGCAGTCAGTTTAAGAACCCTGCAGCTCACAAGGCTGCGGGGGTTTTTTATTTCGGGTCGAGAATGACCGACAAAAACTGGCTTTTGTATTGCTGCCCGTTTTCCTCTGTAATCAACGTTCGGAGCAGTGCTTTGGACGTGGGTTGCAACAGCAACTTGACCTTGCCATCTGCATCGGTTTCAGACCACAGGGTGACCGGTGTTTCCGGGTACTCCAGCCCCACGGGCTGCTTGCTCACAGGTTTGCCGTTTCTATACACGTAGATTGATTCGGGGTCGTTTGTCTTGATTACAAACTGCGCAACATGCGTGCTGTAAAGCGGGCTGTCGATCGGGATGGGCTTGATTTGGGCCAGTTTGAAATATTCCTCTTCAAATTTTTTGCTGTTCCGAACTTTGTCGACCAGTATTTTGCTGACCTTGCTTTCCTCAAAGTGTTGCGCCCCCTGGCGCGCAGACAGTTCTATCAAGCTGGTTTTCAGTTGGGCTACGCAGTTGACCGGTTTTTGAGGGTAAATGTAGCGAATGCTTTTTGGGTCGAATGCAAGATCGAATACGCCCTGGTTTGCATCCACGCATCGAATTGTCTGCACGTATTCGCCCTTCACCGTAATTTCTTTCGCAGGGAAATTGTGCCCCGTGGACAGCCCCATGCTTTGTTCGCCGGCGTCGATCCAGGTCAAGTGTGCCATGGCTGGAGCGGCTGCACTAATAAAGTAGAGGGCAATCAGTTTCTTGATCATGGGGGTTTTGATGCTGCAGGTTAGAATCGTTCAACATTACTACACATCGGGTCGATCATGGTGAAAACAAACGCGGCTGTGCCCAGTGATCTGGCTGCACAATTGATGCAAGCCGAGGTCGCTTTCTGGCTTCAAAACCTGAAGGGAAAAAAATTCCATGCCATGCTGGCCGATGAAGCAGGGCGCATTCTGGATCGTTTCGAACACATCAAACTTCGCGATGCAGTGGATGAAAAAAAGGTCAAGGCCACAGCCCAACGCTATGCGGTGGAAATGGAAATTGGTGGCGCCATTCCGGAACTGTTTGGTGAAATTGCAAACCGCATTTTTGAGTTTCCTGCCAGTCAAACGACAAAAATTGGCGAAGTGATTTCCGACTCGATCGCAACCGATTTCATTGAGAAATTTTTTGAGCAAGATGGTGTGCTTGATCACGCGGTCACCAACATTCGCAACAGCACGCCGTTTCGCCATTTTTTGTCCGATGTCATTTTCACGGTGCTTAAAGGGTATGTGTTTGAGCAAAATAATTTGATGAAGTTTTCAACCGTGGCCAGCAGCACGCGTAAGGTGCGCGAGTGGTTGAGCACCAAAGCGCCCGATTTGTCGGAAGGCCTTGAGGACCGCGTTCGAAACCTGATGGAAAGTGGCGTGAAAGGTTCGCTGGACATGGTGGACGAAACACTGGACAACGAGCAGTACCGTGAAACCGCGATGAACAGCGCCCTTGCATTTTGGGACGTGGTGCGCGAGTGGCCTTTGACCGCCTATCGTGATTATTTGAGCGAACAGGACCTGCAGGAATTCATGGTCATGGGTTACGAATTCTGGCTTGAATTCCGCAACACAGACTATTTGAAATCCTGCATTGATCTGGGTGTTGATTTCTTCTTTGAGAAATATGGTGAGCAGTCACTTCAAGACCTGCTTGACGACATTGGTGTAAGCCGGGAGATGATTCTCGATGAGCTGGACCACTATATTCCCGACCTGGCTGTCTTGATGATCAAGGAAGGTGTGGCTGAAGAGTTTTTGCGTCGTCACCTTCAGCGTTTTTACAGCAGCAAGAAAGTGCTGGATATTCTGGCCTAGGAATTGCTGGCCAGTATTTGAAAGTCTTCGGCCCAGCCTGCTGCGCGCTCTGCGGCATTGTTTCGCTGTTCAACGTTCGCGGCATTCATTACGGCTACCACAAGGTCGATGGCGGTTTTTTGTCGATGTTCGCTGTCTGTTTTTTCAGTGGCATTGATCGGGTTTTGCCAGGCATTGAGCAGCGTGGACACTTCCCGGCTTAATGTGGCTTGATCAATTTGCCTGTTGGCCGCCTTGTTGACCAGAATCATGAATTGTTGTTGCCGCATCAGTCTTTTCTGGTAGCGGTCTTCCGAGCCGCTTGTGTCCAGTCGGGACCATCTTGCGATCAGTTCTTTCTGCTTTGGATTCAAGTTGCCCAGCCAGCGTTCGAAACGTTCTGTCATGCGTTCCGCAGATTTTTTCTGTCGCATCTGCGGGCTTTGCATCAGCCTTTCTTCGCGGTAATCGTCGTTGGCCTGGTTTAGCGCATCCTGAATGTCCTGAACCTGATTGGGCCACAAGCCAAGCATGTTGTTTGCAATCAATGGCGCAGCCTGGTTCGCCGTGCGCCGAAGCGATGCACGAACAGCGTGGTTCAAGGCCTGAATCTGTCCTGCACTGACCGGTGTCACCGTGCCGTTTCTCGGTGCGAGTGCCAACTGTGCCGCCTGCAATTCAGTGGCCAACCCGGGAAGTTCATTGTCGCGGTGCCATTTGAGCAGATCGCTCAAGCTGGCTTTCAGCAAAGTCGATTGATCTGCATCAAAACTGACTTTGTTGATCAGGTAGGTGTGTGCAATACCGGCGGAGTTGTTGTAGCCCAGCTTGACGGCACTGCAGGCACCCAGCAGCAGAATTGCTCCAAGCGTAAACCATGTTCTTGATGGGCTTCGAAAGTTCATTGTCGATCTGCCAGACGCATGCGTTAAATAGGTGTGATTAAGACACCGATCATCCGCATTCGTTCACTGTGTTTGAAACGGCTGTGCCCACTCGGGAAGCGGGTCGATGAATATATTGAACTGACCTGCCTGAATGCGCAGCACTTTTTTGAATGGATCCACAGCGCTTGAATTGTCGAGCACCCACACATCGTCGCACAGGGGCAGGGCGTTCAGTACATTCTGTACCGTACGTGGAATTCGGCTTTCCACTTTTTCGTCCGGCACGGCGTGCCCGCCAGTTTCAATGCGTTGATGTACACGGGCCTTGTTCAAGCTTGTCTGCTCAAGGTGTATGAACACCATCACCACTTGGTAACCCAGGGCTTTGGCCTTGGCCACAAAGTCGATTTTTGAGGGGTGAGAAAACACGGTTTCAAAGCAAAAGTTTTTGCCTTGTTCAAGCAGGCTGTTGCGCAGGTTCTCCGCAATTTTTGCGGCCTCGTAGCTGTGTTCTTCAGGGGCTTGGGGAAATACGTCCCGGGCAATGTCGTCGGCGTTGACAAATGGCATGCCCAAGGGTTTTAGCTGGGTGCGGTAGAAAGTTGATTTGCCCACGCCATTGCCACCCACCAGCAACCAAAGTTGTTTCATGCCAGTTTGATGGGTTTGAACACGCCGTTGTCGAACTGCCCGAATTTCACATTGCCTTTGGCGTCAATTTGCTCCAGCAGGCCGGGGTGGTTTGCACTGGCCTGATAGCGCACCTTGCTTTGGCTGACTTCCTGTGTCAATTCGCCTGTGCTGCGTTTCATGTCCAGATTGCCAAACACCATGTCAGCATTCAGGGCAGGGGCGTTGACCTGTTCCAGCTTTACCCGCAACAAACCCGCCTTGATTTGCAACAGGCTTTCCGGGTCAAGCAGGCTTTCCACCTTCTGGCCAATGCTGGCCCAGTATTCAATTTGCTCGGCCGCACTGCGGTGGTTGAGTTTGCCCAACACAGCGGCATTGCTCATCAAATCGGATTGAATTCGGATGGGTGAAGAGGCTTTGGCCATGGTGTACTCCCTGTTGATGCTTTTGATTGTAGCAAAATGCTACAAAGTCAGCAAGCCACAGGGGGTCGCGCTTTAAATGTTCCGAAGCACGAATTCCTTGATGGCCTGGGCGCACAGGTATGGCGCTTCAATCATCGGCAAATGCCCAACACCGTCAAACAGGTGCATTTCTGACCGTTTGATAAGGCGTTCAAATTCGTAGGCACAGCTTAAGTGCAGCACATCGTCTTCCTTGCCCCACATCACCAGTGTTGGCGCTGCAATGTTCTCGAAGGTGGCCTTGGTGTAGTCGGGTCGGCGGCTCAGCATTTCCTGAAACAGAAAGCCGTTGACATCGCGCCGGTGAATCAATTCCGATGCTGAAAAAAACGCGGCAGACGCTGCCAGTGCCCGGTTGTGAAACACCAGGTCGGTCAGTTTCATCACATCCATGGCGTCGCGCGGCACAAGGCGGTTTTTACCCCGCAGTACCTCGCGGATAAAGTCGGTTTCCTCGGTGCCGGGCAAGCCCAGCGCGTCCATTAACACAAGGCTGGTGACCATTTCCGGAAAACGTGCGCTTAACAAACCCGCAAGGGCACCACCCATGGAATTGCCCACCACGTTGACCTTGCTCACGCCGATGCCGGTCAACCATTGGTGCAAACGTTCTGTTTGGTCCTCAAGCCCATAGTGCCGATCTGCGTTGAATCCGCTTTCTCCCCAGCCGGGCAGGTCAGGAATCAGAATGCGAAATTGCCCGGCGAAGAATGGCAACAGTGGCAACCAGTGTTCCTTGGCCGCAGCAAACCCGTGCATCAACAGCAAGGCTGGGCTGGACTCGTTGCCGATCTCAAGCCACACCAGTTTGTCTTTGCCCACACCAATGCGTTTGCGGTGAACACCCACCAAGCCACCATACCAAGGGTTCAAGCGTGTAAAGCTGAACAGCTTGGGTCGCCAGTCCTGCAGTTTCTTTGGGTCGATTTCGGGTGCGTGGCGCAAAAACGCCTCACCGACATGATCAAAATATTGATCAACCAGTTTTGCGCCTTCGCTAATCGGTGTGATTTCTTTGCCTTTGGACTTCCGGACAGGTTTGACCAAGTTGAACCTTTTATTTTTAGTATTGATGCATGCTTACCAACACATACAATATCGGGGGCAACGCTTACACTGTCCTTGCAAGCATGCCCAGCGTGGTTTTTTAGCTCACAGCCCTGAATTGCTCCGGAATACTCAATTCATACGTAACACCCGTGCCGGGCAGGTTGGGCATGCCGGGCAAGGCAGGTATGTTCGGTCCGCGTTGCGAACTGAAGTACAGTCTGGATCCGTCTGCAGTGAAGTCGGGGCCCACCAGTTCACTTCCTCCACCGGTAATTTGAAGCAGAATTTTTGCAGGCTGGTTTGGAATCATCACCATCAAACGCATGCCATCGCCATCCTCCGCCACAATCACGTCGCCGGCCGGGCTGATCACCAGATTGTCAACATCGTCAAAGTCGGCACCTTCGGCCAGTTGACTGTTGTCAAACACCACTTCGATCAGGTCGTTGTCAATGTCCAGTGCATACACGCGGTTGTCGCCCTTGCAGGCAAAGAAGGCCACGGCACGCATGGGTTTGGCCACGCCACTGACCGCGGGTGCTTGCCCTTGCGGGAATTCCTGAATCCAGATGCCTTCGCCACCACGAAACACAGTGCCCGGAACCGGCAAACCTGCCGTGCTGGTGCGGGTGCGCACCTCGGCCTGTGGATTCTCGGGTTCCAGGGCGTCTACCCACTTCACACGGTGAACACGTTGTGCAACGGCAATGTCTTCTTGATAAGCGCCTGCTTCGAAGCCGACAATTTCCAGCACCTGCAATTTACCCTGTTCCATGTTCAGGCCCATTTGTCCATTCACGGCTGGGCGAAGTTCGCCTTCCGATACAAAACGGTACAGGCGGCCATCGCCTGCGTCTTCTGTCAGGAACAAAGTTTTTGATGACATGTCAACCGCCACCGCTTCGTGATTGAACACGCCCAGGGCGGGCAGGGCGCGCGCCGTGTCGGGGCTGCCCATCGGGTCGCATTCCCAGGTCACGCCTGTGGCTGTCTCTTCGCAACTCAACCAGGTGGCCCACGGGGTGGCCCCGCCTGCGCAGTTTCTGGAAGTGCCATTCAAAATTCGATAGGCGGAGGTCACTGCGCCTTGCGCATCAAAACGCAAAGCCCCGACACCACCTTGCGGTGCATCTGTTTCGCTGTTGGACACATACACCCAACCGCCATCCTCGGCGGGGAACACTGCACCGCCATCTGGAAATGTATGCCAGTTGTAGCCGGTCAATCCAAGGGGGTCGGGCGTGCCCAGAACCGGGTTGCTGAAATGCCGTGCTACTGCGCGCACGGTGAAGCCCGCCGGTGCAAGTATGTTGTCCAGCCCTGTGGCAACCAGTTCACCGATGTTGGCCAGTGGTCCTGCTTCCAAAGGCAGTTCCATGGCCAGTGGCCCCAGCTCGGGCGGGTTGTTCACCGGGTTTGGCGTGTTGCCATTTTCGTTGGGAGCGGTTGGGTTTGGGCTGGCATTGGCGGAATTGGAATCTGATCCACAGCCACCAAGTGCCAGTGGCAGTGCCGTTGCACCGGCACCCAGAAACATGGCGCGAAGCAAGGCTCGACGTTTGAATGAAGGAATGATTGATTGATTCATGGCAAGACCTGCAGCGTGAAGGGTAAAAGCATTTTTGTTTTGTACTTGCCGATCTGCTGCATGGTTTGGGTAAAGCGCTCTGTATGAAGTGCCTTGCAATTGACACATGACAAAGCAGGGACATGTCATGTAGAGGGGCAGTTTCAATCCTGTTGACGTCAAACGAAGTACAAGTTCAAACAATAAACAACAGGTGGTCAGCATGAAGCGGCGCGATGTATTAAAAGTAATGGCGGCAAGTACCTTAGTGGGCTGCGGTGGTGAGGATGTGTTCACCAACAACCCCGCAGGGCTGGTGAACCCGGCTGAACCTGGCACCAGCACACCCATTGCAAGCAATGAATTCGGACAGGATTTGCCGCAACCAGGTTTTGAACCGGCAGGTTTTGATTTCCCTATGGTATTGGCAATGCCTTTTGCGCACGGTGTGGCCAGCGGCGACCCCTTGGCTGATCGCGTTATTTTGTGGACCCGAATTACCCTGCCCGAATACCCCACACAAGGCGTGCAGGTGCGTTGGCTGGTGAGCACCACTGCCGATATGCAAAATGTAGTGCGCCGTGGCACCCAGCGTGTGGTGGCTGAAAACGATTACACCTTGAAAGTGGATGCGCAGGGTTTGCAGCCCGCCACAACTTATTACTATCAATTCAAAACCGGGCCGCACAGCAGCATCGTGGGGCGCACGCGCACGGCACCTGCTGATATGGTTTCAGCAATTCGGTTGGCGGTAGTTGCATGTTCAAGTTACTGGTCCAGCACCTGGAGCGGCTACGGCGCAATTGCGCAGCGTGAAGACCTTGATTTGGTGATTCACTGTGGCGATTACATCTACGATTTTGTGGATGAAGACGAACAGGTTCGCGCTCGGCGAAATATCGAAGACACCGCTTATGTGGACTATCGCGACTGGTTGAATCTCGACGAGTGCAGAAGGCGTTATGCGCTGTTTCGTTCAGACCCCAACTTGATGGCAGCGCATCAACAACACCCTTGGTTTATTACGTGGGACAACCACGACATTGACCCGGGGTTCGGCAATGAACTGCCCACCACCTTGCCCGAGGGTGTTGAGTCTACGAGTACCTTGCAAGACACCACGCGCGCCTTTTGGGAATGGACGCCCTCACGCCCGGTGAAAGCCGATGGCAGCGGTGAATTCATTTTCTATCCCGACACCGAATACCCCGCACCGGTGGAGCCCCTGCTGGTATACCGCAGTTTGAACTACGGTCCGCTGGCCAGCATTCGTGCGCTGGATACGCAAAGTTTTTTGCCCGGCTATGGCTTGCAGGCCGATGCCTCGCATTTGCCTGAAGGCACCCCCACCCTGTTTGGGAAAACACAGTTTGACTGGCTGCTTTCACAGCTGCGCAAAGATGAAACCGAGGGCGTGGTGTGGAAGGTGTTGAACAACCAAACCTGGATTGCACCCTGGGTGGTGCCCAATGTGGTGGGCTCGCCGGTGGTGCCTTTGCCTGTGCGCTGGAACGATTACAACACCGAGCGGAATTTGTTGATTTCGCAATTGCGCGGTAGTGGTGAAACGCCCGCCGTAAATGGCACGGTGTTTGTTTCAGGGGATATGCACGGCAACTGGATTGCCGATGTGGTCGAGGATGATCAAACGGCCTTGTTGAATGATTACCAGGTTGCACCACCAGTGCCCACCTTGCGCCAAGGCACCTCACCGGAAAATATTGCTGCCGGTTTTCAGCGGGCTGCCACGGCCAACTTGCCGGGCGTTAATTTGCGCGCGGCTTCGGCCGCAGTTGAGTTTGCGCCATCGTCCATGGGGCGGGGCGGGGCTGATGAACTGGTGGCCAATGCGGCGCCGGGCAGCCCGTTTGCCGTGCATGTGGCAGCCAGCAGGGCGATTGAAACAGCCACCATGCTGGGCAACAAACATGTTCAATTCATGGAATGGGTTGAACACGGCTACGGGATTGTGCAACTGGAACAAGACAAAGCAGTGTTGGAGTGCTGGTGGCAAAACAAGCTGCAAGACAATGCACCCGATGTATTGGGTGTGCAAATGGTGAGTTTTGCAAATGACGAACCCACGCGCTTGCCCACGCCACGATTCAGAAACCAGGTGGACTCGGTGACTCTGCACGGCATGGCCGTTCAGCCCAGCAGCAGTTCAAGAACGGCGCCTTTGGCACCTGTGCCTGCGCAGGTGTTGGCGCGTTAATTTTTTTAACTTGTCACTCTTTGGTACGGGGCTTGCTTGAACAGACTGAAAGGGAGTGCGCGCACCTTGGTGGTGCATTGCGCCCGCATGAACCAATCAGCCTGTTTATTAGCCCATGACTGCATCCCAAAGGGTGTTCAAGGTTCGCCGCCACTACAACAAGTGGGTGGCTGACCAAACACTGGAAGACTACGCTTTGCGCTTCACCGCCCGCAGGGGGCGGCACATGTCCATTCGCACAGTGGGCCATACCGCGCTGGGCGCTACGGCGTTTCTGGCGCTGGAAGGGATTGCTGCATCGGTCACCTTGAACTACGGTTTTGTGAATGCAGTGGCGGCCATGCTGGTGGTTTGTTTGCTGTTTTTCATCACCGGGTTTCCAATCACCTATTACTCGGCCAAACATGGCCTGGACATTGACCTGCTGACGCGTGGCGGGGGGTTCGGGTACATGGGGTCCACTATCACATCGCTGATCTACGCATCATTTACCTTTATTTTTTTCGCCATTGAGGCCGCCATTCTTGCCTCTGCCTTGCAGGCTTTGTTTGGAATACCTTTACCGATCGGGTACTTTTTGGCGGCTGTGGCGGTGCTGCCCATTGTGACCCATGGAATTACCGCCATCAGCAAGTTTCAGGTGGGCACGCAACCGGTTTGGCTTGTGTTGCAGATTGCCGCATTGCTCGTGGTGGTGGTAGCAGAATTTCGGCAGTTGCCCGACTGGGCAAGTTACACGCCGGTTGATTTGCCGGAAGCAGGAAGTTTCAATGTGCTGTTGTTTGGCGCGGCCGCCTCGGTGTTGTTCGCCCTGGTTGCACAAATAGGCGAGCAGGTTGATTACTTGCGCTTCATGCCCGAGAAAACCAAAAGCAATGCAAAGCAGTGGTGGTTCTGGTTGATTGTGTCGGGCCCGGGCTGGGTGTTCATGGGTTTGTTGAAAATGTTGCTGGGTTCCTTTCTGGCCTACCTTGCCATTCAGGCTGGCAGCAGTTTTACCCAAGCCAGCGACCCCACTTACATGTACCAGCGTGTGTTCACTTACCTTACGCAATCGCCTTCTGTTGCGCTGGTGCTGGCGGGCTTGATGGTTGTGGTGTGCCAGATGAAAATCAACCTGACCAATGCCTACGCCGGTTCCATTGCATGGTCCAATTTTTTCTCGCGTGTTACACACAGCCACCCGGGCCGTGTGGTGTGGCTGGTTTTCAACGTGGTGATTGCGCTGATTCTCATGGAGCTCGGCATTTACCAGGCGCTTGAGGCCATTCTCGGTATTTTTGCAATTGTTGCTGTCAGTTGGCTGGGTTCACTGGCCGCCGATTTGCTGATCAACAAACCGCTGGGCTTAAGCCCTTCGTACGTTGAATTCAAGCGTGCGCATTTGTACGACGTCAACCCGGTGGGCGTTGGCTCCATGGTGTTGGCCAGCGTGCTTGGGCTGTTGTGCTATCTCGGTGTGTTTGGCCCGGTATTGGCAACACTTTCTCATTTTGTGGCCCTGGGGGTGTGCTTCGTGGCGGTTCCGGCCTTGGCCGTGCTGACAAAAAGCAAGTATTACCTGGCCCGGCAATCGCATCAGCTCATTCCCATTGTGGAAGAAAAAATCAGCTTGCAGCCCGAGGGCACTGGCAACTATCGCCGCCTGACCTTGAAATGTGTAATTTGCGAAAATGAATTTGAACGTGAAGACATGGCATTTTGTACCGCCTACGAGAACCCGATTTGCTCGCTGTGCTGTTCGCTCGATTCGCGTTGCCTGGACAGTTGCAAACCCAAAGCCCGGTTAAGTGACCAGGTCATTGAGTTTTTGTCGATGTTTTTGTCTCCACGCTGGGTCAGAAAAGTCAATTCACGCCTTGGCAGGTTCGCGGGCTTGTGGGGCTTGCTTGCCTTGGTCAATGCCGCTGTTTTGTCGCTGGTTTCGCAACAGTTGAAACCAGAAAATGCGCAAGAGTCGGCTTTGCTTTCCCAGGCCATATTGATGATGTATTTCATTTTGCTGATCGTGTCGGGTGTGGTGTCGTGGCTGTTCATTCTTGCGCATGAAAGCCGCCTTGTGGCACAAACTGAATCGAATCGCCAAACCCGAAAACTGGTGAAAGAAATTGAAGCGCACAAGGAAACCGACCGTGCGTTGCAGGCTGCCAAGGAACTGGCCGAGCGCTCCAATGATGCGAAAAGCCGATACCTGAGTGGCATCAGCCATGAATTGCGAACACCGTTGCAATCCATTCTTGGGTACGCGCAACTGTTGGCCAACAAGGCAGATACCCCACCGCGGCACCAGGAAGGTTTGGCCATCATTGAGCGCAGTGGGCAGTACCTCACAGACCTGATCGAAGGTTTGCTTGATATTTCAAAAATTGAAGCAGGTCGCCTGATCCTGAACAGGAATCAGGTTCGCATTCGCGAACTGATTGCCCAGCTGGCCACCATGTTCGAATTGCAGGCTCTGCAGAAGGGCGTGATGTTTGAATGCCGCGTGGTGGACACGTTGCCCGAATGCGTCAGAACCGATGAAAAACGCCTGCGACAGATTTTGATCAATCTGTTGTCAAACGCTGTGAAGTACACCGAACATGGCAAAGTGCAATTTGATGTGCGTTACAGAAACCAGGTGGCCGAGTTTTCGATTGCTGACACCGGCGTGGGCATTGCCCCCGAACATATGGAGCGCATTTTTCAACCTTTTGAGCGCGTGCGAACCACGCACACCGCCAACATGCCCGGCACCGGTTTGGGTCTGACCATTGTTCGCCTGTTGACCGACATCATGGGGGGCGACCTGAAAGTGGACAGCACCGAAGGGCAGGGCAGTCGTTTTGTTGTCAACCTGATGCTGCCGTGGGTGCAACAAACCATGGATACCGCAGACTTGCCCCAGCGTATTTTGGGATATGCTGGCACGTGTAAAACAATTGTGTTGGTGGACGACGATGCGATCTTGCGTGGTTTTCTGTCCGATTTGCTGGTGCCCCTTGGGTTTGTTGTACTGGAGGCACCGAATGGGCAGCTTTGCCTGGACCTGCTCGATCAACAAAACAGATCAACCACTGTGGATCTGTTTTTACTGGACGTGAACATGCCCGTGATGGACGGCCTTGCATTGGCCGCAGAATTGAAGCGACGAACACTCAATGCCCCTGTGTTGATGCTGTCTGCGGATGCACAAGAACACCACAGGGCGCCGGAAGAACAACGCCTTTATGACGACTATCTGGTCAAGCCGGTGGACAATCAGAAGTTGCTGGACAAACTGGCCCATTACCTGAAACTGGAATGGATCAGCGAGCCACGCAATGAACAAATCGTGTTGTTGGATGACTCGCAAGCAGTGCCTATAGCCAACTGCGATTTCGTGTTCCCGGCACACCCCTTGTTAATTGAACTGAAGGCTTGCGCAGAAATGGGGTATCGAAAAGGTGTGCAAGAGGTACTGGATAAAATAGAGCTGGCGCAGGTGCTTCCCGCTTCCGCTTTAAGCAAATTGAAAGAGCAGGCAAGAACCTTCCAGTTCCAAAAGCTTGCCGAACAACTGGATGCATCATGAATGAACAACAACGCCGTGATGTGGTGCTGGTGGTCGATGACTCACCGGATACACTCACCCTGATTAATGACACGCTTGAATCGTCTGGCATGGATGTGCTGCTGGCGCTGGATGGCAAGCAGGCCTTGATGATTGCCAGGCGCATTCGGCCCGATGTGATTTTGATGGATGGCATCATGCCCACCCTGGATGGGTTTGATGCTTGCAAACTGTTGAAGGCCGACCCGGCACTGAACAGCATTCCCGTGATTTTCATGACTGGTTTGAACGACACGCATGACATTGTTCGCGGGCTTGAAGTGGGCGGTGTGGATTATCTCGTCAAACCCGTGAAACCCGTTGAACTGCTGGCCCGAATCAAAGTGCACTTGCGCAATGCCCGGGTCAGCAACACCGCGCAGGCGGCGCTGGATCATGCAGGCCAACACTTGATGACCGTCAATGTACTGGGTCACATCACTTGGGCCACGCCACAAACCCATGCCTTGTTGAGCCGGGCCAATGCCGACGTGGATTGGCAACGCACCCAGCTTGCCGCGCAATTGCGCCACTGGATTTCGCAGTCTCCCGACAGCCACATGCAATTGCACCTGCATGGTTTGGCATGCCCTGTCAGTTTGCGCATGCTGGGGAGCGAACCCAATGGGCAATGCCTGATTCGCTTGGTCGATGAAGGCTCCGCCAGCCTGCGTGTCAACAATGCCGCTTTGTTGAAGCAGGAACTCGGTTTGACCGAGCGTGAGTCGGAAGTGCTTTACTGGATTGCCAATGGAAAAACCAACCGAGAGGTGGCGGAAATTTTGGGCATGAGTCCCCGAACCGTAAACAAACATCTTGAACAGGTGTTCCCCAAGCTGGGCGTGGAAAACCGCACAGCCGCTGCGGGTATTGCCCTGCGCCTGCTCGAGAAAGAACTACGTTAAATGACGTAGTTGATTGCGTCAATTCGCTTATACCGCAATGCAGCAGGCTGCCCAAAAATAGGAACGTCGTATCCGTTCATCCTATTTGAGGGTTCATACCATGAAATTAAAGACTTTGGCTTTGGGGCTTGCACTGGCTGCAAGTAGCACCGTGGCCACTTTGGCGCAAGCCGCAGACACCATCAAGGTGGGTGTGCTTCATTCACTTTCCGGCACCATGGCGATTTCAGAAACTACCCTGAAAGACACCGTGCTGATGATGGTGGAAGAGCAAAACAAGAAGGGCGGTTTGCTGGGCAAAAAACTGGAAGCGGTGGTGGTTGACCCTGCGTCGAACTGGCCCTTGTTTGCAGAAAAAACACGCGAATTGCTGACCAAAAACAAAGTGGATGTGATCTTCGGTTGCTGGACTTCGGTTTCCCGTAAATCGGTATTGCCTGTTGTTGAAGAACTCAACGGCCTTTTGTTTTACCCCGTGCAGTACGAAGGCGAGGAATCGTCCAAGAACGTGTTTTACACCGGCGCGGCACCCAACCAGCAAGCCATTCCCGCAGTGGATTACCTGATGAAAGACCTTGGCGTAAAGCGTTGGGTTTTGGCGGGCACGGACTACGTTTACCCACGCACCACCAACAAGATTCTTGAGGCCTACCTGAAGTCCAAGGGTGTGGCGCAAAAAGACATCATGATCAACTACACACCGTTTGGTCATTCCGATTGGCAGTCCATTGTTTCCGACGTCAAGAAATTTGGCAGTGCCGGCAAGAAAACGGCTGTGGTGTCCACAATCAATGGCGATGCCAACGTGCCGTTCTACAAAGAACTGGGCAACCAGGGTATTTCATCGCAAGACATTCCTGTTGTGGCCTTCTCGGTGGGTGAAGAGGAGCTTTCCGGTATCGATACCAAGCCACTGGTGGGTCACCTGGCTGCATGGAATTACTTCCAAAGCGTCAAGAGCCCCGAGAACGACGCCTTCATCAAGCAGTGGAAGAAATTTGCTGGCCCCAAGCGCGTGACCAACGACCCTATGGAAGCCACTTACATTGGTTTCAAAATGTGGACACAGGCTGTTCAAAAAGCAGGCACAACGAATGTGGCCAAGGTAAGTGCGGCCATGATTGGCCAGAAGGCCAAAAACCTGACTGGCGGAACTGCCGTGATGGGCAAGAACCACCACCTGAGCAAACCCGTGCTGATCGGCGAGATTCAGGACAATGGCCAGTTCGAGGTGGTGTGGGAAACGAAAGGCCTGGTGGAAGGCGATGCCTGGTCTGATTTCCTGCCGGGTTCCAAAGACCTGACCGCCGACTGGACAGCACCTGTCAACTGCGGCAACTACAACACCAAAACGAAGAAGTGTTCCGGGCAAAACTACTAAGCCCCAAGGCGCAACCTTGGCTCTTTGGAGCCGGGGTTGCTTAGCCCACTTGAATGCAGGATATTCCCGTGAAATTTGTCATACACATCATTTGTTGCTGGTGCTTGCTGCATGGTGCAGCCTTCGCACAAGATACGGCCACGGAAGGTACGGTAAGGGCAACACCCCCATCGGTCGAGGCACTGCTGGCCGGGTTGGCGCGTGCAACCCTGGCGGAAGCCTTGCCTGTTCTTGAGCAGCTTGAGCAAACAGGTTCCGGCACTTTGGTGCCTGTTTTCAAGGCCATGATCAATGGTGATCTGTATGCCAACGAAGAAACAGGAATCGTCGTTATTGAGCAAAAAAAAGACGGTGTGAAGTCTTATTTGAATCCTTTGACTACGGAAATACTTGGCGAGGAACTTTCAGCCAGTTTAAGCAAAGTGCGCGTGAACAACCGGCTGCGTTCATACCTGCGTGGTGCAGTGGCGCGCATTCAAATTGCAGCACCCAAAGCTGAAACTCGTGAACAGGCTGTGGTGTCACTGTTGGGTGATTTAACCCCCGACACCGTGATTGCCATTGAAAAAGCGCTGTTGAAAGAAAGCAACCGCACGGTGAAACAAGCCATGGAAACTGCGGTGGCCATGAACCGCGCAGCACAATCTTCAGACCCATTGATCCGGATCGAGGCGGTGCAAACACTGGGTGCGAGTCAATACGCTGAAGTGCGCAACCTGTTGAACCAACTCAAGCAAACTGCGGAAGACCCCAAGTTGCTGGCTGCGGTGGATGAGTCGCTGCGCAGCATGAAGCTACGTTCCGATTTTTACGGCGTGGTGGATCAACTGTTTTTTGGTTTGAGTTTGGGTTCAGTGCTGCTGCTGGCGGCCATTGGCCTGGCCATTACATTCGGTGTAATGGGTGTGATCAACATGGCCCATGGCGAAATGATGATGCTGGGTGCCTACACCACCTATGTGGTGCAGTTGGCCATGCCCAACCTGATCGATTATTCCTTGTGGGTTTCCATACCACTGGCCTTTCTGGTTGCGGGTTCTGTGGGTGTGTTGATTGAACGTTGCGTGATCCGGTTTCTGCACGGCAGGCCGCTGGAAACACTGCTGGCCACCTTTGGTATCAGCCTGATTTTGCAGCAGGCTGTGCGCACTGTTTTTTCACCATTGAACCGGCAGGTTTCGCAGCCATCGTGGATGAGTGGTTCAGTTGAAATCAACCCGGAATTGTCTATTACCTTGAACCGGCTTTACATCTTTGTGTTCGCGCTCATCGTGTTTTTTGTCTTGCAACTGATTCTGAAAAAAACCTCGCTGGGCTTGAATGTGCGTGCTGTGTCGCAAAACCGGAACATGGCGAAATCCATGGGCATTCGCACCGGTTGGGTAGATGCCATGACCTTCGGTTTGGGGTCCGGAATCGCAGGCATTGCGGGTGTGGCACTCAGCCAGCTTACCAACGTGGGGCCCAACCTGGGGCAAAACTACATCATTGATTCTTTCATGGTGGTGGTTTTTGGTGGTGTGGGCAATTTGCTGGGCACACTGGTGGCTGCGTTTTCACTGGGTATTGCCAACAAGTTTCTGGAGCCAGTCACCGGTGCCGTGCTGGCCAGCATTGTGGTGCTGGTGTTCATCATCCTGTTTATTCAGAAGCGCCCGAAAGGCCTGTTTCCACAAAAAGGGAGGGCGGCTGAATGAACTGGCTGACTCAAGTATTTTCCAAGGGTCGAAAGCCGGGTAGCTCGGTTCTGCCCTTTGTGCTGGTGCTGGCGGTCGTCACCCTGTTCGCAGCCGTTTCCAATTTGCTGATTCCTGTTGATTCTTTTTTTCATGTCAGCACCTACACCATCACTTTGCTGGGCAAGTACCTTAGCTACGCCATGCTGGCGCTGGCAGTGGATGTGATATGGGGTTACTGCGGCATTCTCAGTTTGGGCCATGGTGCGTTTTTCGCGCTCGGTGGCTACGGCATGGGCATGTACCTGATGCGCCAGATTGGCGACCGCGGTGTGTACGGCAATCCTGAATTGCCCGATTTCATGGTGTTTCTTGACTGGAAAGAACTGCCCTGGTACTGGCTTGGCATGGACCTGTTTCCTGTGACCATGTTGATGGCGCTGTTTGTACCCGGTTTGCTGGCATTTGTGTTTGGCTGGCTGGCATTTCGTTCAAGGGTCACCGGCGTGTACCTGTCTATCATGACGCAGGCCCTGACCTATGCCTTGATGCTGGCCTTCTTCCGAAATGAAATGGGCTTTGGCGGCAACAATGGTTTGACCGATTTCAAAGACCTGTTGGGTTTTGATCTGCAGGCTGACACCACGCGGGTTGGCCTGTTCGTGACCACTGCACTGTTGCTGGCACTGGTGTATGTGTGCAGCCATTACATTTTGAAAAGCCGATACGGCAAAGTGATTGTGGCCATTCGCGATGGTGAGCCCCGGGTTCGGTTTTTGGGTTACCGCGCCGACCACTACAAGGTTTGGCTGTTTGTGTATTCCGCACTGATTGCCGCATTGGCCGGTGCCATGTACGTACCCCAGGTCGGCATTATCAATCCAGGCGAGTTCTCTCCGCTCAACTCGATTGAAGTCGTCATTTGGGTTGCGGTGGGCGGGCGCGGCACCTTGTATGGTGCTGTCGCCGGGGCCTTGCTGGTCAACTATGCAAAAACCCGCTTCACCGCAATCATGCCCGACGCCTGGTTGTTTGCCTTGGGTGCCATGTTCGTATTGGTCACCCTTTACCTTCCCAAAGGCCTGGCTGGCGTATTCAAACGGGAGAAGCATGCATGAATGCCTTGAACACACTGCGGGAAAAAGTACTGCATCAGGCCCGGTTTTTTCCCAAGACACCCGAGCAGGAAGACATCGATATTTCCCACGATGTCATTTTGTATGTCGAGGGCCTGAGTGTGACTTTCGACGGTTTCAAAGCCCTGAATGATTTAAACCTGTACGTGAAGGCAGGCGAATTGCGTTGCCTGATCGGTGCCAATGGTGCTGGCAAAACCACGCTGATGGATGTAATTACCGGCAAAACCAAACCGGATTTGGGCAATGTGTACTTTGGTCAGAATGTGAATTTGCTGGAACGAAGTGAACCCGAAATTGCACGTTTGGGCATTGGCCGAAAATTCCAGAAACCCACTGTGTTTGAAGCGCACAGCGTGCTCGACAATCTTGAGATGTCCTTGAAAGACAACAAAGGCATTTGGTATTCCCTGTTTGCCAAATTGACCCCTGCCCAGCAAGACCGGATTGATTCTGTGCTTCACACCATTGGCCTGGCCCAGCAGGCGCACATGCTTGCGGGTGCCTTGTCGCATGGGCAAAAGCAATGGCTTGAAATCGGCATGTTGCTGGTCAGCGACCCCCAGGTGTTGTTGATTGACGAACCTGTGGCGGGCATGACAGCGCAGGAAACCGAGCGTACAGCTGAACTGCTCAATGGCCTGGCCGGGGACCACACCGTGATTGTGGTTGAACACGACATGGAGTTTGTTCGCAGCATTGCGCGCACCGTGACCGTGTTGCACCAAGGCAGTGTGCTGGCCGAAGGCACCATGGAACAGGTTCAAAACAACAAAGACGTGATCGAAGTGTACCTGGGAGAACTCGCATGATTCACATCAACACCGTGAACCAGAAATACGGCGGCACACAGATTTTGTGGAACCTCGACATGGACATCAAGGAAGGTTCCTGTACCTGCATCATGGGTCGCAATGGTGTGGGTAAAACCACCTTGCTGAAATGCATCATGGGATTATTGCCCATCGCCGGTGGTGAAATTCGTTTGAAAGACACCTTGCTTCATTCCCAAGCCGCCGAAAAACGCCCCTATCTGGGCATTGGCTATGTGCCACAAGGCCGTGAAATTTTCCCCATGCTGACCGTGGAGGAAAACCTTCGCCTGGGTCTGCCTGTGCGAAAGGACAAATCGAAAAACATTCCAGACAAAATTTTTGAATTGTTTCCGGTGCTGGCCGACATGCTTCATCGCCGTGGCGGTGACTTGTCGGGTGGGCAGCAACAGCAGTTGGCCATAGGGCGCGCGCTGGTGATGGATCCCAAGGTGTTGATACTGGATGAACCCAACGAAGGCATTCAGCCCAATATTGTAAAGCAGATCGGCGATGTCATCCTGAAGCTGAATGAAGAAGAGGGCATGACCGTCATTCTGGTGGAACAAAAGTTAGGCTTTGCCCGCCGAGTTGGCAAGGAATTCAGGCTGATGGAAAAAGGCCGCGTGGTTGCCAGCGACACGATGGACAAACTCAGCGACAAACTGATCGCCCAGCACCTGGCGGTGTAGGTGGTTTGCCTGTGAACCATCCTCTCGACCTTCGCCTGCTGCCTTCAACCTGGCCCGCCAGCCTGACCCTGGGGTTCGAGCGCGGGCAATGCGGCACCGTGCTGAAGCGCTGCACGCACAGCGGGCCTTTGTATGTACAGAAAGCGTTTTATCCAGAGGGTCGCGACCTGGCCCATGCCTACCTGTTGCACCCGCCGGGCGGCATGGTGTCGGGCGACCACCTTGAAGTGAATGTGCAGGCCGGCGAAAACACGGCGGTGTTGATGACCACACCGGGTGCGGGGCGTGTGTACCGTGCGCGTGTAGACCGCACGGCGCAATACCTGCACAACCAGGTTGAAGTAGCGCAGGGCGCAAGTGTGGAATGGCTTCCGCTTGAAACGATTGTGTACCCGGACGCCCAGGCTGTTTTGAACACCCATTTCAACTTGCAGGCCAATTCCAGATGCATTGCCTGGGATGTCATTTCACTGGGGCTGCCAGCCTCCGGGCAGGTATTTGGCACTGGCAGTTTGCAGCAGACCATGCAAGTGCACCTTGAAGGCCGTTTGGTGTTGCGGGAACGCATGTTGCTGGATCGCCAAAGCCGCGACACCTATGCGGCCATGGCAGGTTTTCAAGGCAAACCCGTGTGCGGTTTGATGATTGCGGGGCCGTTTGATGTTGCACCGAATGATGCACTGGAAAGTGCCTTGCAGGCGCAATGCAGCCGCACCCACGAAGGCGACCTGGCTGCCATCACTGTGGTTGGAAAGTTTGTGGTGGTGCGCTTTCTGGGCTTGTGCAGCAACCGTGCACGGCAAGCCTTCACACAGTGCTGGAAATTGCTGCGCCCGGTCTTGCTGAACCGGCCTGCATGTGAACCCAGAATTTGGCGAACCTGAGACAACAGAATCAAGAGAGGAAACCCATGGAATTACTGCCCCGTGAAAAAGACAAGTTGATGATATTCACCGCAGCCTTGCTGGCTGAGCGTCGCCTGAACCGGGGACTGCGTTTGAATTATCCCGAGGCGGTGGCCTACATCACGATGGAAATTATTGAAGGTGCGCGCGACGGAAAAACCGTGGCGGAACTGATGGGCTACGGGCGCACTTTGTTGACCACGGATTTGGTGATGCCCGGTGTGGCCGATCTGGTTCAGGAAGTGCAGGTAGAAGCCACGTTTCCAGATGGTACCAAACTGGTCACTGTTCACAACCCCATTGTTTGATTGGAGCCCATGATGATTCCAGGCGAGATACAGGTGGCAGCAGGCGTCATTGAATTGAACGCAGATTTGGAAACCCGCAGTCTTCGTGTTGAAAACACCGGCGACCGCCCTGTGCAGGTGGGTTCGCACTACCATTTTTTTGAAGTCAATCCTGCGTTGCGGTTTGACCGTGCACAGGCACGGGGTTTTCGGTTGAATATTGCGTCAGGCACCGCCGTGCGGTTTGAGCCGGGACAGGGGCGTGAAGTAGAACTGGTGGCTTACTCTGGCCGCCGCCATGTGTATGGTTTTCGTGGCGAAGTAATGGGAGCACTCGATGACAACAATTGACCGCACCGCCTATGCGCAAATGTTTGGCCCCACCACCGGCGACCGTGTTCGCCTGGGCGATACCGCACTGTGGATCGAAGTGGAAAAAGACTTCACCGTGTACGGAGAAGAAGTGAAATTCGGGGGGGGCAAAGTGATACGCGACGGCATGGGGCAAAGCCAGGTGTCGTGTACCCTGTCCGTTGATTTGGTTATCACCAATGCACTGGTACTTGATCACTGGGGCATCGTCAAAGGCGATGTGGGCATTAAAAATGGCCGCATTGTCAAGGTGGGAAAAGCGGGCAACCCCGATGTACAAAACGGTGTCGATATTCTGATTGGCCCAGGCACTGAAGTGATTGCCGGCGAGGGCTGCATACTGACTGCTGGCGGTATTGACGCACACATCCACTTCATTTGCCCCCAGCAAATTGAAGAAGCGCTGATGAGCGGCGTCACCACCATGATTGGCGGCGGCACTGGCCCCGCAACGGGTACCAACGCCACCACCTGCACACCGGGTCCGTGGTATCTGGCAAAAATGATGCAAGCCACCGATTGTATGCCCATGAACCTTGGCTTTCTGGGCAAGGGCAATGCAAGCCAGCCCCTTGCGCTGGAAGAACAGATTGAGGCGGGTGCCTGCGGCCTGAAGCTGCATGAGGACTGGGGCACCACCCCGGCATCCATCGACACTTGTCTTGGCGTGGCAGAAAAATACGATGTGCAGGTGGCCATTCACACTGACACCTTGAATGAATCCGGATTCGTAGACGACACCATTGCCGCTTTCAAAGGTCGCGTCATTCACACCTACCACACAGAAGGCGCAGGTGGCGGGCATGCGCCCGACATCATCAAGGCCTGTGGCCAGCCCAATGTATTGCCGTCGTCCACCAACCCCACGCGGCCATACACCGTCAACACTGTGGATGAACACCTCGACATGCTGATGGTGTGTCACCACCTGGATTCGAACATTCCCGAAGACGTGGCATTTGCAGATTCACGCATTCGCAAGGAAACAATTGCGGCCGAAGACATTTTTCACGACCGTGGCGCGTTCTCGATGATTTCTTCCGACTCCCAAGCCATGGGCCGTGTGGGCGAGGTGATCACGCGCACCTGGCAAACCGCCCACAAAATGAAAGAACAGTTCGGGCTGTTGACCGAAGATGAAAGTTTGGGTGCCGACAATTTCCGCGCCAAGCGGTACATCGCCAAATACACCATCAACCCGGCCATTGCGCACGGCATTTCGCACGAAGTCGGGTCGATTGAACCCGGCAAGCTGGCGGATCTGGTGTTGTGGAAGCCTGCATTTTTTGCGGTGAAGCCAGCCATGATCATCAAGGGCGGCATGATCGCTGCTGCCCCGATGGGCGACCCCAATGCCTCCATTCCCACACCGCAGCCGGTGCACTATCGCCCCATGTTTGGCGCGCAGGGGTTGGCTGCTGCGAAAACTTCCGTCACCTTCACCTCGCAAGCGGCGATCGACAACAAGCTGGCGGAAAACCTGGGCATTCATCGCACTTTGGTGGCCTGCAAAAACACCCGCAACATCAGCAAGCACGACATGGTGCACAACAACTGGTTGCCGCTTGTCACCGTAGATCCCCAAACCTATGAGGTGCGGGCCGACGGCGAATTGCTGACCTGTGAACCCGCCAGGGTATTGCCCTTGGCCCAACTCTACAGCCTGTTTTAAGGAGCCCGGCCATGCTGGACATTTACGAACGATTGGGCACACACTGCCACGCCAGGGTGAATGCAACTGTGGTGTTAAGCCACGAGCAACGCGAGCGCGGGCGGTTGCGCCTGCACAGCACCGAAGGGCTGGAAGTTCGCCTGTTCCTTGAGCGGGGTCGCCCGCTTGAAGTGGGTGAACACCTGAAAAGCCAGTGCGGCCAGATTGTTCGCATTGAAGGTGCAGTCGAAGACGTCATGATGGCGCAATGCACCGATTGGCCAACCTTCGCACGTGCGTGCTACCACTTGGGTAACCGCCACGTGAAAGTGCAGGTGGGTGAACTGTGGTTGCGCATCAAACCCGATCATGTGCTGGGTGACATGCTGGCGCAACTGGGCCTGACCGTGCATGCGCAGCAGGCCGTGTTTGTTCCGGAAAGTGGCGCTTATGCAAAAGCAGCGGCGCACCATCACCACGATCACCACCATGACCACTAACACCATTGAATTGAAACCCATGGAGCTGGTGAAACTGATGCACCTGTGCAGTGTCAGTTTGCCAGTGGGGGCGTACTCATTTTCGCAGGGCATGGAATACGCCATCGACGCCGGGTGGGTGAAGTCGCCTGACCAGGTTCACGATTGGCTGGAATGCCAATTGTTGTTCAACCTGGCGCGGGTGGATTTGCCACTGCTGGCGCGCTGCATGCATGCTTTGAGGCGCAGTGATTTCGAGCAGCTTGCACACTGGAATGATTTTCTGATTGCCTGTCGTGAAACCCGGGAACTGCGCCTGACCGACATGGCCATGGGCGAAGCGCTGCTGCGTTTGTTGCCCACCCTTGGCGTTGATCCCTTGTTTGCCAAGCGCGAGCCAGCAAGCTTCGTGACATTGTTCGCTGTGGCCTGCACACAATGGAACATTTCACTGGAAGGCGCCTGCCTTGGGTTTGCCTGGGCGTGGCTTGAAAACCAGGTGGCAGCGGCCACCAAACTGGTGCCGCTGGGGCAAACGCAGGCACAAGCCCTGGTGGCAAAGCTGCAACCCATGTTGCCAGATGCGGTGATTCTTTCCAGCCAGGTGAATGACGATCAACTTGGCAGTTGCCTGCCAGGTTTGGCCTTGGCCAGCGCCCTGCATGAAACCCAATACTCCCGATTGTTTCGATCATAAGGACAAAGCAATGACACACACCAAACAAACCCTGCGCGTGGGCATCGGCGGCCCGGTTGGATCTGGCAAAACAGCCCTGTTGAAATCGCTGTGCTATGCCATGCGCGACCATTACGACATCGCTGTGGTGACCAACGACATTTACACCAAGGAAGACGCCAAGTTTCTGACGGAACACCAGGCCCTGACGGCCGACCGCATCATCGGCGTGGAAACCGGCGGCTGCCCGCACACGGCCATTCGCGAAGATGCCTCCATGAACCTGGCGGCTGTGGATGAATTGATTGAACGCCACGGACCGCTGGATGTGGTGTTTGTTGAAAGTGGCGGCGACAACTTAAGCGCCACCTTCAGCCCCGAATTAAGCGACTTGACCTTGTATGTGATTGATGTGTCAGCGGGCGACAAAATTCCGCGCAAAGGCGGGCCCGGCATTACGAAATCTGATTTGTTGGTGATCAACAAAATTGACCTTGCACCCATGGTGGGTGCGTCACTGGCTGTGATGGACCGCGATGCAACAAAAATGCGCGGAAACAAGCCCTTTGTGTTTTCCAATCTGAAAGCCGCCAAAGGCCTGGACGACATCATTGCCTTCATTGTGAAAGAGGGCATGTTGCAAACCAAAGCGCTGCCGCCCGCAGTGGCTGTTATCTAAAAATTCACTTGTAACGTAAGGACTCCGCACCATGAAAACGATTCAATCCATTTTGCTTGTTGCCGCCACTGCTGTGTTTGCGCCAATGGCGCTGGCCCATCCAGGCCATCATGAACACCACAGCATGGCATTGGTTTTTCTGCACCATGTCACAAGCGTTTATCACTCCTTGATGTCGCTTGCCGTGTTGGGTGGCGTGATGATGGTTGTTGGCCTGGCAATCAGCCTGAAGCACAAAACCCGCCGCGTGGCTGGTGCCGTGTTGTCAATCGCCGGGGCAGGTTTGTTGATCGGGCAGTTCTGAGAAATATTGGTTTATTTGAGAAGCAGTTGCACCAGGTTCAACACCAACAAAACCAAAGCCAGCACTTGCCACAGCAATATCGGGTTTTTTTCAATCAGGGGTTGCCTGGCCACGCTGGTTTCCAGCTTGGTATTGGGCACGGTCAGGTCTTGCAAAAATTCGCTCAGCGCATCGTAACGGTAACGCGGGTTGGGTTGCAGCGCTTTGCGCAGACAGGCCTCTACCCACAAGGGCAAATCACGGCGTGGGTGGTTGGCGGGAATGTAGCGCAAATCGCTGTAGCTTTTCAGCGTGACTTGCTTCACCGGTTTTTCGGCAAAGGGCAGGGCGCCAGTCAGCATTTCATAAACCACCACAGCCAGTGAAAACAAATCGGATTTGAATGTCCCCACTTCACCCATCAGGTATTCGGGGGCCACGTAGTTCACGCTGCCTTGCGGCACCGATTTGTCCAGTGGTGAAATCAGTTCATCGGCACCGGCAATCAGCACCGTACCGAAATCAAGAATTTTCACGCAGCCTTCTGCATCGATCATGATGTTTTCAGGTTTTATGTCTTGGTGCACCATGTCGGCGCGCTGAAACGCGCGCAACCCGGCGACCACCTGTTTCACAATGCGCCGTACAGCATCCATGCCGGGCTTGGGGTTGTCGTACATCCATTCCCGCAGGTTAATGCCCTCGATGTATTCACCCAGGTAGTACAAAAACTGCTTGGGGCGTTTGGGTACATGGGTGCGCATCACATTCACATGTTGAATACTTTGGCCTACCCATTCTTCGCGTACAAATCCGCTAAGGTACATCGCATCTTCCGCAAAATTCAGCGAGGGTGTTTTCAGCGTGAATTGTTCGCCAGTTTCCATGTCGCGCACGCGGTACATGTGGCTGCGGGTTCCACTGAAAATAACTTCCTGCACTTCATAGCCATCAATTTTATTACCCATCTGCAACACAGGCGGTATGGGCAATTGCGTCAGCTTGCGGTGCACTTCATCCAGCGTTTCATGGGGCAGGGCATCGACTGCCATCAACAACACAGTCAGGTTGTCGTCGCTGCCGGCATTCAATGCCGCTTGCACCATGCTTTTGGCGAGAAGCTCCAGGTTGGCGCTGCCATGTTGCGCAATCAAGGTAAGCATCTCTGGGCGCTTTAGCACGCCGTGAACCCCATCGGTGCTCAGCAACACCAGGTCCCCCAGCTGCAATTCGTGGGTGCTGTAATCCAGTTCCAGGTGGCGGTCTGCGCCCAGTGCGCGCGACAAATATTCCTGCCCACGTTCGGTGCGAACGTGGTCTTGGGTAAGCCGCTCGATGGCGTCGCCGCGCACATGGTACACCCTGGAATCGCCCACATGAAAACAGTGCAGTGTGTTCGATTTCAACACCACCGCAGAAAATGTGGTCAACAGGCTGTCGTTGTGGCTGGCCCGGTTGGTGTTTTGTTGGTAAATCCAGGCGTTCAGTCCGGAAATAATTTGCCGGGCCGACTTGTGCACGCTCCAGGTGTAGGGGGTAGAAGAATAGTCGTCCAGAAAACTGGTCACTGCCGTTTGGCTGGCCACATGGGAATCGGCGCAACTGCTGACCCCATCGGCAATGGCCGCAGCAGCACCTTTCAGCAAATTCGATTCGGCTTGCCCGCACCACGCGGCAAAAGCATCCTGATTCACAGGCTTTTGGCCTGCGATGGAATAACCCCCAAACCGAACTTGCAGTGTGCTGCTCATGGTGCCTTTGCTTATTTTGGTCTATTTATCCCACGCGGATCAGCTCAACTGTACCGTCTTCCTTCACTTCAGCCATATGGCCTTGTGGTTCTTCCATAAACAGCAGTGTAATAAAACCGACCACAGCCGTTAAAGCAATCACGAAGAAGAATGCCTGATAACTGACAAACGACAGCACGGTGAGGTAAACCACCGCGCCCACATTGCCATAGGCACCTGTCATTCCGGCAATTTGGCCAGTCAAGCGGCGTTTGATCAAGGGCACTGCTGCAAACACGGCACCTTCACCGGCCTGCACGAAGAACGAACAGGCCATGGTGGTGATCACGGCCAGCCACAGGGGCCAGCTTGATTCAGTCAAGCCCATCAAGGCATAGCCCACAGCCAGCCCGGCGGTCAAAATAAGCAGGGTGCGCTTGCGGCCAAATTTGTCGCTGATCCAGCCGCCACCCGGGCGCGACATCAAGTTCATGAAAGCGTACATCGATGCCACCAGACCCGCGTACACGGGGCTGAGGTTGAAAGTCTCCGAATAGAACAGCGGCAACATGGACACCACCGCCAGTTCAGAGCCAAATGTTGCGAAATACAGCACATTCAACACGGCCACTTGCTTGAATTTGTAGCGGTGAAGTTCAGGCACGGGGGCCTTGAAAATTTCGCTGTTCACCTTGTAGGCACCATAGCAGTCGTACACCAGTATCAACACCAACACACCATAAATTGCGTTGGATGTTGCGCTTGTCAACATGTTGACACCTTCGGGAGATAGCTTCCAGGTTAACAAGGCCAGCGCTGCGTACATGGGCAATTTCATCAGCAGCATGAAATAAAAATCGCTGACGCTGGTCACTTCCATGCCACCGCTTTTCTTGGGCTTGAAGTAGGTGGAACCTTTGGGCGTGTCGCTTACATTGAAGTACCACACAAAGCTGAACAACAGGCAAATTACACCTGTGATGGCAATTGCATAGCGCCATCCATCAGGCCCGCCCAGCAACAAGGCCAGCGTGGGCAGCACCATGGCAGCACCAGCAGATCCAAAGTTGCCCCAGCCACCGTAAATGCCTTCGGCTGTACCCAATTGGTGGGCTGGAAACCATTCGCTGACCATGCGAATGCCGATCACAAACCCGGCACCGATAAAGCCCAGCAGGAAGCGGGAAATGGCGGCTTGTGCAAAGTCGGTTGACACGGCAAACATGAAGCATGGAATGGCCGATACGAACAGCAGCACCGCGTAAACCAGGCGTGGACCAAATTTGTCGGTCAGCATGCCGATCAGTATTCGCGCCGGAATGGTCAGCGCCACATTCAAAATCAACAGTGTTTTCACCTGTTCTTTGCTTAAGCTGAGCGATTCTGCAATTGCACCCAGCATGGGGGCGTGGTTGAACCACACAAAGAAGGTGATGAAAAATGCAATCCAGCTCATGTGCAGGATTTTCATTTTTCCCGCAAAAGAGAACAGATTCAGTTTGGCGTGGTCGTTCATGGCGAATGGCTCTTTTTGAAATCAAAATAAAAAGCGCCCACCATTTAAACGAACCTGCCGATTCATTCAAATGGTGGGCGCCGTTGCCCGTTTTTGCTGCATGGCGGAATTTATCGCACTTAAACGGTGCAAAAAATCCCGGGAGTAGGTGCAAATTCCCTCTTTGGACTGCACATAACCCCAATGCATGCTGCAATGCAGAAACCGTGCCAAGTGCTTTTGCAGTGAACCTAGATGATCTGTCGCGGTCTATTGATTATCGATAAAATGGTGCTTGCATCGTCAAGCAGCAAAAGGTGATTCAAATGCGTGTGTTCAGATTGTCAACATGGTGCGCAGTGGGTTCCGTGTTCTTGCTCAGCGCTTGCGCTTCGATGTACAGCGTCAGGCCGGTTGTGGCTGAAAACCAGGTGCCGGTTCAAAACCAGGGCTTCGAGTCCCTCAGTTCCAAGAAGAAGCACATTGTTCAGGTTGGGTCTGTGCAGAATTCGATTCGGCAGTTTGACAACCCGCGTTTTAATGTCACCTTTGTGAACCAAGGCAAGTTTCCAGTGGAATTTTCTACAGAAAATGTCACGGTGACTTTCAATGGGCAAGCCGCACAGGTCGTCAGCTACGATGCGCAGGTTCAAGACGTTCAAAACCGCTTGTCGTTTTACGGTTTCCGCGCCCCCATTTTTTACAGCCCGTTCCATCACCCGCACTTTCACCAGGGTTTTCATGGTGGAGGTGTGCTGTTTCAAACAGATTTCAATGACAGGCTGGACGTTCAACAGGCCTTTGCCGATTTCGACCGAATCCAGAAATACAGCCTGAAACCCAAAGTGGTAAGGCCGGGCGAGCAAACCCAGGGTGAAATTATTGTGGCCAATAAATTGTCGGCCAGCAGCGCGCAAGACATTCGCGTCACCGTTCGGGTCGATGACGACACCCACACATTTGATTTTGGTTACTTGCAAACCAATTGATCAAACATGGATCAGTGGGATTGCATTTCGCTTATTTTCCGGAATTCCTGCAATTTCGTGCGCAAGAACACAATCATCGCATCGCGGTCGTGCAATTCAGAACTTAAAAACTCCACGGCCGATGTCAATTGCTCCACTTCCGCTGAGCGCCGTTGAATAATTTCACTGGCGCGTTGCTGAAGCTTGGCCAGCTGCCTGCACAGGGCATCGTTTTCCGACAAGAGGGAATCCACCGATTTGTTGAAACAGGCAGCAGCTTTCATGGTGTGCCATCCTTTGAGTTTAGTGCAGGGCGCCGCCCGCGTACTGCCTGTCGCGGCCTTGCGGGGCGGGTTGGTCCAAGGCCTTTTTGATGCGCTGGATCTCGGCTTGTGCAAAGCCCATCATGCCCAACAGGTCGCGAAACGCTGAAGCCTCAAAACGCAGGGTCATGTAATGAAGGCACAGCGACACCACATTGGACTTGTCGCAGTAATACACCGAGCCGTTTTCACTACCCGCCAACCACTGGCCCAGTTGGGCTGTGCAGTTTTCCTGCTGCATAAAGAACTCCCGTTTTGTTCAAATGAGAATTCATCGTAAATGATAATTATTATCAATACAAGTGTTTTGTGCAGGAATTCGATCAATTTCCCGGAAGCTTTCTGACCACAGTCAATTTGTTGCCAACCGGGGTGTTTTGTTCACCCAGAATGCCTTTTTCCGTAACCAGCAAATCGGTGCTGGAAAACAGGGGTGGGCGGCCTTGCATGACCTGCGATGTGCCGGTGGAAAAGGTGAAAGGGTCAAATCCATCAACCTGGTTGCCCAGAAGATCAAGCTTGACTACCTGGCCCGTGAAAAAAAGACTGACCGCGAAACCATCGGCGAGAAAGGAAAAATCGTCGGGTATGCCCTGAAGGGTTGCCAGCACAGCCGGCATGCCAGCCGAGCCATCATTTCGAATGGCCACCACATTGAGACGTCCCAAGGCCGGAACTTCCGAATCGGTGAAGAAAAGCGAACGGCCACGCCGTTGAATGCCATTGGGAAAACGGCCCGCCAGGTCCAGCCAGGTGGTCTGGTTTTGTACCTGCAAGGGGTTTTCCCCGGAAAGGGTCAATTTCACAATTTTTGGCGAGGGCAGGGCGGTGCTGGACACAGGCCCATCCACGGCGTACAGCGTTTTGCCATCTGCACTGCTGGTCAAGCCATTGGCAAAGGCCATGCTGTCGTAGTTGAATATTGCCGAGAGGGTCATCGGTGAATTGTCCAGCGACCCCGCCCACAGTGTGCCGTCGCCACAGTTGGCGTAAAGCGTATTTCTTGCAATGGTCAAACCGGTGAAATTGCATGTGGCGCTGGAAATTGTAATGGCCTCAAAGCTGTTGCCATTTTTGACCACCTCCACCACAGCCTGACCGCCCGACACAAACAGCCTGCCCGATGCGGAAAAAATCATGTTTTCTGCATCAGGCACAATCAGCAATTCTTCTAGCGAACCACATGTATTGTTAAAGCAGGGCGAGTTTTGCTCAAACGATGATGCAGATGTGCGTGTAACACCACCGCCTGTGGGCTGTTCTCCAGTGCACGACAACATGAGTGGAAGCAACAGAAAAAGACAGTGGGAGATACGAACGCGCATGTGATAAATTCCAGAAAGGGACACCCCTTGTACTGGGTGCCCGTTTCTTTGGATGTCAGTGCGTCACGCCTGGAGCAATTCGAATCGCAAACCCGCGTGTTGTTGAAGGCGGGTCATGAGTGTTTCACCCATCAGCGAAGCGGGTGTCCAAAAGCCACCAGCCTTTTCATGGCTGTCTTTGGCCAGGCACACCACCGCCTCGCCCAGCATTTTGCCAGTTGAACCGTAACCGGGGTCCATGTCGCCCGTTACTTTGGCCACCAAGGTACCTCCCTTGCTGGTGGTGCCGTAAAAACGAAGATCATAGGATCCACGCTGCTGCGATGTTTCACTGGGCCCTTCACCAGGTTTTGGAACCACGAATTTTTCCAGCGCCCAGCGTGTAGGGGGGATGGCCGCACCAATCAGAAAACCAGCCATGCCACCGGCCAGGCCCATCGCGGTCAAGCGGCCCTTCAAACCATTGCCGGTCATCATGGCTTCATCGTATTTGAATTCCTTGCCATACCCATAGTTCTGCAAGGCATTGCTTCGGTGAACAACGCGGGTGTTGATGCCCGCCATGACAAAAGGTGCCAGCCAGCTTTTTGCGACCGGGTCGAATTCAGCAAACGTCACATTGGGTTGGCGCGCGGCCAAACGGCTTGGGGAAATCAGGTAGGGATTGGCCAGTTTTTTGGCCAGTGAACGGTCGGCGGCCACCTCACGCGTCACGTTGATCATGCTGGCCACAGTGCCGCCCGAGAATTCGCCTTTCAGCTTGCGCACGCGCATGCGAATTTGCTGACAGGGTTCACCGTATTGAACCTTTGCAGATTTCTGTAAAAATAAAACACCGAGATCTGAAGGGATTGAATCAAATCCACAGCAATGCACAATTCGCGCACCGCTTTGTTTGGCGGTTTCTTCGTGCGCTTCAATCATGCGTGCAATCCATTGCACCTCGCCGGTCAGGTCGCAGTAGTCGGTGCCGGTTTGCGCGCACACCTTCACCAAGGGCGATCCGTACAATGCATAAGGGCCCACGGTTGAAACAATGACTTTGGTTCTCGAGCACAGCGTTTGTAGTTCGTCTTCGCTGCCTGCATTGGCGATCAGGACAGGCAATTCCCGTGCCTGTTCACCAAGCCTGTTTTTCAGAAGATCCAGTTTGCCCGGGTCGCGACCCGCAATCGCCCACTTCACCTCGCCGTTTATCCCGTGTCGTTTCCACAGATACTGCACCAGAATTTGGCCCACAAAACTGGTTGCACCGAACACGATCAAATCAAATTCTTTCTTTTTCATTGGGGTTTGTCTCCTGATTTATTGTATTTGCCAAGATTCTCTCACACTCAATAAACCTTGTATCGATATTCTAAATACTGATTATTTGTAGGCCATTGGAGTGAGGATGGGTGGCCGGAGCCTTAACCCGATCGGGGGGACGTAAATTGAATGTGGAATATTTAAGGTGAATTCATTCTCCGGAGAATAAAATGGCAACACCCACAGCAGTGAATTTCCTTTCAGATTCCACTTCGCAATTGCTGCCATTCTGGATCGCGCAAGCAAAGTCAGATCACGAACTTGAGCTTGCTGCAAAAGCACGTCAAATTGCTTATGGGAGACATTTGCCAGAATTCGGAGAGCGGCTGGCCACGCCGGATGACGATGACCGCCATCCGGACTCTGCTGTTCTTCTTGCATTCTCGAAACTGGATGGCAGTTGCATTGGCACAGTGAGAATACAAATAGCCGGTCAACAGAGCATTCGGCTGGAAGAGTCATTTGCATTGCCTGACGCGCTGCACACAGGTCGCATTGCTGAAATATCCAGGTTGGCCATTCCTCCTCGTTCCAATGGGCTGGCACTTCGTTTGATGTTGATCAAGGCTGCTTATTGGTACAGCCGCGCCAATGAAGTTGACCGTTGTTTCTTGTGTGTACGGCATCCAGTGGATCGCCAATACCGGAGATTTGATTTACATGATGTGCTGCCAGCCAAGGAATTTGTACCGATGCAGCACATTGGCATGATTCCTCACCGCATATTCTGGTTCGACGTATTCAATATCGAACAACGCTGGCTACTTTCGGCAAACCCGCTTCACTCGGTGTACTTTGCAAATTCCCATCCTGACCTGCTTGACAATATTCAGGCTTGTACCTTGTTGCAAGAGGCTCAGGGTCGCTTGCGTTCTAACGGATAAATCTTATGCATGCTGCCGTACTGAACACAAGATTTTTCAAGATCATGCAAAGCTTGCAAAATGCTCCTTGGATACCACTGCTTTCACTGGTCTTGTTGAGCTGCTTTCTGGTGGTCGCATTTGTCAATTTGTCCGTGCTTGACGAGCATAGCCCACAGGAGCTGCATCTTCAATTTTCAACATTGAATGACCGCGAGGCCGAAGGTTCCCTGTTTGCAATTGTCGAGCGTATTCGCAATGCGCGACAGCAAAGCGTTCTTCGAACGCATTTGAACGAAGAACCTTACTGGGTATATGCCATATTGCCGTCGGGTGTTTTGCTGCAAAACAATCAAATGTATTTTCGATCCCGACATCTTGTGCAATCGGATTGCTGGGGCAAAGGTGATGAAGGTGACATGACACAACTGGAACTGATGTCCAATCAGGGGCGTCTGCTTTCAACAAATTTGCAGGGCAAGACCAATTTGCAAGGTGTATTGTGTCAATTCAAGTTCATAGGCCCCGCAAGTCTTGAAGTGGGGTTGCAAACATTAGCAAGTTTTGATGAAAGTACCCGACTGTTTGAGCGCCGGCAAGGATTTCTGGAAGGTGTGCTGTACTTGATGATCGGCTTGGTGGCTGTTGCGGCCATCATGACCCGCAGGTCGATCTTTGTCTGTTATGGCTTCTGGTTGTTTGCCAGCTTGCGACTGGTGGCTTTGTCTGAGGGCTGGGATCATAGCCTGTTCGGCGTGGAATTGGGCGTAGACGCATTGCCCAATGTCCGCATGATGGCTCTGGCCATGTATTTCACTTCAACAGTCTTGATTGTGTGGCACCTGTTCGACAATATACGGCGCGAGTCGTGGCTTGGCGTACTTCGGGTATTGCAGTCCGCTTGTGTGGCGTTGCTTTTGCTGGCCCTGTTTTCACCTTATCGAACGTTCCTTGAGTTGTTTTGGCCCATGAGTTTACTGGCCACATCGGTGGTGGCATGGGTCGTTATTCAGTATTTTCTTGAAAAACGAGACAGGGTGGCGATTTATTATCTGGCCGCCATGCTGATCACATTGACTGGCGCTGTTGCGGAAGTGTTGGCTGCATGGTTTGATCAAACATTCTTGCTTCAGTACTTCAACAGCGCATCGGTTACCGTGTTGGCCAGCATCATGACGGCAGTTGCGCTGGCCGAGTTTCTGCGCAAGGCCCAATTCCAGCAACAGCATGCAGCAATGGAAATCAAACTGGCGCATGAGCGTTTGGCCAGCGTGTTTGATATTGCGCCATCGGCCATGTTCACCTGTTCGAAGCAGGGCACTTTGCTTAACTACAACAAACAGTTCACCGATTTGTTTTTAAACCCGGAAGGCAAACCCACTTTGGATTTTTTGCAGACGCAAAGGCTGGCAGCCCTTTTCAATCTATTGGAGAAACCGGGCAAGTCGTCTCGCCGAGAATTGCCGGTGGTGGTTGGTGAGGGGCAAACCCGCTGGTTTGAATTGGTGGTTAGCCGGGATCAAAACGAACTGGTGGGTGTGGTCAGCGACTTCACTGTGAGAAAGGACAAAGAGCTGGCTTTGCAATACCAGGCCACACACGACGAGTTGACCGGTGCCTTGAACCGGCGCGGCTTGCAGAACTGCATCCACAACAAACTGCTTAAAAGCACTTCCAATTTCACTTTCTTTTGTCTGGATATTCGGCAATTTTCCAAATTGATCAGTGCGTATGGTCTTGCTGTGTCGGACCAGCTTTTACAGGCGTTTTACACCGAAATTTATCGACACATGAATGCGCACGGAGAAATTGCGCGTTTGCATGTGGATCAGTTTGCGATATTGATTAATCAGAATGACACGATGAAAGCTGAGGAAACTTTTGCCTCCCTGCTGGATCAACTGGACAAAGTTGCATTTCAGCTGGAGGGGCGCAGCATTCAGACGCAGGTACTGGTCAGCATCGTCTATCAAGGCATTATTGACAATGTGCTGGATGTGATGGAAACGGTTGAAGTGTCCATGCGCGAAGCAAAGTTGAAAGCCAAACACAACAGCAATGTAGAAAGAGTGGTGTTCGAGCAAAGCCAAACACGTGGCCTTCTTGAGCAATCGCGCACCATTCGCCGCTTGGGCGACCACAAATTGCCAACAGGGCTAACCTTGGCGTGGCAGCCCATTTTGGCCATGGGGCAAATCGATGGCCCGCTGTACGCAGAGGCCCTGTTGCGCATCAAGGGTGAGGACGGCAAGTTGAATTCTGCAGCCTATCTGCTCGAGGCCTGCGATCGGGGTGGGCACATGGCATTTCTGGACAACTGGGTACTTAGTCAAAGTCTCGATTTTCTCAGCGAGAACGCAGATGCGCTTCAAAAACTCAGCGTGTTGAGTATCAACGTGTCGCCTGGCTCATTGAATGATGAAATATTTCTCCAAGACACATTGGCGTTGATCAAGGTGCATCAAGCCCAGGCCTCGAAGCTGTGTCTGGAAATTACGGAAGTGGGTTCAGTGATTAACCTGCAAGCGGTACAAAATTTTATCGAGCAGGTGCGTACTTTGGGGGTGCGAATTGCGCTGGACGATTTTGGTGCGGGTTACAGCAACTTCCGTTACGCGATCGATCTGCATGCAGATGTCATTAAAATTGACGGGTCAATTATCAAGAATATTTGTCACAGCACTGAAAGCCATGCCGTGACCACTGCCATTGTGGGCCTGGCCCATGACCTGGGTTGCAAGTGCGTGGCGGAATGGGTGGAAGACTTGCACACCCTGCGCGAGGTCAAGGAGCTGGGGGTCGATTATGTGCAGGGTTACCTGGTGTCGCCTGCGGTTGAATGCATCCGTTTTCTGAATCTAAGCAGTCCACTGGAACTGGTCGCAGACAGAAACCGGGCACAGCTGATTCAAGACATTATTGATTCAGTGATCTGCTGAGGCGTTTGGGCAGGTGCTTGCTCGGTGTACTCGACCCAGAAACGTTTCACAATGGATTTTTCCAGTTGACCCCGTTTGTTCAGAGGGCAGGCAAGCCGCAAGGTCATGCGCAAACATTTTTCATCAATGCTTGCCCAAAATACCTCGGGGCGGGCCTTTGGAAGATCAACAAAGTTGTCACGCTCCACCGCAGAAAAATGTCGTTCTGCTTCCTCAATCCAGTGTTTTCCTGCTTCGTTGGCCAAACGAAGCACCAGTGTTTCCGCGTCCTGAATTCTCACTGATTTGTCGAAATTGAAATCAATCAGGTGAATGCCATACGAGCCATAAATCGAGAGGTTTTTCATGGCCTGTGTAAATACCAGGCTGTTGGGCAGCGACAGCAAACGCCCGGTCTGTTTTTTCGACGGACCAATTTCTGCCAGCTCAAAGGTAACGAACCCGGTGTTGACCAACTGCCCCGTGAATTGACCCACTTCAATGGTGCTGCCAATTCGAAGGCTTTTGTTCAGTGAAATAATCAGTGCACCCCACAGGCACAGAATGAATTCTTTGCTGACAATCAACAAGGCACCACCAATTGCGGCCAGTGAAATCAAAAAGCCGGTGATTTGATTCGACCACAAGGCAACAATCAACAGCACGGCGCTGGCCCACACAATGTTTTTTCGGCGCACCCATGTGGCCCGCACGTTGCCTGTTTGTGGCGGGGTTGTTTTTGTTTCCCGAAGCAAACGCCAGTGCATCAAACGGCTTATTGCGCCTGCCAGAACCAGCATGCCCATCGACAAAATCAGTCTGCCCAGCCGGCTTTCAAGAAAGTTGAAAACCTGTTCAACCGCGGGTTCAAGATCTTTGAAAAACTGAAGAATTTCCATATCAACTTCTTTTCGCTGCGCGTTGGTCTTGCTGGAAAATCATTTCCAGTTCCTCGCGGCCCTGGAGACCGATTTCAATCACTTTCTCGCTGTCACCCATTACCTTGGCTTGTTTGTTCAACAGGTTCTCATCGTGCTGTTTGAAGGTTTCTGCTTTTTGCATGGCTTGGCCATCGCTGTAACCCAAGGCGTGAAGTGCTTCGGTGGCGGCTTCCAGTGCACCCGCGAACAATTCACGAACAACCGAATGCGCCCCCGCTGCCTTCAAGGCCAGGTAATCATTGCGGTTGTGCGCGCGGGCGATGATGGTAATTCTCGGATAGTGATGAACGATGAACTCAACAATCGCCCGCGACATTCTGGGGTCATCAATGGCCACAATCACGGTGCGAACTTTGGAAATTCCCGCTGCTTCAAGAACCTCGGCACGAGAGGCGTCACCGTAGTAAACCTTGTTGCCGAATTTCTTTACGAATTCGATGTGGTCTGCATTTTTATCCAGTGCAGTGAACCGAATTTGGTTGGCTGCAAGAATACGGCCGGTAACCTGACCAAAGCGGCCAAAACCAAGAATAAGTGCTTCTGATCCGCTGGTGTCGAATTTTTCCAGATTCTGCGGAGTTTTCGCGATCTGTTTGTCAGTGAACATCTCGAACCACAACACAGCTGGTGCCGTTAACGCCATGGAAATGCCGACCATCAGGTTCACCATGCCTGCGGTGCCTTCGCCCAGCAAGCGCAAGTCCATCGCCTGGGCCATGATCACGAAGCCAAATTCACCGCCTTGGCACAGCATCAAACCCAACATCAAGCCGCGCGGGAAGGGCACCCCCGTCACCATGATCAAACCGATAATGACAGCGGCCTTCAAGAACATCAAACCCAGTGTGCCGAACATCACGGTGAGTGGCGATTCCACCAACAGGCCGAAATTCAGGGTCATGCCAATGGAGATGAAAAACAAACCCAGGCTGAGGCCTTTGAAAGGTTCAACATCGGCTTCAAGCTGATGACGAAATGAGGAGTTGGCCAACATCATGCCCGCCATGAAAGCACCCAGGCCCATGGACAGGTTGGCGTGTTCCATTACCACCGCAGCGCCCAGCACAATCAACAGTGCCACCACGGTCATGATTTCCCGGCCACCATGGCGCGATAAAAAATGAAGGGCAGGGTTGATCAGGTAACGTGCAAATACGATCAAACCGAAAATAGCCGCTGGGGCAAGCCACCACTGGCCTGGGTCGGTGTCGGGTTCAATGGGTGCAATGGCTTGCACTACGAACAGAATGGGCACCACGGCCAGGTCTTGGAATAGCAGGATGGAAAAACCGCGCCGTCCGTCTTCATTGCCCAATATGCCCTTGTCGGCCATCAGCTGTATGGCAAAAGCAGTGGAGGACAGGCCCAAAGCCAAGGCAATCACCAGTGCAGCGTTGCTGTTCATCTCGAACATGAATGCCAGCACGCCGTAAATAACGCCTGCAGTAATAAACAATTGCCCTGAACCCAACAGCAGCACTTGCGCACGCATGGCCCACAGCTTGGCGGGTTCCAGTTCAAGGCCAATGACGAACAGCAGCAAGATGACGCCAATTTCAGAGAAGTGCAGTACTTTTTCCGGGTCGTCGATCAGCCCCAACACCTGGGGGCCGATGATTACGCCTGCAGCCAGATACCCAAGAATCGCACCCAAGCCCAATTTTTTGAACAAAGGCACGGCCAGCGCTGCAGCGAGCAAAAAGTAAACAACACTTTCCATTTTGTCTCTCGATTTTTTTAGATCAGTTCAATGGCCAGCGCCGTGGCTTCACCACCACCAATGCACAAACTGGCCACGCCGACTTTTCCTTTGGTTTTTTTCAGTGCGCCAATCAGGGTGCACACAATTCGGGCACCGCTGGCGCCAATGGGGTGGCCCAGCGCACAGGCGCCGCCGTGAATGTTGACCTTGTCAGCGGGCAGGTTCAAATCAACCATGGCTGCCATGGTGACCACGGCAAAGGCTTCATTGATCTCGAACAAGTCCACCTGTTCGACACTCAGGCCGGTTTTTTCAAACAGCCGTTGTAACGCGCCAACCGGTGCAGTGGTAAACAAACTGGGCTTTTGTGCATGGGTGCTGTGCCCCAGTATGCGCGCCAAGGGGGTTAAGCCCAGTTTTTCCGCGTGGCTTTGTTTCATCATGACAACAGCGGCTGCACCGTCTGAAATGGACGAGCTGTTGGCCGCAGTTACAGTACCGCCCTCCCGCCGAAAGGCGGGCTTCAGGGTGGGCACCTTGCTTGGGTCGGCTTTCAAGGGTTGCTCGTCGGTGCTGACCCATTCAGTGCCTTTGCGTGTGGCCACTTCAATGGGAGCAATTTCCCACTGAAAGCTGCCGTCTTGCGTGGCTAGTTTGGCGCGTGCCAGTGAACGAATGGCGAATTCATCTTGCGCCTGACGCGTAAAGCCGTACAGGTCGGCACATTCCTCGGCGAAGGTGCCCATCAGGCGGCCTTTGTCGTAAGCGTCTTCAAGGCCGTCGAGAAACATGTGGTCCATCACCTGCCCGTGGCCCATGCGCATGCCGCCACGGGCCTTGGGCAGCAGGTAGGGCGCATTGCTCATGCATTCCATGCCGCCGGCCACTGCCACTTGGGTGCTGCCGGCCAACAGGCTGTCGTGTGCCATCATGATGGCTTTCATGCCGGAACCGCACATTTTATTGATGGTGGTGCAGGCGCTGCTCAGCGGCAAACCCGCTGTTAGCGCGGCTTGACGTGCCGGGGCCTGGCCCTGGCCTGCTGGCAATACGCAACCCATGATGACTTCATCAACTTTTTCTGAAAGGGTGGGGTGACCAGCGCGCAGTACAGCTTGCTGAATGGCGTGGGCGCCCAGTTCGCTGGCGGTAAAACCAGACATGCTGCCCTGAAAACCGCCCATGGGGGTGCGGGCTGAGGATACGATCACGATGGGGTCGTGGTTCATGGTGTGTGGTCTCCGGGAAAATAGGTTTTATTTGCCCTATTTTCCCGTGAGCCACGGCTTTCGCAAGCCCCTTGCAGCAATTATGCAGCAGTTTTTTCGGTCTGGCCTTTTCCTTGAAGTTCGCGGCGCAACTGTTCAGTGGCTTTCACCATCGTGGCCAATGCCGCTTCGGTCTCCTCCCAGCCACGGGTTTTCAAGCCGCAATCGGGGTTGACCCACAGGTTTTCGGGGGGAATGACCTGCGCTGCCTTGCGGATCAAGCGCACAATTTCATCTTGTCCCGGTACGCGGGGCGAGTGAATGTCGTACACACCGGGACCAATTTCATTGGGGTAATGGAATTCGCCAAAGCCGCGCAGCAATTCCATGTCGGAACGGCTGGTTTCAATGGTGATCACATCGGCATCCATGGCCGCAATGGCAGGCAGAATGTCGTTGAATTCTGAATAGCACATGTGCGTGTGAATTTGCGTGTCGTCTTGAACCGGGCTGGCTGAAATCCGGAAAGCTTTGCTGGCCCATTGCAGGTAGTCGTCCCAACGCGCTTTGCGCAAGGGCAAACCTTCGCGGTAAGCGGGTTCGTCAATTTGAATCATGCCAATGCCGGCTTGTTCAAGGTCCGCCACTTCATCGCGAATGGCCAGTGCAATTTGCAAGGCAGTGGTTGCGCGGGCTTGGTCGTTTCGCACAAAGCTCCATTGCAAAATGGTCACAGGGCCCGTTAGCATGCCTTTTACAGGCTTCTCGCTCAGGCTTTGAGCAAACCTTGCAACCTCAACGGTCATGGCTTTCGGGCGGGCAACGTCGCCAAACAGAATTGGGGGCTTCACGCAACGCGAACCATAGCTTTGCACCCAGCCATTGGCCGAGAAAGTAAAGCCTTCCAGCTGTTCACCAAAATACTCCACCATGTCGTTGCGCTCGGCTTCGCCGTGCACCAGCACATCCAGCCCGATGCGTTCCTGAAACTCAATGGCTTGACGAATTTCCTGGCTAATGTGCTGCCAATAAGTGGTTTCATCGATTTCGTTTTTCTTGAACCGTGCACGCAAGTTACGAATGTTTTTGGTTTGCGGAAATGAACCAATCGTGGTGGTGGGGTAGGCTGGCAAGTTAAAACGTTTGCGCTGCACTTGCTGGCGAATTGAAAATTCGCTGCCGCGCTGGTCGGCAGTCGGTGCCAATGCGGTAAGGCGTGCCTTCACTTCGGGGTTGTTCAGCAAGGGGCTTTGGGCGCGTTGTTTCACCGTGGCCCTGTGTTCATTCCACAGGGTGCTCAAGGCACCTGTCAGTGTTTTGCCTTGTAGTTGTGTTTTGGCGGCTTGCTTGAGTAGCTCCAGTTCTTCCAGCTTCTCGATGGCGCCAGCCAACCACGGCTTTACAAGCGGGTTCACTGTGGAATCATTGCTGAATTGATAAGGTACATGCAACAGTGAACAGCTGGGTGCCAGCCATACTTCGCCTTTGCCAGCATCAAATGTTTTGGCGATTTGGTTAAGTGAGGCTTGTAAGTCTGTTTTCCAAATGTTGCGGCCGTCAATCAAGCCCAGCGACAACACTTTGTAGTTGGGTAGCCAGTCAAGCACCAGTGGCAAGTCTTCTTGTGCGCGCACACAGTCAATGTGCAAGCCATCCACCGGCAGTTTGCACACTGCGCTGGTTTGGCCCTGCGTGGTCGAGAAGTACGTGGCCAGCAGAAGTTTTACGCCGCTGCTTTTCAGTTGCAGGTAGCTGCGCTCGAACGCAGCCAGGTAATTGCCGGGCAGGTCCAGGCCCAGTATGGGTTCGTCTAGCTGCACCCATTCAATGCCATGCGCTTTCAGTTCAGCCAGAATTTGGCCGTACACGGGCAACAGTTGTTCAAGCAGGTCGAACTGGTCAAACCCGGCTTGTTTACTTTTGCCCTGGAACAAGAAAGTGAGCGGACCAATCAGGCTGACCTTGATGGGGTGGTTCAAGGTTTTGGCTTGTTCAATTTGCTCTACCAGGCTTGCGGTGTGGGCTTTGAACAATGTGTCGGCTTTGAATTCCGGCACCATGTAGTGGTAATTGGTGTCAAACCACTTGGTCATTTCAAGTGCCCAAGTTTCATGCACATGGGTACAACTGTTGCTCTCTGTCGATTTTCCGCGAACCATGGTGAAATAGCGTTGCAGCCTGGATTGCTCTGGTTTGAATTCGAAACGTGCAGGTTCGCAGCCCAGCAATTGAATGTGGTCTGCCATTTGGTCGTAAAAGGCAAAGTCGCCCACCGTGATGAAATCAAGCCCTGAATCAATTTGGACTTGCCAGTGTTTCAGGCGCAACTCATGTGCGCTGGCGCGTAATTCTTCTTCGGAAGTTTCGCCGCGCCAATGGCTTTCCAGTGCAAATTTCAATTCGCGGTTTTCACCGATTCTGGGAAAGCCCAGGATGTGTGTTTTGATCATGGTGTTTCTTCTTGTGTGGCAATTAAAACATCATGATCGGCATAAACAGGTTATTATTCAAACGAATAATATTTGTGAAAATAGTGAATCAAATTCATGTCAAAAAGTATTCTGGAATTGCGCCACCTGCGCACACTGCAAGCCATTGAGCAAACCGGTAGCCTAAGCCGCGCTGCTGATGTGCTGTGCATTACCCAAAGTGCGGTGTCGCATCAAATCAAAGCACTTGAAGACTGGTTGGGTGAGGAACTGGTGTACAAGCAGGGCGGGCAAAGCCGCTTCAGTGTGGTGGGGCAACGCCTGCTGCAACTGGCAGGGCAGGTACTGGGGCAGGTTGACCAGGCTGAACTGGACATTCTGCAAATGAAGCAGGGCGCAGGCGGCCCGCTGCGTGTGGCCGTGGAATGCCACACCTGCTTTGACTGGTTAATGCCTTCAATGGACGTGTACCGCAACCGCTGGCCTGAAGTGGAGCTGGACATTGTTTCGGGTTTCCATGCCGACCCGGTGGGCCTGCTGCACAAAGGCGACGCGGAACTGGCGATCGTGTCCGAGCTGTGCGAGGAAGAGGGCATTGTTTCCTTCCCTCTATTTCGCTTCGAAATGGTGGGCCTGGTGCCCGTGGATTCAAAGCTGGCCACGCGCGCGTATTTAAAGCCTTCCGATTTTGCAGGTGAAACTTTGCTAACCTACCCTGTGCCCGACGACATGCTGGACGTGATCAAGCATTTTCTAACCCCCGCTGGTGTGCAGGTAAAGCGCCGCAGCAGCGAATTAACCGTGGCCCTGTTGCAGCTGGTGGCCAGCAAACGCGGGCTTTCTGCCTTGCCTGCCTGGGCCGTGAAAGGTTATGTGGACCGCGGTTATGTGGCCCAGGTGCCATTGGGTAGAAAGGGGCTGATTTCGACCTTGTACGCAGCTTTGCCAAAGGCGATTGCGGGCAAGCATTACACCGCTGATTTTGTGGCGGTGATGCGTGAAGTGTGCGCACGTGAACTGGATGGGATTGAGCTGTTGGGGTAGCAGTGAAAAATTCTATTCAACAAACACATTGCAATAGTCCAGCCTGTATTTTCCGTCTGCTGACTTTTTCATGTACGGCTTCGTATCTATCTGCAAAAAGATGGGTGAAGCGTTTCCATCATTTCCGTTTCTGATGCGTTCCAGCAATTCCCATCTTGATTTCTGAACTTGGCTGATTTGGTCCTTGACAGGTTCTATGCCCTTGAATCTAATCTTGATTGTTTGTTTGCAGTTGGGTGCTTCAATCGGGAAGTGTTTTTTGTTCACCAATATTTCGAATTGCGACCAGTTCTCGATTAGTTGCTTGATGGACGAAGGCGCTTGTTGATGCAGTGAAAGTTCTTGAATGTTTGTGATAAAAAGTGTGGTTTTGTTAAGGAACTGTATTCCTGCTCCAGCCAGCAGATGCGTAGGAAAGGTCAATAAAAGGACAACTGAAATTTGTTTTTTCAAGGAGAAATATTTTTAGTGATTTAACGGCAGTTTTCAAATGTTGGAACGCTTTCGGCACAATTTTGATCAGAAATCTTGAGAAGTTTTCGTATGCATATGTAAGCAAGAATCCAGAACAAGAGACTGGTGGTCGCAATCGCAATCTTGATGATGAATACTGATGGCAACAACAAGCTGAATAGCGACAATGGGGCGAGCAAAAAAATGGATTGAGTTGGCCATTTTTTTTAGTTTTACATAGGTTTGACGGGTGCCTTCAATTGAGTAGAAGGCGCAAATCAGCAAACTGAATACTGGTGTCCATATTGAATTCGGGAAAAAAAATCCAGTGATGCTCGACATGGTCAATGTGCTGGACAGCATGAGAAACATGCAGCAAATAGCCCAAGTGAAGCGTGCAGACAAGCTATTTTTCATGACTCCAGCCCAACTATATAAATACTGACTTCTTTGACATTTCCATCCAGCGAGCTGGATAGAAAAGACAAACCTGCAGCGATGGAATCTTTTAAACTTTTCATGGCACCAGCACTGATTTGAGCAGACGTGTAGCGCTTTGGTTCAGCACCCCCTCGGATCAGTCGTTTGATTTCTCCGTTGGATACGTTTGGTCTGCGCAACTTGATCATTTCCTTGGTTAACAGGGAGGCTTGTTGACGATTGATGTTGCCAGTCAATGCGGTTGGAATTTTTACACCCGCGTTGGCGAGTACCCGGACGGCTCGTCTCGCTGCTTCAGCACTTCCGCACTTTCATCAATTGCCAATACAATACCGAAGGGGCGTAGATCGGTGATAGAGTTTGTAAGTTGAAGGCATTTTTGTGGAAACTGTGGATTGAACTGATGTTGCATAGATAAGTCGAATTGGTGATGTAAAACTTATTATCCGCTCACCCTTGGTAATAACAAAAATTGAGGTTGATTGATCACTATTGTTGATTAACTCCAACGAGTCTTAAGCTTCTTTGAGTCATCAGAATAGAAATACTTTTTTGAATGTTCGCATCCGATTGATTACTGAGTAGCGCAGAGTGATCGATTAAAGCCCCCCCGCCAACTGAACATACACCGGTATCCCCACCAAAATATTCAGCGGAAATGTAATGCCCAGCGAAAGCCCCACATACAGGCTTGGGTTTGCCTCGGGAATTGCGTAGCGCACCACTGCAGGCACGGCGATGTAGGAAGCACTTGCTGCCAGCACCATCAACAAGGCCGTGTCGCCAACGCTTGCGCCAGTGGCTTTGGCCAAAACCCAAGCTAGCGTGGCGTGTGCAATGGGCGCAACCACCGCGTAGGCAATCATCCATTTGGACACTGCTTTCAATTTTGGAAGGTGCTTGGCTGTGCTCAAACCCATGTCGAGCAGGAAGAAAGCCAGCATGCCTTTGAACAGGTCGCCTGTAAACGGTTGCATGGCTTCTTTGCCGGCATTGCCACTCATGAAACCAATCAGCATGGCACCCAGCAACAGCAACTGCGCGCCCTCTGTAAATGATTCCTGCAACAAGTGCCCAAAACCCTTGCCGGGAACGGGTGCTGCATTTACCGCCTGGGTTTGCTTGCGGGCCATATTGGCAAACAGCACGGCCAGAACAATGGCCGGAGATTCCATCAGCGCCATCGCAGCGGCCATGTGCCCGCCGTATGCAATGTCTGATTTTTCCAGAAACTGCACTGCGGTAATAAAAGTAACGGCGCTTACCGACCCATACGTGGCCGCAATGGCCGCTGCATCAAATGCCGATGTACAGCGCTTCAGTATCGGGTAACTGATCAGGGGCACCACCACGGCCAGCAATATTGCACTGCCCAAACCGCCCAGCACTTGCGTGTTAAAACCTGATTCATGCAGGGCAAAGCCGCCTTTCAAGCCCAAGGCCATCAGCAAATACAGCGAAAGAAATCGGCTAACCTGCGTGGGAATTTCCAGGTTGGATTTAACCAGCCCACTGAAAATACCCAAGAGGAAAAACAGAATGGCGGGGTCGGTGAAGTTGTTCATGGTGCATGCAGTATTGAAAGTGCGCCAATGCTATGCAGAATTAATAATCATGTAAAATCAAAAAATAGATAATTATCATCACCAAAAGGTTATGTAAAATTATGAACTTAACCCTTCGGCAACTGCACCTGTTCACTGCGCTGGCTCGCCTGAAAAGCATTACAGCCGTGGCGAGGCACTTTCATGTCACCCAGCCTACAGTTTCAATGCAAATGAAAGAATTGGCTGAATCAGTGGGTTTGCCCTTGTACGAGGTCATCGGCAAGGCGGTGTACTTAACACCCGCAGGCCTTGAACTTGAAGCAACCGCACACGCCATGCTGGGCGAACTGGAGGCGTTTCAGCAACGCATTGACGACATCAAGGGCTTTCGGCGTGGCAAGCTGACCGTGGCAGTTGTAAGTACAGCGGAATATTTCGTGCCACGCTTGTTGGGCGACTTTTGCGCGAAGTACCCTGAAGTCGAAATTGCCCTGGAAGTGTTAAACCGCAACGGTGTTATTCAGCGGCTTGAACACAATCTGGATGACCTGTACATCATGTCCAAACCACCGGCGAATCTCGATGTTGAGGCCAAGGCCTTCATGACCAATTCGCTTCAGGTGGTTGCACCCGCTGGCCACCCTTTGACCCAGCGTAAGCGAATCAAGCACACCGAGCTTGCAAAGCATTTTTTTATTCTGCGCGAAAGGGGTTCAGGCACGCGCTTGGCCTGCGATTCGCACTTCGAAAGCCTGGGGTTTGAGCCCACCGTGCGGCTTGAATTGGGCAGCAACGAAGCCATTAAGCAGGCAGTGCAGGGCGGTATGGGTTTGGCGGTGTTGTCTGAACATGCCTTGAATGCAGGTTCGGCCACGGGGGGCCTTCAAACACTGAATGTGCAAAGCTTCCCGATTCACGCCAACTGGTACACGGTGCGGCCCAACGGCAAGCGGCCATCGCCGGTGGCGGCTGATTTCTGGCGCTACCTGAACGTAGAGCTAAAGAAAACACGTTGATTTCAAGGGATAACTTCCACATTGTTTAAAAACGAACGTTCGTTCGAATTCATCCTCCACCTTGCCGCCTGTTTCTGCGTTAACCTTTGGTTTACATCTACATTCACTTCATAAAAACAGCAGTCTTGGAGACTTTTCAATGAATTTGAACAATTTGGTGGCCGTGGTCACAGGTGGTGCGTCGGGTTTGGGTTTGGCAACTGCGGAGCAATTTGTTGCAGCCGGTGCCAAAGTGGCGGTGTTCGACATGAATGAAGAAGCGGGCAAGGCAGCCGAAGCTGCACACCCGGGCAAAGTGATGTTCCAGAAAGTAAACGTGGCCGATGCGGCTTCTGCCCGTGCAGGCATTGATGCAACCATGGCTGCCTTTGGTGCCATTCACATTGCGGTGAATTGCGCGGGTGTTGGAGCTGCCGGTAAAACGCTGGACCGCGACAGTAAAGCACTGCCACTGGAGGCTTTTGCAAAAACCATCAATATTAACCTGATTGGCACCTTCAATATTGCAAGCCTTGCGGCTGAAGCCATGGCCAAAAATGCACCCGATGAAGATGGCCAGCGCGGTGTAATCATCAACACCGCTTCGGTTGCTGCCTTCGATGGCCAAACCGGCCAGGCCGCGTATTCGGCCAGCAAGGGCGGTGTGGTGGGCATGACATTGCCCATGGCCCGCGACTTGGGTCGTTATGGCATTCGCGTGATGACAATTGCCCCCGGCATTTTCGACACACCGATGATGCAAGGTGTTTCAGAAGAATACCGCCAGCCGCTAATTGCCATGGTTCAAAACCCCAAGCGTTTTGGTGCGCCTGCCGAGTATGGTCGCCTGTGCCTGAGCATTGTTGAAAACAATTACCTGAACGGCGAAACCATCCGCATTGATGGCAGCATCCGCATGCAAGCGAAGTAAGAAGGAAGGGGAATCATCATGGTAGTTGAAAACGAAGACATCACCTTGTTTCGCGACATGCTGTTGCGTTGTCTTGAAAAGGAAGTGATCCCGCATTACGATCAGTGGGAAAAAGACGGCTGGATGCCCAAGCAAGCCTGGCTGATGCTGGGTGCCGCAGGCATGCTGGGGCCAGACATGCCGGAAGAATACGGTACGGCTGGTGCGCCATTCGAAGTGGCCCTGATGATTCTTGAAGAAACCTGCCGCCTGAATTTGCATTCGCTAAGCACAGCGCTGAATGTGCACGCCAACATTGTGATGCCCTACATCAACAATTTGGGCACGGCAGAACAAAGGGCGCAGTGGCTGCCCCGCATGGCCACGGGTGAAGTGGTGGGTTCCATTGGCATGACTGAACCCGGCGCAGGCAGCGACCTGGCCGGTATGCGCACCAACGCGGTTCGCGATGGCGATGAGTGGGTGATCAATGGTTCCAAAACATTCATCACCAACGGCTTGCATTGCGGGCTGATCGTACTGGCCGCCAAAACCGATACCACCAAGGGTGCCAGGGGCATCAGTTTGTTTTTGGTGGACAGCAGCTTGCCCGGTTTCAAGAAAGGCAAGGGCATCAAGAAAATGGGACAGCATTCCAACGACACGGCCGAACTGTTTTTTGACAATCTGCGCGTGCCAGCCAACGCCTTGCTGGGCGAGGAAAACAAAGGCTTCATTTACCTGATGCAGGAACTGCCGCGAGAGCGCTTGGGCCTGGGTTCACAAGCCGTGGGTGCTTGTGAAGGCGCCATGGCCATTACGGTGGATTACGTCACCCAGCGCAAGGCGTTTGGCAGCACTGTGGCCCAGTTTCAAAACACACGTTTCAAAATGGCCGAACTGCGTGCGCAGCTTGAATTGACCAAAGCGTATTTGAAGCAGTGCGAAGCGCGTTTCAAGATGGGTGCAATGACGACTGAAGAAGCATCCATTTTGAAATTGATGTCAACAGAGTTGCAGGTGAAGTTAACCCACGAATGTTTGCAACTGTTTGGTGGTTACGGTTACACCGAAGAATATCCAATTTCCCGTTTCTTCACTGATGCACGGGTGCAAACCATTTATGCGGGTACGTCGGAAATCATGAAGGAAATGATTGCGAGAGGCGAGTTGGGGCGGTGAGTGTCGGCAACTTGGTTTTATAGCCAACTCAGCGGGGTCGCCTGTCCCGCACTGAAAACCGCTTGATTCAAACGTAGCGGTTTTCTTGAATGTGCGGAGCAGGCAGACCCACTGCCGAGTTGCCTGGGTTGAGAATCATCGACTTTGGCGAATCTCCCAACTTCACCAATAGTGCGCGCGTGTGTGATCAGTCACCGGCCTGCTTCAAGCGCAATCAGCAGCGATGTCCCAATCGCTTCGCCTTCAAGAAAACCTGCCTGTTTGAATTCACTCGCCACGCTCGGCCAAAGGCCCGCACCGAGACTCGGCCCGCCCTTTTGCCGAGCGAGGTGAGTCAGGGTGAATTTCAAAAAGGGAAAATCAGGTTTTCTGGCGAGAGATTGGGATTCGCGCTGGTTGGGCAAATACCCTCCGTGATTGACGCAGCATTCTGCGCATTGAACCAGCATTGCGATGATTGGACACAAAACCGCAACATCACACTGGCATAAAGGGAAGTTAGTACTTTTTCAACACTCCTTTGTACCTACCTACATGAAAAAAATCTTCGAGACTTTGCACGAACAGCGTTGGGACGACCACCGCTACTACCATCACAGCCGCATCAACCAAAGCCTGCACTTGCTCAGTGCCATGTCCTTCCTGTTCGGCTATGTGCTGCTGTTCATTGACCCGGTTTCTGCCGCGCTTGTGGCCTGGCTTGTGGCCATGACCAGCCGCCAGATCGGGCACTTCTTTTTCGAACCCAAAACCTACGATTACGTGAACGATGCCACGCACGATCACAAGGAAGACATCAAGGTGGGTTACAACTTGCGCCGCAAGGTGATCCTTCTCAGCATTTGGGGTGCCTTGCCGGTGTTGATCTGGTTCAGCCCATCTACTTTTGGTTTGCCACCCACTGGCGCCGACATGGCCAGTTTTGTGCGCAGCGTGGGTGAATCCTGGTTGTGGTTGGGCTTTGGTGGGCTGGTGTTCAGAACCATTCACCTGTTTTTCATTCGTGACATTGAAACAGGTTTGGTGTGGGCTCTGAAAATTATCACCGACCCATTCCATGACGTGAAGATTTACTACAAATCGCCGTTTTACCTGCTCAAAGGTCAGCTGATTGACCCCATGGACGATGTCAAGGCACGCCAGGTTTCTTTAAGCACTCGCCGCTGAATCTTCTTGTTGCTATCGCAGGCCGTACTGGTGTCCCACCAGCCATCGG
>NZ_DAIUBR010000023.1:11543-52694 GCF_036846585.1 Limnobacter sp. | reverse complement strand
GATTGCCAAGCGGGTTGTCGGGCATTTGCTGTTCGGCCACCCGGGCAATGGACCCTTGCACAGCGGGCAAGCCACCTTGTGGCCCATGGCGGCCACTGCACGGCCTTCGACGGTGTAAAACGGAAAGCCTTCAAGCACGGTGCCGCCGTGGCTGGTGGTGTCGCCTTGGCGAATCATCAATGGCATGGTTTAACTCTTGTTCAGTCAATAACCAAGCAAGCTAACATGCCGAGTTTTGGATTGAAAAAGGTGTCACCACAAGCGGTGGGGTTGGGTTGGTTCTGGGTTAACCCTGACGCTTGCGTCTGCGCACCACCGCAATTCGAACGCCAACATTCCAGGCTAGCCGCACACTGAAGTAGCCCAGTATCGACAAGGTCACCATCAGCGCGGGCAGGCCCACTGCCAGCGAGGGGCCCATGGTCCACATCCAGTCCAGAATGGCGCGGGTGGAATCCCCCCAGGCGGACCAGTTCCAGTCGGGTGCGGGCTGAATATTGACCTGGCCCATTCCGCCAAGAAGAAGGTCACCATAAGCCACTGCAATCAGGTACAAAGGCACAATGGTGATCGGGTTGGTGTACAGGGTGACCGCAAACGCCACAGGCATGTTTACTTTCGCCACGAGCACCCAGATCAGCGAACCAAATATTTGAAATGGGCCAGGGATCAACCCGCAAAACAGGCCCGCAGCCACGCCGCCCGCAATACTTTTGCGGTTCAATGCCCAAATGTTGGGGTGCCCCAAAAAGCGTTTGAATGGCCGCGCCCACGCCAGCCGATCGAAATGATCAGGCGTGGGCAGGTACTTGCGAATTTTCCGACGAAACATGGCAAACTTTAAAGTATGTGGACCGACACGCACCTTCATCTTGATGCTTCTGAATACGACAGCGACCGCCTTGCGGTGGTTCAGCGTGCGCGTGAATTGCATGTTAACCGCTTTGTGCTACCGGCTGTGGGTGCATTCAATTTTGACACCGTAAAAGAATTGGCCCACAACACGCCAGGCGCGGTGTACTGCCTGGGCATACACCCCATGTTTGTGGACCGGGCACACGACGACGATTTGCTGACCCTTCAGAACAAAATCAAGGAATCATTCAGCGACCCAAAATTTGCAGGCATTGGTGAAATCGGTTTGGACGGCTTTGTGCCCGGCCTGAACTGGGACAAGCAAGTGCAGTTTTTTAATGCCCAGCTGAAACTGGCGCGCGACTTTGATTTGCCCGTGGTGATGCATGTGCGCAAAGCCCAAGACCCGGTGTTGAAAAGCCTGCGGGTGTACAAGCCATGCAGCGGCATTGCCCATGCATTCAATGGCAGCTTTCAACAAGCCGAACATTTTTTGAACCTGAACATGTGCTTGGGATTCGGTGGGGCCTGTACATTCACTCGCGCACTGCAACTTCGCCGATTGGCCGCTGAACTTCCCGAACATGCGATTGTGCTTGAAACAGATGGGCCCGACATTGCACCCGAGTGGATCAACAAACAACGAAACTCCCCGGAACACCTGCCGCGAATCGCAGAAACAATCGCGCAGCTGCGCAAGCTGACACTGCAAGAACTTTCCCGCCAAAGCGAAAGTAATGCAGAGCGGGCGCTGCCCGCACTCGCCCTGCAAGGCTAATCAAACCCATCACCCAAATTCAGTCACCATTGGCAAAATTACAAGCCTTGGTGCAGGCTCTTCGGCTTCAATTCATGCCATGGCCTTCAACCCGTGCCTACCCTGTCGCTGTTCACTCTGGCTTACCTGCTCAGCCTGCTGCTGTTTCACAGCCAGGCCGAATTGCCTTGGGTGTGGCACAGCATCAACCAACAGATTGGCAGCACCAACACAGTTCTGCTTGCGTGGGCTGGGTTGTGCTTTCTGCTGGGCCAGCAAAGTGGTGTGTGCAAGTCAAAAACTGAAACGATCATCTGGATTGCGCTTGGGCTTGTTACCGCACAACTCTGTGCTGGGGTTCAGGCTGCAGCACACCAACAAGCGCAAATCCCCCTGCACTGCAACAAGCAAATTATTGAATCCGAATTCAAACTGATTGAAAAAGCATTTCGCGACAAGGGTTCACAAACATGGATTGTCCAGCACACCCCGCACAATCCGCAAACACTCAGCGCCTGCCTGAAACCCGGCGCACGATTGCAAATATTCATTGAGAAAGCAGATGCCTACACCTCCCTTCTGCCTGGTCAGCACTTCAAGGCGAGCATTCGAATCAAACCACCCAAGGCACCTTTGCAACTGGCAGGTTTTGATGTGCACCGGCACTGGTTTGCCAATCAAATTGCGGGCACTGCCCAACTGAAAAGCGGCATTCAAATACTGCTAACCGATACACCCACAAACCCCGTGGTGTGGATGGAACGCTTGCGGCTGCACATCGCAAACTGGATTGTGTACACCTTGCAGGACCATCCGGAACAGGGCTTGGTGCTGGCCATGGTGGTGGGCGATCAAGGCTTGATCAGTGTGGAAGACCGCGAAATGTTCAACAACACAGGCATTGCCCATCTGGTGGCCATTTCCGGCTTGCACATCACCCTGTTTGCCATGCTGGCTGGCAAGGGCATGGGGCTACTGTGGCGGCGTTCAGCCTGGCTGTGCCTTCGTATTCCGGCACCGTTGGCTGGCAGCGCATTTGGTTTGCTGTTTGCATTGCTTTACGGGCTCGTTGCCGGTTGGGGGGTGCCTGCACAACGCACCGTGTTCATGCTGTTTGCACTGTTTGTGGGGCAATTGCGCGGCGGCATGCAAAGCAGTTGGGACACCTTCTTTTTGGCGCTTTTCCTGACCTTGGCCTTCGACAACTGGGCTGTGCTGGACGCCGGTTTTTTACTGTCTTTCGGCGCAGTGGCTGCGCTTGTGTTTGTAACCCAAGGGCACATACACGTGATCAAACCGCAGCATGAATTCATCGCCAATGCATTCAAGGCGCAGTACAGCGTCACCATTGCATTGCTGCTGCCATGCGCAGTGCTGTTTAACCAGCAATCCATCATCAGCCCTGTGGCCAATGCCTTGTCCATTCCGTGGATGAGTTTTGTAAGCACCCCACTGGCGCTGTTGGGTGGGCTGCTGCAACAAACATGGGCAGCGCTGTTGGCGGCAGACAGCCTGGCATTGCAGCGCAACTGGTTAAGCGCCTTCAACGAACTCAGCTGGGCGGCTTTGCCCATTCACAATCAACCGGGGTGGATCAATATTCTGGTGGCGCTGGGCAGCATCATTTTGCTGCTTCCACCGGGAATTATTAGCCGATGGATTGGACTGGCGTTGGTGGCTTTACTGGCCTGGCCCGCACCACGCCCTGCTGAAAACGACTTCTGGATGACGGCGATGGATGTGGGGCAAGGCACGGCCATCGCCATTCAAACCCGCAACCACCTGCTGATTTACGACGCAGGGCCAGCCTTCAATGAACGATCAAATTCCGCCCGGCGTGTTCTGCTGCCGTGGATGGCAGCGCACAACTACCGACATGCCGATCTGTTTGTGCTGTCGCACGACGATGCAGACCATTCAGGCGGCGCTCCGCTTTTCATCACCAAGGCACCCCCTTTGAAATTTGCATCATCCATTCCCGGCAACCACCCCTTGTATGAATTGGCCACGCAAAAACGTAGCGCGATCGAGAACTGCCACCGCATGAACAACTGGACATGGAATGGCGTGCTGTTTGAACCCATTGGCCTTGACACCCCCGCCGATGCACCACACAAACTACTGGCCAAAAACAACCAAAGCTGCGTTCTGAAGGTAAGCAATTCACTGCACAGTGTGCTGCTGACCGGCGACATCGAAGCCATTTCAGAAATGCAGTTGCTAATCCAACACGGTACTGAGAAACTGCACAGCAAAGTACTGCTGGTGCCACACCATGGCTCTAAAACATCATCGACCCTGCCCTTTCTTCAAGCAGTTCGACCTGAAATCGCCTTGATTCAGGCAGGCTGGAAAAACCAGTTTGGCCACCCGCACAGGCAGATCACTGAACGATACGAATCGAGCAACATCGAAGTGTTCAACACAGCCCAAAATGGTGCAATGAAATGGACATTCGGGCACAACAATCCAAACCCGCAGCCGATCCATGCCAGTGAAGCAAGGCAGCGCTATTGGCACATGCACGAAAGCAGTGCAAAAGCCCACCAAGACTGATAACTTTGGAGCTGGGCGCGGCACATTCATCCTGCATGCACTTGGCATGCTTCTTGTTACTCCAACAGAATACGGAACAGGAACAAACAACTTATGTCAGTAACACCTTTCGATGAAATGCTCGGGCCTGGCGGTGAAATTCGCCCGCATTATCAGGACTTTTCCCGCTGGCTCGACATGCAAGCCCCGGAAAAACTACAAAACAAGCGCGCCGAAGCTGACCTTATTTTCAGAAGAGTAGGAATTACATTTGCCGTGTATGGCGAAGAATCGGGCACAGAACGGCTGATCCCCTTTGACATCGTGCCACGGGTCATCAAGGCATCTGAATGGAAAACCCTGGAGGCCGGTCTTCGCCAGCGTGTTCAAGCCCTGAACATGTTTTTGAAAGACATTTACAACGAACAGAAAATTCTGGCAACGGGCATGATCCCACCCGAGCAGATTTTCAACAACGAACAGTACCGCCCTGAAATGCAGGGCGTGAAAGTGGCAGGCGACATATACGCCCACATTGCCGGGGTGGATGTGGTGCGTGCAGGTGAAGGCGAGTTTTATGTGCTGGAGGACAACTTGCGCGTGCCTTCTGGCGTAAGTTACATGCTGGAAAACCGCAAGATGATGATGCGCCTGTTCCCGGAACTGTTTGCCCGCAACCGTGTGGCCCCGGTTGAACATTACCCCGACAACCTGCTGGAAAACCTGCGCTCGGTTTCACCACAAAACAGCAACGAGCCCACCGTGGTGTTGCTAACCCCTGGCATGTACAACTCGGCTTACTTCGAGCATGCATTCCTTGCCCAGCAAATGGGCATTGAGCTGGTGGAAGGCAAAGACATGTTTGTGGACGAGGAAATGTTGTACATGCGCACCACCCAAGGCCCCACACGGGTGGATGTTATTTATCGCCGGCTGGATGACGACTTCATCGACCCACTCGCATTCCGGGAAGACTCACAACTAGGTGTACCCGGTTTGCTGTCGGTGTACCGTGCGGGCAATGTCACGTTGGCCAACGCAATTGGTACTGGCGTGGCCGACGACAAATCGATCTACCCCTACGTGCCTGATTTGATTCGCTTCTACCTGAGCGAAGAACCAATCATTCAAAACGTGCCCACCTGGCAGTGCCGCAAGCCCGACCACTTGAAGGAGGTGTTGGCCAAACTGCCTGAACTGGTTGTGAAAGAAGTACACGGCGCCGGTGGTTACGGCATGTTGGTGGGCCCGGCTTCCACAAAAGAACAGATTGAGCATTTCCGAAAAAAACTGGTGTCCGATCCAGCCAGGTTCATTGCCCAACCCACTTTGGCTTTGTCCACTTGCCCCACTTTTGTGGAATCGGGTTTGGCACCACGCCACATTGATTTGCGCCCTTTCGTGTTGTCGGGCAGCAAGGTCAGCCTGATCCCCGGCGGACTAAGCCGCGTTGCATTGCGTGAAGGATCACTTGTGGTGAACAGCAGCCAGGGCGGCGGCACCAAAGACACTTGGGTACTGGAACGATGAGGAGCAAACATGCTGAGTAGAACCGCTGACCACTTGTTCTGGATGGCCCGTTACATTGAACGTGCCGAGAACACCGCACGCATGCTGGACGTGAACGTGCAAACAGCCCTGCTTCCGCAAGATCCAGGGAACGCTGAGCAAGGCTGGCGGGCCATGCTGTCGATTTGCGAATTGACGGAAGCATTTTCAGAGCGCCACACCGAGGTAAGTGCAGAATCGGTGATCGACTTCATGGTGAAAGACCCCAACAACCCGTCCAGCATTTACTGTTGCCTGCAGGGTGCCCGTGAAAATGCACGTGCCGTGCGCGGCGCATTGACCACAGAAGTTTGGGAAACCAACAACACCACCTGGCTTGAACTGAAAAAAGTATTGTCTGAAGGCATAGTTGAACGCGATCCATCTGAATTTTTTGAGTGGGTGAAATTTCGCAGCCATTTGTCGCGCGGCGTCACCATCGGCACCATGCTGAAAGACGATGCCTTTCGCTTCATTCGCCTGGGTACTTTTCTGGAACGTGCCGACAACACCGCCCGCCTGCTGGATGTGAAATTCCACAGCATGCCCTTTAGCCCCCTGGCCAACTTAAGCGCCGCCGATCCGCATGCCGATTATTACCACTGGGCTGCTATTTTGCGCTCGGTGTCGGCGTTCGAGACTTACCGCAAGGTATACCGCGATGTCATCACGCCTGACCGCGTGGCCGAGCTGCTGATTCTGCGTGACGACATGCCACGTTCATTGCTGGCGTCATTGAACGAGGTGTGCGCAAACCTGGAGATGATAAGAAACGACTATTCCGCCAACACAGAACGCCGCGCGGGCAAACTGCGCGCAGAGCTTTTGTACAGCCAGATCGACGACATTTTACAGATGGGCCTGCACGCCTACCTGACCAACTTTCTGGAACGCGTGAACGATTTGGGCAACCGCATCAGCAAAGATTTCCTGGTGCCGCTTGAGGCATGAAACTACGCATTCAACACCACACCACCTACCGCTACACCTGGCCCGTGCTGTACAGCATTCAGCACGTACGCCTTACCCCGCAAGCAGGCAACCAGCGCATTGTCGACTGGAAGGTAAAAACCCCTGCAAAGCAACACAGCGCGCGCGATCACCACGGCAACACGGTGCTTACTTTTTCTGTGAACCATCAGCACCGTGAATTAACCGTGCAATCGAACGGGCAGGTTGAACTTGACGCGCTGCGCGATGGTTATTTACCTGCAGAATTGAAGGCACTCAACCCACTGGTCTATACACCCACCACCCCACTGACGCAGTTCAATCAGGAAATGGAAGAATTCGCAAGCTTCGTGAGCGACACCCACATTCCCTTTGCACACCGCATGCTGACACTGGCCCATGCCGTGGCAGACCGGGTGGCGTACACCAAAGGCAGCACCACAGTGGCCGATTCAGCCATGCAGGCATTTGAGAACGGTCAAGGTGTTTGCCAAGACCATTCACATGTGATGCTGGCGTGTCTGCGCGCGCACGGCATTCCCGCTCGCTATGTGAGCGGTTATTTTTTCAATCCCAATGTTGAGCAACACGACAGCCATGCCTGGGTGGAAGTATTTGACGAAAAAAGGCAACAGTGGCTGGGCGTGGACGCAACCCACAAAGCACTGGTGCACGCGAACCACTGCCGCCTGGCGGTGGCAAAAGATTTCATTGGTGCATCGCCGGTGCGTGGCATACGCACTGGGGGCGGGCAGGAAAGCCTTGATGTGCAGGTGACCATAGAAAGGGTTGGCTAGCTCGCCTGGTAGTTCGAGTGGTCCAATCGGCTTGGCTTTCAATTACTCAATTGCCGGTTAACAGCGCACTCGTCGTGGGTCACTTGCTGCCGATTGCGCATCAAACCCGCGGTGACCCTTCAAGTTCAGATCGGAGGTCACCGTTCAGGTGCGACACAAGTAACCCACGCCGAATTGGCTTGAACCTGGCACACTACTGCGCCACCCATCCGCCATCCATGTTCCACGCCGCGCCACGCACTTCCTGCGCATCGTCTGAACACAGAAACACCACCAGCCCGCCAAGCTGCTCAGGCGTTACAAATTCCAGTGAAGGCTGTTTCTCGCCCAGCAATCCAATTTTCGCCTGTTCAATCGAAACACCTTCTTTCTGCGCACGCGCGTCCACCTGTGCCTGCACAAGCGGCGTAAGCACCCAGCCTGGGCACACCGCATTGCAGGTGATGCCGGTTTTTGCGTTTTCCAATGCAACCACCTTGGTCAAACCCACAATGCCATGCTTGGCCGCCACATACGCCGACTTGTTGGCCGATGCAACCAAGCCGTGCGCCGAAGCAATGTTTACAATTCGCCCCCAATTGCGTGCCTGCATGCCCGGCAACACCAGGCGTGTTGTGTGAAACGCCGCGCTAAGGTTTATCGCAATCACCGCATCCCATTTTGCAGGGTCAAAACTTTCAACCGGCGCAACATGCTGAATGCCCGCGTTGTTCACCAGTACATCCACGCTGCCCAGCAGGGCTTGCGTGCTTGCCACCAAATCTTCAACCTCAGAAGGCTTGCTCAAGTCTGCTCCGTGATAACCCACCTTCACGCCATGCACAGAAATACTTTGTCTGGCTGCGTCAATCTGTTCGGGGGTGCCAAAACCATTGAGCATCACATTCACGCCCTTGGCGGCCAAACGCTGGGCGATACCCAAACCAATTCCACTGGTCGACCCTGTGACCAATGCATTCATGTTCTTAAAATCCACAGAGGAACCTCTTTCAATAATAAAACTCTGAAATACTGATCAAAACAATTACACGGAGGGTATTGAACAATGCTGACAGCGCGCTTTCACACCGTGCAATGGCTAAGCCCAACTGGCCTTCACAAACTAGCCTACCGCGAATGGGGCGATCCCGACAACCCACATGTACTGCTGTGCGTGCATGGCCTCACGCGCAGCAGCGCCGATTTTGAGGACCTTGCACAAAACCTGGGTCATGATTTGCGTGTGGTGGCCGCAGACATGCCAGGCCGAGGTGCGTCCGACTGGTTGCCCGACCCCACCCAATACGCAGTGCCCACCTACGTGAACGCCTGCGTGGCCTTGGTGGCCCGCTTGAACCCGGGCACACTGGACTGGCTGGGCACATCGATGGGCGGTTTGATCGGCATGGGCTACGCCAGCTTGCCAAACAACCCCATCCGCAAACTGGTCATGAATGATGTAGGCCCCACCCTGAACTTTTTTGCGCTGCAACGTATTGGCGACTATGTCGGCAAACCCATTCATTTTCAATCACTTGAAGATGCACGCACATACATTCGAACCATTTCCCAACCATTCGGCCCGCACAGCGAAGCCCAATGGAACGCATTGACAGATTCCGTACTGGTACAGAAAGACGGTCATTGGACAACCCACTACGACCCTGCCATTGGGCAGTCCTTCCAGAACCTGTCAGAATCTGCCACCCACTTGAATGAAACTGCGCTGTGGGCAGCCTATGACGCCATCAAGGCCGAGACATTGGTAGTGCGTGGGGAACATTCGGATTTGTTAAGCCACAAAACTATAGAGGAAATGCGTCAACGTGGCCCAAAACCGCACGTTATCGAGGTGACCGGCGTGGGCCACGCGCCTACTTTCATGCAGAACGATCAAATTCGCATGGTTCGTGATTTTTTGTTTTAAACTGGTTTCATTAAGTTTACCCAAGCACCTATGGTTTCAGTTTCTTCAACATTGGGTTCAGAAAAAAAAGGCACTGCTTCAGCACCTGCCTTGGTGTTACTGAACAAATTCGACGCTGCGCGCGTTGAGGAAGCACTGAACTACGCGCGCATTCATGCCGCGGACCGTGTTCTGGACACGCAGGAGTCCGCCATTGTTCACATGCTTGCCGTGGCCGATCTTCTCGCCGAATTAAGGGCAGATGCCAACACCCGGATTGCCGGTGCGTTAGGCCCCCTGGTGTTCTTTGACAAACACCTTGAAAGCCACATGGAGAAAAAGTTTGGCGACGAGGTGGGCCGCATGCTGGCCAGCCTGCGCAAGCTGTTCAAAATGCGCTCGATGGTGGGGCCAAGCGCCACCCGCAACACGATTGAAACATTGCGCTGGGCCGATCAAATTGAAACACTGCGCAAAATGTTGCTGGCCATGTCCACCGACATTCGCGTCATCATGATTCGCCTGTGTTCACGCTTGCAAACACTGCGACATTTCACCAGCCACGACGACATCAAGAACGAAACAGGTTCACTGTGGCCCTATGCAATATCGCATGCGCAAGAAACACTCGATCTGTACGCGCCCCTGGCAAACCGCCTGGGTCTGTGGCAATTGAAGTGGGAACTTGAAGATTTGTCCTTTCGCATATTGCAGCCCCGCACCTACAAAAACGTAGCGAAAATGCTGGATGAAAAACGCACTGAACGTGAAGCGTTCATTGAGTCAGCCATGGCCTGCATCAAGGAAAACCTGCTGCTCTCAGGCATTCACTGTGAAATCACGGGCCGCCCCAAACACATCTACAGCATCTGGAACAAAATGCGTGGCAAGGGCCTCAGTTTCGACAAGTTGTACGATGTACGCGCCTGTCGCGTAATTGTAGACACAGTCGACGACTGCTACACCACCTTGAGCATCGTTCACAATTTGTGGACCCCAATCCCCGAAGAATTCGACGATTACATCAGCAAGCCCAAACCCAATGGCTACCAAAGCCTGCACACCGTGGTGCAGGACGAAACCGGCAAAACGCTCGAGGTACAAATTCGTACAGAATCCATGCACCAGTTCGCGGAATACGGCGTGGCTGCGCATTGGCGCTACAAGGAATCGGGAAAAGACGGCTACACGGGTGAAAGCCGTGCAGAAGGCCAGTTTGAAGAACGCATTGCCCTGCTGCGGCAGCTGTTGGCCTGGCAAAAAGACGTGACCGACACCATGGGTGAAGCCAGCGACTGGGCGCAGGAAATGAAAACGAGCGCCCTGAATGACAGGGTGTACGTGTTCACGCCCCACGCCAAAGTGGTTGAACTGCCCACGGGCAGTACACCGCTTGATTTCGCCTACCATGTGCACACCGAACTGGGCCACCGCTGCCGTGGTGCAAAAGTAAACGGGCAAATGGTGCAATTGAACACACCGCTGGACAATGGGCAAACCGTTGAAATTGTCAGCGCACGTGGCGATGCCGCCACAGGGCCATCGCGTGACTGGCTGAACCCGACGCAAAAGTATTTGGTCAGCCACCGGGCACGCCAAAAAGTAAAACAATGGTTTGCGCAACAAGAGCGCAAGGAAACCCTGGAACGGGGCCGTGCAATTGTTGAACGGGAACTGCAACGCATCGGGCAAACAGCCCAAAACCTGGACACACTGGCGCACAAGCTGGGGTTCGACAAACCCGACGACCTTTACGTGGCACTGGCCCGCGAAGAAATTCGCCCGCGTGCCATTGAAAACGCGCTTCGCAGTGATCAGCCCCCAAGCGGCCCATTGTCAGAAGAAGAACAACTCGAAGTTCTTAACAAAAGAAAATCGGGCAGCACCGCCAAGGAATCGGGCGTACTGGTGGTAGGTGTCAGCACATTGATGACCAACTTGGCGCGCTGTTGTCGCCCTGCCCCGCCCGACCCCATCATCGGCTTTGTAACCCGCGGCAAAGGTGTATCCATTCACCGCCTGGGTTGCTCCAATTTGGCCGAAGTCATGCGCCGCCAACCAGAACGGCTGATTGAAACAACCTGGGGTGAATCTTCAGGCCTGCATTACCCTGTAGACATTGCCGTGACAGCCAACGACCGCCAGGGACTGCTGCGAGACATCACTGAAGTATTTTCGAAAGACAAAATCAACGTGATCGGCGTACAAACAGAAACCCAGCGTGGCGTTGCCAAAATGCAGTTCACAGCGGAAGTAGGCAGTGGTGAACAACTGCGTGGGGCGCTCAGCCACCTGCTGGAAATCAATGGCGTGTTTGAAGTAAGGCGCCGCTGAAAGTCGCAACTGCTTTCATGACTCAGGAAGGATCTGCCAGGCCAGACCCATTCTGTTCCACATACGAAGCAGCCAGTGTCCGCAAAAGATGATTTTGTGAATTCATCTGCCGGGCACCCGAGGGTTTCCTGCGCGTGTAGTTGCCCTGCGCATCCATGGTCCAGGCCAGAATATTGTCAGCCAACAACATTTTCAAACCCTCGTCGATTACCCGTTTCTTCAGCTTCCTGTCAGTAATCGGAACCGCCAATTCCACGCGGCGGAAGAAATTTCGGTCCATCCAGTCTGCGCTGGAAATGTAAACCTCTTCATCCCCATCGTTACTGAAATAAAACACGCGGCTGTGTTCCAGCAAACGCCCAACAACTGACCGAACCGTGATGTTCTCGCTCAAACCCGGCACACCAGGGCGCAAGGCACATACCCCCCTCACAATCAAATCAATTTTTACGCCGGCCTGTGAGGCGGCATAAAGCTCGTTGATCAAATGTGGTTCCAGCAGCGCGTTCATGCGCGCCATGATGCGGCACTTCTTGCCAGCCTTGGCCAGCTCCGCTTCCTTGCGCACCGCAATCACCACGTTGCTGTGAAGGTTGAACGGGGAATTCCAGATTTTATTGAGCTTGCGAGCACGGCCCAAACCCGTGAGGTGGTTGAACACCTCGTGCACATCATGCCCCAGTGCTTCATCGCACGAAAACAAACCAAAATCGGTGTAAAGCCGTGCTGTTTTTGGGTGGTAATTGCCAGTGCCCAAGTGCACATACCGACGCAACAACACCTTGCCGGTTTCCGTTTCCTCCCGGCGCACTACCATCAGCATTTTGGCGTGGGTTTTCTGTCCCACCACGCCATACACCACATGGGCCCCCACACGTTCAAGCTTCGATGCCCAATTGATGTTGGCTTCTTCATCAAACCGCGCCATCAGTTCCAGCACCACGGTCACCTCTTTGCCGCTGCGCGCCGCAGCCATCAGGCTTTCCATCAACACAGATTCGGTACCTGTGCGATAAATGGTCTGCTTGATGGCCACCACGTCCGGATCAGTTGCTGCCTTTTTAATAAACTCAAGCACCGGACTGAAGCTTTGATAGGGGTGATGCAGCAACACATCGCCCTTTTGAATGGCTTTGAAAATATCAGGCTGTTTGATCAACGCCTCAGGACGACCGGGCGTAAACGGTGTGAATTTCAAATCCGGGCGATCCACCCACTCGGGCAGCTGCATCAGCCGCACCAAATTCACAGGCCCGTTCACGCGGTAAAGAGCCTGTTCAGGCAAGCCGAACTCCTTGAGCAAACGGGCTGTCATGTCTGGCGTTGTTTGATCTGACACCTCCAGGCGAACAGCATCGCCAAAGTGGCGCTGCGACAACTCCCCCTGCAAGGCCACGCGCAGGTTGGTGATTTCTTCTTCATCCACATACAGGTCGCTGTTGCGGGTCACACGGAACTGATACACGCCATGCACTTCCATACCCGGAAACAATTCCGGAATGAAAGCCTGCAGAATCGAGGTCAGCATCACGAAGCCATGTTCATAACCAGACAGGTGCGACGGCATGCGAATCAATCGCGGCAAAGCTCGAGGTGCCTGCACAATGGCCACATTCGACGCGCGCCCGAATGCGTCGTGCCCTGTCAACTCGACTGCAAAATTCAATGACTTGTTCAGCACCCTTGGAAACGGATGCGCAGGGTCCAGACCAATTGGCGTGAGCACCGGCAACACTTCGTGCCTGAAATACTGGCGAGCCCAATGCGCCTGCTCTTCGTTCCAGGTGGCAAGGGTCATCAAGGCAATGCCCTGATTACGCAGGGCGGGCAGCACCAAATCGTTCAACAAACAGTACTGTTGCGCCACAATTTCCTGAGACAGCGCCGACACCCGTTGCAACGTTTCCAGCGCACTCAAGCCATCATCGTCTTTAAATTCCGGGTTCTGGCGAATTTGCTCCTGCAATCCGGACACCCGGATTTCAAAAAACTCATCCATATTGCTGGACACAATGCAAAGGTATTTCAACCGTTCCAGCAAAGGGACTCGCTCGTCTTCTGCCATGGCCAACACCCTGCGATTGAAAGCCAAAACCCCCAATTCACGGTTTAAGTACAGATCCTTGTTGGGGGCTACATCAGAAACAGCAGCAACTTTCAAACAAAACTCCAAAAAACGGTGCAATTACCCTTGATGGTATTTCAAAAATATGACAAACATTTGAAAGTCGTCAAATGCCGACACACAAAGCCAGTGTGCCGCATTTGTGGCATCCTAGCGCCTGACCTGAACCATAGACTACGCAATGTCCAAGCCTCGCCAGTTGATTGCCGCCGTTGACATGGGCTCGAGCAGCTTTCGCATGATTGTTGCCCGAGTCGAAGAGCTCAACGGTCAATCACAAATTTACATCATCGACACCCTGCGCGAGCCCGTCCGTTTGGGTGCGGGGCTGAATGCCCAGAAATGCCTGGACGATACCTCTCAAGAACGCGCCCTGGGTGCCCTGAGCCGCTTTGGCGAACGACTTCGCTCATTCAAACCCGGCGAAGTAAGGGCAGTGGCTACAAATGCAGTGCGTGTGGCCCGCAATGCCAGCGAATTTATCGCCAGGGCCGAGACCGCACTGGGCTTTCCCATCGATGTCATTTCCGGTGTGGAAGAAGCACGCCTGGTGTATTGCGGCGTGGCGCATCAATTGCCAATTGGCCAAGGCCGGCGGCTGGTTGTCGACATTGGTGGTGGATCCACCGAATTCATTATTGGTGAAGACTACGAGCCCGAGGCCATGGAAAGCCTGTACATCGGCTGTGTGAGCACAGCCCAGCAGTACTTTGCAGATGGCAGCATCACCCCCAAAGCCATGAAAAACGCCATCATGGCAGCCCGAAAGGAAGTCGCCGTGTTGCGCAGGCAAATTCTTGACATGGGCTGGACCCATGCCATCGGCTCTTCCGGTACAGCCCGCGCGCTGGCGGAAATTTGCGTGTCCAACGGCTTTACCCAGCACGGCATGTCTGCCGAGGGGCTACAGCTGATCCGGGAACATGTCACTGCAGCAGGCCACCTGGACAACGTCACCCTGGAAGGTTTGAAAGTGGATCGCCTGCCCATGATGCCCGGTGGGCTGGCCGTGATGAGTGCCGTATTCGAGGAACTGGAAATCGGGCACATGGATGTGACCGATGGCGCGTTGCGCCAAGGCTTGCTCTACGACATGCTGGGTCGCCAGCACAACGACGACATGCGCGAAATTACCGTAGCGCAGTTCATTCACCGTTACAAAATCGACGGAAAACATGCGGGCAAAGTCATGGCACTGGCTGAATTGCTGTTCAGACAACTGACCCGGCAACTTCCGGAACTAAACGAACAATTGCCAATGCTGCAATGGGCCGCCATGCTGCACGAAATTGGCCTGTCTATTGGCCACAACGGCCACCACAAGCACGCTGCTTACATTCTCAGCAACGCCGACATGCCCGGTTTTTCAAAACGCGAGCAAATGATGTTGTCCACCTGGGTGCTGGCCCACAACGGCAAACTGGGCAAGGTCAGTGACATTGCGAATACTGCCATTCAATGGGCTGCGCCCATGTGTCTGCGTCTGGCGGCCCTGTTTTTGCGCCGCCGCGAGGTGGAAGCCCTGCCGGAACTGAAAGTCAAACTACTGGGCAACGGCATTCAGATCAGCGTGCCCAAGAACTGGCTATTGACCCACCCTTTGACCCAATACAGCCTTGAAACAGAAGTGGAGCAATGGCTGCGAATCGGGCTTCAACTCGAGCTGCTGACTCGACGGTAGCCCAGCCAACTCCGACGAGATGGCTGGAGCACCAGACGATGGCCGTTCAAATAAACCCAAAATGCCGCGCATACCTCGGACTCATGCGGTCGATTGACAACAACATCATGAAATCGGCTGTATTGAAATCAGGATCCCAGGCCGGCTCACCACACACCACAGCACCAAGGCGCAAATAACCTTTTACCAAGGGTGGCGGTTCAATTTCCACATCACAGCGCAGGCGCTCAACCGGCAAACGGTTTTTAGGAAACACCTGGCAACTGGCCTCCGCCAGGTGGGGTTCCAGCTGCTTGAACAGGCTTGCGGCCTGATGACCACCATCGCGCAGGCTAACGCTTGCACAGCCAATCAGGTGCTTGTAGCCACCCAGCTTCATGTACTGGGCTATACCGCTCCACAGCAACATGATTGCAGCACCGCTGCGGTAATCCGGGTGCACGCAGGATCTGCCCACCTCGACCGTCGTTTTGCGCAAGCGCTCGATCCGGTTCATGAAAAACTCGGTTTCGGAATACCAGCACTTCAAGCGCGCCGCATTTTCAGGCGCAAGAATGCGGTAAGTGCCCACCACTTCGCCAGTTTGGCTGTTTCTTACAAGAAGGTGATCACAGTAGGCATCAAACACATCATGATCAATCCCGTTACTACCCAGATCTGCACCATATTCTTCAGAAAAAATGTTGAATCGCAGTTTTTGGGCTTCCAGTACTTCAGCAGCTGTTTTGGCCAGGCACACCTCCAGCGAGGGCGCCTGCGCACGGGCCGGGCTGCTAAGGTAAAGGGCGTTGCGCAAAGCATCCTGCTTGGTTACATCCTGCTTGATCGCTTCCATCCGAGGGTCCATTTTTCATTTCGATGACACGAAATGTACGGACCGGATATGACAGATCAATAAAAGAAATATGAAGAAAAGGTGACTGAACTGAAAATGTTACTTGACAAGCTTCAGGAAAAGCCTAAACTGACTTCAGCAAAAAAAATTTGGCGCTACTTCAGGTCAGTTCAATTCAGGCAAACCGCTTAAGCAATAGTTCTGTTTCTCGAATTTCACCCAGTTTTTTAGCTATTTTGTTCAATTCAGAAATCCAGGATATTGCTATGTCTGATACCGTAACCGGTCAAGTTAAATTTTTCAACGAATCCAAAGGCTTTGGCTTCATTTCCCGTGAAAACGGTCCTGACGTGTTTGTTCACTTCAGTGCCATTCAGGGCAACGGCTTCAAAACCTTGGCTGAAGGCCAAAAAGTGTCTTTCACTGTGACCCAAGGTCAGAAAGGCCCACAAGCTGAAAACGTAGTAGCGCTGTAATACTCGCGCCTATGTGAAAAAGCCGCCCTAGGGCGGCTTTTTTTATGTTCCATCATTTTACTACGCCCATCGCATCGGGTTTCGTCGGCTTCCCAGGCGCTCTAACGGTCTGCCAATGTTCCCATCCCACCCCTCCAGCCGACACGCACCTTTGGCCACCCCCATCAAAACAGCCGCAGGAATGGCAACCAGCAACATTTGCGCCGCTGTGCTAATAATTGAAATGCCCAATGAAAGGCAGCCCAATGGAATTTCCAATGGAAATTTTACCGCCGTGGGCAAGTCTTTTCCCCCAAAGGCAACACCATTGCCCGCAGCCAAACTAATTAAAAGAAAAGCATCCACCCCCGCCCAAATCGAACTTGCAATGGCTCGTCCAATACTGAAACTGGTCACACGCGAATTCGGGATATTGAAAGCATATTCTGTGACTAGACCAGCCAACCATGTAATTGGTCGGGTCAATTGGTAATTAAACGAAAGCAGCACTGCATGATTAAATACTCGCAGCCCTTCGGAGAACCTCGCAATGCCACGGGTCAAAGGACCATACTGATGGGCGTTGTTCAAAATATTGTCGGCACTGTACCGCATTTTGCTAGCCATGGCTGGGTTGGCTTTGTCTTTATCCCTGCGACCCAGGTACTCCTTCGAACTCAGGTAATTGAGCTTGTTTGCTCCCTTGGCGCACCCCAAAACATTCAAGACACTGCCGGAACCCTTCAACACTTTTTCGCGCAAGAATTCTGCACCACGTTCAATGTGATGGCGTACATCCTTAAAGTTATCGTTTGGATCTGCGTGAATGGCCGTATGTTCAATCAGATTCGTCAATGCCACGAAATGATTTTCACGGGCCAGCAACTTAGCTTTGTCGACCTTCGAATCAAGAAAACCTGACCCCGATCGCCCGCAATCCTGTTCTGTAAGATACGAACCAATTGTTCCCTGCATGGCCCGCTTCGCGTCATTCGCTGTTCTATTTTGACGAACATCCTGAAACAACCTGTTCAGTAAACTGGGATTTCCGTCCTCATCTCGATAACTGGCCGGGATCTTTTTGTTGAGCGCTTTGGTGATCAGCATCACCCCGCCCTGCTTGTCTTTTGCGTCATTCAAAAGCAAGTACAAACGATGTATGTGCTTGTCGTGATTGAATTGAATGGTATTCATTAATGCCGGGCTTAATCTTGATCTGCTTGCCACAGAACGACTGCTGGCAACAAAGGCAAGGGACACAAGGGCGGAAACCGCAGACACAGCACTAAAACTGCACACCAGCGCCAGTATGTCTTTTCGAATGGCTTCGCCGACCCATTTGAACGCCCTGCCAGAGCCCTCGATGAAAACGCCCCTTCCGAGCAACGACACCAGGCCAGCGACAACAGGTAAGGCCGCAAGTACGCGCAGCTGGCTACCCATGGCCTTGTCATCACGATTTGGAGTAAATAAATTCCTGCTGACCTTTAACAGCAAGCCTGTGGGTGCAGCACCCAACTCGGTCACGCCATTGGCATAATGCGCCCAACGGGAAAGCTTCGCTGCGCGCTTATCACCAGATGACAAACCGAACCGTGGGTGACTAAACTGGGGATTAAAACGTAGGTTGTCTTGACAGTAAAAACGGCTTTTAACCCGGGTGTTATCTGACAAGTCGGGGGCATCGCCATCAGACAAACCATGGCGATTCGCCCGATATTTCTCTGCCATGACTGCCGCAGTGACGCGCTGGCTGCTTTCATAAGCGGCCCGGTGATATCGGGCATCCGCGTTATTGCCTTCAATAACAGTTCGCGTACGGGCCAACCAACCTGTGCGTACAAACAAACCGTTTCCCAGTGGCTTATAACCTGCCTTGCGAATCGTGTGGTTGACACACTTTGACAGTGAGAAATCCTGGTCATCAAGCGAATACCGACTACCCGGACGCGGCATGAGGTCCGATTGCGGCGAGGCCGACGATGGGATACCAACCATTAATGCTTCCTTTTCTCGGAATCAAGACAAGGACTGACAGTGTTTTATTTTTCACTAAATTGACATGAATAAGGCAAAGTGGCAAAAAACACACTTTTCAGTCACTCACATGAGGGGTACCACGGCATTTAAATCACACCCAGTCGCTGTTGGGCGAACATCCAGCCTGTCCAGCGGCATGTTCATGCGGTTGACCCAAAGTGTAGGCAACCCGAACCAGCTGGCCCCACAGGCGTCCCAACAATTGCTGGAGACAAACAGGGCTTCTGAAGCGCGAAGACCAAAATGATCCAGCCCCATCTGATAGACCGACGCATGTACCTTGAAAGTTTGTAATGTCTCCACAGACAGTACCGCATCCAGCAGAAGGTGGAAATTCGCACTGCGAACTGCGCTATTCAACATTTCACTGTTGCCATTGGACAAAATGGCAGTCTTTACCCCCCGATCTTTTAAGTTTTGCAGCACTGCGCGGTTTTCAGGGTACGCCGCCAAGCTGGAATACACATTGAGCAAGGTGCGTTGGCGCTCTTGCGTCAAGTCAAGCTTCAATGCCTCGCAACTGTATTGAAGCGCGTCCACCGTGATGTCCCAAAACGGTTTGTAGCGCCCGGCCATGGCACGAAGGCGCGTGTATTCAATTTGTTTGTCACGCCACAACACCGACAACCGGGCGCCATGTCCTGGAAAAATCTGTTCCGCCGTGCTAGACACGGAGTACACATCGAACAAAGTGCCGTAGGCATCAAAAAGTACCAGTCTGGGTGTGCCCATGTTTTCGATCTCGCGTTGCGTAAAACACACCCTCCAGTTTATTCAATAAAATCATCCTACTCTTTCAGTAAATCGAATACATTTTTACTTTTTTGGCAAAAGCATGGATCACTTCAAACAAATTACAACTTTTGCTTCCGTGGCGACAAAGGGCAGCCTGTCAGCTGCCGCGCGTGAAGAAGGCGTGGCACCTGCGGTCATTAGCAGGCGGCTGGACGCACTGGAAGAACGGTTGGGCGTGAAGCTGCTGCTGCGGACCACACGGTCACTCAACCTGACATATGAGGGCTCTGCCTTTCTGGAAGACTGCCAACGCATTCTGAACGATCTGTCCAATGCAGAAGCCAGTGTCAGCCTGGGTGGAATCAAAGCCAGCGGGCACCTTCGAATTTCTGCACCGGGCGGATTTGGCCGGGAACACGTGGTTCCACTGGTGCACGATTTCGTACGTGAACACCCGGAAGTAACCGTGTCGCTGGATTTGTCTGACCGGGTGGTGGATTTGCTCAACGAGAACATGGACTGTGCAGTGCGCATCGGGGTGCTGCCCGATTCAAGCCTGGTGGGGGTGAAGCTTGCGGACAACCAGCGGTTGGTGGTTGCCACACCCACATACTTGCAACGCAATGGTACCCCACTGCACCCCCAGGAACTGGTCAAACACAATTGCCTGAACTTGATCAGCTCGGGGGCGCCCAGTGGCTGGTTATTCACGATTGATGGGGAACCCACCCAGATCCGCGTGAGCGGGAACCTGGCTTGCAATGACGGATCCTCGATTCTGGATTGGGTCCTGGACGACGCCGGCCTGGCCTGGCGCAGCCGTTGGGAAGTACAACGGCACCTGCGCAATGGCAAGCTGGTCACGGTGCTTGACAATTTCGTAGCACCCCCCAATGCAATCTATGCTGTATTTCCCCAACGCAAACACCTTCCCCTGCGGGTGCGTTTGTGGATTGATTTTTTGAAACACCGCTACAGCGTTGACTCTTACTGGAACCCATGAAACGTGAGGGCGATAAACCGCAGAAAGCCCCCTTTAATCGTTGAATTGAGTAATTCGCCCATGTAACAGAATCAGGGTAGAGCCATGTTTCTATGAGCACCGCTCGCCCATTTCCAAATTCTTCCACAGGTTGTTTTCAGGTGACTGCTACCAAACGCCGCTACCCATGGTTTCTTGCTGGCGCAATGCTTTGTGCATTGGGTTTGGTATTGCTTGCGGTGGTCACAACCGATTTGCGCAAAATCAACGAATCCCTGGAGCAAGATACCCGTACCCAGATTAGGCTGCTGCGCGACATCCTGCACGACGAGATCAGTTCGGTGGTCCGCTCGTTCGATGCGGCCACATTGCAATTGTCAGAACATATTGAAGTCAACAACATCAAGGAAATTCACCAGCAACTCGATTTGCTGAAAATCGCGCTGCCCTCCGTGGCCGACATCATCGCCCGAAACCCGTCAGGTGCGGTAATAGGAGAAACCGTTCATGATCACGACCTGATCAACACGCAGCCCGACATGCCAGGCAACCCATCACTAAGTAGCGACAAACGGCTTATCTCATTTGAGAAGTTGTTCAACGCGCAGGGACAGCTTGTGCTGGTCATCAACTACCAGATAAAGGATGCGCACGGCGAATTGCTGGGACTTATTCAGGGACGATTCAATACAAATTACCTGCAGCGCAAACTGGCCTCGCTTCGGTTAAATGACCACATGCGCAACGGTTTCGCGTTGCAAGACGGCACAGTGCTGCTGCTTGAACCGAAACTAAAAAATATCCGCGACTTGACACTGTCTTACTCTTTGTCAAATAACGACGGTTTGGTCGATAACGGCCTGTTTCAAGATCATTTGTTTGCCAGCGAACTTCTTGCACAACCACACGAATTGGAGCAAGACATACCGCTGTACTTGATCACCTGGGCAGATACCCGACCAATGATCGCGGCCTGGAAAGAAAAAACCATCAAGCTTATCCTGGCGTATTCTGCGTTTTGCATCATCGTCTTGCTCATGGTGCGGGCGCGCATCATCCAGCAGCTGGAGCGGTTTCTGGCATCAGAACAGGCTGTTGCAGACCAGCACTTAAATGATGAACGCTTCAAACTTGCCACCGAGAGCGCTGGCATTGGCGTGTGGGAATACAACCTGGAAGACAAAAACATTCGCTGGGACAAGGCCATGCGAAAAATATACGGCGTGCGTGAAGAACAGGAGTTGATTGGCCACAAGGAATGGCTTGATTACCTTGATCCAGAAGACATCAACAAATTGGGAACAGTGCTGAAAGAGGCAAAGAACGCCCGGGATGCCTTTGAGTTCAGTTTCAGTATCCGCCGCGCAAGTGATGGGAAAGTTCGCAATATTCAGGCCCGCGCAAAAACACACAGAAATGCCGAAGGCATTCCATACCGGATCATTGGTGTGAATGTCGATGTGACAGTTCAACGCCAGTTTGAAGACGCATTGCGGGAGGCAGAGGAGCGATTCAGATCCTCTTTCGAATGGGCTGCAATCGGCATGGCCATCCTCGACTTCAAGGGCAAGTTCCTGCAGGTAAACAAAGCGTTGGCGGATATTCTGGGCTACAGCGAATCGGAGTTGCTGACGTTCAGCTATGACGCCATTACCCACCCACAAGACATCATGCAACACACCGACATGGTTCGGGAAGTGTTGAAGGGTCGCCGACACAACTATCAACTGGAAAAACGTTACATTCACAAAGAAGGTCATGTGGTGTGGGTCTTTCTGTCGGTGTCCACAGTGCGCAATGAAAAGGGACGCGTGCTTTACTTTATTTCCCAGATTCAGGACATCAACGAACGCAAACGCAACGAAGCCACATTGATAGAACGGGAGCATTTTCTGCGCACTTTGTCAGAATGCCTGCCAGGATTGGTGTCGTACTGGGGCACTGATTTGCGTTGCCAGTTCGCCAACAGCAACCATGAAAAATGGTATGGCATTGTTGCGGACAAAATGCGCGGCCAACACATGCGCAAGATATTGGGCGACGATCTGTTTGATCACGACCACACCCATGTACTGGGTGTGTTAAGCGGCACAAAACAGCGATTCGAACGCTGCAAACCACTGCCCACAGGCGGCCATTCAGACATGCTGGTGCACCTTATCCCGGATGTGCTGTATGGCAAGGTTGAAGGGTTCTTTTCCATTTCCACCAACATCACCGACTTCAAGGCGCAACAGCGGGAACTGGAGCGCATCAACCACATACTGACCGAACGCACCGAACAAGCTGAGGCAGCCAGCAAGGCCAAGGGTGCATTTGTGGCCAACATGAGCCATGAAATTCGCACCCCGATGAATGCAATCATGGGTTTGCTTCAGTTGCTGGAGGACACCGAACTACAGGCCAAACAACGCGATTACCTGAACAAGATTGGCTCGGCAGCGGATGTACTGCTCAACGTGTTGAACGACATTCTGGACATTTCGCGCGTTGAGGCCAACAAGCTGGAGTTGAGCAACAGCCGATTCCTGCTGGATCAGGTATTAAGCAAAACTACCGACCTGTTTGGCTACAGGGCAGTAGAAAAAGCAATACAACTGCACTGCACGAAAGACGCCAGCTGTCCGGTCAGCCTGCGGGGCGACCGGTTGCGGCTGGCACAGATCCTGAACAACCTGCTGTCCAATGCCTTGAAATTCACTGACAAGGGCCACATCCATTTACAAGTTCAAAGTACCGACAACGGCAGGCAACTGCTGTTCAGCGTTAAAGACACAGGCATTGGCATGAGTGAAGAACAATGCGCGGAACTGTTCAAACCTTTCAGCCAGGTTGATGACAGTTCATCACGCCGATATGGCGGTGCGGGCTTGGGTTTGTCCATCTGCAAAAACCTGGTGGAACTGATGGGCGGAAAAATATGGGTGGAAAGCACACCCACGCAAGGATCATCATTTCACTTCACGGTGAATTGTGTAGAGCCGGAATTCACCATTCAGCCCGAAGACCTGTATGCGCTGAAGTTGTTGCATCAATCCCCATCAACAGCCCAAGGGCCTGTTGCCCCACCCCTGTTGAAAAAACATGTGTTGGTGGTGGACGACCACCAGCTCAACCGCATGGTTGCCTCTGAAATGCTAAAAAAATGGGGCGCAAAAGTGAGCCTGGCGGTGAACGGCGTTGAGGCCGTTCAAGCCTGTTTGTCTGAACAATTTGACATTGTATTAATGGATCTTCAAATGCCTGAAATGGACGGATTTGAAGCCACCCGACAAATTCGGGAAAATATGGGTAATGCAGCCCCCCCCATTGTTGCGGTGACAGCGTCCGCCAGCAAACAGGATCGTCTTGAAATTCTGAATGCGGGCATGTGCGAGCACTTGATCAAACCCTTCAAAAAAGAAACCTTGATCCAGATCATTCTGGATATACAAAACCAGAACTCGTCACAGTCGTCATCGCTTTAGGGCTGGTGACTGGTGCATTGGGAGTGAGCGCGCTTGATACGCGCTTGCTATCATTGGAGAAAACCACAAGGAAATCTCCCCACCATGCCCCATGATGTCTCCCTGATCGCAACACTCGCCTTTGGCTTTGGCCTAGCCCTGATCTTTGGTTTCATCGCAGAAAAACTCAAAGCCCCTGCCCTGCTGGGTTATCTGGTCGCGGGCTTTCTGATTGGACCAGCCACCCCCGGATTTGTAGCAGACCAGGCATTGACCAACCAATTGGCCGAAGTGGGTGTAATGCTGCTGATGTTTGGCGTGGGCATGCACTTCTCACTGAAAGACCTGCTGGCGGTCAAAAAAATCGCTGTGCCTGGTGCCATAGTTCAAATGGCAGCCGCCACCTTGCTGGGCATGGGTGTTGCGCACTTTTGGGAATGGCCCCTGGGGCAAAGCCTGGTGTTCGGTTTGGCTTTGTCGGTGGCCAGCACGGTCGTATTGCTCAAGGCGCTGGAGGCACGCGGCATGCTGACCAGCGCCAACGGCCAAATAGCGGTAGGCTGGCTGGTGGTCGAGGACCTGGCCATGGTACTTATTCTGGTGCTGCTGCCACCACTGGCTGGCATTTTGAAAGGCGGCACACTCGATGCGGAAACCAATCTGGTATTCGACATTGGCTTTACATTAATCAAGGTTGCCTTGTTTGTAGCGCTCATGTTGGTGGTGGGCAAACGGGTCATTCCCTGGATGCTTTGGCACATCGCCAAAACAGGTTCCCGCGAACTGTTCACCTTGTCCGTCATTGCCTTGGCAATCAGCCTTGCTTTCGTGGCGGCTGGTTTGTTTGATGTGTCGTTTGCCTTGGGTGCTTTTTTTGCAGGCATGGTGATGCGGGAATCGGAATTAAGCCACAGGGCAGCCGAAGAATCGCTGCCTCTGCGGGACGCATTTGCAGTGCTGTTCTTTGTATCCGTGGGCATGTTGTTTCAATTCAACGTCCTGCTTGACTACCCGATGCGCGTGTTGGCTGTGGTGGCCATTATTGTGCTGGGCAAATCGCTGGCGGCGGGTGCCCTGGTGCTGCTGTTCAAATACCCCTTGAAGAGCGCACTCGTGATCGCGGCAAGCCTTGCGCAAATCGGCGAGTTCTCATTCATCCTGATCGGCCTTGGTTTGTACCTTGGCCTGGTTGATGTTCAGGTTCAAAGCCTTGTGGTGTCGGGCGCAATTTTGTCGATTGCATTGAACCCGCTGGTGTTTTCCGTGATTCCGAAGTTGAACGACGGCATGGTGAAGAAGTTTCAATGGGTGCGCAACCTGAACGCACGCAGCCATATGATGGAAGAACTCCCACAACAAACCGACAGAGAATGCCTTAGTGGCCATGTGGTGTTGGTGGGCAATACTGCGTTAAGCAGGCGGCTTTCCAGATCATTCAAAACACACCATATTGCCCATGTGGTGGTGGACACCAGCCGCGAAGTGGTCGCCAAACTTCGCAGAAACAGCATTGCCGCCGTGTCGGGAGAATTTGCCGATCCGGTTACGCTTGTTCAAGCCCACACAGCCAATGCTGACAGCTTGATCATTGCCACAGGTGAAACGCCGGGCCTGACACAGATGATTGAAAACGCAAGAATGCTGAACCCGGGCATTCGGGTTTTTGTACAGGCCTACTCGAAAGAAGAAAAAGAATTTTTTGCTGCAATGAATGGGGTTCAAGCATATCGATGGGAAGACACTTTAAGCGATGTCATCTTGCAGGATTTAATAAAAAACCGTTCCCGCGCATAGCCGATTTTTATTTCAAATTCGTGAATTTCCACAAATGACGGAGTGCAAAACCACCCCGCATTTCAAAGCTTTGAAAAACCGTCGAACTGCTGATAATTGACAAAATTTCAACCTTTGTCATGCAGGAATTTCGATGCTTCAAACCATACAATCAAAAATGTTGCTGGGCTTTGCCATGTTGATCGCTTGTGCCGCCGTGGGGGGCGGTCTGGGTTTGTGGAACATGCAACGCATTCAGGTTAGCGGACTGAACAACACCGACAGTTTTAAAACATTGCAGCATGTCAGCACGATTCGGGAAAGCCTGGTGTTTATCGAATCTGGCCAGCGGGGCTATTTGCTGACCGGGCAGGATTCTTATTTGTCGACTTACCAATTCGGCAAAAAACGTTATCAGGGAGAAATTGACTACCTTTCCGAACGCATGGCTGGATCAGCTGAAACATTTGCGTGGGTTGATGAACTGCAAACGTTGTATGCACCCTGGCTGACTTTTTCAATTGATGAAACCATCAAGCTGCGTCAAAGCCTGGACAACGGCGAAATTGACCAAGCGGATTTTCTGAACATTTTCTCGGCAATGTCTGGCAAACCCATCATGGACAAAATGCAGGCTTTGCTGGACCAAGTTGAGCTGGCGGAAAAAACCATGCTCAAGAAACGAACCGATCAGTCCGTTCAAACATACATCAACTCGCTTTGGGCGGTGGGCACTGTTGTGATGCTATCCATTCTGACAGGTATGTTGATCACGCTTCGATTAAGCAAGTTGCTGAGAACAAAACTCGCTACAGCCAACCAGCACATTCGTGAATTGGCCAATGGTCAACTTGGTCGCACCATTCAAACACGAGGTCATGACGAGATAGATATTCTTCTACTCGAATTGTCGAAAGCGCAAACCAATTTGCGGGTGTTGATCAACGGCATTCGTCAATCGGCCCAGGAACTGGACGGCAACTCAAACCAGGTGTCCAGCCTTTCTCACGCCATGGCCAAGGCCAGTGACGCGCAAGCCGAAGCCACATCTACCATGGCTGCTGCGGTAGAAGAACTCACCGTCAGCATTTCCCATATTTCAGAAAATACATCGCAGGCCAGCGGCACTGCTCACACAGCCAGACATGCAGCTGAAAGTGGTATTGCCACATTGAAACAGGTGGTAAGCGGCATTGAACGGATCGCGCACTCGGTCGATGAAAGTGCCTCGACGGTTCAAACACTGGAAGCCCGGTCCAGCGACATATCCGAAATTATTTCGACGATCACGGAAATTGCCGAGCACACCAATTTGCTGGCCTTGAATGCTGCGATTGAAGCCGCCCGAGCCGGAGAGCAGGGCCGTGGATTTGCGGTAGTGGCTGACGAGGTTCGAAAACTTGCGGAACAAACCAAAACCGCCACACACCGGATATCGGAAATGATCTACGACATTCAACGCATGACTCAGGGTGCAGTGGGCAGCATGGGAAATTCAGTGAAACTGGTCCAGGCTGGTTTAAACCAAGCGCACCAAGTGAACGCAACAATACTGGACATCAAGAACCATTCGGAACGGGTGTCGGAAGCGATTTCAACCATTGCGGTGTCCATGAAAGAACAGTCTCAGGTCAGCATTCAAATCAGCCAGAACGTGGAAAGGGTTGCAAGAATGACCGAAGAGAACACGCAGGCCGCACAAAACAACACGCAGGTGGCACAGCAACTTCATTCTGTTTCAAATGTGCTGATGCATGCGATCAGTACATTCAAATAAAAAGCCCGGTAAGTTTCTCACCGGGCTTCAGCACTTGCTGTTGGGCCTTTTGTAAAGGCCCAGCAAGGGGAAAAATGCTCTTGATTTGGTTTTTTGAGCTTGTCTCCTCTCCCCCCTCAGTCGGTCAACCTATCCACCCCTCTTGGGGTGGGAGACTGCCAAGATTGCCGACAAATTCAATTCAACCAGCAAATCAGTGGAACTGTTCTTCTTCTGTAGAGCCTGTCAAGGCTGTTACTGAAGATGCGCCACCTTGAATTACTGTGGTTACATCATCAAAGTAACCTGCACCTACCTCTTGCTGGTGAGATACGAAAGTATAACCCTGTTCGCGTGCTGCGAACTCAGGTTCTTGAACCATATTTACATAATGCTTCATGCCTTCGCCTTGTGCATATGCGTTGGCGAACTTGAATGTGTTGTACCAGTTCACGTGAATACCAGCCAATGTGATGAACTGGTACTTGTAACCCAAGGCTGACAGGTCTTCCTGGAAAGAAGCAATCTGGCTGTCGTTCAGGTTTTTCTTCCAGTTAAACGATGGTGAGCAGTTGTAGCTCAACAGCTTGCCTGGGTTCTTTTCCAGAACGGCCTGCGCGAATTCGCGGGCAAAACCGATGTCGGGCGTGCCTGTTTCACACCATACCAGATCAGCATAAGGTGCATAGGCGATACCGCGGCTGATGGCTTGTTCCAAACCGTTCTTCACGCGATAGAAACCTTCAGGAGTGCGCTCGCCAGTCAGGAATGGTTTGTCGTTTGCATCGAAATCAGAGGTCAGCAGGTTCGCGGCTTCAGCGTCGGTACGGGCCAGAACGATTGAAGGAACGCCCATAACGTCGGCAGCCAAACGTGCAGAAATCAGCTTTTGAATGGCTTCAGCGGTTGGAACCAGAACCTTGCCGCCCATGTGACCACACTTCTTCACAGCGGCCAATTGGTCTTCGAAGTGAACACCAGCTGCACCAGCGGCAATCATGTTCTTCATCAGTTCGTAGGCGTTCAGAACACCACCGAAACCAGCTTCACCGTCAGCAACGATGGGCAGGAAGTAATCGATTGCGTCAGCGGCTTTCATTTTGCCGTCGCAAATGTTCTTCCACTGAATTTCGTCAGCGCGCTGGAATGTGTTGTTGATGCGGCGAACCATTTTTGGCACTGAATCGTATGCGTACAGTGACTGGTCGGGGTACATTGTTTCAGAGCTGTTGCCGTCGGCAGCTACTTGCCAGCCTGACAGGTAAACCGCTTCCAGACCGGCTTTGGCTTGCTGCATGGCCTGGCCAGCAGTGATCGCGCCAAAGGCGTTTACGTAGCCTTTCTTGGCTGTGCCATTTACTTTTTCCCACAGCTTTTCAGCACCGCGCTTGGCCAGTGTGTACTCTGGCTGCAGTGAACCACGCAGGCGTACCACGTCTTCAGCTTTGTAGCCGCGCTTTACCAGCTTCCAGCGTGGGTTGGTTTCCCAATCTTTGTTAAGTTCCTGAACCTGTTGGTCAAAAGATTTCATTGTGATGTCCTCAAAGGCGATAGAAAAAGAAAACGGTTCGCTTGATGGGCTGCTTGCGGTGGGCTTCGCGGGTTTTTCGCGGGTATCACTAAGGCAAGTGGCATCGATCAGGTGATGAACCGTATCTTACAGATCATTTCGCAGAGCAACAAGAGTTATATCTTATACAAGACTTTTTTTCGTATCCTTTTAAATCAATAACTTAAATTACTTTAATCATGATGTGAAATACATTTTCTCTAAATGAAAAAGAGGGTGCACTCTAAACCGTGCAGGTGCACATTTATTCTTAGTCCAGTTTGCTGTCTGAAATCAGCACCCCATCCTCATCGACATACACCCAGTTGCCAGGTCGCACAGTGGTAAAGCTCAGGGCAACTTCAATGTTCTCGTGGCCAGTACCGCGCTTCTGGCTTTTCATCGGGTGAGTACCCAATGCACGAATACCCACATCGCATTCATCCAATTCCAGCGTGTCGCGCACACAGCTATACACCACAATGCCCGCCCAGTTGTTTTCCTCTGCCAGCATGCCCAAGTTGCCACCAACCAAGGCGCAACGCATGCTGCCACCACCATCCACAACAAGCACCTTGCCCTGTCCGTCTTTTTCAAGTGCGCTGCGCACCAGTGAATTGTCTTCAAATACTTTCAAGGTGTGCGCCTGCCCCATGAAACTGCTTTTCATGCCCCAGCTTTGAAACATGGGCTCAACAACACGCAAAGTGCCTGCAGCAATTTTGTCTTCGTTGGCATCGCAAAGGTCGGTGGTGGGGGTCATGGGAAGCTCCAGGAATTAAGTGAATCAATCAGCAGTCAAAATTTAAACATGAAATGCAGGCGCCAAACATGGTTGACCAGATTCAATGCTGATTTCTGAATTCTCTGGGTGAAACACCCTGCCATTTCATGAAGGCGCTGGTGAAACTACGGCGATCGGAGTACCCCAGATTTGCTGCAATGGTTTCAATATCCATGACCGAACCCCGCAGCATTTCACAGGCCAATTCATGGCGCACGCTGCTTAACAGATCCACATAAGACTTCCCCTCATTTTTCAATCGACGCTGCAGGGTTCGTGGATGAACCTTCAACAGTTCACTGATCACATCCATCGGCTCACCCAACAAGCTAAGCCTGGATTTCAACAGACGACGAACCTGTTTTTCAAGGGTTTGTTCTTCCACATCCGGCAGCAATCGGTTCAGGATTACCGCCTGCGCCTTGTGATGCGCCGAAGGAATTCCACCGGGCAATGGCAAGTCAAGTGCGGAGGAATCCACGATCAAACGGTTGTGTGCCTGCTCAAAAAGTACCGTGGTTTTCAATAAAAACTGATACTCCGCCATGTCGGTTAAAAGTGGATGCTTGAACTCAATGCGCTTGATCAATTGCTCGTGCGGACTTAGCAAGCGGATAAATTTCAACACCGCTGACATGGTGGCCTCCACAAAACCCGGCAAGTCTTTGTGCGTATCACTGGGGTCTGGAACCATGACCTCCAGCCCCAGCTCATGCCCAAGATGCACCGTTTTGAAATGCAAATTGGGATGCAGCAATTTGGGCGACCAATCCAGAACACGCATGGCTTCCTGCGGCGTGGACGCACTGGTCACAAAAGTGGCCAGCTCCGGCAATCCATCGAAGTTGAATGAATCGCCAAACACCAGCGGAAAGTGGTGGCTGGGCTGGCGCGAATCCACCGCCTTGAACAGTGAATTAAAACAGGGCAAGGACATTCTTCTTCGCGGGTCGCCGCTCATGTCAATCTCAAGTTTCAGTTCCTGCATCACACTGTTCAGGTCAATGTCGCAACGCCGCGCAGCATTCGCCAAGCTGGCAAGCATTTGAAAGTTGATGGTTTCCACCCGGTCTCCTGCGATCAGTTTTTTTCACGTTGTCGTGAATTCTTCCTTTTTTGTCATTTCAAATCATATCGTGTGATGTGGTGATTCGGTAATCTTTATTCACACAAGGCAGCAGGAGGCAACAATGACAACAACATCGTACAAAGAAGACATTGTGGTTCGCAAAGACCTGGATTTCGGCATCATGGATGAAGACATTCCAAAGTACTGGATGAATGGTGATGCGTTCAAGACCCGGGTGATCGATGGCGTGCAAATGAGTTTTCCGGATGGGGAACGTTACTTCATTTCGAGCGTGCGCAACTTCAAAGACAAAATCAGTGATCCTGAACTGCTTCAAGCGGTAAAAGATTTTTCATTTCAGGAAGGCCAGCACGGCAAGGTGCACACCGATTACAACCAGCGCCTGAAACAACAAGGCGTGCCGGTGAACAAACTGTTGCACGTGATCACGAAGATCATGAACCACCGTTTGAAGGTGCTTTCACCCGAGTACAACCTGGCCATGACAGCGGCACTGGAACACTTCACTGCGATGATGGCCGAGATGTTTTTTTCCAGAAAAGAAGTGATGGCCGGCGCGGACCACCGCGTGCGTGCCATGCTGGCCTGGCATGCCGTTGAGGAAATGGAACACAAGGCCGTGGCATTTGACGTGTTGCAGAAGGTGGCCAAAGTAGGCTACTTCAAACGCAACTTGGCCATGGCGCATGCCATGTTCAACTTCACCTTGCACACGCTGGTATTTACCTGGATTATTTTGGGCAGCGATGGCTTTAAAGGCTGGACCCGATTCAAAATGTATTCGAAAGGCTTGGTGTGGTTGCTAGGCCCGAAGGGCTTGTACAGCAGCCTGCTACCGAAGTTGTTGAATTACTTCAAGCCAGGCTTTCACCCCTGGCAAGACCCTACAGTGCACAACTACGGGGTGTGGCTTGAGGTATTTAACAAAACCGGCAACCCTGTTGAGGCGGGCGAGGCGATGTACGCCGCGGCGCATTGAAGGCTCGCCGTTCCCTGTCGGGGATGGATTAGGCGCGGAGTTAAGCGACTTCGACAAGCGAAGTTCAGTGCACCACCCGCTCGAAGGTAAACTCACCATCCTTGAAGTCCACCGGCACCACATCACTCGGCCCAAACTTGCCTTCAAGAATCATCCTCGACACCGGGTTCTCAATGATTTGCTGAATGGCCCGCTTCAAGGGGCGTGCACCATACAGTGGATCAAACCCTGCCTTCACGATTTCAAGCAGAGCCGCCTCAGTGACCTCCAATCGCATGTCGCGGCTAACCAGTCGCTGCTGCAAACGCTGCAGTTGAATACGGGCAATGTTCGCGATGTGCGCATTGTCCAATGCATGAAACACGACCAACTCATCCACCCGATTAATGAATTCCGGGCGGAAGTGAAGTTTGACCTCTTCCATCACAGCGGCTTTGATCACCTCAGTATCCTGCCCAGCCAAACGCTGAATTTCATGCGAACCCAGGTTCGATGTCATCACAATCACTGTATTTTTGAAATCCACGGTGCGGCCCTGCCCATCAGTCAAGCGACCATCGTCAAGCACCTGCAACAGCACATTGAACACATCGGGGTGGGCCTTTTCCACCTCGTCCAGCAAAATCACGCTGTAGGGTTTGCGGCGCACAGCTTCGGTCAAATAACCGCCCTCGTCGTAACCCACATAGCCTGGGGGCGCCCCCACCAAGCGGCTCACGGTGTGCTTTTCCATGAACTCACTCATGTCGATGCGAATCAAATGGTCTTCCGAATCAAACAGGAAACCCGCCAAGGCCTTGCACAATTCCGTTTTGCCCACACCCGTTGGACCCAAAAACAGAAATGAACCCAAAGGCTTGTTGGGATCAGAAAGGCCAGCCCGCGAACGGCGAATGGCATCGGCAACCAAAGTAACGGCTTCGTCTTGACCCACTACACGCATATGCAGCGCGGCTTCCATTTGCAGCAATTTGTCACGCTCGCCTTGCAACATTTTGCTGACCGGAATCCCCGTTGCACGGCTAACCACCTCTGCAATTTCCTCGGTGCCCACCTGCGTGCGCAATAGCCTGTTGGGTTTCTTCTCAGCACCCTCGTTGTCTTTAACATCGTTCAGCTTTTTCTCCAGATCAGGCAATTTACCGTACTGAAGTTCAGACACTTTTTGCCAGTCGCCTTTGCGCTTCCATTGTTCAATTTCAGCACGAATGTGATCAATCTCTTCCTTGATGGCAGCGCTGCCCTGCACAGCCGCCTTCTCTGATTTCCAGATTTCGTCGAGATCTGCATACTCACGTTCAAGGCGAACAATTTCCTCTTCGATCAGGGCGAGGCGCTTCTTGGAAGCGTCGTCCTGCTCGCGCTTCACAGCCTCGCGTTCAATTTTCAGCTGAATGATCCGACGATCCAGCTTGTCCATTTCCTCAGGCTTGGAGTCAATTTCCATTTTGATCCGGGCGGCAGCCTCGTCGATCAGGTCAATGGCCTTGTCGGGCAAGAAGCGGTCGGTGATGTAACGGTGACTTAACTCTGCAGCGGCCACAATCGCTGGGTCGGTAATGTCCACGCCGTGGTGCAACTCATAGCGTTCTTGCAAGCCGCGCAAAATGGCGATGGTGCTTTCAACACTGGGCTCGCCCACCAACACCTTCTGGAAGCGACGCTCAAGTGCCGCGTCTTTTTCAATGTACTTGCGGTATTCATCCAGCGTGGTGGCACCAATGCAATGCAATTCACCACGGGCCAGTGCAGGCTTCAACATATTGCCGGCATCAATCGCGCCCTCGGCTTTGCCTGCACCCACCATGGTGTGAATTTCATCGATGAACACAATGGTTTGCCCCTCATCGGCGGCCACGTCTTTCAACACGGCTTTAAGGCGTTCTTCGAATTCACCGCGGTACTTGGCACCAGCCAGCAACAGTGCCATGTCCAATACCAACACACGCTTGTTTTTTAGCGTATCGGGTACTTCGCCATTCACAATGCGCTGGGCCAAACCTTCCACAATGGCGGTTTTACCCACACCAGGCTCGCCAATCAACACCGGGTTGTTCTTGGTTCTGCGCTGCAAAATTTGAATGGCTCGGCGAATTTCATCGTCGCGACCAATGACAGGATCAAGCTTGCCCATGCGTGCGCGCTCGGTTAAATCAATGGTGTATTTTTTCAAGGCCTCGCGCTGACTTTCGCCTTCGGCACTGTCAACAGCCACACCCCCGCGCACCTGCTCAATGGCGGTGTTCAGGGATTGGGCATTCAAGCCCGCTTCTTTCATCACTTTGGCCAAACCCGTGCTGTCTTGCAAACAGGCCAGCAAAAAAAGTTCACTGGCAATGAACTGGTCACCACGCTTCTGGGCTTCCTTGTCAGTCAGGTTCAAGGCCGCTTGCAACTTGCTGCCAATCTGGATTTGCCCGGCGTTGTTGGCCACCTGCGGCAAGTTGTTCACCTCGGCCTCAACGCCTTTAATCAACACCTGCGGGTTGCCGCCAGCCTTGCCTATCACGCCGCGTACCGAGCCCTCGCCCTGCTTGAGCATGGCCAACAACACGTGTGCAGGTTCAACGGTGGGGTTGTCCTTTCCCACGGCCAGGCTTTGGGCGTCGGCCAAAGCTTCCTGAAACTTGGTGGTCAGTCGATCTAAACGCATGTGTGCAAACCCTTTTTAACAATTTTGAGTCACAATACTGATGAACAGTATGTGTGGGCGAGCGTGTAATTTTCAAGATAACGCCAACACAAAAGATACGCACCATTTTTCAAGCACGCCAACATGCAAATCAAACAGTTACAAGTGGCTTACGCACCAGAACACGATCGCATACTGATACGAATCAATTCTGCTGAGAATCAGGAAGTGCGGGTGTGGTTGACGCGCCGCATGGTGCGCATGTTGATACCCAGTCTGGATGAAATGATGCAAAAACTGCTGGCCAGCGACCGCCCCTTGAACGATGCGGGCCGCAAGGCACTACTGGAAATGAGCCGGGAAGTGTCGCTGTATTCTGCGGATTTCAAAAGCCCGTTTCAAGACAAAAACACCACCACGCCGCTGGGCGCAGACCCACTGCTGATTACTCAAATTGAACTTCGCCCAAGCGGTGAAGCGCACAACACGGACCTGGTATTAAAACTGGTGGCTGGCAGCGGCAAGGGGTTCGAGATGCGCATGGCCGAGCAATTGCAGCACGGCTTTGCAGATTTGCTGATTAAAACCTGTGTGCAAGCCGATTGGGGGCTGCATTTCAAAATTGTGCCCAGCATTATTGAACGACCGGAAACACGCCACTTGAACTGAGTCAACCTGACCCACCTAGCTGGTCAGAAACATTTCCTGAAGGTCATTCAGAAAACGAAAACCCAACCCGGTGGGCTTAAACAGGCCGGGCTGAGTTTCAATCAAACCCTTCGCCAACGCCTGTTTCAGTGGTTTTTGCAAGTCGCTTAACGGCCTGCCGCAACGCTCGATAAACCAGCTTTCGGGTACACCGTCGCTTAAGCGCAAGGCGTTCAGCATGAACTCAAATGGCAGGTCTTTCACTGTCAGGGTGCGCACCTCCAGGGGCTGCGCCGCACTTTCCATAGCCTCCATGTAGGCTATGGGGTTGCGGTGACGGGTTTCTCGTTCAATGCGGTTGGGGTAACTTATTTTTGCGTGCGCGCCCGCACCAATGCCCAAGTAATCACCAAATCCCCAGTAGTTCAGGTTGTGCTGGCAGCGATGCCCTGGTTTGGCAAAGGCTGAAATTTCATACTGTTCAAAGCCCACCGCCTTTGCAGCCTTGTGAACGGCCTCTTCAATGTCGATCAAGGTGTCGTCATCGGGCAAAGGGGGTGGCTTGGCTGCAAACAGGGTGTTGGGTTCCATCGTGAGCTGGTACAGGCTCAGGTGGGTGCTGTTTAGCGCCACGGCCTGCGCCACATCGGCCAGTGCCTGCTCCACGTTTTGATGGGGCAAGGCGTACATCAAATCAATATTCACTTCATCAAACAAAGCCACGGCACTTCGCACGGCGGCCACCGCCTGCCCACTGTTGTGCACCCTGCCCAGGGCTTTCAAGTGAGAGTCCGAGAAACTTTGTACGCCAATCGACAAGCGATTAACACCTGCTTTGCGAAACCCTTCAAACCGCGCTTGCTCGAAGGTGCCCGGGTTGGCTTCCATCGTAATTTCACCGCTTTGCGGCATGCCCAGGCGGGCACGCACTGCGCCCAGCAATTCATCAATCAATTCAGGGGCGAACAGGGAAGGCGTGCCACCGCCAATAAAAATTGAATACAGTTTGCGGCCCCAAATTTTGGGCAGTTGCTGGTCAAGATCAGCGACCAAGGCATTCAGGTAGCGGCGTTGCAGGTCAAGGGGTAAAGATTCTGCAAACCCCTGTTCACCAGTGACGGCTTGGCTTGTATTGGATACCACTGGCACGCCCACTTCACGCAGCTTGCTTTCAGGGGCCAAATGGCTGTTGAAGTCGCAATACGGGCACTTGCGCACGCACCAAGGCAGGTGAATGTAAAGTGCCAGCGGCGGCATGGCGGCAAACTGCAATTCACTGGGCATGAATACACGGCCCGCCAAGTTACCGGCCGATGTTGCCATGAAAGAAGGCTTATCGCCGCTGCCCTGTTCCACTTAAGTGCCTGCCTTCTTCAAACCCAAGCGCAGCTGTAATTCCAGCAGCAAGGCCTGTGTAGCCTGTGCCCGGTGGCTGAATGTATTTTTCAATTCCTTGGGCATTCGCGCGGCGGTGCATTGGTGTTCAGGCAACCAAAAGTGCGGGTCGTAGCCAAAGCCGCGTTCACCTTGCGGGGTGTCAATCACCTCACCCCACCACATTTTCTGGGCAATCGTGGGTGTTGGGTCGTCGGCATGGGCCACCCACACCATGGCGCACACGAAATAGGCGCGGCGGTCCTCAATGCCCTTGAGTTGCTCAACCAGACAGGCATTGTTGTTGGCATCACTTTTTTCTTGCCCAAACAAGGTGGCATAGCGGGCAGACAACACACCCGGCGCACCGGAAATGGCCGGCACGCACAAACCGGAATCGTCGGCCAGCGCGGGGCAGCCAGTCAGTCGGCTGGCGTGGCGGGCCTTGGCCAGCGCGTTCTCGACAAAAGTGTGAAAGGGTTCCTCGGCATCGGGCACGCCCAGTTCACCCTGGGCCACCCAGTTCACACCCCAAGGGGCAAACAGGTCTTGAAATTCACGCAGCTTGTCCTTGTTGCCGCTGGCCAGTACCCATTCGTTGTTCGATGCCATTGCCTTATTTCCCAACTTTTTTCCTTATGCCCGTAACGCCGCTTTCTGCAAACGAACCAGCTCAGTGATGCCAGCTGCTGCGGAATCCAGCATGCCGTTCAATTCATCGCGGCTAAAGGCGTCGCCTTCAGCAGTGCCCTGCACTTCCACAAAACCGCCTTTCTCGGTCATCACCACATTCAGGTCGGTTTCGCAGGTGGAGTCTTCGTCGTAATTCAAATCGAGCACCACCTGACCATTCACCACGCCTACTGAAACCGCAGCAACAAACTGCTTGATCGGGTTTTCAGCCAAGGCACCGCTGGCCAACAGTTTGCCAATTGCATCGGCCACGGCCACCATTGCACCGGTAATGGACGCCGTGCGTGTGCCGCCGTCGGCCTGAATCACATCGCAATCAATTTTCAGGGTGCGCTCGCCCAGTTTGTTCAAATCAACCGCTGCACGCAATGCACGGCCAATCAAACGCTGAATTTCCTGCGTCCGGCCGCTTTGCTTCCCACGCGCGGCTTCGCGGTCCATTCGGGAATGGGTGGAACGGGGCAACATGCCGTACTCGGCAGTCAGCCAACCCTGGTTCTGGCCTTTCAAAAAGCCGGGTACTTTGTCTTCAACACTGCAGGTGCACAGCACATGGGTGTCGCCAAACCGAACCATCACAGCACCCTCGGCATGCTTGGTGTAATTGCGCTCCAGGCTGATTTCGCGCAGGGCGTGGGGGCTTCGTCCATCGGGGCGGGCTGTGGTGGTGTTCATTCAAATTCTCCAGTGCGTATCCGTTTATCGTGCACGCATTATGGCGCATCTTCCAGGTCGAGAAACAATTGGGCCGGCCCTTTAAGCGCTGCATCTGCCGGAGTAACCAAATGGCTGGCCCGAATGCCCAGCAGGCGAATGGTTGAATGCGGGCCTTTTTCCTCAAAAGGAATTTTCTTCAGGCAGGCTCGCGCGGCCTGCAAAATATCCGCTACCGTGGCCACTGTTTCGCCGGTGGTCACATCGCGGGTCAGCGATTTGAAATCGGCAAAACGCACTTTCACGCCGATTGTTTTGGCCAGGCGTTGCTTGCGGGCCAGGTCTTGCGACAACTTGTCGGCCAAATGAAGCAACACCTGGGTTAATTTGTCGCGCTGCCTTCGCACATGCATGTCGTTCTCAAACGTGGTTTCGCGGCTAATGCTTTTGGGCTCGGAATACAGACTTACTTCCCGGCGATCAATTCCGTGGGCGCTTTCGTGCATCCAAAGCCCGTATCCTTCGCCAAATCGCTCACACAGTAATTCCATCGGCTGGGCCGCCAGTTCGGCGATTGTGTTCACACCCATGGTCTTGAGTTTTTCCTGCGCTTTGGGCCCCACGCCGTTGATTTTGCCCACAGACAGCGGCCAGATTATTTCCTGAAACTGAGCAGGCCGCACCACGCTTAGCCCATTGGGCTTTTTCAGATCGGAAGCAATTTTGGAAGTCAGCTTGTTTTCCGACAAACCCACCGAACAGGTCATGCCTCCGGTGGCTTGAGTTACCGCTGTTCTAAGCCGTGCGGCCAGCGCGATGGCGGCATCGAAATCACCGCCTGTTTCGTCGCTCAGGTCAATGTAAATCTCGTCGATTCCACGGTCTTCCACATTGGGCGCCAGTTCCAGCACGGCAGCCTTGAATTGTCGGGATAAGGTTTTATACCAGTCAAAATCGGCAGGCAATAAAATGGCGTGGGGTGCCAACCTGGCCGCTTTCATGGTGGGCATGGCTGAATGCAAGCCCAGTGCGCGGGCCTCGTAATTGGCGGTGGTCAGCACACCGCGCCCTTCGTATTGTGCCAAGGTGGGGAACTGCTGCCCCGGCAAGGGCTGCATGCCACGGCGGCCACCCACGGCCACCGGCAAACCCCGCAGGGCCGGGTTGCGCACCAATTCGGCATTGGCGTAGAAGGCGTCCATGTCCAAATGGGCAATGATTCGACCCGCCAAACACACCCCCACAGAAAACAAGCTCCAGCCCAGAGTTTACAATCCATGCACCACCGACACACACGCACAGGCCGCAAATGAGCAAGGACAGCAAAAACACCGCCACAGTACACAGCATGACAGGCTTTGCCAACGCCCAAAGCACCACCCGGGCAGGCACCTTGAGCATGGAACTGCGCAGCGTCAATTCCCGTTTTCTGGACTTGAACTTTCGTATGGCCGACGACATTCGGAATGTAGAACCGCTGATTCGTGAAAAGCTGATGAATGCCCTGAGCCGGGGCAAAGTGGAATGTCGAATTTCATGGGGCCGGGCGGAAGGTGAAAAACGCATTCCGAAAGTGGACCTTGAACAGGTGAAACAACTTGCAGCCCTGGAAGCCAGTATTCAAAGCGCCTTGCCCAAGGCCAACGGCTTTCGCATAACCGAGGTACTGAACTGGCCCGGCGTGGTGGAAGACAACAGCCTGAGCGGTGAAGAACTACAGGAAACCATCGCCAAACTTTGCGACCAAGCGATTGATGCCTTGAAGCGAAGCCGCGAACGTGAAGGTGCAGGCCTTGCGGCCGTGCTGCTGGAAAAAGTAGACGGAATGGAAGCGATTGTGAACAGCCTGCTGCCCATGCTGCCCCAGTTTTTGGCCCACTACGAGGGCAAAATTCGGGAACGCATGACCGAGGCCTTCGACAAAATTATTTCTGACAAAGCCAGCCACCTGACCGTGGGAGACCTGGAAGAGCGCATTAAACACGAAGTGGCCCTGCACAGCGTGCGCATTGACGTGAAAGAGGAAGTAGAGCGCCTGCAAACCCACTTTACCGAGGTACGCCGAATTTTGAAAAAAGGTGGCGTAATCGGCAAGCGGCTTGATTTTGTAACCCAGGAATTGAATCGTGAAGCGAACACGCTGGGCAGCAAAGCCCACGCCATTGCCCAAACGCAAGCCAGCATTGACCTGAAAGTGCTGGTTGAGCAGTTCCGCGAGCAAATTCAAAATATTGAGTGAAGTACGCTAGATTGGTACAAGCAATGATTTGGCATCCCGGTTCTGCCGGATTGGCCCAACAATGCTTTTGGCTTAAAATCACACATTCGCCACGAACTTCGCCCCAGCTGCATGAGCAAACTTGAACAACCCCAGCACGCGCCCCACTATTCCGGCAGCCTGTTCATCGTCAGCGCACCCTCGGGTGCGGGGAAATCGTCTTTGGTCAAGGCCTTGCTCGCCGAAGTACAAGGCGTCGGGCTGTCAATTTCCAACACCACACGCAAAGCCCGAACTGGCGAAGTGGATGGAAAGGACTACCACTTCATTTCCCAGCCAGAGTTTGAAGCCCTGCGTGATCAGGACGGTTTTCTGGAATGGGCCCATGTGCATGGCAATTATTACGGCACCTCCAAATCCTGGGTCGAAGGCCAAATGGCAATAGACAGGGATGTATTGCTGGAAATTGACTGGCAAGGCGCGGAACAGGTGGTGCGCAAGGTTGACCACGTGGTTTCCATTTTTATTTTGCCGCCCAGCATGGAAGAACTCGAAAAACGGCTGCGTGGGCGCGGTACAGACAGTGAAGAAGTGATTTTGAAGCGAATGGGTGCCGCACAACTCGAGATCGAGCAGGCGAGGCGCTTTGATTATGTTATCCTTAACGATGATTTCACACAGGCTCTTTTGGAGCTGAAATCGATCGTCTTCGCATCCCGTTGCCGTTTCAATCAGCAAATGGCGCGCCACGGGGCGCAACTCAAAAGTATTGGACTGTAAGGACACCAGATGGCCCGCATCACCGTTGAAGATTGCTTGAAAAAGATCCCGAACCGTTTCGACATGGCCCTGTGCGCCACTTACCGCGCCCGCATGCTGGCCCAAGGCCACACTCCAAAGGTAAAGTCTGACAAAGACAAACCAACCGTAACTGCCCTGCGTGAAATTGCAGCGGGTGAAATTGGAATCGAAATGCTGAAACGCGTGCCCATCTAAACCGGGCTGCATTGCTTTTCAAAAAGCCCGAGACCGGTACACGG
>NZ_DAIUBR010000023.1:0-11525 GCF_036846585.1 Limnobacter sp. | reverse complement strand
CGTAAAATTGACTGCAAAATTAGCTGGCTATTATTTCTGATTTCCCGGAACACAATTACTTTGAACAAACCCAGCTCCGCACTGCTTGACATCAAATTTGCCAAAATCAAGGCGGTGACCTTTTCGCTGCGCCCCGCCCCGTTGCAAGAAAGCCTTGATGCATTGAAAAAACGGCTTGGCCCCTCGCCCGGCGTGTATTCCGCAGAACCTGCCGTGCTGGATTTTTCAGCATGGACCGAGGCGGAACTGGCAGAGCAAGGCATTGGCCTGCGCGCCTACGCAGACCTGCTGAAAACAGCCGGGGTTCACCTGGTGGAAGTGCGTGGACACAGCGCCGCACTGGAAACCCAAGCCGAAGAGCTGGGGCTGCGCTACGAAACCGGCGACACAGAAGCGGAGACCGAAACTGTTGAACCCCCGGTTGAAAAGCCGGTGGAGAAGCCCGCAGCACAACAGCACCCCACGGTGCCTGAATTCGACAATGCGCGCCGAACCATGGTGATAGAACAATCCGTGCGCAGTGGCCAGAAAATTTACGCACAAGGCGCCGACCTGGTTGTCATGGGGCAGGTGTCTGCCGGGGCCGAAGTCATCGCAGACGGCAATGTGCACGTTTACGGTGTATTGCGGGGCCGTGCCCTGGCAGGTGCCGCAGGTGATCCGCAGGCCAGAATCATGTCCACCTGCTTCGAGGCGGAACTGGTGGCCGTGGCGGGTTACTACCTGACATTCGAGGGCGGCTTTCCTGAAGAAAACCGATCCAAGCCCACATTAATTCATCTTGACCATGGCAGCGAGCCCGCAGTTTTGCGGCTCAAGGCCATCAACATCCGCTAGGAGACCATTTGTGAGTCGAGTCATTGTTGTTACATCCGGTAAGGGTGGCGTTGGTAAAACAACTACCAGCGCAAGTTTTTCCGCAGGCCTGGCCTTGCGTGGTTTTAAAACGGTAGTGATCGACTTTGACGTGGGCTTGCGCAACCTGGATCTGATCATGGGTTGCGAGCGCCGCGTGGTTTACGACCTGGTCAACGTGATCAACGGTGAAGCCAACCTGCAGCAAACCCTGATCAAAGACAAACATTGCCCAATGCTGTCGATTTTGCCCGCATCCCAAACCCGAGACAAAGACGCGCTGACCGAAGAAGGCGTCGAGAAAGTTATCAAAGACCTGATCGAGATGGGGTTCGAGTACATTGTGTGCGACAGCCCGGCGGGTATTGAACGCGGCGCGGTGATGGCCCTGACTTTCGCCGATGAAGCGATTGTGGTTACCAACCCGGAAGTGTCGTCTGTTCGCGATTCCGACCGCATCATTGGTATTTTGCAGGCCAAGAGCAAGCGCGCCAAAGAAGGTGGCGAGCCTGTAAAAGAACACTTGCTGATCACCCGCTATTCTGCCAAACGTGCAGCCGATGGCGAAATGCTAAGCTATTCAGATGTGGCCGACCTGTTGCGCGTGCCGCTGCTGGGTGTCATTCCGGAATCAGAAACCGTGTTGCAGGCGTCCAACCAAGGCATGCCAGTCATTCACGCCGAAGAAAACGATGCGGCATTGGCCTACCAAGACTGCATTTCGCGCTTTCTGGGCGAAACCAAACCGCTGCAGTTTGTGGACTACGAAAAGCCCAGCCTGCTGAAGCGCTTGTTTGGAGGTTAAGGCTATGTCATTACTCAGCATGCTGTTTGGCGAAAAGAAAAAGTCTGCCAATGTTGCAAAAGAACGACTGTCTTTGATCATCGCGCGCGAACGTGTGGACCAGGACGGCCCCGACTTTTTGCCCCAAATGCGGGACGAATTGATGCAAGTCATTGCCAAATACGTCAAGATTGACCAGGAAGACGTGAAGTTTAACCTTCAAAAACAAGGCAATATGGAGATGTTGGAAGTCAATATCGTCTTGCCCGACCAGAAGTAAGACTGCACAATAGAAGATCGTAGTTAAAGTTGTAACAGTGGTACAAAATGCGGGGGGCAATGCAAGCCAGAGAACTTCAACCTGAGCCAAACCGACCCGATGTGGTCTCTATCGCACAGCTAATAGGACTTGCCTCGGCATATTTGCCCGAGGCAGAGATTCGGCGTGTTCGCGAGGCTTACAAGTTTTCTGACGTTGCACACCTAGGGCAATTTCGCGCCACAGGTGAACCCTACGTAACCCACCCCATTGCTGTGGCCGAACTGTGCGCCAGTTGGCGCCTGGACAGCCAGGCCATTCAAGCCGCCCTCCTTCACGATGTGATGGAGGACTCCGGCACAACCAAAGAAGACTTGATTGAGCGCTTCGGTGGCTCTGTGGCTGATTTGGTGGACGGGCTTTCCAAGCTCGACAAAATGGAATTTTCCTCCCGAGAAGAAGCGCAGGCTGAAAACTTCCGAAAAATGTTGCTGGCCATGGCCCGCGACCTGCGCGTAATTTTGGTAAAACTCGCCGACCGTTTGCACAATATGCGCACGCTCGAGATTATGAGCCCTGCCAAAAAACGCCGCATTGCCCTTGAAACCCTTGAAATTTACGCCCCGATTGCCCATCGCCTGGGCTTGAACGAAATTTTCCGTGAACTGCAAGACCTCAGCTTCCAGCATGCCTACCCCCTGCGCTACGAAGTGCTGAAGAAAGCGGTGCTTGCAGCGCGTGGTAACCGCCGCGAGGTGGTAAGCAAAATTCTCGAAGCAGTGGAAAAATGCCTGGACGACTCGAACATTGAGTGCCAGGTGTTTGGTCGTGAAAAAGCGCTGTACGGCATTTACCGCAAAATGATTGAAAAGCGCCTCAGCTTTTCCCAAGTGCTGGATGTATACGGTTTCCGCGTGGTGGTGAAAGACATGCCGGGTTGTTACATGGCCATGGGCATGTTGCACCAACTGTTCAAGCCAGTGCCAGGCAAGTTCAAAGACTACATTGCAATACCCAAGTTAAACGGCTACCAAAGCCTGCACACTACCTTGCTGGGCCCCTACGGTACACCCGTGGAATTTCAGATTCGTACCGAAGAAATGCACCAGGTTGCTGAAAAAGGTGTGGCATCGCACTGGCTATACAAAGGAGAAGGGGAGGCACTGAACAACATTCAGACCCAAACCCACCGCCTGCTGCAAAGCCTTCTGGATATTCAAAACCAGACCGGCGATTCAGCAGAGTTTCTGGAACACATCAAGGTGGACCTGTTCCCCGATGCGGTGTACGTGTTCACCCCAAACGGCAAGATCATGAGCCTGCCGCGCGGTGCCACTGTGGTCGACTTCGCCTATGCCGTGCACACCGACGTTGGCAACCACTGTGTGGCTGCGCGCGTCAACCAAGTGATCGAACCCCTTCGTACCATTCTGAAAAGCGGCGATGTGGTTGAGATTATTACGGCCCCCCATTCCCGCCCCAACCCCGTGTGGCTTGGTTTTGTGCGTTCGGGCAAGGCCCGCTCGGAAATTCGGCACTACCTGAAGTCGATGAATCTGGAAGAAACGGTGCGCTTGGGCAGCAGGTTGCTTGAGCAGGCACTGGAAGCCGACCAGATCAAGCTGGAAAACCTGAGCAATGAAGTGTGGGACCGCCTGCAAAAAGATTCCCAGGTCAGCACCCGCGATGAACTGCTGGCCGACATTGGTGCGGGCCGTCGCGTGGCCCCGGTGGTGGCACGCCGCGTGCTGATTGCCATGGGTCGAGCCGATGCACGCGTGGATTCACCTTCAGGCAACACGGGCGAAACACGCGCCCCAATCATGATTCACGGGGGCGAAGGCATGTCCGTTCAGCGCGCGCCCTGTTGTTTGCCGATTCCCGGTGACCACATCATCGGTTATGTGCGAAAGGGATCCGGCCTGATCATTCACACCGATGAATGCGAAACCGCCCGCAAGCAAATGCGCAAAGAGCCAGAGCGCTGGACCGATGTGCAGTGGTCGCCTGAAATTACGCGCCCCTTCGATGTGAACGTGGACCTGCAGGCGGTGAACGAGAAAGGCGCATTGGCCACCATTGCGGCCACTTTGTCAGATGCCGGTGCCAACATCACCAACCTGACCATGAGCGACGAAACCACTTACCGCAAGTTACTGCACTTCACCATTCAGGTGACTGATCGTGTGCACCTGGCGCGCATTTTGATGGCGCTGCGCAAGCTTGAATACGTGGAACGGGTTACTCGGGTGAAAGGTCGTGCGTTTGCGAAAGTTCGACTGCCGGTGGCTGACACCACGGCGCACTAAGTTGCGGCACGAACTACCATCATTCGACTGTAGGCCGACACCTGGGCAACGAAGCACGGTGATCAGTCGATCACATACTTCACTTCAACTATCTCAAGTTCATCCCGTCCGGCAGGCGTCATCAACTGCACCACATCACCTTCTTTTGCTTTCAACAAGGCTCGCGCCACTGGTGATATCCAGCTGATGTGTCCTTTCGAGGTGTCTACTTCATCCACACCCACGATTTTCACGGTCAATTCCTCGCCCTTGCTGTTGATGTAGCTTACGGTGGCACCAAAGAAAATGCTTTCCAGTTCCTGCTGGGTGCCAGGGTCTACCACCTCGGCAATTTCGGTGCGTTTGGTCAGAAAGCGAATGCGGCGATCAATTTCACGCAGGCGTTTTTTGCCGTACAGATAGTCGCCATTCTCGGAACGATCCCCATTGGACGCCGCCCATGACACCACAGCCACCACTTCAGGACGCTCCGTTTTCACCAGATGCGTAAGCTCGTCACGCAAGCGGCGATAGCCTTGTGGCGTGATGTAGTTTTTCAGACCTTGGGGCAATGCCTGGCTGGCATCGGGGCCATCGTCCTCAAATTCAGAATCATTTTCTTTGGTGAATGCCTTGCTCATGTCTTTTCTCGTGAATTGCCCGACTAGACAGCCTTTGCAGAAGTGTGCAGGATACAGGAAGACGGCTGTTTCTTTGCTTATAACATCATCATAAAACCTTCAATGACCACAGAACAGGACGCGCCCAGAATCATTGTTGTTGACGACAGCGAAGATGATTTTTTGCTGATCAAACGTCAAATCATCCAAGCGTGGTCTACCGCCATTGTGCGCCATGCGCACAGCGAGGACAGTTTAAGACAGACACTGGAGGACATTGAACCGGATCTGGTGATCTGCGACTACTCAATGCCGTATTTGACGCACGACAAAACAATCGACATGGTCGAAGAAATGCGCCCCGACACACCAACCATTTTGTTGTCCGGTTTGGCCTCGGATGCGCTGGGTGTACAGGCCATGCATGAAGGCGTTCGCGACTACGTCGAAAAATCCCGCCCGGAACGGCTGATCCCGGCGGTGCGGCGGGAAATTCACACCCACCGCCTGCGCCGTGAAAAACAGCAGCTTGAACAGGCACATCGCCGTGCAGTTTATTTCGATACAGCGACAGGTTTTTTGAATCGCCAAGGCTTGGTCAAGACCCTGTCCGGGCTTCGCACCAATCAGGGCGAGGACAACGCGCTGTGTCTGCTTAGCGTGAATGTGTCCCGAAACCAGGCACGGCGCCCGGAGGTGGACCCCCGAATTCGCCGCAACATGCTGGAAACAATCGTGGAACGCGTGCGGGATACATTCAAACAGGACATTCTGTGCAGGTGGTCCGACAATGTGGTGGTGGTGGTGACCAACAAGCTGAACTGGGCCGATGGGACAGTGAGCGTTGCAAATACCCTGTGCGGGCTTGAAGCGGACCTGAACCGGGTGTTCATGATAGAAAACATTGCTGTTCGGCCCCATATGCGCATGGGCCTGGCACGCCCCGGCATACATGGGCAGCACGCCGCAGAACTGGTCACCCATGCCCAGTCGGTTGCACATGTTATTGAATCGCAGGGCCTTGAATTGCTCAATGCCCTTGCTCCGGAAATTCATGATTTGGCCCGGCGGCGAAAAACAATTGAATTGGGTTTGGCCAAGGGCATTGAAAGCAATGAACTGGTGCTGGACTTTCAGCCCGTTGAAGACCTTAAAACTGGCTGTATCTGCGGCGTAGAGGCTTTGGTGAGGTGGACACACCCCGAACTTGGTCGAATCATGCCCTGCGAGTTTATCGGTGTGGCCGAGGATTCCGGTTTGATCGACGCTTTGGGCGACTGGGTCATTGAATCAGCCAGCCGAAAGGTTCTTGAACTGCACAAGCGCGGGCACATGCTATGGTGCGCCGTGAACTGCTCGGCAGGCCAGCTGCTGAACCCGGAATTTCCTGCCAAGGCGAAGAATGCTGTTCGCAACGCTGGACTGGATCCGAAGTGGATGGAGTTTGAGGTGACGGAATCGGCTGCCATTGACGACATGACGCGCACGGTGGAGGCCTTGAACAAACTGAAGGCAGAGGGTTCGCAGATTGCAATGGATGATTTTGGCACTGGTTATGCGTCGCTGAATTACCTTCGCCAGTTGCCTGTCGACATTCTTAAAATCGACAAAAGCTTTGTGATGGATTTGCTGGAAGACCAGAACAGCCACATGATTGTGAAGGCAGTGATTGACCTGGCCCATGCGCTAGGCTTGATTGTTCATGCGGAGGGCATAGAGACTGCCGAACAACGGGAAAGCCTGATCCAGATGGGTTGTGACCGGTTGCAGGGCTATTGGTTTTCCCGTCCGATGGATCTTCAAACCTTGCTGAACTGGCTCGAGAAGCCAGCCGTGCCTTCTTCAAATTCGAACGGCTGAACGCCGTGCAATTTTCGACAGATGGTCCAAAAGATGCTTGACGATCTGGTTTAAAGCGACCACTTCGTCGGCTGCGCCCAATGCAATGGCCTCCCGAGGCATGCCGAACACCACGGAACTGGCCTCGTCCTGGCAAATATTGTAGCTTCCCGCAGCTTTCATGTCGGCCATGGCTTGTGCACCGTCTTTGCCCATGCCGGTCAGCATCACGCCCACGATGTTGCGCGGTGAAATTTCCTGTCCAGACCTGAACAATACCTCCACGGAAGGCCGGTGCCTGTTCACGGGTTCCGAATCGGACAACTGGCAAATGTAATTGGCCCCGTTTCGCCCAAGCAGCAAGTGCCTGTCGCCAGGCGCAATATAGGCATGCCCAGGCAGAACGCGCTCGCCGTGCACGGCTTCTTTCACGGTGATCTTGCACACCTGGTTCAAACGATCCGCAAAGCTTTTGGTGAAACCGGCGGGCATGTGCTGGGTAATCAGAATAGCAGGGCTGTCGTGGGGCATTTGCTCGAGAATGACCCGAATGGCCTCGGTACCCCCAGTGGAGGAACCAATCAGAACCAGTTTTTCCGTGGCTGCATAGCGGTTGCCCAAGGCGTTGTTGGTGGGCACCACCACGCCGGTGACTGGGTCGCTCTGGGCCACTGGTGTTTGCACTGCCAGCTTTGGCGGCAAGCGTTTCAAACGGAAACGTGCGGCATATGCCGCACGAATCTTGTCGGTAATTTGATTGGCGTAATCAATCATGCCCTGGCTGATATCCAGTTTGGGTTTGGTCACGAAGTCAACGGCTCCCAGTTCAAGGGCACGGAAGGTGACATCCGCTCCCCGCTCAGTCAGCGTCGCCACCATCACCACCGGCGTGGGGCGCAAACGCATGATTTTTTCCAGAAATTCAATGCCATTCATTTTAGGCATTTCGATGTCCAGTGTAATCACGTCCGGACTGTACTTCCTGATTTGATCTCGGGCGATGAAGGGATCAGGGGCGGTGGCCACGGTTTCCATGTCGCGCTGTGAATTGATGATCTTGCTCATCACGCTGCGTATCAAGGCCGAATCATCAACTACCAATACTTTGATTTTTTCCATTTCACAAGCCTGGCAAGGTGGGTTTTACAGCATTAAGGGGTACAAGCACGCGGTTCATGCAAAAAGCTTACGCACCGGGCCTTCGCCATCGGTGCCTGTCTTGGCCGCTTTGTCAGCGTTCACCGTGTACACGGTTTTGCCACGCAAAGTGAAATAATCCCGAGCCATGGCAAAGTTCTCAGAGTGCCCTGCATACAGCAAACCGTTTGGCTTCATCAAGGGTGCAAATCGCTTGAGAATTTGAAGCTGTACGTCTTTTTCAAAATAAATCATGACATTTCTGCAAAAGATGGCATCAAAGCCCGGTCGCAGGGACCACACATTGTCCATCAGGTTGAGCTTTCTAAAAGTCACCATTGCCTGCACTTCCGGGCGCACATGAATCATGCCTTCACTTTCGCCTTTGCCCTTGATGAAGTATTTGCGAAGAATCTCTTCAGAAATTTTTCCCACCTGGTCCAGGCGATACACGCCCTTCCTGGCATGTTCCAGTACTTTGGTGTCAATGTCGGTGCCCAGAATCCGCACGGGGGGATTCATGCTGTTAAAAGCTTCCATGGCAGCAATGGCCATGGTGTAGGGCTCCTCCCCTGTCGAGGCGGCGCTGCACCACAATTCAATTCGAGCACTGCGTGAAAGGGATTGCAGTTGTGTTTTCAGAATGTCAAAGTGGTGAGCTTCCCGGTAAAACGAGGTCAAATTTGTCGTGAGCGAATTGGTGAAATGCTCCCATTCCGGGTTGCTGGAATTAAGCTCCAGTGCATCCAGATAAGAGGAAAAGCGGTTGTGTTTGCAAGCTCGCAAGCGACGCGCCAAACGGCTGTAGACCATGCTTTGCTTGCTGGGCGCCAGCGAAATGCCGGCAATTTTCAGGATCAGCGCACGCACGCGGGAGAAATCTTTTTCATTGAATTCAAATTCACGCTCGGCATTGTCTTCGCTTTGCAAACTGAGATTCACTGCGGCAGCGGCCTGCTTGGCCTCCGCAACAGCGTCCGTGCTGTATCGGGTTCCGGGAGGTTCGAATTTCAACGGTGGACGATTCATCTAGTGCCTTTGTCGCCGGGGGTTCACACAATTAGGTGGGTGGCCCGACGCGAATGAGTTCTATACCCTGTTATGTTCCGATAATATGGTTAGAAGAATGCAAGGATTAAAACCTTGAAATGGTGTTAAATCTCGCTTTGATCCTGTGCAAAACAAGAAAGCCAATCAACAGGCGTACAAACAATGAGTGAATCCAGAGGATTGCCCCCGTCATTGTTGGACATCAGTAACTTTTCAGATGGTGGATTGAAAGTACTGGTGGTGGAAGACAATGATTCAGACTTTGAGTTGATGTGTTACCGCCTGAAACAGGGCGGACTGAAATACACGGCAACCCGTGTTGACCGGATTGACGAGTTGCGCCGATGCCTGGAGCACGAAGAGTGGCAGGTGGTTATTTCCGATCACAACCTGCCAGGCTTTGGGTCCGAAGAAGCCCTGAAAATAGTGCGTGATTCAGGCCTGGACATTCCTTTCATTATCGTGTCAGGCAGCATCGGTGAACATGTGGCGGTTGAAGCCATGCGGGCCGGGGCTGATGACTATTTGATGAAAGACAAGATGGCACGCCTTGTACCTGCCATTGAACGGTCGCTTCGAGCTGCCAATGAGCGGCGCAGCCTGGCCTCCGCCGAGCAGGCACAGCGGGAATCCGAACGCCGGTTCGCAGCCATTGCAGAGAACATCCCGGGCATTATTTTCCAGATGCAATCCGGCCCTTCCATGCCCCGCCCCACTGTGCCTTTTGTCAGCGAAGGTGTTGTGCGTCTGTTTGGCGTGCCGCCAAGGCTGTTTCTGGAAAACCCCCACTATTTCTTTGAGCAGTTTGAGTCTGTAGATGCCGCGGCACTGTTTGAGATGTTGATGGAACCGCCTCGCCCCGGCGTGGCCGTGACTTGGGAAGGTCGCTTGAAGAACTACGGCAAGCGGCTTGACCGGTGGGTGCTGATGAATGCAGTTGCCAAACCACGCGGAAACCTGTTTGTGTGGGATGGCGTGTTGCTGGATATTTCTGACCGCAAGGAGGCCGAGGAGCGTCTGCTCAATGCCCAAACCGAATTACGCCTTGTTACCACCGAAATCGAAAAAAGACGGGAACAGGAACGCGGCGCGATTGCACGGGAAATTCACGATGACATGGGTGGATCCCTGACCAAGCTGAAAGCCGATGTGGCGTGGTTAAATAAAATATTGTCACCCGACCCTGCCGTGCAAGAAAAACTGGATGACATGCTGGAGCTGATTGAACACCTGCTGGCCAGCAGCCAGCGGATTGCAAAGGACTTGCGCCCCGGCATACTGGACTACGGCCTGATTCCCGCGCTGGAATGGCAGATGACCGATTTCCAGAAGCGCACCCGGATCGAGGGTACTTTTCAGTGCAATGTGGACGAATTGGACCTGGATGCCGAGAAAAATACGGCACTGTTTCGAATTCTGCAGGAAGCGCTGACCAATATCGTGAAGCACGCCCAGGCCACTAGGGTTGATGTGGAGTTGTTTGTGTCGGAAAATGAACTATCGTTAGAGATTCGTGACAATGGTCGCGGCATCGAGAATACTGACAAATTAAAAGAAACATCATTTGGCCTGCGCGGCATGCAAGAACGGGTTGCAGCTTTTGAGGGCTGGGTAGATGTAAGCGGATCGCTGGGATCGGGTACAACGGTCATGGTTTCAATACCGAGAAGCAATCACACAGGTGAGGCAGAAAATGATTAAGGTGTTGTTGGCAGATGACCATGCATTGCTTCGGGGCAGCCTGAAGCAGTTGCTTGAAGACACAAATTTTGTGCAGGTGGTGGCCCAGGCAGGGGAATATTCCGAAATCATGAAGGCCATGGGTGCGCACAGCGTTGACCTGGCCATTCTGGACATTTCCATGCCGGGCAAGAATGGCGTGGACATTGTCAAAATTCTGAAAGACAAATACCCTGCGCTGAAAATCCTGATGCTGTCCATGCACCCGGAAGACCAGTATGCCGTGCGCTGCCTGAAAGCTGGTGCATCCGGTTATCTGACCAAAAACACCGCCCCCGAAAAGCTGGTCGATGCCATTCAGGTAATTGCCGCAGGCCGCAAGTACATTACACCTGAACTGGCTGAATCGCTGGCCAGTCACTTGACTGAAGATTCTGAAAAGCCTTTGCACGCTACGTTAAGCGACCGTGAATTTCAAACCATTCGCATGATTGCCTCGGGCAAAAAACTGAGCGAGATTGCCGATGAGTTGTCGTTGAGCCCCAAGACAGTGAGCGTTTACCGGGCACGCATTCTTGAGAAAATGCGCATGAAAACCAATGGTGAACTGACGCGGTATGCGTTGGAAAACGGACTGATCTGAGAGTGTTTGCTTGCCTGCAGGTTTTGGCCAACTCGGCAGTGGGTTTGCTTGTTCCGCACTTCAAGAAAACCGCCCTGCTTGGGTTTATTCGCAGCGTTCGGCGTCAAGCCGACACTGAATCAGGCCATCTGTTTTGCCTGATTCGGTGAGCAAGAATAAATTCAACAAGGGATACAGCGGTTTTCAGTGCGGAAGCAAGCAACTCACGCCGAATTGGCGTGAAAACCGTTGCTTAGCCGATGAAGTTGAATAGCGTTAATTGCGAAACGCTGGCAAAGCTTTGCTGCGCTGCCTGAAGCTGCAACTGGCCCTGTGAGAGCTCGCTAATGGCCTTGGCATAATCAAGCCCCACCGCCTCGCCAGCAACGCG
>NZ_DAIUBR010000022.1:0-53713 GCF_036846585.1 Limnobacter sp. | reverse complement strand
CATGTGTCGGTTGAAGAACTGATCGGCGATGAGGCAAAAGACTACGTCAAGAACCCCGACACGCTGGATGTGTGGTTCGACTCCGGCACCACCCACGAAACGGTTTTGCGCGGCAGCCATGCCGACGAAAGCCACTTCCCGGCTGACCTTTACCTTGAAGGTTCCGACCAGCACCGCGGCTGGTTCCATTCAAGCCTGTTGACCAGTTGCATGATCAACGGCGTGCCACCTTACAAAGCCCTGCTTACCCATGGTTTTGTGGTCGACGGCCAGGGCCGCAAAATGAGCAAGTCGGTGGGCAATGTAATTGCACCGCAGCAGGTTTCAGACAAAATGGGCGCTGAAATTTTGCGCCTGTGGGTGGCCAGCACCGATTATTCTGGCGAGTTGACAATCTCTGACGAAATCCTGAAACGTGTGGTGGAAAGCTACCGCCGCATTCGCAACACCCTGCGTTTTTTGCTCGCCAATATTTCTGATTTCGACTTTGCAACACAGGCCGTGCCGACTGAAGCATTGCTTGAGGTAGACCAGTACGCGCTGACGCTGATCAGCAAATTGCAAAGCGAGTGCGAAGCGCACTACTTGAAATACGAATTTCACCCGATTGTCAGCAAGCTGCAAATTTTCTGTTCCGAAGATTTGGGGGCGTTCTACCTCGATGTACTGAAAGATCGCCTGTACACCACGGGCGTCGATTCAAAATCACGCCGCAGCGCCCAAACCGCGTTGTATCACATCACGCATGCACTGCTTCGCCTGATGGCCCCAGTGCTCAGCTTCACCGCCGAGGAAGCGTGTGAAGTGATGGGCAATGTGGAAGTATCCGTGTTCTGCAACGAGTTTTACAAGGTGCCCAATGTGACCAATGCCGAAGCCTTGGGCAGCAAGTGGACCGAATTGCTGGCGCTGCGCGCACGGGTGGTGAAGGAACTGGAAAACCTGCGCACCGAAGGCAAAATTGGTTCATCCCTGCAAGGCGCAGTTGCCCTGCAACTTCCAGCCGACCTGTATGCGGCAGCTGAAAGCCTGGGTGACGATTTGAAGTTCCTGTTCATTGTGTCCAGCCTGAGCATCGCAACGGCCAGCGAGGAGAAAATCGAAGTGGGTATTGCAATAGGCGAAAAATGCGAGCGCTGCTGGCATGTACGCCCCGACACAGGCGCTGATCCGGAACACCCTGGCGTGTGTGGCCGTTGCGTGAGCAATCTGTTTGGCGAAGGCGAGGTGCGCAATCATGTCTAAAGCAACCAATGCATTGAAGCCACAAAAAAAATCAATCCTGCCCTGGATTGGTTTTTCATTGCTGCTGATTCTGCTCGATCAAATCACCAAGTTGTGGGTTCAAGCCCGACTCGACCTAGGTAACGTGGTTGAAATCACCGGCTTCTTTAATCTGGTCTATGTGTTGAATCCTGGCGCAGCATTCAGCTTTCTGGCTGACCAGGAAGGCTGGCAAAAACATTTCCTGTCTGGCGTGGCGATCGTGGCCTCCATTGTGATTCTGTTCATGATGCGTTCATCCAGCCACCGCAAATTCGCGATGTTCTGCCTGGCCTGTATTTTGGGTGGTGCAATCGGTAACCTGATTGACCGCGTAGCACATGGCGCAGTAATCGATTTTCTTGATTTCTACATTCAGAACTATCACTGGCCAGCTTTCAATGTGGCTGACATTGCGATTACCATGGGTGCAATCGGCCTGATTGTTGATGAATTGTTTTTCAACAAAGAGCACAAAGCCAAACCCGCCAAAAGCCAATAAGGTTTAAACGCATGCGTCCAGTTGAATTGCCACAACTTCCAGGTTTGAACCAACTGCGTGTGGTGCTGGGTGTGTGCGGCGGAATTGCCGCCTACAAATCTGCCGAACTGGTGCGCCTGTTAACCAAACAGGGTTGCGAGGTGCAGGTGGTCATGACCGAATCGGCCACCAAGTTCATCGCCCCACTAACCTTTCAGGCGCTATCTGGCAAACCAGTGCACGTGTCGCAATGGCCTACAGGCGCCAACGACCGCGGCATGCCGCACATTGACATCAGCCGCCAGGCCGACTTCCTGCTCGTTGCGCCCTGCACGGCCAATTCGCTGGCCAAATACACCCACGGCTTTGCCGACAACTTGCTCGACAATCTGGTGCTGGCCCGCAATTGCCCCTTGGCCATTGCACCGGCCATGAACGTGGAGATGTGGAACAACCCCGCCACCCAGCGCAACCTGACCCAGCTGCAGGCCGATGGCGTGCATGTGTTTGGCCCGGCTGCCGGCGAGCAAGCCTGTGGTGAAGTGGGCGGCGGCCGCATGCTGGAGCCGTTCGAGATTGTTCTGGAACTGGCCCGCGCAGTGAACCCCAAACCCTTAGCAGAAAAAAGCGTGTTGCTGACCGCAGGCCCCACATTTGAAGCCATTGACCCAGTGCGCGGCATTACCAACCGGTCCAGCGGCAAAATGGGCTACGCCCTTGCACAGGCAGCGTGGTTTATGGGCGCCAAGGTGAACCTGATCAGCGGCCCCACCGCCTTGCCTGCACCTTACGGTGCACATGTGCTGAACGTGCAATCGGCCAAACAAATGCACGCTGCCGTATTCAGTCAAATTGAGCACTGCGACCTGTTTATTGGTGTGGCTGCAGTGGCCGATTACGGCATCAAAAATCCAAGTAATCAAAAACAGAAGAAACAGGCCGACCAACCCGCAGGCCTGAGCATGGAATTCGAACTGAACCCCGACATTCTTGCCGATGTGGGCGAGCTGGCCGCGCAGCGACAAAAGCCACTGACCGTGGTGGGCTTCGCAGCCGAAACCGAACAGCTTGATGAATACGCAAGTCGAAAACTGACCAGCAAAAAAGCCCACTTCATCATTGGCAATCTGGCGCAAAACGCCTTGGGCGCAGACCTGACCGAACTGACCCTGTACAGCCACACAATGGCGCCCGTGCACTTGCCGAAATCCAGCAAACTGCAGGCCGCACAATCTGTACTGGTATTCATTACCGAACATTCCTAAACCACTGGCAACCATGAAAATTCAAGTAGAACTGAAAGTACTCGACCCCCGCATGCAAGAACAATTGCCAGCCTATGGCACCCCCGGCAGCGCTGGCATTGACCTGCGTGCCTGCCTGCTTGAACCCCTGACCCTGCAACCCGGTCAGGCCGAGCTGGTGCCCACAGGCCTGTCGATGTACATTGGTGACCCCAACTACTGCGCAACCATTTTGCCGCGCTCGGGTTTGGGCCACAAAAAAGGCTTGGTGCTAGGCAATTTGGTGGGCTTGATTGATTCCGATTACCAGGGCCCTCTCATGGTATCTGCCTGGAACCGCAGCCAAACTGTTGTAACGATTGAACCCATGGAGCGCATTGCGCAATTGGTTATCCTGCCGGTTGCCCATGCCGACTTCAAAGTAGTCGACGACTTCACGCCCAGCACACGGGGCGAAGGTGGCTTTGGCAGCACAGGCACCCGATAGGGGGGAACCTATTACACATTTTTGACCACTGAGTTGCATTGTAAAAACGTCAAGGAATGCAATGAACTCAGGGGTTGGCGAGCCACACGTGCCCGCGAAGTATGGTCTGCGGAAGTATTTGCTCAAGCAGATTCGCCCCTGTTCTGAAAAAGCGCTTCGCTATTTCTGGATGGGCCTTTGTGCCATGTTGGCGTTGGTGGCGGTGTTTAACTACGATCAGGCCCTGCAGATTCAGGGCGACATGGCCAAACGGCGTTTACTGGAAGTGTCTTTGCAAGACCTCATTGTGCAAAGCACTGCACTGCGCCACTTGGGCAATCCGCACGCTTACGAAACAAAACTGGGTCTTGAAACCCGGGGTTACGGTTCCCCCCAGGAACTGCTGAATCAGCTTGCAGCGCGCTTGGCCGTGATTGAGGCCGTCAACGAGCCAGCCAACCTTGTCGAGCATGCCCGCGCCTTGCGCAGGCATTTAATTGCCATTGATGAACTGATCAACAACCCGAGGCAGGCTGACCCAAAGACCATGGATCAATGGTTCATTGAACTGAGTTTGCTCAACAGCGCGATGAAAAAAAGCGCATTGGCCGCCGACGAGAAGGTCAACGCCCTTCAGCGCAACAACCTCATCCTGACCCTGATTGTCCTGTTTTTTTCCGTTGGTTTTGTCAGCGTGACACTGTGGCGTCAATCCAGACTACGGCAGCGCTTTGCCAACGAATTGCTTCACCTTGGCAACCAGGCCAGAACCGACGCCCTCACCGGTCTGCTGAACCTGCGGGGCTGGCAAGACATGACGGGGTCCTACTTGCGAAAAATGCAACGCCAAAACAACCTGCATGGCAGCGTGGCGATGATCGACATTGATTACTTCAAGCAATACAACGACACCTATGGGCACGAAGCCGGCGATGCACGCCTGCGAGAATTCGCCGAAACACTGAGAACAAACTTTCGGCCAGGCGATTTGATTGCCAGAATTGGGGGTGAAGAATTTGCGGTCTTATTACCCAATTGCGCCGCGGACGACGCGCAGCGCATCGTGGATCGAGTTCGATTGGCCAATGCGTGTCAGGTGGGGTTTTCAGCGGGGATCTGCAACATCAAGCACACGGAAGGCATTGAGCGCACCATGGCCATTGCAGACCAGGCGCTGTATCAAGCCAAACACAAAGGAAGAAATCGAAGCTGCCTTGGAAGTGTTGGTTCTTAATCAACCGCCACTTCCGTACCACTTTCCGACTCTTGTCCGGTAGCACCGTCGTCAAACGTCAAGGTCACTTCAGTTTTCCCGGCATCAAGATCCACAGTCACCCTGCCACCATTGACCAACTTGCCAAACAGCAACTCATCGGCCAAGGCCTTGCGAATGGTGTCTTGGATCAAGCGCTGCATTGGGCGCGCACCCATCAGCGGATCAAAACCTTTCTTGGCAAGGTGTTGACGCAAGTCGTCTGTGAAAATTGCATCCACCTTTTTCTGGTGCAACTGCTCTTCAAGTTCCATCAGGAACTTGTCAACCACGCGCAGGATAATTTCTTCATCCAGCGAACGGAAGGAAATCACGGAATCCAGGCGGTTGCGGAATTCGGGGCTGAACATGCGCTTGATGTCTTCCATTTCGTCGCCCTGCACCTTCGACTCCATGAAGCCGATGCCACGTTTGGTCAAGGCCTCCGCACCCGCGTTGGTGGTCATGATAATGATCACGTTGCGGAAGTCGGCTTTGCGGCCATTGTTGTCGGTCAGCGTGCCGTTGTCCATCACCTGCAACAGAATGTTGAATACATCTGGGTGCGCCTTCTCAATTTCATCGAGAAGCAACACGCAATGTGGCTTTTTGGTAATGGCCTCGGTCAGCAAACCACCCTGGTCAAACCCCACATACCCGGGAGGTGCACCAATGAGGCGCGACACAGCGTGGCGTTCCATGTATTCCGACATGTCAAAGCGCAGCATTTCAATGCCCAGAACAAAGGCCAACTGCTTGGCAACCTCTGTTTTGCCCACACCTGTGGGGCCGCTGAACAGGAATGAACCAATTGGCTTATCGGCTTTGCCCAAACCGGCACGCGACATTTTGATCGCATTGGCAAGTGCATCAATGGCCGGGTCTTGACCAAACACAGTGGCTTTCAGGTCGCGGTCGAGCGTGGCCAGCTTGTTTCGGTCATCGGTGTTGACCGACTGAGGCGGAATGCGGGCAATCTTCGACACGATGTCTTCAATATCGCCTTTGGTAATGGTTTTTCGCTGTTTGCTTTTCGGCAAAATGCGCTGCGCAGCACCCGCTTCATCGATCACATCGATGGCCTTGTCGGGCAAGTGGCGGTCGTTGATAAACTTGGCTGACAATTCCGCAGCAGCAGAAATCGCAGCGCTGGAGTATTTCACACCATGGTGGTCTTCAAAGCGGCTTTTCAGGCCCCGCAAAATTTCAATGGTTTGTTCCACGGTGGGCTCAGACACATCAATTTTCTGGAATCGACGAGACAGCGCGTGGTCTTTCTCGAAAATACCGCGGTATTCCGTGAAGGTGGTAGCACCAATGCACTTCAACTGGCCCGAAGACAAAGCCGGCTTCAACAGATTGGACGCATCCAGCGTGCCGCCCGAGGCAGAGCCCGCACCAATCAAGGTGTGAATTTCATCGATGAACAACACAGAATCAGGATTGGCCTTCAACTGCTTTAACACAGCTTTCAAGCGTTGTTCAAAATCACCGCGATACTTGGTGCCCGCCAGCAGCGCGCCCATGTCCAGAGAATGCACTTGGGCGGAGTTCAAAATTTCAGGCACATCGCCTTGCACAATTCGCCAGGCCAGGCCTTCGGCAATTGCGGTTTTGCCTACGCCCGCCTCACCCACCAGCAGCGGGTTGTTTTTGCGGCGGCGGCACAGTACCTGAATAACGCGCTCAACTTCCTGTTCGCGACCAATCAAGGGGTCAATTTTGCCTTCCTTGGCCAGGATATTCAGGTTCTGTGTGTACTGATCCAAAGGCGACTGCTTGTCGCCCACGGTTTGCGCAGTTTCTGCTTCCTGTTCCGGATTCTCGTTTTGAGCACTTTCCGGCTTCGGTGCAGGCGCCTGCGGTGTTTTGGTGATGCCGTGGGAGATGTAATTCACCACGTCCAGGCGTGTAATGCCCTGCTGGTGCAGGTAATACACAGCGTGGGAATCTTTCTCGCCAAAAATCGCAACCAGCACGTTGGCACCGGTCACTTCTTTTTTGCCATTCGAGGTGCTTTGCACGTGCATGATGGCGCGCTGAATTACGCGCTGGAACCCAAGCGTGGGCTGCGTGTCCACTTCGTCCTGACCCGACACCACAGGGGTGTTGTCCTTGATGAAATTTTGCAGGTTCTTGCGAATCTCTTCAACATCGCAGGAACAGGAACGCAACACTTCAGCCGCCGACGGATTGTCCAGCAAGGCCAGTAGCAAATGCTCTACAGTGATGAATTCATGCTTTTGCTGACGTGCGTCAACAAATGCCATGTGCAAACTTACTTCCAATTCTTGCGCAATCATGTTTCCTCCATCACGCACTGCAGCGGGTGTTGATGCTGCTTTGCGAAACCGCATACCATCTCGACCTTTGTCGAGGCGATGTCTCTGGGATATACCCCACAGATCCCTTTTCCCTCACGATGCACTTTCAGCATGATCTGGGTGGCCTGTTCCCTTCCCTTTCCAAAAAACTTCTGCAAAACAATCACGACGAACTCCATGGGGGTGTAGTCATCGTTCAAAAGCACGACTTGATACATCGGGGGCAGCTTCGCTTTTTGCGCCTGCGACTCTACGACTGTTGATGGACTGTTTTGCGAACTCATGACTTCATTGTAATCACTTCCAAGGGGCACGCAACAAGGATAAGGGAGCAATACACCGCCTTTATTCGAGGCTAGAAATTTTTCCTGAAAATTCAATCAATCCCGGCCTTGAAATTATGCGAACCCGCCAACCAATTTGCAATTGATTCAAGCCAGGGTCAATCACCCGAAAAGCCTGAATCTTTCAGATAAGGACAAACAGGGCTCAACACAAGGGGTAAACCCTGAAAAAATGTATCTATTGTATGGTTGACCACAACCCAAACAGGTCAAAGAATAGGAGTCAAGCTGGTTACGACTGGTGAGTTGTCGGAAAGTTCTTGCGTTCCGATCGAAGTATCGTTTTTTGAAGGAGGTTTCGCGATGGCGACCGGCACCGTAAAATGGTTCAATGATGCAAAGGGTTTTGGTTTTATCACGCCTGATGAAGGTAGTGATGAACTGTTTGCCCACTTTTCAGCAATCCAGGCATCTGGGTTCCGCACACTTAAAGAAGGCCAGAAAGTGACCTTTGAAGTGGTGGATGGACCAAAAGGTAAGCAGGCTCAGAACATCTCAGTGATGGACGCAACCAGCGCCGCCTGACAAGTAAAATAATCAAACCACCGATTAAGGAAAAAGCCGGTCCCAAGCCGGCTTTTTTCTTGCCTGTCACCTAAAAACAAACCGCCATGAAAAAAGCCCCTTCGCAGGGGCTTTTTCAAGATTTACAGGCAGACCGATTTACATGTGCTCGATCATCACCTGACCGAAACCGGAACAGCTAACCTGTGTTGCACCTTCCATCAGGCGTGCGAAGTCGTAAGTGACCTTCTTCGACGTGATGGATTTTTCCATCGAACTGATGATCAGGTCGGCCGCTTCAATCCAGCCCATGTGGCGCAACATCATTTCTGCAGACAAAATTTGCGAACCGGGGTTCACGTAATCTTTGCCAGCGTACTTGGGTGCTGTGCCGTGCGTGGCTTCAAACATGGCGATTGAATCAGACAGGTTTGCACCTGGTGCAATACCAATACCACCCACCTGTGCGGCCAACGCATCAGAGATGTAATCGCCGTTCAGGTTCATGGTTGCAATCACGCTGTATTCAGCAGGGCGCAACAGGATTTGCTGCAGGAAGGCATCGGCAATCACGTCTTTGATCACGATGTCGCCGTGCGGAGCCTTGATTTTCATCCAGGGGCCGCCGTCCAGCAGCTCGGCTCCGAATTCATTCTTCGCCAAAGCATAAGACCAAGCTGCAAATGCACCTTCGGTGTACTTCATGATGTTGCCCTTGTGAACAATGGTCACAGAAGGCTTCTTGTTGTCGATGGCGTACTGAACAGCTTTGCGGAACAGGCGTTCGGTGCCTTCCTTGGAAATTGGCTTGATGCCGATGCCAGAAGTTTCGGGGAAGCGGATTTTGCTCACACCCATTTCTTCACGCAGGAACTTGATCAGCTTTTTGGCCTTGTCGGTTTCTGCTTCGTATTCAATGCCGGCATAAATGTCTTCGGAGTTTTCACGGAAGATCACCATGTCGGTTTTGTGGGGTTCTTTCACGGGGCTGGGCACACCAGCGAAGTAACGCACTGGGCGCAAGCACACATACAGGTCAAGCTGCTGGCGCAGGGCCACGTTGATGGAACGAATACCGCCACCCACGGGCGTGGTCAGAGGGCCTTTGACGGACACCACGTATTCTTTCAACACTTGCAGGGTTTCTTCTGGCAGCCACACATCTGGACCATACACTTTGGTGGATTTCTCACCGGCGTAAATTTCCATCCAGCTGATTTTGCGCTTGCCGCCGTAAGCCTTGGACACAGCTGCATCGACCACGTCGATCATGACAGGTGTAATGTCAAAGCCAGTGCCATCGCCTTCGATGTACGGAATAATGGGTTGATCGGGTACATTCAATGAGTAATCACTGTTGACTGTAATTTTTTCACCGACTGATGGGACTTTGATGTGTTGGTACATGGTCTCTCCGCTGCTTCTCTGGTGTGTTAGAGGGAACATTCTAGTGTATTCCCCCAATACGAAAATCTCAATTATTTCGCAATATGAAATCGCATTCCTTATTGCGCCAAGCCGTATAATAACTCCATCTTCTTTCAGATCTCTGACAGGACCTTGATTTCATGCACTTTCATCGTATCAAAAATTCAATTTTCACACTGACCCTCGGTGCGCTTGGTGCCACGCTGGGCTTGGCAGCATGCGCATCCAGCGCAGCCGGCCCGGTGCAGGCGGAATTGCCCAAAATCGAAATTCAGGTAGAGGCCATGCGAGTAATCGCCGAGGTGGCCAATACGGACACAAGCCGGCAAATCGGGATGATGAACCGCGAAAGTTTGGGGCAGAACGAAGGCATGCTGTTTGTATTCAAGCGCAGCGAAACACAGTGCATGTGGATGAAAAACACGCTGATTGACCTGGACGTGGCTTTTGCAGATGAATCGGGGAAAATTTTGAATGTAGCGCAGATGAAAGCGGGCACCGATGGCATTCATTGCTCCAAAGGCAATGCGAAACTGGCGCTTGAAATGAACTTGAGCTGGTTTGCAAGGCGTGGCCTTGGCGAGGGCCATGTGGTGCGCGTACCGGAATCGGCCCTGCAGGCACAGCAATAAAAAAACCGACCCGTTGATGCGCATAGTGCGCAACTTGGGGCCGGTTTTTTTTATTCAACCAGAAAGCGCGATATCAGCCTTCGAAGTTTGAAGATGCAAATGACCAGTTCGCCAGGTTCCAGAACGTTTCCAGATACTTGGGGCGGGCATTGCGGTAGTCGATGTAGTAGGCGTGTTCCCACAGGTCACAAGTCAACAGTGGCTTGTCCTGGGTGGTCAGTGGCGTCGCCGCATTGCTGGTGTTCACAATGTCAACTGTACCATCGGTCTTCTTGACCAACCATGTCCAGCTGGAACCGAAGTTGCCAACAGCGCTTTTCGTGAACGCATCTTTAAATGCATCAAAGCTGCCAAACTTGGCATTGATTGCCTCGGCCAGCTTGCCAGTGGGTGCGCCGCCACCGTTGGGTGACAGACTGTTCCAGTAGAAGGTGTGGTTCCAGATCTGGGCTGCGTTGTTGAACACACCACCAGTGGACTTCTTGACGATGTCTTCCAGGCTTGAGTTTTCGAACTCGGTGCCCTTGATCAAATTGTTCAGGTTGGTGACATAGGTTGCATGGTGCTTGCCGTAGTGGTATTCCAGTGTTTCCTGGGAAATGTGTGGAGCCAGGGCGTCCATGGCATATGGCAATTCGGGCAGTGTATGTTGCATTTGATTATCCTCTCTCGCTCAATCATCATGAAAACTGTAGCTGAGGACAAACCCCAGCAATTCAACCCTTCAATTCTATCTTGATTTGCTGTCATCCATGTTGGCAAGCCCGTGCACGCTTGTTTTCTCGCGAACATTCATCAAAATTTCACCGTCAGCCAATGTGGCGCGAACGCCATCGCCCGGTTGAACCTGCTGCACGGAACGAATCACAGCATTGCCCGGCTCGGGTTGTAAAAATGCATAACCGCGCTCCAGCGTGCGCTGGGGCGACACCGCTTCAATCACGGAACCCAGCCGCTGCAAGTTCCCGTCAACATTCGACATACGTTTGGATTGCGCGGCATTCAATCCTTGCCCCAACAACTGGACACTCCGGTTTGCCTGGGTTTGGGCCACACCCATGTCGTTAATCAAATATTGGCCCAGCCTGTCAAGCCCATCAGTCTGTTGGGCAATATGTCGCCGGGCAACGCCGGGCAGTCGTGTCACCGCATGGGTCAACCTGACCTGAAGTGAATTCACGTAGGCTGTGGGCGTGATCAAACCCAATTCAGCCCGGTCAAGTTGTTGCACCAGTGACTGGGCACGGTGACGCAATGCGCGGCGCAAATTGCTGTGCAAGCCTTGAATATCGGCCAGCAATTCACGCGTTGGCCTGCTAATCAACTCTGCCGCTGCGGTGGGCGTAGCGGCCCGCAAATCGGCTGCGAATTCTGCCAAGGTGACATCGGATTCATGCCCCACGCCCACTACAATCGGCGTTTTGCAAGCGGCAACCGCCCTGACCACCGCCTCAACGTTAAAGCTCCACAGGTCTTCCAGGCTACCGCCACCGCGACACAAAACTATGGCCTCGTGCCCTGCCCCATCGGCTTTTCGCAGGGCCTCGATAATTTGGCCCGCTGCCTGTGCGCCTTGCACTGCCGTGTGGTAGACGGTGTATTGAACATGGGGTGCTCGCCGGGCCAAAGCCTGTTTGACATCGGCCAACGCTGCTGCCTGCAGGGAAGTGACCACACCCAGATTGAACACCACCACGGGCATCACCTTCTTGCGGGTCAGATCAAACAAACCTTCCTGGGTCAGTTTCGCCTTCAACTGCAAATACTGCTCGTGAAGATTGCCCTGCCCCGCTTTTTTGATCACGTCGACAATCAGTTGCAACTCGCCGCGCTGTTCGTACATGGCAAGCTGGGCCAGCACCTCCACTTTGTCACCCACAGCGGGCAAAAAGCCAGCCAACACATTGCGTTGGCGAAACATGACCGCCCTTAACTGGGCTGAATCATCTTTCAAGGCCAGGTACCAATGCCCCGACGACGCCTTGGTGAAAGCGGCCACCTCGCCCTGAATTCTCATGGCGCTGAACTGTGTGCGAAAGTGATCATTCAGCAAGCGGGCGAACTGGCTTACGGAAAAAACTGTTTTGAAGTCAATCATTTATGACATGACCCGAGGGATTTCTCGACACATTTCCACAACAACCAGCAAAAAGCCATCTTGGGCGCAACAAGCCTGAAACACAGGAAAATTCAAATAAACACATGATTTTATTGAAAAAAAACACAAGAAGACACAACACAAAAAGTTCATTATTCAAAAAACCTGTTGATTCCTGAACGAATCAAGGGATTTTTCCCCAAAGTTATCCACAATGACCGCACGCCGCACAAAGAAAGCAATTTGTGTAATGTTGGATTTTTCGCTAGAGTCCGTGTCTTGTTCAATAGGAGTCTACTGTGTGGTCTATCATTTCCGCTGCGGGCTGGCCAATTTGGCCTTTGATTTTTGGCTCGGTGGTTGCATTAGCAATCGTATTTGAACGCATTTGGGCACTTCGAAAAAACCAATTGTTGCCAGGCAATCTGGTGGCCGATGTATGCAAAACCCTGCCCCAGTTCAAAGACAGGCAAAACATTGCCCGGCTTGAGGCGCACAGTGCGCTGGGCGGGCTGATGGCCGCTGGCCTTGCTGCATTCTACAAAAACGAAGACATTGAGCTGGCCATGCAAGACAAGTCGATCGGCGTACAAAACACGCTGGAGAAACATCTGGACGTGCTCTCGATGATTGCAAGTGCAGCCCCCTTGATGGGACTATTGGGCACGGTAATAGGCATGATCGAAATTTTTGCAGTTCAAGGATCAAGCGCGCAAACACCCGAGGCGATTGCTGCGGGTATTGCCGTTGCGTTGTACAACACTGCATTTGGTTTGATTGTGGCCATTCCGGCAATGGTGGCTTACCGACTGTTCAAAATCCGCATCAGCAACATTCTGGACGACATGGGTGAAGCCTTGAAACCATTTGAAGATTTGCTGAAACAACACGCCACCAGCAACCGCAAGGCTGGCTGAGGACAATTGCCTTGAGAATCAAACGCACCAGCGCCCCAGAGGCACCCGACATCAATCTGATCCCGCTCATTGACGTGCTGTTGGTCATCGTGATTTTTCTGGTGGTGTCCACCACTTTCATGCAACCCAGCCAGCTAGAGGTCGACCTGCCCGGCACGCAAAGCGCGAAAGAAGACGACACATCGCCCGAGGCACTGCGCATACGCATTGGCCGCGATGGAAACTATGCCCTTGGTTCGCAGGCGATTTTGAACGAAACCCAGTTGCGCCGCGAATTAAGTAAAGTTATTTCGGCTGGCAATGCCCGCGAAGAAAAACGTGCAATTGTTGAAGCGGATGCTGCGGCCACGCACCAATCCGTCGTTGTGGTCATGGACATGCTGGCTTCGCTGGGTGTGGCGCGGGTGTCAATTGCCACGGCAGGTGGCAAGGCGAAATGAACCACCCCGACCGCAAAGCCAGACTTGAAACGGCATTGCTGCAAATTTGGTATGGTGGCTACCAGCCTGGCTGGTCAACGCACACCATCCTGAACATTCTGGAACGTGTTTACAAAGGCTTGCGCCTATTGAGCCGACAAAATTCCAAAACCCTTTCCAGCAAAAGAAATACCAATCCACCGGTGCTGGTGGTTGGCAATTTAATCGCTGGCGGCGCTGGCAAAACCCCGATTGTGATGGCGGTGTGCCAGCATCTTTCAGCAACGGGCAAGAAAGTGGGCATTGTCAGCCGCGGCTATGGGCGCAAGGGCAGCCGCGCCGTATTGATCGACCCAAGCAAGCCATTGCCACAGGCCAGCGAAGTGGGCGATGAACCCCTGTTTTTGTGTGCACAAACACATTGCCCGGTGGCTGTGTGCACAGACAGGGCTGAAGCACTGGACACTTTGTTGAGTGCGTTCCCGGACCTGGACCTTGTTGTTTCAGATGATGGCCTGCAACACCACCGCCTTGTGCGCCAACTGGAATGGGTCGTGTTCGATCAACGCGCCCAAGGCAACGGCAGGCTGTTGCCTGCAGGGCCCCTGCGGGAACCTTTGTCACGCTTGGGCACGGTTGATGCAGTATTGGCTTCCAACATCGGGATTGAACAATTAAGTAGTGCGCTGAACATGCCTTCGCAAAACAACTGGCATGCGGTGTGCGTGCTGCTACAAGGTTTTCGCCACCTGCAAACGGGGCAATTCATGTCAACCCGCCAGGCCACTGAACGCTGGAAAGACACACCGTTGCTGGCTTTCACAGGCATTGCAAACCCGGACAAACTGTTCAATGCAATCAAGACCGCAGGCCTTGAACTTCAGGAAACACGCGGGCTGCCAGACCATTACAATTACCCAATGGACTTTTGCGCGCAGTTCGATCAACCCATTCTGATCACAAGCGGCAAAGATGCCGTAAAATTAAACGCATCAAACCCCAAGGTGTGGGTGGCTGAAATCAGCGTTGAATTGCCACTCACCCTGACCCAAGCCCTAGAGGACTGCATTGGATCCACAATTGATTGACATTCTGGTTTGCCCCATCTGCAAAGGTCCGCTTCAAAAGCGCCCTGCTGACGGTTTTTTGGTGTGCAAGGCAGACAAACTGGCTTTCCCCGTGCGCGACGGCATACCCATCATGCTGGTCGAGCAGGCTGAACCCACAACAACACCCAACAACTAAATTCATATGTTCAAAGCCGTCATTCCAGCCCGCCACGCGTCCATGCGCCTGCCAGGTAAACCATTGCTGGACATTGCGGGCAAACCCATGGTGGTGCGTGTTGCTGAACAGGCCATGCAATCAGGGGCGGACGAAGTGCTTGTTGCCACAGACCATGCGGACATTGAAGCCGCTTGCAAAGCCCACGGCTTGCAGGTGCTGATGACGCGCGGCGACTGGCCCACGGGCACCGATCGAATTGCCGAGGTGGTTCACCAAAAAGGCTGGGCCGACGACACCGTGGTGGTCAATGTGCAGGGTGACGAACCGTTGATTGACCCCGCCCTGATCGACCTGGTGGCGAACACCCTGTTGACCGGCGAGCAAGACATTGCGACCTGCGGCCATGCAATTGACAACTGGGAAGAATTCAAAAACCCGAATGTCGTAAAAATTGCCATGCGCGAAGACGGCGAAGCGCTGTACTTTTCCCGCGCACCCATTCCCTATCCACGGGACGCATTTGCTGCCCAAAGTTGGCCTGCCAGTGCGCCAGCCGGCCAACTGGGCATTCGCCACATTGGCCTGTATGCCTATCGCGCCCGGTTTCTGAGAAAATACCAAATCCTGCCCCCAGCAGCTATTGAGGTGCTTGAATCACTTGAACAACTCCGGGCGCTGGCCAATGGCTTTCGCATAAAAGTGTGTATGATTCAGGATGCCCCGCTTCCTGGGGTAGACACAGTGCAGGACCTGGAAAAAGTCAGGTCACTGTTCCTGTCTCGTTTGGGCTAAACGACCACTAAATAAATATTCGAACCTGCGATTGGTAAGCTAGCTGCAAGTTGACATGCCTACAATCGCAAAGGCCTCGAATAATAAAAACGGCCAGAAATATCGCCTGTTGTAATCAACGCATCTTGTACAACGGGCAGCAAATTAAAAACTCTTGAGGCGACTATGCGTTTAATTCTATTGGGAGCGCCCGGTGCTGGCAAAGGCACGCAGGCGACATTCATCAAGGAAAAGTTTGGCATTCCCCAAATTTCCACTGGCGACATGCTGCGTGCTGCAGTGAAAGCTGGCACCCCCTTGGGCATTGAAGCCAAGAAGGTCATGGACAGTGGCGGCCTGGTTTCGGATGACATCATCATTAACCTGGTCAAAGAACGCCTGAAAGAATCGGATTGTGCCAATGGCTACCTGTTCGACGGTTTTCCACGCACCATTCCCCAGGCGGAAGCCATGAAGGAAGCAGGCGTGAAAATTGATTTCGTGCTGGAAATTGACGTGCCCCACGATGCGATTGTTGACCGCATGAGCGGACGTCGCACACACCCCGCTTCTGGCCGCACCTACCACGTCAAATTCAACCCGCCAAAGCAGGAGGGCATTGACGACATCACCGGTGAACCACTGGTTCAGCGCGATGACGACAAGGAAGAAACCGTGAAAAAACGCCTGGACGTGTATGAAAAACAAACACGCCCCTTGGTGGACTACTATGGCCAATGGGCAACCACAGGCGATGCCAATGCGCCCCAGTACCGCAAAATTGCGGGCGTTGGCAGCGTAGACGAAATCAAGACCCGCGCCTTTGATGCATTGAAGTAAACCAAAGCAATTCGCAGCGCCAGTGCAATGTTTGCGCAGGCGCTGCGCGCGGATGCTGCGTTTACCCCGCAGGCTTTCGAATCAGCCGTTTCGGATTCAAACCCAACACAGCCAGCACAGCGAAATACACCGCGCCACATGCTGAGACAACCCCCAGCACCACACCAATACGAACAGCAGGCGTTGAAGCCATTGCAAGCCAGTCAAATTGCCGGTTCGTTGCCCAAAGGGCTGTGCCCATGACCACTGCAGCCAACAACACTTTCATGAAGTACAAACCCCAGCCCGCAGACGGCGTGTAAAGCCCTCGCCTGCGCAAACCCCAATACAACACCCCTGCGTTCAACAAGGCCCCCACACTGATGCTGAGCGGCAAACCGGCATGCCCCAGCAAAGGCACGGTGAGCAGGTTCATGAGCTGCGTTGCGAGCACCACCACAATGCCGATTTTAACCGGGGTGCGTATGTCTTGCCTGGCATAAAAACCCGGGGCCAGAATTTTTACAAGCACCAGGCCAGCCAAACCAATGCTGTAGGCCATCACGGCCTGGCTGGTCATGGCCACATCGTTGGCGTCAAAGCGGCCATAGTGAAACAGCAAGGCCACCAAGGCATCGGAAAACAACCCCATGCCCACGGCAGCAGGCAGAACCAGTACAACGGTCAGGCGCAGCCCCCAGTCCATCAGGCGGGAATATTCCTCATGACTGCGGGTGGCGGCTGCTGAAAGCGAGGGAAGCAGCACCGTGCCCAAGGCGACCCCCAGCAAGGCAGTGGGAAATTCCATCAAGCGGTCGCCATAGGAAATCCAGGACACGCTGCCTTTATCCAGGTGCGACGCAATATTGGTGTTGATGATCAAACTGATTTGCGCAACAGAAACCGCCAGCGTGGCCGGTACCATATTCTTCAACACACGGCGCACGCGTTCATCCCGCCAGGCAGCTTTGATGGATCCAAACCCGGCAAACGGGTTGATCAGGCAACCCGTGCGGGCCAAGCCGTACCACAGCACCGCCACCTGCAGCACACCACCCACCATGACAGCAATTGCAAAAGCCTTCACGGCTTGATCAAAGTAAGGGGCAAGCAGCAAGGCACCAGCAATAAAGCTGAGGTTCAGCAACACCGGGGCAAACGCAGGCAGGGCAAAGGAACGAAAGGTGTTCAACAGGCCCGACGCCAACGCCACCATCGAAATTAAAAGGATGTATGGAAACATCCACTGGGTAAGCAGTACGGTCAGTTCGAACTGTTCACTGCCCTGCTCCAGCCCGCTGGCCATGCCCATGACCACCCAACTGCCGCCCAGCACACCCAGCACCACAATCGCGAGCAAGCTGAGAAACAGAAGCGAGCTGACCCGCCGCGCAAGGTCAACTGCGGCCAGCTTGCCTTCGGTGGCATTGGTTTGAGACAGGATGGGAATGAACGATTGGGAGAAAGCCCCTTCGGCAAACAAGCGGCGCAGCAAATTGGGAATTCGAAAGGCAATGAAAAAAGCATCGGATTCAGCCCCCGCCCCCAGAAGGCGCGCGGTGATTGTCTCTCGAATTAAACCGGTGATTCTGGAGAGCATGGTCATGGCACTGACCGCAGCAGCCGACTTCAATAAATTCATATAGTGATTGTTAAAAGGCTAGTATTTTGTTAAAATTGCGGGTTTTCGAATTCTACACCCTGGAACACAAGCAATATGGCCAATTCAGCACAGGCGCGCAAGCGCGCAAAACAAGCCGCCAAAGCAAATGCGCACAATTCTGCCATTCGCTCGGCGATGAGAACCGCGGTTAAAAAAGTACGCGCTGCCGTTGAAGCAGGCGACAAAACTGCTGCACAAGCAGTGTATCGCGAAACAACCCGCATTCTGGATCGCGTGGCAGACAAAGACCTGATCCACAAGAACAAGGCCTCACGCAACAAGTCACGCTTGTCTGCACTTGTGAAAGGCATGGCTGCTTAAAAGCATCCATCGCGTGCCCAACATGAAAAAGCCCCTTGATTGAAAGGGGCTTTTTGTGTTTCCTGGATTTCTTTCATTCTGAATCATTGCTCAGGATCAGGCAGCAAACACGCATCCAGCAGTTGTAAATCGTTGTCCCTGGCGAAATTCAGCACGAAAGTCATGGCCATGGGTTCAATGTCGCGAAGGCGCTCATCCACCACTACGCACTTCACACCGCTCATCACGATGGGTTTGGCATACGGGCTGTAAGCAAGATGTTGCTGGTTTTGTTGGCGCCCGGGCGGGCGGTAGCAGGACAGCACACCGCACAGGCGCTCTGCCCAGTCGGATGGGCGAAAAGGCCGCCCGGCTGACGTAAGTCCGAGAATAAAGAATTCCTTGGGCTTGACCTTGGGTGGTTCAGCCATAACCGAATAGCTCCTGAGGTGTATTGGCACCCCGACATGTCATTTTGATGTGTATTGTCGGGGTTGATTCAAGCGCGATCGATTCGCGCGTAGGCCGAGTGGTTGTGAATGGACTCAAAGTTTTCTGCTTCCACGGTGTACTGCCCCACCTGCTGGAATTTGTTCATGGCAATGGCCACATCGCGCACCAGATCTTCAACAAACTTGGGGTTGTCGTAGGCGCGCTCGGTGACGTACTTTTCATCGGGGCGTTTAAGCAAGCCATACAACTCACAAGAGGCCTGCTGCTCAATCGCCGAAATGAACTGCGCAATGTCCACGTCTTCTTTCAGCTGAACACGGGCTGTAACATGTGATCGCTGATTGTGCGCGCCGTATTCTGCGATTTTCTTGGAGCAAGGGCACAGGCTGGTTACTGGCACCACCACGGTCAGGTAAATGTCTTGCCCTTTTTCGGTGGCAGAACCTTCCAGGATCAACTGGTAGTCCATCAGGCTTGACACGCCGCTGATGGGTGCAACTTTGGAGAGGAAGTAAGGCAGTTCCATCTTGATGCGGCCAGAAGGCGCATCAAGACGCTGCAGCATTTCAATCAGCATGGCGCGAAAACCGGCAACGGTCAGCACGCTGCCCTGCGACTCTTCCAGCAGCGCAACGAAACGCGACATGTGCGTGCCTTTTTGATCGGCAGGCAGAAACACGGTCATTTCGAATTCAGCCACGGAAGGCATTGGCTTTTGGCCCAGAAGTTCGATCAGAACTGGATATTTGACAGAACGAATACCCACCGACTGGATTGCAATGTGGCGGGTGTCGACGGTGCTTTGGACATCGGGAATAGCCTGGTCGATTGGATTGGTGGCCACGGCATTCTCCAAGCCTTTGTCACGTGTATTCATAACTTCCTCATGTGTTCGCGGCGCGCCCTGCTACATGGCGTACCACATTGGTGTGGCGATCAAAGAGCTCGCCATGGTGCTGCTTGATGGACGTTTCTATGCCTTGGGCGTCCAGTCCAAGATTCTTGAGCAGAAGAACAGGGTCTCCGTGATCGATGAATTCATCGGGCAAGCCGAGCTGCAAAACCTGGTTATTAAAGCCTTGAGAATGCAGGTGTTCCGTAACAGCAGAACCTGCGCCACCCATGATACAGCCCTCTTCCACGGTCACAAAGCTGTAGCGCTGCTCGGCAAACTTTTGTAACAGTTCCGCATCAATGGGCTTGACCCAGCGCATGTCCACCACGGTGGCACCCAGCGCACGGCCAGCTTCCAGGCTTGGCTCACACATGGAGCCAAATGCCAAAATTACAAGTTTATGCTCTGTTGTATCGGGCGAATAACGCACAATTGCCTTGCCAATTTCAAGGGTATCCAGCGATTCATCGGCCACAACGCCAGGACCCACGCCCCGCGGGTAACGCACCGAGGCACAGCCCGGGTAACAGTAAGCCGTTGTCAGCAATTTGCGACACTCGTCTTCATTCGACGGCGCTGCAATCGCCATATTGGGAATGCAGCGAAGGTAGGCAATGTCGTAGTTGCCGGCATGGGTGGCACCGTCAGCCCCCACTAAACCAGCACGGTCCAATGCGAAAGTAACATCGAGGTTTTGCAGGGCAACGTCGTGAATCAGCTGATCATAGGCGCGTTGCAGGAACGTTGAATAAATAGCCACCACCGGCTTCATGCCTTCGCAAGCCAAACCGGCGGCGAAAGTAACCGCGTGTTGCTCGGCAATGCCCACATCGAAATAGCGCGAGGGGAAGCGGCGCTCGAATTCAACCATGCCGGAACCTTCCCGCATGGCAGGCGTAATGCCCACCAGCTTGCGATCCGATTGCGCCATGTCGCATAGCCACTTGCCAAAAATTTGCGTGTAGGTGGGCGGCTTGGGGGTGGTCGATTTTTGAATGCCAATGCTGGGATCGAACTTGCCGGGGCCGTGGTACAGCACCGGGTCTTGCTCGGCCAGCTTGTAACCAGCGCCTTTTTTGGTGATCACGTGCAGGAATATCGGACCTTTCATGGCACGAAGGTTTTGCAGGGTGGGCACCAGGGCGTCCAGGTCATGGCCATCGATCGGCCCGTAATAGTTGAAACCAAATTCTTCGAACAGGGTGGCCGGGCTCATCATGCCTTTTACATGCTCTTCGAGGCGATGCGCCAGTTCGTACAAGGGGGGCGCCACGCCCAAAATGCCCTTGCCCACTTCTTTCACATTGTTCAACATGCGGCCCGACAACAGCTTGGCCAGGTACTTGTTCAGCGCGCCCACCGGCGGCGAGATCGACATGTCGTTGTCGTTCAGAATGACCAGCAAATCAATGTCGGGTGTAACGCCTGCATTGTTCAGCGCTTCGAATGCCATGCCAGCGGTCATGGAGCCATCGCCGATCACGGCAATGTGCTTGCGGTTCACGCCCAAATTGCGGGAAGCCACCGCCATGCCCAACGCGGCAGAAATGGAGGTGCTGGAATGCGCCGTGCCAAAGGCGTCGTATTCAGATTCAGAGCGTTTGGGAAAACCGGAAATACCGCCATACTGGCGTAAACTGGGCATGGCTTCACGTCGACCCGTCAAAATTTTGTGCGGGTAGGTTTGATGACCAACGTCCCACACCACGCGATCGTTCGGGGTGTTGAACACGTAGTGCAAGGCCACGGTTAATTCGACCGTACCCAGGTTGGATGACAAATGCCCGCCCGTTTTGGCCACTTGCTCAACAATGTAATTGCGCAACTCGTCGGCCAGCGTGGGCAACTGGTTTTCAGCCAGTCGCCGCAGGTCTGCGGGGCAATCAATTTTTTTCAGCAATTCGGTCATGATTTCCGGTTTGTAATCAGTTCTACAAGGGTTTCCAGTGGAGCCCGCCGCTGCGGCTCCATGGCCTGGCATGCGGTCAAGGCATGTGCACGCAACTCGACCAGCAATTGCCTGGCCTGGCTCAGGCCCATCAAGCTCACCATGGTGGGTTTGTTGTTCAGCGCATCCTTGCCTGATGTTTTGCCGAGCACTTCGCTGCTGGATTCCACGTCTAATATGTCGTCAATTACCTGATATGCCAAGCCCAAACAATGGGCATAGGCCTCTAATCCTTCCTTCTCAGCGGCCGAAAGGCTTGGGTTGCTGACATAGCCCATGCGCACCGACGCCTTGATCAAATCGCCCGTTTTGCGGGCGTGCATGTGTTGGAGCGAATCGAGATCCATTGGTTTCCCGACATGCGCCAAATCGATGGCCTGCCCGCCCGCCATGCCTTGCGAACCCGAGGCCTGCGCCAACACAGCTATTTGCTGCATGCGAACCTGCACACTGCCCTGGCTTGATTCAGCCAGCCATTGAAATGCTGCCGTTTGCAGGGCATCCCCTGCCAGCAACGCAAATGCCTCGCCAAACTTGACATGGCAGGTGGGCTTGCCGCGGCGAAGCACATCGTTGTCCATGCTGGGCAAGTCGTCGTGCACCAGCGAATACGCGTGCATGGCTTCGATCGCGCAGGCCGCATCGGTCAATTCATGGGGCGGTGTGCCCACTGCATGGCCAGCCGAGAATACCAACATGGCGCGCAAACGCTTGCCGCCTTCAAGCAGGGCGTATTGCATGGCTTGGTCAAGCACAGGGGAGGATCCTTTGAACTGCTGCAATTTTTGGGCAAGTGCATGTTCAAAATCGGCTCTGGTTTGCGCCACGATCACTGATCACCCTCAACGCTGGGTTCATTCAGTGCCTGTTCAATTTCAGCAACTTCCTTGCGCACATGGCTTAAGCGGTCGCGGCAATACTTCACCAGAAACGCACCCCGTTTGTAATCCGTCAACAGTTGATCCAGCCCCATGTTCTGGGAATCCATGGCATTGACCAGGGTTTCCAGTTCGGCCACGGCTTCTTCGAATGAAGCGGGGGCGGCCTGATTGGCTTGAACAGCGGCGGTTTTGGGTTTGCTTGGGCTCATTGGGCTTGCTGTAATTGGTGCAAAGTCTTCTATTTTACTGCGACTTTGCCCAAAGGCGAAAAGTCTTTGGCCGGAATGCAGACTAAAGGGTACAATCCCACTTTCTCTTTTTGTTCAACAGGTTAATTTGCATCAGTGTCTATCCGGGACACTGTTGGAGGAGGTCCCCGGGATCATGTCCGATTTGAGTGATTTGTCCAATGTGTCGCACGCCGTAACACAGTCAAGCTTGCAGCCCCATGTTTCAGCGTATTTCGATGAACATGTTTTAAAGGATGAAATCCAACTACTCTATCGAGACGGCCCGGGTTACGTCGGCCACACCCATTGGGTACCCGCGCATGGTGACTGGAGGTCACTTGCCTGGGAAGGCGACGGCCGCATCTTGGTAAACAATGGCCAGGAAATCGAACTGCTTTCCAATGTGTGCCGCCACCGCCAGGCCATCATGCTGAAAGGCCAGGGTAACTCGAGTAATATTGTGTGCCCCCTGCACCGCTGGACCTACGATTTGAAAGGCGATTTGCTGGGTGCGCCGCATTTTGAGCAGCAACCCTGCACGAAGCTGCAGTCTTACCCGCTACAAAACTGGCGTGGCTTGCTGTTTAATTCGGGCCGCAATGTGCTTGAAGAACTCAAAAACGTGCCATTTCTGAAAGAGATTGATTTCTCGGAGTTTCAACTCGATTCCATCAAAAGCAATGTACTGCCCTACAACTGGAAAACCTTCATTGAGGTTTATCTGGAGGACTACCACGTCGAGCCTTTCCACCCCGGTTTGGGCCAGTTTGTAAGCTGCTCGGATTTGCAGTGGTACTACGGTGATAACTGGAGCGTGCAATCGGTTGGCGTGAAGGCCGGCTTGCGCCGACCCGGAACACCGGTGTACCGCCAATGGCACGATGCCGTGAAAAAATTCAGCAACGGTGTGGAACCCAAGTACGGCGCAATCTGGTTTTGCATGTACCCCAACATCATGGTGGAGTGGTATCCGCATGTGTTGGTGGTGTCTACACTACACCCCAAAGGCCCGCAGGAAACACTGAACGTGGTCGAGTTTTATTACCCCGAGGAAATTCGCCTGTTTGAACGCGAGTTCGTGGAGGCTGAACAAGCCGCTTACATGGAAACTGCCGTGGAAGACGACGAAATTGCTGAACGCATGGACGAAGGCCGCCGGGTACTGATGGAACGCGGCGAACACGATGCGGGCCCATACCAAAGCCCGATGGAAGACGGCATGTCCCATTTTCACAAGTGGTACGCAGCGCACACCGGATGCTAAGCCCCCCCGATCGAGTCACCAGAACAGATAATTTTCGCATCGAGCCGAGGAACTTTACTCCCGCAAAAGCCACTTAATGCACTTTTGGTTTTACAGCCATCCCTTACCATAGAGAAATTAAAGTGCTACCAGCGATTACTGCCTCCAGTTCATCTTGCATAGATGAACACACCCCCCTTCTGACACAAATCACCACAAGCGATCATCCCGACGTAAGGACTACGGTTGGCCATTCATTCAACGCGCCCTTCAGAAATCTGCAAGGGCAACAACCCGGCATCCTCGCCTCCTCAAGCAATGCCAAAGACTTGGCTTATATTGAACTGGCAAAAGAGATTCTTGCCCAAGACGATAGGATCCTCCAACAAAATCCAATGAACATTGCCATCGGTCATAAATTGGATGGAAGCAGTCAAAGACTTGCTGGCTTTGAGCAACAAATGTACAAATTAATGTTTAGGCCCTATTCCACCAGGCTTGATCGACTGACCGAAGACCAGACAGACAAACATTTTGAGTGGGTATCTGCAAAAGCCGAGAAACTTGCCAAAGCCCTAGGCTCCCAAACAGTGGGAATGGACACATTTGGAGTTCAAACAAAATTGGTGCAATTGCTCAACCGTTGCCCATCGCTGGCAACCGTGCTGGAAAACGCCACCATGGGTCGAATCATGGCAGCACTGTGTTTGCCTGTGGCATCAAAGCCTGAACTCAATACAACCTTGCGAGCCATTGATTCTTTGCACACACAACTGCAGGACTTACTGACAAAGAACACCAGCAACGAAACAATCGGGCTGACACTAGAACAAAGTACAAAGAACTTGCTGGCAACAGGAAACCTGTTGGGCAAAATATCCGCAAAAATAAAGGAAAATCCTTCCAACAACGACAAGTTGCTTGATCACACGCTTGCGAAATGGATGTCGAAGGGCAAGGAACTGGAGTTCGATGAACCCGTTATTTATGGCGTCATCAACCCGAACCAAGACAAACCTGACACAAAAAAACAAGGGGTTCTTGACAATTTGCTCACAGCAACAAAAGTAGACGCATCGGGCTGCGAACCCAATACACCGATTGTCATCAGAATGTCGGGCAACAAGGATACGTTTAAAGAGCAGATTCTAAAACCCTTTCGGGAACGGCTGATTGTAAACACCAAGGTGGAAGTATCACAACCCGGTGCCTTAACGGAAGACAGCAAAGAAATTGATCTGAAAGTGGCCCCTTTCATTCAAACCCTGGAAAACATTATTTGCGGAAATTACGATCTTGTACACAAGGACATCATTGCCCTTATTGACAACGCAGACATATTTAATGCCTCCTGTACCAACATGCCAGAAGCTTCGGAAAAACTGCGCCAGCAGTTTAACCACCCCGACACTGAAACTGGCAAATCACTGAAAAGAACCATGGTGGCTCGCCTATTGCTGCCAACAATGTGCCTGGAAGGCACCTCATTGAGCGAAACCGCCCGGAATCTTGCAGTGCCTACAATTGCAGGTTTGGTAATAGACATAGGAAAAAACTATATTCCTGACAAATATGGCGTTTTGAAAACTGTCCTTATGCAGGCTTTCTTTCTTGGGGTTGATGCGGCCGATAACCTTGCGGGGGCTTGGCCTGAAGTTCAATCATTGCTTGAAACGCTGGGAATTGAAAATGTGGACTATCAGTCCGTGTTTAACGAAACGCCACCGGAAAGTGACTCTGCCAAAGCGCTGGAGTTCGTCAAACTGGCGCTGGGATTGCGCAGCGCAGAGGGAGAAGCAGGCCCGGCAGTCGCCACCGCGCTTCGCTCTGCGGTCTTGGGCACTATTTTTGGCAATCTGTGTACAACAGGCTACACCCTGGGAATTGGTGCACTCAACCTGAACCCAGCCTTTCGTGCAGCTATTGGCATTCCCGCAATTGTAGGTACGTCATTGGGGATTGCCATTAATTTCGCGGCAAACCATGCAGATTTGTCCATGGGCTACAAAAAACAGATTCACGATGGAACCATGGAAGTGCCCGATGCCATCAAGAACAGCCCAACAAAACTGAATGAGCATTGCAGTGATTTGGCAACAAAACAGTTGATGCTTCTCTCGGGCACCGGGCCAGCAACAAAAGCGTTTACCTTGGCACCACTGACATCCATATTCAGTTTGCTGGGATATATAGCACCCAAAAAATGGGTGGAAGCCGTTTTCACCCCGTTGATGCCGGGTATGGAAAATCTGGTTCGCCTGGACGCAATGTCCAAGCATGGCGACAAGGTAGAGAAGGCGCTTGATTTAATTGACGAAAAAGTAATTTCCCAAGCCGCACAAGGCAAGTCCGCCACAATGAGCAAAGAAGAATTTGAGGCGCTTCTATATGGCAAAGTAGATAAAGCAACGGCAAATATTACCCTGACGATCGGTAATCTTTTTATTGGAATACTGGGAAAAAGAGGACACCACACATTCCAGATTAAACCCAACGTATGACACCTCCCGCTCATCAAATATTGCTAAAAAAGTACCACGAGGTGCTTTTGGCTAAAAACGGCAACCAGGATTCCGCACGCAATGATTCTTTCTCTATCGAGGGAATTGACTTTACGTTTTACCATGACCCAGAAATTGCTTGGGATCGTTTGTACATAAGGTGCGAGGTATGCGATCTTGAAGGCGAAGACAACAAACAGTTCGTTGCGCGCTTGTTGACTGATAACTTTCTCCGCTATCGTCAGCGCAAACCGGTTTTTGCTTTGTGCCCGGACATGATCAGGGTTGTCGCCCTGATCAATTTGCCCCTCAGAGAAACAAATGCAAAAACGCTTGATGATATTGTTTTTGGCCTGGTAAAAGAGGTTGCACAATGGCGAACGCTTTCGCTGTTAAAAGACCAGAAAACCCTGTCGAACGAGAGCGTGGTAAAACACCCTCCTCTCTGGAAAATGGCTCATGTCAAAAGATAACTTTTACAAACTCATCATGGACTACAGTGCGTTAACGGGCTTGACGCAGCCGGGAAAAGTGATTGACGGTGCGCCTGTCTGCGTGGACGATGTTTTGTTTTCTTTTGTTTACGACCAAGAAAGCAATCCGGACGAAATTTACATTTGTGGAGATCTGGGTCCGTTGTCAGAAAAACTGCAAGAAGAAGACCAACGAGCCCTGCTGTCAGCCAACCTGGATTTTTATGTGGATTACAACGTTTGCTTTGGGCTGTCTCCAGTCAATGGCCATGCTGTCATTTGCCTTAGATCAAGACTCGGCGCATTGACCCCAAAAGACTTGCGTGATCAATTGGAGACCGCAGCGTGTATTGCCAAAGCCTGGAATATCAGTGCTGATGGTGGAGGATACTGGCAAGATAAGCCACCAGCACCACCCCACCGGTGATATAAGCAAGTTGCAAAGCACTTTCCTTTAGCGCCAAACGCTGCTGCATTTGCGGAATAAGGTCGGCCACGGCCACATACAAAAAACTGGCTGAGGCCAAAACCAGTGCAATCGGCAACAAGTCTTCAACCTGCGAAAACAAGGTGTAGCCAATCCCGGCACCAGCAACCGCAGCCAAGCCAGCGATAGCCATCAGTTTCAACGCCTTGGCACGTGAAAGACCTGCATTGACCAGCACCAGAAAATCGCCTGTTTGCTGCGGGATTTCATGCAATACAATAGACAACGTGGTCAGCATACCCAACTTCTCGTCGACCAAAAACGCGCTTGCAATCAACAAACCGTCGGCAAAGTTATGGATCGAATCCCCGACAACGATCAGGAAACCACCGCGCCCTGCGGCCTTTTTATCAAAACCGTGATGGTGATCGTGCCCATCGTGCTCGTGGTGGTGGCTATGGCGAAAAATCGAAAACTTTTCCAGCACAAAGAAAAACAGCAAGCCAGCCAACAACCATGTAAACAGGTTATGGTGGTCCATCCCACGGTCCAGCGCCTCGGGTAACAGGTGTAACAATGCCGTACCTAGCAATACACCAGTTGACGCGCTCACCATCGGCTCAAGGGATTTGACAATCGCTTTAGATGTCAACAAAGCTGAGGCAAAAATTGCCAAGGCCGTGCCCAAGGCAGCGGCCAGGAGAACAAGAGGTAAACTGGATTGCACGATTGATTGGGTCCGAGATTAAATCAGGTTCTTGCCCCGCAAGAACTCAAGCGCCTGATTGTACGCCTGTTTCGCTGCAGCGGAATTGTAGGTGGGGCGATAATCAGCGTGGAAACCATGCTCGGCATTCTCAAACACGGTGATGCTGCTGGCTTTGGCATTGGGGTTGCCTTTGGCACCAGCCAGTGCTTTTCGCATTTGCTCAACAGTGTCCAGCGCAATGGAGCTGTCTTTGGCACCGTACAAACCCAACACAGGGGCTTTTAACTGGGCCGCCACGTCCACCGGGTGTCGGGGCGTTAATTCAGTGGTTGCACCCACCAAACGACCATACCAGGCCACACCTGCTTTCACGGCGGGCTGGTGTGCTGCGTACAGCCAAGTGATCCGCCCACCCCAGCAAAACCCCGTTACAGCGAGTTTTCCAATATCTACCCCTTCAGTGCCTGCAAATTCAACGCACTTGTCCAGGTCAGCCATCACCTGCTTGTCGTCCATTTTTGAAATCACGTTTTCCAAAATGGCGGCCACCGTGGCGTACTGCCCGGGCTCGGAATGGCGAAAGAAAATTTCCGGGGCCAATGCATAAAAACCGGCTTGGGCAAAACGTCGGCACACGTCTTCGAGATACGCATGCACACCGAAAATTTCAGGCACGACCAAAATAACTGGTGCATTCTTTTTGCCTTTTGGATAGGCGCGGTAAGCAAACATGTCGTCGTCACCCACGTCCACCAACACACGCCCTTCCTCAAGGCCGTCGCCTGGCGTGGTGATGGCTTGGGCCAATACAGGCGAAGCCGCAGCAGCAAAGCCACCCACGGTGAAACCTTTCAGCAGGGTGCGGCGGTTCATCGGCAATTTTCCACCCCCCGTCAAGGCTTCAAGGTGTTCTTGGTGTTCTGTCTTTTTGATGTCGCCCATACAGTGCTCCTGAAATTTAATGTGCTTCTTCCCAGTTGTTGCCCACGCCACAGCCCACTTCCAGTGGAACACGCAACTTGGCCACTTGCGTCATGATTTCAGGCACACGCTTTTGAATCAATTCGAGTTCACCCTTGGGTACTTCGAAAATAACTTCATCGTGTACCTGCATGATCATTTTGGTTTGCAATTGTTCGGCCTTCAACCATGCGGACAATTCCACCATGGCCATCTTGATCAGGTCTGCTGATGTGCCCTGCATCGGCGCGTTAATGGCCGCACGTTCAGCACCTGCGCGGCGCGGTCCGTTGGGGCTTTTAATCTCGGGTAGCCACAGCCTGCGACCAAACACGGTTTGCACGTAGCCGTCTTCCCTGGCCTGTGCGCGCACATTGTCCATGAACTTGGCCACACCTGGGTAGCGCGCAAAATATCGGTCGATGTACAGTTTGGCAGCTTCACGGGTAATGCCCAGGTTGCCGGCTAAACCAAATGCGCTCATGCCATAAATAAGGCCAAAGTTGATGACCTTGGCGGTGCGGCGATGATCCGATGTCACCTCACCCAGACCCACGCCGAAAATTTCAGACGCGGTGGCACTGTGAATATCCAACCCTTCGCTGAAGGCATGTATCAGCGCCTCATCACCTGAAATATGCGCCATGATTCGCAACTCAATTTGCGAATAATCGGCCGACACCAACACGCAACCTGGCGCAGCAACAAAGGCTTCCCGAACGCGGCGACCTTCGGCGGTGCGCACCGGAATATTTTGCAAATTCGGATCGTTGCTGGCCAGACGGCCAGTTACAGCCACGGCTTGCGCGTAATTGGTGTGAACACGCCCAGTGCTTGCATTCACCATGCGGGGCAGCTTGTCGGTGTAGGTGCTTTTCAGTTTGGCCAGTGAACGATGTTCCAGCAACTTAGCGGGCAGCGGGTAGTCTTCTGCCAGTTTGCTGAGCACTTCTTCATCGGTGGAAGGCGCGCCGCTGGCTGTTTTTTTCACCACGGGCAAACCCAGCTTGTCGAACAACAATTCGCCAATTTGCTTGGGTGAATTCAGGTTAAAACTGCCCCCCGCCAATTCAAAAGCCTGCTCTTCAATCAGTTTCAATTTGTCTGCAATTTCAGCGCTTTGGGCATCAAGCTTGTTTGAATCAATCAACACGCCGTTGCGCTCAACCTCGAACAACACTTGCCCGAAAGGCAGTTCAACGTCGCGGTACAGCTTGGCCAGTTCGGGCACCTTGTCCAGCTCGGCTTTCAAGGCGTGGGCAAGGCGCAAGGTCACCTCGGCGTCTTCAGCCGCGTACCTGGTGGCGGTGTCAATAGGCACTTGGTCAAAGGTAATTTGATTCGCACCCTTGCCCGCTACCTCTTCATACTTGATGGTGTTGTAATTCAACCAGCGCAGTGCCAAGGCGTCCATGCCGTGCGGCTTGTGCGCTTCCAGAATGTAGCTGGCCAGCATGGTGTCCTCGAACAGGCCTTTTACCCATACATCGTGATTGGCCATCACATGGAAATCGTATTTGGCATTCTGTGCAATTTTCGGTGAATCGGTGTCTTCAAACCAGGGCTTTAAAAACGCCAAAATTTCCGCCAACGGCAGTTGCGGCTCAGCAGTCAAGTCTTGATGGGTCAGTGGAATGTAATAACCGACACCCGGCTTTGTGGCGAATGAAAGACCCACAATTCGAGCGTTCATGGGCTCCAGTGAATCGGTTTCGGTGTCGAAGGCCACAGGTGTTTTGCTGGCGGCAGCGGCTTTCAGTTCAAGTAACAAAGCATCTAGTTGCGCTTGCGTTTGTACGCAGATGGTTTCAATGGAATCAACGGCTTGCGTGGGTGCATCAAACAGGCTCATGGAGCTGCCATCGGGCGGGCCTTCCACTTTCGGTTTGGCTACAGATTCATCCTCTGCCACGCCGCCTAAGGCGCGGAACCATGTTTTGAACTCAAAACGTTGAAACAGCTGCTTTAACGCTTCTTTGTTTTCAGCGTTTGCCTTGAGCTGTTCCTCAATGTGGCGGCGCAACTCGAACTCACAATCAATTTTGATGGTAACCAGCGATTTGCCGGTGGGCAGCCAATCCAGCGCTTTTTGCAGGTTCTCACCCACTTTGCCGCCAATTTTGTCGGCATTGGCCACCACGCCGTCCAGCGTTTTGTATTCTGCCAGCCACTTGGCCGCAGTTTTCGGGCCAACCTTTTCCACACCGGGCACGTTGTCCACGGTGTCGCCCACCAAGGTCAGGTAATCAATAATTTGCTCGGGGTACACGCCAAACTTCTCAAACACGGCGTCCCGGGTCATCACCGCGTTTTTCATGGTGTCCACCAAACGAACCTTGTCGTTCACCAGCTGGGCCATGTCTTTGTCGCCCGTGGACACTATCACTTCATCGAAGCCCTGTTCAAGCGCCACTTGCGCCAGGGTGCCAATCACATCGTCTGCCTCAATACCGGGCTCCATCACAATGGGCCAGCCCATGGCCCGGGTCACGTCGTGAATGTGGGGGATTTGCGCGGCCAGATCTTCCGGCATGCTGGCCCTGTTGGCTTTGTATTCGGGGTAAATGTCGTCGCGAAAGGTTTTGCCCGGCGCATCGAACACGCAGGCGATACAATTGGAGCTTACATCGTCGGTGTTGTAATCTGCTCGCAGGCGTCGAAGCATGTTGACCATGCCGTATATGGCCCCAGTGGGCTCGCCTGCGCGGTTTCGCAGATCGGGCATGGCGTGAAAGGCACGGTACAGGTAGCTCGACCCATCAACCAGGAGTAATCGCTTCATATGACAACCAAAAATAAGAATATTCCAACATTGCGCCACCTGCCCTCCAAGGAACAGTCCACCGCGGTGAAAGCCCGGGAGTCGTGGCATGTGTTGGGAATTATGGCAGAGTTCATTGAGGCGACCGAGAAGCTGTCGGCAATTCGCCCTTCGGTGTCTATTTTTGGCAGCGCCAGAACTCCGGTGGACCACCCCTACTACGCGCTGACAGAAAAGATCGCCCGCGCCCTTTCTGATTCCGGTTTCGCGGTGATCAGCGGCGGCGGGCCCGGCATCATGGAAGCGGCAAACAAAGGCGCACACGCTGGTGAATCGCCCAGCGTGGGCCTGAACATTGAGCTGCCCTTTGAGCAAAGCGGCAACTCCTTTCAAGACATTTCACTGACCTTTCGGCACTTTTTTGCGCGCAAAGTGGCATTTGCCAAGTACGCCAGTGCCTACGTGGTAATGCCCGGGGGATTTGGAACGCTCGATGAAATGTTTGAAGCACTGACATTGATTCAAACCAACAAGGGCAGGCGCATACCGATCATTCTGGTGGGTTCGACGTTTTGGGCTGGCCTGATTGACTGGGTAAAAAGCCACTTGCTGGGTGAAGGCATGATCAGCCCCAGCGACATGAACCTGTTTGAAGTGGTTGAAACACCAGAAGAGGTTTTGGAATGTATTTTCCGTTTCTACGAAAAACGCACCTTCAACCCGTCAGAGAGTGAAACAGAGAAGCTGCTGGACTTATAAAGCGGGGCCAAACACAGGTAAAATCCGGGTGCTTTACTGGTGGTGTGACCTTCTCAGGATATTGAATGGCTGTTTTTACGCGCATTACACAAGATGAACTGCAACCGTGGCTGAAAGGTCGCAAGTGCGGTGAGCTGCTTTCATTCGAAGGAATTGAGTCGGGCATCGAGAACACCAATTACTTCGTGAACACCAGCACGGGCCGGTTTGTGCTTACACTGTTCGAAAAACTGCGCGCAGAAGACCTGCCGTTTTACCTGGGCTTGATGGAACACCTGGCAAAAAAGGGTCTGGCGGTTCCAGGCCCAATCGCCAATGCCGCGGGCGAGCTGTTCAATGTGCTGCACGGCAAGCCAGCCACGCTGGTGACGTGCCTGAGCGGGAAATCGGTGGATCATCCCAATGCCGCCCAGTGCCATTCTATTGGCAAGTTCAGTGCGCAAGCCCACCTGGCGGTGGCCGACTTTGCAGGCAACACTCCCAACCCGCGTGGATTGGCCTGGATCGAGAAGGCCATGAATGAACTGGACGACCATTTGCCCGACGCTGTGGGTACGCTGCTGCACAGCGAAGTGAGCCACCAAAAAACCGTGCTTGCAAGCAATGCCTACAAAACGCTGGCCAAAGGTGCTGTGCATGCTGATCTGTTTCGCGACAACGCATTGATGCAGGGCGACGCGCTGGGTGGTGTCATCGATTTTTACTTTGCAGGGGTGGACACCTTTCTGTTTGATTTGGCAGTGACTGCCAACGACTGGTGTATCCACCCGAACAGTGGCGAATTGAAAGAGGAGCAGCTGGAGGCCTTGCTGACCGGTTACCAGGAAGTTCGCCCGCTGACCATCCATGAGTGTGAACTGTGGCAAGACATGCTTCGCGCCGCGGCACTGCGATTCTGGGCCTCTCGCCTTTACGACTTTTACATGCCCCGCGAAGCCGAAGTTTTGAACGTGAAAGACCCGCAACATTTTGAGCGAGTACTGTTGGCGCGTCGCCAGGGTATTCCATTTGCAGTGCAACCGAATTAAGGACTTTTCAATTGGCCAATTACGTACACACTTGCCCACCCAGCGCTGGTTGGGACTGGCTAATGCAGGGCGTACAGCTTTTTCGCAGCAAGCCGGGCGAGATGTTTTTGTTCGGCAACACCTACCTGTTCATTATCCTGTTCGTGGGGCTATTGATCCCGTTTCTGGGTGCGGCAGTTGTGGCCATGGCATCACCCGCCATGGGATTCGGCATTATGCTGGCCGGGCGCATGGGGCAAAAGGGCTTGCGGGTCAGCCCGATTGTGCTTTTCAACGGATTCAGCCCGGAAAACAGAAAACACCTGCAGTCGCTGATTGTACTGGGTGCCATTTACACCGCGTGCTTTGCCGTGATCAAGCTGTTGGCACACCTGTTGCTGGGTGCACAACCCAATGTGTCCATTGAAGACCTTCAAAAAGCTGACCCGGCAGCAAGCGCAGCCTTTATGGAATACATGGTGCTGTACATGGTGTTTGTGGGCATCACCAGTATCCCGATGTTGCTGGCATTCTGGTTTGCACCAGTGCTGGTGGTGTGGCACAACATGAAACCTGTGCAGGCCCTGTTCTCAAGCTGGGTCGCGGTGTGGCGCAACAAGGCCAGCTTTTTCATCTATGGCATGGGCTGGCTGGTGCTGGGCCTGGGTTTCTCATCCGTATTTTTGGTCATTTTTACCATGCTCGGTTTGCCCGCTGTGTTTGTCAGCGCACTGAACATGATGTGTGTGGCACTGGTGATGGCGGTTTCTTTGTGCACTTTTTACCCCACCTACCAAGCGGTGTTTGAGCACGACCCACAGGATTGACTGGCGCAGGTTCGTTGAAGAGGTTGACAATTGCAATCAGCTTCGCTCAAGCTTCGCCAAACTCAGCATGAGCCACTTCATCCCCTGTCGGCCAAAGTTGATTTGAATTCTTTGGTCGTCACCCTCGCCTTCATAAGCCACCACCACGCCATTGCCAAATTTGGCATGCGCCACTCCGGTGCCAATGTCGTAAGGGCGCTTTGCAGTTTTGTTGCTGTAGCCCACATTCAGGGTTTTGTTCTGACCCCAAACTTTGGAATCAAGCGCATCCCAACCCTGACTTGCAATGTGGGCACGCTTGGGGGTCAGCCACTTCAGCACTTCCTCGGGCAATTCATCCAGAAACCGTGAACGCAAGTGGTAACGAATTTGCCCGTGCAGCATGCGCTGCTGCGCATGGCTTAAAAACAGTTGTTCGCGCGCACGGGTTATGGCCACGTACATCAGGCGGCGTTCTTCTTCCACTGCCTCCACGCTGGTGCCATCGCCCCCTTCCACAGAATTGCCAATGCTGTTTTCATGCGGAAACAGGCCTTCTTCAAGGCCAGTTACAAACACGCACTTGAATTCAAGCCCCTTGGCCGAATGCGCTGTCATTAGCTGAATGGCTTCTTGCCCGGCAGCTGCTGCGTTGTCGCCTGCTTCCAGTGATGCATGGGAAAGGAAATCAGCCAACGGCGTGATCAACTTTTCTTCATCCACCATAGTGGCGGCAGCATCCTGATAATAACCTTCTGCAATTGCAAACGATGCCGCAGCGTTGACAAGTTCTTTCAAGTTCTCGACCCGGTCTTCACCGTCTTTGTCGGCCTGAAAATGCGCCACCAAACCCGATTCATTGATCACCTTGTCGACCAAATCTGCAAGGCTTAAACCGCGGGTTTCAAAACGCATGCGCTCGATCAAATCGGCAAACTTTTTCAAGCCTGCCTGCGCCCGACCTTCCATGCGGTGTATGGCACGGTACAGCGATGTGCCCTGTGCCGTGGATATGTCTTGCAACTGCTCCACGCTGCGTGCGCCAATGCCACGGGCGGGAAAGTTCACAACACGGGAAAATGAATTGTCGTCGTCGGCGTTGTCCATCAAGCGCAAGTAGGCCAGTGCATGTTTAATTTCAGCACGTTCAAAAAAGCGCAGGCCACCATATACGCGATACGGCATGCCGGCATTGAACAAGGCCTGTTCCACCACACGCGATTGCGCGTTGGACCGGTACAGAATTGCGATATCTGACCGGCCATACGCTTCTTCCAGCACCAATTTTTTGATGCGGTCGATGATGAAAGCAGCCTCGTCCTGGTCGCTGGTGGCTTCATACACCCGAATGGCCTCGCCCTCGCCTTCCTCAGTCCACAATTCTTTGCCCAAACGGCCTTTGTTGTGCGCAATCAGCACGTTGGCAGCTTTCAGCACATTGCCAACTGACCGATAATTTTGCTCAAGCTTGATTCTGTTTTGCACTGCAAAATCGTTTTCAAACTGCGCCATGTTGGCCACACGCGCACCGCGGAATGCGTAAATGGACTGGTCATCATCCCCCACTGCAAAAATGCACCCTTGTGGCCCAGCCAAACGTTTCAGCCAGTTGTATTGCAAACTGTTGGTATCTTGAAACTCGTCGACCAAAATGTATTTGAACCGCGCCTGGTAATGTTCGCGCAGAGCGGGGTTGGCCCCCAGCAATTCGAATGAACGCAACAGCAATTCTGCGAAATCCACCACGCCTTCGCGCTGGCACTGGGCTTCATAGGCTTCGTAAAGCCGAACCATCATGCGGTGGTATTCATCGTGCGCCTCCACATCTTTCGGGCGCAGGCCTTGGTCTTTCGCGGAACCAATGAAATAGCTCAGTTGCTTGGGCGGAAACTTTTCAGCATCAATGCCCAGCACCTTGTACATGCGCTTGATTGCGGACAACTGATCTTGCATGTCCAGAATTTGAAAAGCCTGCGGCAAGCCTGCTTCTTTCCAGTGCGCACGCAACATGCGGTTGCACAAACCGTGAAAGGTGCCCACCCACATGCTACGCGTGTTGATCGGCAACATGGTTGAAATGCGGTGAAGCATTTCCTTGGAAGCCTTGTTGGTGAACGTGACCGCAAGCACCCCGTTGGGGCCCGCCTGCCCGGTTTGAATCAGCCAGGCGATTCTGGCGGTCAGCACTTTGGTTTTGCCACTGCCTGCGCCCGCAAGAATCAGCGCAGATTCACGCGGCAAGGTGACGGCTGCCAGTTGTTCGGGGTTCAGGCTATCAAGTAAAGACACGGCTTCTCACATCAAAAATTGGTTTTGCTGTTGATTTTAACAGTGATTGCGCCCTTGACCCGAGCTTTAAATATCCATCAGCGGCGATTTGGCAGGATAATCACGCCCTTGTTGAGCCTGACTTAAGCACATGAAGTACACCAATAAAAATCTTACCGTCATGTTCACCGACATTTGCGGCTTCACTGAACAAACTGGCAGAACCAGCCGCAAAGACCTGATGGAACGGTTGAGCACCCACAATTCATTGCTGCTCCCTGTAATTCGCCTGTGGGAAGGCAAGATCATCAAACCGATCGGGGATGCTTTTCTTCTCACATTCGAAAGCCCCACCGATGCGCTTCACTGTGCACTTTGCCTGCAACACACCCTTTTCTTGCACAACCAGAGAGTGCCTGAACCCAGGCAGATCCACATCAAAATCAGTGTCAATTGTGGAGAAATCACCGTGACCGACACCGACGTGTTTGGTGACCCGGTCAATGTGGCCGCAAAAATAGAAAAGGCCACCAAACCCGATGAAACATACTTTACCGAGGCTGTTTTTCTGTCGATGAACCGGTCAGAAGTACGTTGTGAGCATGCAGGTTCATTTGGATCCAAGGGAGATCACGCCCCGGAGATTGAACTGTACCGACTTGTGATGGATCAGACTGATCCGCACCACAAGCGAATTTGGGGTGAGTTCGAAAAAAGACGTGCCACCGCTCAAGGTCAGGAATCAACCACGCTACGCTCAGGTCACAGGTTCGCATTGCCAGGGTTCTTGAAACGGCACGGAAAAATTGCAGGCCTGGGTGCAGCCGCATTGATAGGTGGGGCAGGTACCTCATTGCTGCTCATTCACAACCCGAACGCGACATCTACACCAACCGGCTACGCCAAGCCTGTTTTAAGTAACCAGGAAACAAAAGCTGTACTGTCAGTGACTGACCACACACAGTTGGCAACGGAGCTCCCAAAACCGGATCTGAACAATTCCACACAGACCACCACACTGGCGTGGGTCAAATCAGTTGTTCTGGACGAGGCACAGTTGAAAGAACAAAGCGACATCGTGATTGAAAAAATCTCGAACGAGTTTGGGGAACTCACCGGCAAAAACGAGGAACTGCAGTCGCTGCTCCGGACAGCCCTTCGGTCAAGAATTTATTGGGAAGCACGAAATGCTTCTTTTGAAAAGGCGACTCAGTTGCTTGGCCCGTACCGTGCCCGGTTTTTGTGGATTAAGGACTGGTCCTTTCTTGAACGGGAAAAGCATTTGGGCGGCTTGCACAATTTGGCCCGAGACCAATGGCGCAGCGTGTGGAACGACAAATGGGTCGAGCACTACACGGCGCTAAAAACATTTTCCGACCTGGACCCTGACTTTGGCATGCGCGTGGCACTCGAAATCAGCGCAATCAACAAAAAACACAACAAAGTGGCCGCACCTGAAGAACAATACCTGGTGAGTGGCGCAATCAAGCTAAAACCCGCATTGTTGGAAACTGAGCGCAACAACCTGGTTGCGCTTGCTCAAGGCTGGTTGAAAATTGAGCAGGAAGACAACGGATTTGCCCGTGAAATGGTGCGCAAACACTTTTATAAAGAAATGCGCCCGTGGCTTGTTTCCAACCTGATGGCTACAAACGAACAACGCAGCCCCCCTGAGCCAGAGTTCGCCTGGCGACAGAATTGCCTTGCCTTATTGGTCGATCAGCGTGATCTCGAAGCCTTGGGCAATCCTCGGGCTTACTTTGAGAAAAATATCCCACTGTTTTTACGCGCTTCCGAGACCGTTCAATGGGGCGACGGCACCCGGCGAACTCGCGTATTTCTGACTCGGGAACAAATCAGCCGGGTGTTTCAACAACCCATGCCCGACACCGACAAAAACGCGCTCATCCAGATGTTGGATGGCATGCTGACCGAAATTGAAGGCAAACAAGGTCCATGGGCTGACAATGATGACGCCCGGTCTACGATTGCAGCCATGAAGACCGCGCTTTTGACGCGTTGAGCCCGGGTATACCACGACTGATCACGTAAAAAGAAAAAAGCCCGATATAATGGCCGATTGGCCTGCCTCACCGGGCACGGCCCCGCCAGCATTCAAAATTCACACCCAAGTTTCAACACACCATGTTCGACAAATACGCCGCCCAAGACATTGAAAATGCCGTTCAAGGCCAATGGAAAGAATCCAACGCTTACACGGCCGAAGCTTTCGCGAAAGACGCGAGCGGCAAGCTCAAGCCCAAGTATTACTGTGTTTCGATGTTGCCCTACCCCAGCGGCAAATTACACATGGGCCATGTGCGCAACTACACCATCAACGACGTGATGATTCGCCAGAAACGCATGAAGGGCTACAACACCCTGATGCCCATGGGCTGGGACGCATTCGGCATGCCCGCCGAAAATGCGGCAATGGCCAACGGCAAACCGCCCGCCGCCTGGACCTACAGCAACATTGATTACATGAAAAAGCAGATGGAATCGATGGGCTTGGCCATTGACTGGTCCAAAGAAGTGGCCACCTGCAAACCCGACTACTACAAGTGGAACCAGTGGCTGTTTTTGAAAATGCTTGAGAAAGGCATTGTGTACAAGAAAACAGGCACCGTGAACTGGGACCCGATTGACCAAACCGTGCTGGCCAATGAACAGGTCATCGACGGCAAAGGCTGGCGCTCGGGCGCTGTGGTTGAAAAGCGCGACATTCCCATGTACTACATGGCGATCACCGATTACGCCGATGTGCTGCTCGACGATTTGAAAGAATTGCAGTGGCCTGACCGCGTCAAAGTGATGCAGGAAAACTGGATTGGCAAGTCCACCGGCGTGCGCTTTGCCTTCCCACATGACATCAAGGATTCCGAAGGCAAGCTGGTTCAAGACGGCAAAATGTACGTGTTCACCACGCGTGCCGACACCATTATGGGCGTAACCTTCTGCGCTGTGGCCGCCGAACATCCACTGGCCGCGCTCGCCGCCGGGAACAATCCTGAACTTCAGGCATTCATTGTCGAATGCAAAGCTGGCGGTGTGGCCGAAGCAGACATGGCCACCATGGAAAAGAAAGGCATGCCCACGGGCTTGACCGTAACGCACCCGCTGACCGGCGAAAGCGTGCCGGTTTGGGTTGGCAATTATGTGTTGATGAGCTATGGCGATGGCGCCGTGATGGGCGTGCCCGCACACGACGAACGCGACTTTGCATTTGCCTTGAAATACGGCATTGCCATCAAACAAGTGATCAACGTGAAAGGCGAAGTGTTCAACAACGTCGAATGGGCAGAATGGTACGGCGACAAAGAACGTGGCGTTTGCACCGCAAGCGGTCCGCTTGACGGACTGAATTACTCACACGCCGTGGACAACGTAGCCGAACTGCTGGCCGCAAAAGGCTTGGGCGAAAAGCGTATCCAGTTCCGCTTGCGCGATTGGGGCATTTCACGCCAGCGCTATTGGGGTACTCCCATTCCCATGATTTACTGCGACACCTGCGGCGACGTGCCTGTACCAGAACGCGATTTGCCCGTGATATTGCCCGAAGATTTGGTACCCGATGGCAGCGGCAACCCGCTGGCCAAAAGCGCGGCATTTTACGAATGCACCTGCCCCAAGTGCGGCAAGCCTGCGCGCCGTGAAACCGACACCATGGACACATTTGTAGATTCAAGCTGGTACTTCACGCGCTATGTGTGCAACAACGCGCCCACCATGACCGACGAACGCAGCGACTACTGGATGCCCATGGACCAGTACATCGGCGGCATTGAACACGCCATTTTGCACCTGCTGTACAGCCGCTTCTGGACCAAGGTCATGAACGACCTTGGGCTGGTGAAATTCCGCGAACCTGCCACTGCCCTGCTAACCCAAGGCATGGTGCTGAACGACACCTATTACACCGAGGAAGCCAACGGCAAGAAAACGTGGATCAACCCGGCCGATGTGGCCGTTGAATTCGACGACAAAGGCCGCCCGGCTTCAGCCAAACTGAACAGCACTGGCGCTGCCGTGCACATTGGTGGCGTCGAGAAAATGGCGAAGTCAAAAAACAACGGCATCGACCCACAAGCCTTGATCGACCAGTACGGTGCCGACACAGCCCGCCTGTTCACCATGTTTGCAGCGCCGCCCGAGCAAAGCCTGGAGTGGAGTGATTCTGGTGTGGAAGGTGCGCACCGCTTCCTGAAGCGCTTGTATCAACTGGCATTGAACCAGCACGAACACATCAAGGCACAGCCTTCATTGAATGCAGGGGAATTGAGCAAAGCCGCGCAAAACACCCGCCGCGATGTGCATGAAATTCTGAAGCAGGCCAACTTCGACTATGACCGTCACCAGTACAACACAGTGGTGTCGGCAGGCATGAAAATGCTGAACACGCTGGATGCATTTGCAAGCGAAGCGAACACACCTGCGGACCATGCCATGCTGTCCGAAGGCTTGAGCATTCTGTTGCGCGTGCTGTACCCGATTGTGCCGCACATCACCTTCCACATTTGGAGCAGCCTGAATTACAGCGCTGCGCACGGTGAGTTGCTCGACGCTCCCTGGCCCGAAGTGGATGAAAAAGCATTGGTTCGTTCAGAACTTACCTTGATGGTGCAAGTGAACGGCAAACTACGTGGCAGCATTGAGGTGCCAGCCGATGCGGACAAAGCCAACATCGAAGCCACCGCCTTGGCCAGTGAAGCCGCACAGAAGTTCATGGAAAGCAAACCCGCGAAGAAAGTGATCGTGGTACCCAACAAACTGGTCAACATCGTTGTTTGAGATCGAACCCTACAAGCGAGTCCCTATGAAACGATTCATTCAAGCCATCGCCCTGTTGACAGCAACCATCGCACTGACGGCCTGCGGCTTTCAGTTGCGTGGCCAGTACAACTTCGATTTTGAAACTATCGAATTGCGCGGCATGGAAAATTCCGAAATGAACCGCAACATGGACTTGCAGCTTCAAATCCTGAATCTGAAAGTGAACCCGCAGGAAGGCGCGCCGCTGAAGTTGAACCTGATCAGCGAACTGCGCGACCGCAGCATCGTGACGTTCAGTGCCACAGGCCGTGCGCGCGAAGTTCGGGTAACCTATGAACTGATGTACAGCGTCACCGACAAAAATGGTGATTTCCTGATTGCCACCAACCAACTAAGCCAGCGCCGCGAACTGACCTACACCGACGACCAGATTTTGGGTAAAGAGGGTGAAGAAAACCAGCTTTACACCGAAATGCAGCGCGACATTGCACGCCAAATTACTGGGCGGCTAAGCGCATTGAAACTGAGCCCGAAGTGAAACAGATTGCGCTCGACACATGGTTAAACGACGGAGCAAGCACTGCGCTACCCCAGTTGTTGTGCGTGTTCACCGACGAACCTCTGTTTGCCACCCAAGCCGCCGATCTGTATCGCCAGCGCCTGAAAAAGCAAACCGACTACCAGCGCCAAATTGTCGAAATAGATCGCCAGTTCGATCCACAAGAATTTTTGTCACTGTTTGCCGAGGTCTCACTGTTCGGCGATGTGTCGCTGGTTGATTTGCGCATCAATCAACCCAAACTCAGCAAAGAGGCGGCTGAAGCCCTGGGCAAAGCCGCGCAGTGGATTGCAGCAGGCGACACAGGCCACCACCTGCTGGTAAACGCACCCAAACTGAACAAAACCCAGGAAAAAAGCGCTGGCTTTGCCGATCTGCTGGCCAGGGGCACCGAGATTGCCTGCCGCCCCGTGGGCGCAGACACCCTGCCCGGCTGGATAGCGCAGGCCGCAAAACGCAAAGGCGTACAATTGAACCGCGAAACCTGCAGCTGGCTGGCTGAGAAAACCGAGGGCAACCTGCTGGTGGCCCACCAAACCATTGCAAAACTGGCCCTTGAACACCAAGGCACCGTGACCATTGAACACGTTCAAGGCATGGTGGCCAATTCGGCCCGCTTCAATGTATTCGATTTGGGGGGCAGCCTGCTGGCCGGGGATGCAAAACGCATTACCCGCATGATGGAAGGTCTGGAAGCCGAAGGTGAAGCCCCCACGCTAGTGCTGTGGGCACTGCAAGAAGAAATTCGTGCCATTCGCGACACACAGCAAGCCATGCGGCGCGGAATGTCTTTGTCGGATGCCTGCCGACAAAATAGAATTTGGGGACAGCGGCAAAATCACATTGCCGCCGCCCTGAAACGGCACAACCCCGGTAGCCTGCAAAAGCTGACAGCTTGGTGCTACGCCGCCGAGAAAACCATTAAGGGCATGAAACAGGGCAACCCCTGGACCCTGTTTGAAATTATCGGTTTGGGCGTGGCCGGCATTGAACCGCCTGAACTTTGGAATACCTGAAAGAGCACGTACCATGAGCATTGAAAAACAAATTCTGGCCGTCGGCAAAAAAGCCCGCGCAGCCGCCGTGTACATGGCCAAGGCCGACACCCACGCCAAAAACCAGGCCCTGCTTGAAACCGCCAGGCTGATTCGTGCCAACAAAGCCGAACTGACCAAAGCCAACCAAGCAGACATGGCGCAGGCCAAGGCCAATGGCCTGGACGCAGCGCTGCTTGATCGCCTGGCACTGAGCGACAGCGCCATTGAAACCATTGCAGAAGGTTTGGAACAAATTGCCCAGCTTCCCGACCCAATCGGCGAAATGACTGATTTCAAAAACCGCCCCTCTGGCATTCAGGTGGGCAAAATGCGCGTGCCTTTGGGCGTTGTCGGCATCATTTATGAAAGCCGCCCGAATGTCACCGTGGACGCAGCGGGCCTATGCATCAAATCAGGGAACAGCACGATTTTGCGCGGTGGCTCGGAAGCGTTTCGCTGCAACCAGGCTTTGGCCGCCATTGTAGCCCAAGGTCTTGAAGCCGCCGGTTTGCCTGCGGATGCGGTGCAAGTGATTGATACCACCGACCGCGCAGCTGTGGGCACCCTGATCACCATGACCGAATATGTGGACGTGATTGTTCCCCGTGGAGGCAAAGGCTTGATCGAGCGTATTTCACGCGATGCGAAAGTGCCCGTGATCAAACACCTCGATGGCATATGCCATGTGTACATTGATGAATCCGCCAACATGGCGCATGCAGTGAACATTGCCGAGAACGCAAAAACCCACCGCTATGGCACCTGCAACACCATGGAAACCCTGCTGGTTCACACCCACGTGGCCAAGCCCGCGCTCGCGGAACTTGCGCAGCGCTATGCCGCAAAAGGTGTTGAATTGCGCGGTTGCAAACGCACCATGGCGCTATTGCCGAAAGTGAAGCCCGCCACGGAAGAAGACTGGAACACCGAATATTTGGCACCCATTTTGTCGATCAAGGTGGTCGATAGCCTCGATGAAGCCATTGCGCACATCAACCACTACGGCTCGCACCACACCGACAGCATCGTGACTGAAAACCACAGCCACGCCATGCGTTTTATTCGGGAAGTCGACTCCGCATCCGTCATGGTGAATGCGTCCACGCGTTTTGCAGACGGGTTCGAATACGGCCTGGGCGCTGAAATTGGCATTTCAACCGACAAAATTCATGCGCGTGGCCCAGTGGGCCTTGAAGGTTTGACCAGCCAAAAGTACGTGGTGTTTGGTCATGGCGAAACAAGAAACTGATTAATTCATAACTAACTGGAGCAGTACATGGGTGGTTATCTTTGGGTGAAAGCCTTTCACATATTGTTTGTGGCCTCGTGGTTTGCAGGCCTGTTTTACCTGCCGCGCATTTTCGTGAACCTGGCCATGGAAACAGAACCGGCAGCCACCGCACGCCTGCTGCAAATGGCCAGAAAACTGTACAAGTTCATGACCCTGCTGGCCATTCCCGCACTGCTGTTGGGTTTCGCTCTGGTGGGTGTGTATCAAATCGGTGTGGGTGGCCAAAGTGGCTGGCTGCATGCCAAAATTTTTGTTGTTTTCGCCATTGCCGGTTACCACTACAGCTGCGGCCGTATTCTGCGCAAATTTGAATCTGGCCAAAACACACGCAGCCACACCTATTTCCGTTGGTTCAATGAAGTACCCGTGGTGCTCATGGCCATTGCCATCATCCTGGTGGTTGTAAAACCTTTCTAATTTTTAAAAGCAATTCATGCCCAATTCAAACCCAAGTCATTCCACGCCGAGCAAAGCCGGTCAGCAACACAACTCCACCAAGCAGAGTGTGTTCAACTGTTTTGCAAGCTGCCCGCGTGGCCTGGAAGAAATTCTGGTGGCTGAACTGGAAACCATGGGTGCGCAAAAAACGCGTGCCGTCACCGGTGGCTGTACCTTTGAGGCCAGTTGGCGCCAGGCCACCCGCATGACCTACTGGACCCGCTTTGCAGGCCGAATTGGGCTTGAATTGGCGCGCGGCGAATGCACCAGCGAAGACGAGTTTTACAACCTGGCCAAATCGGTGGACTGGCACAACTGGTTCAGGCTGTCGAACACCTTCCGTGTTGACCTGAACAACCTGGGCGCAGACATTCAAAGCGTGCGCTTCACACAACTGCGCCTGAAAGACGCAGTGTGCGATGCATTCCTTGAACGTTTCGACGAACGCCCGAACGTGAGTGTAGAAGCACCCGATGTACGCATTTTTGCAGCCATCAACCCCACAGAGGCCATGGTGTACATCGACCTGGCCGGGGAAAACCTGTTCAAGCGCGGTTGGCGCGAAGAAGCGGGTGTGGCACCACTCAAAGAAAACCTGGCCGCCGGCCTGTGGCACATCGCCCGCCAAAGCGAAGCAGGCAAAAACGCCGATGTGTTTCTCGACCCGTTTTGCGGCAGTGGCACCCTGGTGATCGAATCGCTTTCGCAGCTGTGCGATCGCGCACCAGGGCTGGAACGCACCTTCGCCTTTGAAAACCTGAAACCTTTCACCCTTGATTGGGGCAAAGAATTGCAGGAAGACGCCAATCGCCGCTTCAATGCGGGCCTGGACAAAGCACTGACCACGCCCTATTTCCAGTGGTACGCCAGCGACATCACCGAACTGTTGATCGACATTGCACAAGAAAATCTGGCGCGCGCGGGCTTCGAAGAACTTCTGGACGCTGGCATTGTGCAATTCGCCCAGCGCGATGCACTTACCGTTGAGCCACCTGCCCCAACTGGCATTGTATTCAGCAACCCACCCTATGGCGAACGCGTGCGCGCGAAAGGCGCCGATGTGCCCGAAGACGAAGCCTACGAACGCCTGTTCAAAGCCTATGGCGACCATTTGAAAATGAATTTTTCCGGCTGGACCGCCTTTTTGTTCTCTGGCGACCTGGAAATCAAGAAAACACTGGGCCTAAGCCCAAAGCGCAAACGCCCACTGTTCAACGGGCCAATTGAATGCCGTTTGTTTGAAATTCCATTGACCCGGGGTGTGTACCGACCACGGGCCAATCAGGAAAACCCAGCAGAAGATTCCGCAAACAATGCGGCGAAAAACGAGAACACCGACAACTAGGAAAACCGGAACTATTCTGCCAACAGCTTGGCAATGTCTGCCTTCAGGTCAGCAGGCTTGGTGGTGGGGGCGTAACGGTCATACACCTCACCATTTTTGCGAACCAGAAACTTCGTGAAATTCCACTTGATGGCCTCGGTACCCAAAATGCCCTTGGCCTGTGCAGTCAGGTATTTGAACAAGGGGTGGGCATCATTGCCCTTCACATCCACTTTTTCAGCCATCAGAAAATCAACGCCATAGTTTTTCTGGCAAAAATTGGCGATCACGTCCTCGGAACCGGGTTCCTGCCCGCCAAACTGGTTGCACGGAAAGCCAATGATCACCAAACCCTTCTGGCCCAACTCCGCGTGCAAAGCCTGCAAGCCCTCGTACTGGGGCGTGAAGCCACACTTGCTCGCCGTGTTCACAATCAACAACACCTTGCCTTGAAAATCAGCAAGGCTCAGCGGTTTTCCATCCAGGGTTTTGCTGGAAAATTCGTACACATTGCTTGCCATGGGTTTTGCCTTTCAAGTTTTTATTGAAAGCCAAGTGTACCGTCAAACTTAAAACACTCAAGGTTGATTCGAACCTGAAATCACGCTCATCGCCACTTCTCGAGTAATTTTTCCAGTCATCAAAAGCCGCTGCACTGCCTGCTCCATGGTTTGCATGCCGTGCTGCGAACCGGTTTGAATGGACGACAGCATTTGCGCCACCTTGCCCTCTCGAATCAGGTTTCGAATCGGTGGCGTGGCCATCATGATTTCATGCGCAGCCACACGGCCACCGCCCTGCCGTTTCAACAGGGTTTGACAAACCACCGCGCGCAGCGATTCCGACAACATGGCACGCACCATCGATTTGTCTGCCGAAGGGAACGCATCAATAATCCGGTCGATGGTTTTCGGTGCCGAAGACGTGTGCAAGGTTGCAAACACCAGGTGACCGGTTTCAGCCGCAGTCAGCGCCAATTGAATGGTTTCAAGGTCGCGCATTTCACCCACCAGAATCACATCAGGATCTTCCCGCAAGGCCGATCTCAACGCGGCGCCAAAAGAATGCGTGTGCTCGCCCAACTCGCGCTGGTTGATCACACAATTCATGGGCGTGTGCGTAAATTCAATGGGGTCTTCAATCGTCAGAATGTGCGCCTTCTGGTTGCGGTTCACATCATCGACCATCGCAGCCAATGTGGTGCTTTTGCCTGAACCTGTGGGCCCCGTCACCAACACCAAACCATTGGGTTCACGTGCAATTTGACGAAACACGGCAGGCGCCTCCAATTCTTCAAGTGTTTTTACACGGCTGGGCACCACGCGAAACGCCGCAGATGCCCCCCGGCTTTGCATGAAGGCATTCACCCGAAACCGTGACAAACCCTCAACAGAAAAGCTGTAATCGCATTCGTGCGACTGTTCCCAGCCTTGCCATTGCACTTCGGTCATCGAACCCTGGATCAGTCGATAAATTTCGCGATGTCCCATCACCGCATCGTTCAATCGCCGCATCTCGCCATCCACGCGAATCATGGGTGGCATGTCGGCAGACAAATGCAGGTCCGATGCGTGCTCATCCACGGTCCAGGTTAGCAACTCGGTCAGTGTCATGTGGCTATAATCTCCCTTTGAGCATTGAATTGATTCACCATGGTCCAGGCCGAACAACTTGCAAGTATCCGGAACCGAATCGCGGCAGCGTGCGCAAAAGCGGGCCGAACCAGCGATTCAGTTCAATTGCTGGCTGTCAGCAAAACCTTTCCGCTTGGCGACATTCTCGAATTCCACGTCTGCGGACAAACTGCTTTTGGTGAAAATTACCTGCAAGAAGCGCTGGATAAAATCACCCAGCTGGCTGATCACCCCAATGCGCAGCAAAAAGCCCCACCCATTGAATGGCATTTCATTGGCCCCATACAAAGCAACAAAACCAAACCCATTGCAGAAAACTTTCCCTGGGTGCACAGCGTGGATCGTTTAAAGATTGCACAACGCCTGTCCGATCAGCGCCCCGCGCACCTGCCGCCCTTGAATGTGCTGGTACAAATCAACACATCGGGCGAAGACAGCAAATCAGGAATTGAACCTGAACAGGCACATGCGATGTGTATGGCCATCAGTGCGATGAAAAACCTGACATTGCGCGGCCTGATGACCATACCCAGCAACACCGACAACAGCGAAAAACTAAAAGCCGAATTGTTGAAATGCAAATCAATATTTGATGACCTGAACGCACAAGGATTGAGCATGGACACCCTCTCGATGGGCATGTCCGCAGACCTTGAGTTGGCCATCGAATGCGGCTCCACTTGCGTGCGCGTGGGCTCAGCCCTGTTTGGCGCCCGCAACCACTCCAGATAAACACAAGGGGATCATTATGCAGAACACTCTTTTCATCGGCGGCGGCAATATGGCTTATGCCATTCTGGGCGGCCTGATCCGCAGCGGCGTTCCAGCCAGCGCCTTCCATGTTATTGATCCCAGCCCTGAATCTGCTTCAAAAATGGCCGAACTGAAAGTGCACTGCACCGCTGACTGGCCTTCAAATTTCAAAGCCGAAGTGGTGCTGCTGGCGGTGAAACCGCAGGTCATGCAAAGCGTGCTGAACAGCCAGGCCACTCACATGGGCAACATGCTGATCGTCAGTATTGCAGCCGGTGTCAGCGTTGCACAAATTCAAACCTGGAGCCTGCAAACCAATGCACGCGTGGTGCGCTGCATGCCCAACACGCCTGCACTGGTGGCACAGGGTATTTCAGGTTTGTTTTTCACAGCCAACTGCACAGGCGAAGACCGCGTCACCGCCAACCAAATTTTCAGCAGTTGTGGCGAAGTGGTGGTGGTAAATTCTGAAGAGGAAATTAACACCGTAACTGCCATTTCAGGCAGCGGCCCCGGCTATGTGTTTTTCCTGATGGAAGCGCTGGCGCAGGCCGCACAAAACCTGGGCTTCAATGAGGCGCAGGCCAACCTGCTGGTGAATCAAACCTTTTTGGGTGCCGCCACACTGGCCAAACAGTCGGATGACTCATTTGCCACGCTGCGCGAAAAAGTCACCAGCAAAGGCGGCACTACATTTGCAGGGCTTGAACAACTGCGTGCGCTAGGCGTTTCAGAAGCCATTCAAAGCGCAGCCAAAGCCGCTTACGACCGGGCCGTGGAACTGCAGCACCAAACCTGAAAACAAGGCACCACCAAACCAGTTGTTGTGCAAAAAGGCTTTGAAACACTTCGCCCGGTCGCGATTGCGGATCAGGGTGAAGTGGTACACCGCAATGGCAATGGCAACCAACCAGGCTGCCCAAAAAAACCCGCCAAAACCCAGTTCACAAGCAACCCAGGCCCACAACAACAAACACACTGCGTAGCAGGTCATGATGCCCGCAATGTCATACCGGCCCAGCGTAATGGCCGCGGTTTTTATATCGAGCTTTAAATCATCGGGTTTGTCCACCAATGCATATTCGGTATCGTAAGCCACTGTCCAAAACACATTGGCAACAAAAATCAGCCAACCCTCTAAGGGCACACTGCCCTGCACCGCCACATAAGCCATCGGAATTGCAAAACCGAAAGCAATGCCCAGATAAGCCTGCGGCATCGGGAAAAATCGTTTGGTGAATGGATAGCTGCCCGCCAGAAATGCTGCCGGAATGCTCATCAAAATAACTGACCACCCCAGGGGCAAGGTGATCAACAAGGCCACAATCGCCAAGCCAGCCGCCAGCAACAACGCCTCTTTGGAACTGATTCGCCCGCTGGTCAAAGGGCGGTTGCGCGTGCGTTCCACATGCAAATCAATGTCGCGGTCTGCGTAATCGTTGATTGCACAACCTGCCGAACGCATCAACACCACACCGGCCACAAAAATCAGCAACACATGCAAAGGTGGCAAACCTTCAGCGGCCATCCACAGGCCCCACAAGGTGGGCCACATCAACAACAGAATACCAATGGGTTTGTTCAGCCGAAGCAGCAGAACATAGTCTTGCATGCGGGCTGCATTGAGCTTGCTCATGTTTTATCGAACCATTTGGGGTGAATCCAGAAACTCCACACCATTCAAATCGCACCCCATGATGCATGCGCGCAGCGCATCGAGCGCCTCACGCCGACCAAAACTTTTTCGCCAAACAAGTGCCACCGTGCGGCGCGTGTCGTCATCAGCCAGTGGAATATAGGTAAGCCTCGATTCTTTGGGCACCGGGTTGGGCACCGAACTGGATGGCAGCACCGTGATGCCCACTCCCGAAGCCACCATGTGGCGAATCGTTTCCAGTGAGCTGCCCTCGAAGGTGCGCTGAATGCCCTCAGAGGACTGCGAAAAACGAGACAGTTCCGGGCACACACCCAGCACCTGATCGCGAAAGCAATGGCCCGTGCCCAGCAGCAACATGTTCTCGCTTCGCAAATCATCCGAACAGATTGACGTCTGGTTTGCCCAACGGTGTGTTTTTGGCAAGGCCACCATGAAGGGTTCATCGTACAGCGGTTGAATCACAAAACCCGATTCATTGATCGGCAAGGCCAACACCGCCACATCGATTTCCCCCTGCTTGAGCAGTTCAAGCAAACGGACTGTGAAGTTTTCTTGCAAAACCAGCGGCATGGAAGGCACGCCCTCGATCATGCTGGACACCAAACCCGGCAACAAATACGGACCAATTGTGTAAATAACACCCACCCGCAAAGGACCAGCCAGCGGGTCCATGCCCTGTTGGGCAATCGACTTGATTGCAGAAGCTTCTTCCAGCACGCGCTGGGCTTGCACCACAATGCGTTCGCCCACAGGCGTTAAGGACACCTCGCTGGAACCCCGTTCAAACAGCGACACGCTCAATTCTTCTTCAAGTTTTTTTATGGCCACAGACAAGGTGGGCTGGCTGACAAAGCAGGCATCAGCCGCACGGCCAAAGTGTTTTTCACGGGCCAGCGCGACGATGTACTTTAATTCGGTGAGTGTCATTTAATTTTGCTATCAGAACTGCAGGTTTGATTATTATTGCAAAGGCCTGCAGTTCAGGCAACACATCTTTTTTACAAACGCATTGGCAAAATCACCATTTGCTGGCCAGTGTTGTGCAAACGCCGCTGTAGTTCCAGCGCCGCCTGGTTGTGCAACAAACGGGTCAAAATGTTTTCGTCTTCAAACACCAGTTTGCTGGTGAAGAAAATCGCATTGGGGTGGTTCTCGGCCACCTGCCCGGCCAAACTGGTTAATTCTTCCACCGCATCCGTACCAAATGACAAATAACTTTTTGCACGCAAGCCATGGCTTCTGCAGAAGTTCACAAAATAGTTCAGTGACACCGACGCATCCACGCGCATGGCCTCAAGCGCCTCACGACCCCCATAGGCTTTCGAATCCACAGTGCGAGCATTCATGAATACGAAATTCTGAAAGTGATTCGGGAACATGCGTTGCACCCACAGCAACGCATGCAAACCACCGCCCCGGCTATTGCCAACGATGAACACGGCTGTGTTGCCATCCGGAATCAGCTCGGGCGGGGAATGTGCAGAACCATACTGTGCCATCGCAAAAACCTCGTCGATTTTCGCAATTTTTTCCTTGGTTTCACGGTAATGGTTGCGCACCCACAAACACACAAGCACAACCACAGTGGTGACCAGCATAGTGATCCAGCCGCCCTGGAAAAACTGGGTCACGATGGTGCCCAACAGAATAGACGCCGACACCGCAAATCCCAGCGAAGCCGACAAAAAACCTTTCACAAAGCGCTTCTCGTGCTGGTTTCGCAACCAGTACACACACAAACCCAGCATGGACAAACTGAACACAATGAACACATTGATGGAGAACAACACCACCAGCAAATCAACGTTCGCGTCGCTTAAATAAATGGCCAGCAAGGCCAGACCACCCATCAACATGATGCCGTTTTTGGTCACAAACCGGTTTGACAAATACCTGAACTGGTGCGGCAGCCAGGAATCGATCGCCATCGTCGACAACACACGAGGCCCCACCACAAATGCCACATGGGCAGCCAAAAGCAACACAGCCGTCTCCAGGCCCAGCATCACCAGCAAACCGAAAATGACATAAGGCCAGTCCCAGCCAATGTCGGTGAACACCCGCTCAAACAACACACCGTTCAAGGCCATGGTGGGTTCAATATTCACATCCCACAAGGAATACAGCACTGCCAGGCTGGCCGCCGCAAAAGCCAGCGCACAGGCCACGTAGGCCAACATCTTTCTGCGGTTCGCGCTGCTTTGGCGGTAGCGGCCAAGCTGCACGGTGTCCGACGCCGCCTCAATGCCAGTGTAGGTGCCACCACCCAGAAAAAAGCCACGCGCAAAAACAGCCAATACCGGCAGCCAGCCCAAGGTTTCCAGATCGGATTGTGTGCTTTCCACACTGCGCGTAACCACCCCGCCAATGTCTTGAAAATGGTCTGAAAAACCGACCAGAATAAACAGCAGGTGTGTGCCCAGAAACGCCACGAAAAGATACTTGAAGGGCTTCAGGTTCAAATGACGCCCTTGTATGTGAAATGTCATCAGCCCCACCATCAAGGCCATCGACACCCACACCCGATAATCATAAAAATAAGGAGGCAGGAAACTGAACATCAAATGCGTGGACGCACTGATACCCAGGGCAACCATCAACACGTAATCCACCAGCAAAGCCGCGCCCGCGATCAAACCAACCCTAGGGCCCAACAAATTGGTCGCCATGGCATAACCGCCACCACCCTTGGGAAATAGCTCGGTGACCCGAAAATAGGTCAGCGACACCAGAAGAATGGAGAAGGCTGTCAGCAGGCCAAGAAACATCAACAGGTGACGCGAATCACCCAAGGCCTTGAACGATTCTTCGGGGCCAAAGGCAACGGAAGCCAAACCACAGGAACCGACAGCCACCCAGGCGTACTTTTCGGAAAAAATGTCGTCTCGCTCTTGTGCGTCAATTGACGTGGTCGCGTTTGCACGACCATTCTGGTTTACGGCCTTGGCCGATTTTTGGGTTTGGCTCATGCGTACATTGCAGCGCAACAAATAAGCCAAGTATGGTATACCGTCCCCATGGGCAACACAATGCGCGTTGTAGCGTTATCATTGCAATTGAACATTGTTAACCCATTTATCCCAACATTTTTGTGCACATCATGACCCAAGCCACCGTAGTTTCCACCCCCCAGGCCCCCGCAGCCATTGGCCCTTACAGCCAGGCCATCAAACTTGGCAACCTTGTTTTCACATCAGGCCAGATCGGCCTGAGCCCCAGCACCGGCGAAATCGTTGGGCCATCTACCGCAGAACAGGCACGCCAGGCATTCACCAACCTGAAGGCCGTGGCCGAAGAAGCGGGCGGCAGTTTGGCCAATGTGGTGAAATTCACCCTCTTTCTGACCGACCTCAGCGAGTTCGCACAGGTTAATGCCATCATGCAGGAATACGTGTCAGCGCCGTTCCCTGCGCGTTCCACCGTTGGCGTGGCCAGCTTGCCCAAAGGTGCCCGCTTCGAAGTTGAAGCCATTTTAGCCCTGTAAAACACTCATCCAACCAAAACATCGAACCCGACAATTGACACCAGCAGCAGCCGCCCCCGCCGCCCCCCGCTTCGAGGAGCTGCTGCCCCTTCCCGTTTCCATTACCGACGCCACCAGTGGCCTGCTACACGCCCCACACTGGATGGGCCTGGCCCTGCACCTGCCACTTCGGTTTGAAGACAAAGCCTCGATTACCGCAATGGACTCCTTGCAGGTGGGGCAGAAAGTCAACCTGCTGGCAACCGTTGTGGGTTCAGAGGTACAGCACCACCCCCGCAAACAACTGCGTG
>NZ_DAIUBR010000021.1:0-59503 GCF_036846585.1 Limnobacter sp. | reverse complement strand
GCCTGTGGTGCGCTTCAAGAACCCCTTGAGCGGTGCAGTAAGCTGGGACGACCTGGTGAAAGGCCCCATTTCAATCAACAACGAAGAAATGGATGATTTGATCATTGCCCGTCAGGATGGCACGCCCACCTATAATTTTTGCGTGGTGGTGGACGACTGGGAAATGAAAATTACCCACGTTATTCGTGGCGACGACCACATCAACAACACCCCGCGCCAGATCAATATTTTGAAGGCGCTGGGCGGTGAACAACCTGTTTACGGTCACATCCCGATGATTCTGGGGCCTGATGGCGAAAAGCTGTCCAAGCGCCACGGTGCGGTCAGTGTAGTGCAGTACCACGAAGAAGGCTTCCTGCCCGACGCCATGATCAACTACCTGGCCCGCTTGGGCTGGAGCCATGGTGATGACGAACTGTTCAGCCGCGAACAGCTTATTGAGTGGTTCGACTCCACCAACCTGTCGAAATCGGCCGCACAGTTCGACCCGGAAAAACTGAAGTGGGTGAATGCCCATTATATGAAGCAAGCACCCAGGGAATTGTTGCTGTCGGATTTGCAAACCCGTTTGGAACGAGACGGTGTGAATGCATTTGAAGGTCCAAAGTTGAACGACGTGCTGGACGTAGTGCTTGAACGCGCCTCTACCCTGGTGCAATTGCGCGATGAAGCCGCCCTGTTTTACAAGGTGCCCCAGGTAAACACCGAAGAGCTTGCCCCAATGCTGGACGAAGCCGGCGTGCGCGCTGCGCTGGCTGAATTCAATGAAGGCCTGAACAGCGTGGAATGGACTGTGGAAGCCTTGAATGGCTTGGTGAAAGCCACCATCAAAAACCACGGCCTGAAAATGCCAAAACTGGCCATGCCGCTGCGTTTGATGTTGACTGGCATTACGCAAACGCCTTCAATTGACAAGGTGATGAACCTGCTTGGCAAGTACACTGTACAAACTCGAATTGCGCAAGGACTGCAATCATGAGCAACAACAAACCGAAAGCAAACCCCGCCGACTGGGCAACAGCCACACAGGCCATTCGCGCAGGCAGCCACCGCACTGAATTTGGTGAACATTCCGAAGCGATGTTCTTGACATCAAGCTTTGTGTTCGACAATGCCGCACAGGCCGCAGCCCGTTTTGCCGGCACCGAAGAAGGCAATGTGTACGCTCGCTTTACCAACCCCAGCGTACAAATGTTTGAACAACGCCTGGCCGTGCTTGAAGACATGGAATATTGCCTGGCCACATCCAGCGGCATGGCAGCCATTACCACAACCTGCATGGGCTTGCTGAATGCGGGCGACCACATCATCGCCTCCAAAGCCCTGTTTGGCGCCACCGTTCAGTTGTTTGTGAACATTCTGGCCCGATTCGGCATTGAAACCACATTCGTGGACGGCACCAGCATGGCGGCATGGGAAAAGGCCATCAAGCCCAACACCAAGCTGTTCTACAGCGAAACGCCGTCGAACCCGTTGACTGAAATTCTGGACATGCGCGCACTCAGCGACCTGGCCAAAAAGCACGGTATTTACAACGTGGTCGACAACTGCTTCTGTACACCTGCACTGCAAAAGCCGGTCGACTTTGGCACGGAAATAATCATTCATTCCGCCACCAAATACCTGGACGGCCAAGGCCGTGTGCTGGGCGGAGCCATTTGTGGCCCGAAAGATTTGTTGAAAGACAAAATTCTGCCCGTACTGCGCACCGCTGGCCCCACGCTGTCTGCATTCAATGCCTGGGTGTTGTTCAAGGGGTTGGAAACGTTGAACATTCGCATGCTGGCGCAGTCTGCCGCGGCGCTTGACATTGCCACCTGGCTGGAAGCGCACCCCGCAGTAAGCAAGGTGTACTACCCCGGTTTGGAAAGCCACCCGCAACACGCGCTGGCCATGAAGCAACAGAAAACCGGCGGTGCCATAGTGTCATTCGAAGTGAAAGCAGCGAATGAAGACGAAGCACGCACCAAGGCATGGCATGTCATTGACAGCAGCCAGCTGATGTCGATCACCGCGAACCTGGGCGACACACGCACCACCATTACCCACCCGGGCACTACAACGCATGGGCGCTTGAGCCCCGAAGCGCGTGAAGCGGCAGGCATCAAGCAGGGTTTGATTCGCCTGGCGATTGGCCTGGAAGACGTGGTGGATTTGAAGAAAGACTTGGTACGCGGGTTGGGTTAAACAATCGGTTGGTACATGACTTTTCAAACGCACCGTTTATCAGGTGTATGAGCATGTGCTCGGCTAGTCAGGTGCACGCCCTCTCTCGCCAGAAAGCCTGCGAGGGTATTGCAACCTGAACTAGTCAAACCTCATCAGAACGCAGGTTAACAATGAAAAAAGCCGCTGATCGAAACCAGCGGCTTTTTCACAGCGCGAACATGTTTCAAACGCGCATTTGCTCTTCAGTCAAACCCTTGGCCAGCGCGTCTTTCATCCAGTTCGGGCGCTTGCCACGGCCCGACCAGGTCAAAGACGAATCCTGAGGATGGCGAAAGCGAACAGGCGCCGGACCCAGTTCACGTTTGCCTTTTGCTTTGCCGCCGCCCAATTCGGCAAACAACTCTTCCAGTTTCAAGCCCTTGGATGCAGCCAGTTTCTTGACTTCTTCAATCGCCTGCAATTTGGAACTGCGTTCATTCAATTCTTTTTCAATATCAGATTTCAGTTGTTGTAATTCAGAAGCACTTAAAGCTGACAAATTTAATTTTTTCATTTTATCTTTTCAAAGAAGTTTATTAACAAGCCCGATTGTAATTAATTTTAAAATCAATCACAAATTAAAAAGCAAATTGATTACTTAATCAGGTCAAGTGCAAATTTAAAATGTTCATTTTCTGCACTTTCCAACCATTCAAATACCACCATTTCAGTGGTCACCAATTCGGCACCATTGCCGGCAAGCCGATCAAATGCAGCATCGCGGTTTCTTTCTGTTCGGGAACCACAGGCGTCTGTCACCACCCACACTTCCATTTCATCATTCAGCAAATCCAGTGCGGTTTGCAATAAACACACATGTGCCTCAACGCCCGCGATCACAATGCTGGGGCGATCACTGTCAGTGGTGCTTTTTTGCAAATGTTTGGGCAAGCTGCGTGCATTTCCTGCATTGGGCTTGGGCAACAGAAGATCGGTCAATCCTTCAGGGCAGGCACTGAACTGGGTTTTTCGCATGGTCGCCTTGCACATGACCGCCAGTTCTGGAATAAAACCACCTATTTTGTCGGGCACATGTTCGGTTCCATAAACAGGTACGCGCATTTTCCTGGCCAATGTGGCCAGAATCATGGCATTGCGAAATACCTGATCCGCCTCGTGAATGGCGGGCATCAGCTTTTCCTGATAATCGATTAAAACGAGTTGGCTGGATTCTTGATTCAATAACATTCGGCGTGGGGAATTGTAGTTCAAAGCAAGAGCATACAAGGTAATTCAAGTCTGCAACACAGTTCGCCCAACAATAGTCATCAACAACATTTACCCTTGGGTACTTTCAGTGATTTGTTGACAATATTTTTCAAGGTTTTCTGGCAAATGACTTGGACACACGCCACACAACTTGTTGCCGGGTACCGCATAATCAATAAACTTTGGATAAGGCAAATTCAGGTTCTGCATAATCTCGAGAAACTCATCCATTGATTTATCAAGACCCAAACGCGGATTGCGTTTCTTTTCCTGTCCAATTGAAGACACCCGGCGGTGATGGTAATCGTGGCCGGGATAAACAAGCGTGTCTTCCGGCAAGGTAAACAGTTTCTTGTGTACGCTGTGATAAAGCGCATGCGCATCGCCATTCTGAAAATCGGTTCGGCCGCAGCCGTCAATCAACAACGCATCACCGGTGAACACACAATCATTGAACCGATAGGAAAAATGGCCATCAGTATGCCCCGGCGTGTGCAAAGGATCCACCACAATACCACCCACCACCAAAGGCACGCCCTCTTCAATTGCGTGGTCTGTGCAAGGCAAACGATCAAAGGCCGGTGCAGCAATGCGGCTTCCAACCTTGCGCTTCAATTCAAGCGCAGCGGTGATGTGATCTGCATGAATGTGGGTATCGACCGTGTAAACCAACGTCAAACCGAGATCATTCAACAAGGTCAAATCGCGATCCATCGCCGAGACCACCGGGTCAATCAGCACCGCCTGCCCCGTTCCTTCACAACCCAGCAAATAGGTATAGGTACTGGACACCGGTTCAAAAAGTTGTTTCAAAATCATTGTGCACCCACACTTGAATCGTTTATTTACATTAAAATATTGAAAAATATTTTATGTTTTTATATATTACTTGTAAAGCATTCAGTTGAGCAAACCCATGAACACCACCAATGAATTACTTCGCCTTCAGTTGGCCTCGGCGAAAGCCACCCGCTTTCTGCGAGCGCTGGGAAACCCGGCACGCCTGTTGCTGCTTTGCCAACTTGCGCAAGGCGAAAGAAATGTTCATGAACTGGAAACGCTGACCGGAATCAGGCAACCCACTCTGTCGCAACAATTGAGCGTGCTAAGAGAAGAAGAGCTGGTTACCACCCGAAAAGAAGGCAAACACGTTTACTACCAAATTCAAAGCGAAGTAGCCCTTGCAGTGATGGGCGTGCTGTACGAACATTTTTGCTCACCCGCAGCACTGCAAAACACAGTGCGACCATCATGATGGGCACTGCGGCACTGGGCCTTCTGGTCGGCCTGGTTATGGCGTTAACTGGTGCCGGTGGCGGCGTGTTGGCAGTTCCCCTGCTGGTGTTCACCACGGGCCTGACGGTTCAACAAGTTTCACCCATCGGGCTGCTGGCAGTGGGCCTTGCAGCCACACTGGGTGCTGCACTGGGCTTGCGTGCCGGTGAAGTACGCTACAAAGCTGCCATGTTGATGGGCTTCGTCGGCCTTCTATTCTCACCCATTGGGTTTTGGGTGGCACAACAAGTGGACACCCAAATACTGGGCCTGGCATTTTCGGTGGTTTTGCTGTGGGTCGCCTACAACGCATTCCAGGGCAGCGCCAATACCGACATGAATGTAATTGATGCACCGCCCAGCAGCAAAAAGAGCGATTGCCCCTGCATTCGAAACCCGGCAACGGGCCGCTTCATATGGACCATGCCATGTGCCCGTGCATTGATTTTTTCCGGCGCTGTGGCTGGTTTTTTATCAGGGTTGCTGGGTGTAGGCGGCGGGTTTGTATTGGTTCCAGCACTACAACGCTTTACCGATTTGAACGTGCAGTCGGTCACGGTAACTTCACTGGCCGTGATCGCCATTGTTTCAACATTTGGTGTGTTGAACAGTGTCAGTGCAGGTGCGTTCAATTATGAAATTGGAATTACTTTTTCGGCGGCTGCGCTGGCTGGCATGCTGGGCGGGCGCATGATTTCCAACAAAATGCCCAGCGCTCACCTTAAAAAAGCATTTGGCGTAATGTGCCTGGTGGTGTCTGCACTAATGGTATTCAAAAACATATAGCACCCGGAACAAGTCCATTGATCCATTCCGGGCATTGATCACAGCGACCGGGCAATAATTTCCTTCATGATTTCACTGGATCCACCGTAAATGCGCTGCACGCGGGCATCTGCGTACATTTGTGCAATCGGGTACTCCATCATGTAACCGTAGCCACCGAAGAACTGCAGGCACTCGTCAATCACCTTGCATTCAAGTTCACTGAGGTGCAGTTTTGCAATCGACGCTGTGGCCGCATCCAGTTTTCCAGCCACCAGTTTTTCGATCGAATTGTCAATGAATGCACGGGCCACCACGGCTTGCGCCTTAAGTTCTGCCAACTTGAAACGCGTGTTCTGGAACTCAAAAATTGTTTTACCGAATGCCTTGCGTTCCTTGGTGTATTCCAGGGTAATTTCAATAGCCATTTCAATGGCGGCCATGGCACCCACACCCAACATCAAACGCTCATAGGGCAATTCCACCATCAATTGCATGAAGCCTGTGCCTTCGGCCCCCAGCACATTCTGGGCCGGAATACGGACATTGTCGAAAAACAGCTCGCAGGTGTCTTGCCCTTTCTGACCCAGTTTCTCAAGAATTCGCCCAACCTTGAACCCTTCTGCATTTTTGGTTTCAAGCAGCATCAAAGTGACACCCCTGGCACCCGCGCCGGGATCGGTTTTAGTGACCAGAATAATGACATCGGCGAGGTAACCGTTGGAGATAAAAATCTTCGATCCGTTGACCACATAATGGCTGCCATCCTTCACGGCGCTTGTGCGAATTCCCTGCAAATCAGAACCTGCACCGGGTTCGCTCATTGCGATTGCGCCAATCATCTCGCCACTGGCCATTTTGGGAAGGAAGTACTGTTTCTGCTCTTCCGTGCCATGGTTCAAAATGTACTGTGCCGCAATGGCATGCACATGCACGCCGAACGAACGGTCGCCACTGTAGGCCAGCTCTTCAAACAGCACCGCCATGTGCGTGAAGTCGCCGCCCGCGCCGCCATATTCCTCGGGGATATCGGCAGACAACAAACCCATTTCACCAGCTTTCAGCCAAAGTTCACGGTCCACGTGTTGTTGCTTGGCCCACTTGTGCTGGTTGGGTTTTATCTCGGTTTCAACAAAACGGCGAAGATTGGAACGGTACAGTTCAAGGTCGGAATTCATCCAGCTGGGCTTGGGGTATCTCATGGTCTCTTCACGCTTTTTAAAGTTATAGGTCAACCGACCGAATTGCAATGAATCGATTATAGGTCACGTGACCTAGTTGTCAACAATGAGATCAATATTAAGGTCAATATTTGGGTTAAAGTACGGGCATGAGCGCACACACCACCACCGACAAAGGTCAAATACGCACACAGGAAATCCTGAAAACGGCCCAGTACATTCTGGCCAGCGAGGGTTATGCGGGTTTAAGCATGCGCGGGGTGGCCAACCAGCTGGGCATATCGCTAAGCACTGTGCAGCACTATTACGCCAGCAAGGAAGCACTGGTTGAAGCCTTGCTGACCTACGTGATGGACAACTACCAAACTGCTGTGGCGCAGGTCATGAATGCGATGAGCGACAAAAGCCAGCTGGAGCGTTTCACCACCATCGTGGAATTGATTTTGATTGAAATTCGGCGACCGGAAACTTTCGGTGTGTTGGCGGAAATTTACGCCTTGTCAAACCGCCTGCCATTTGCAGCCCGTTTGGTAGAAGCTGTTTACGCCCGGGAACGGAAAGAAATTTTCAAGTTGATTTACGGACTGGAACCCAGAATCAGCAAAGCAGAATGCAAATTGCGTGCTGCAATGATCGTGGTTCAAATTCACGGTTTGGTTTCGCAGTTGGCACAAGACAACGACCCCAGCTTAAGCCGAAAGCAACTGGAACAGGCGGCACGTCAAAGCTTTTTGATGTTGGCAACGAAACCCTGAAAAACCGCCAAACCAATCAGGCGTAAACGTTCAATTTTGTGCCCAAATTGCCGCTGCTAGCCAGGGACGGGGGTTGGGGAACGGACTGGATAAGTTGTGCAATCGATGTTTCTGCAATGTCCATGGTTTTCTTGAACACCGCAATTTGACCCTGTTGAATGGTTTGTGCCTGCTTCATTTGTGCTGTGGCATTCGCCATGGCGGCTGGGGAAACGTCCATATCATCCTCCGTATCTAAAACCGATAACGGCAGAAATTCTACAAACTTGAGCATTCTAAATCCGGTTAACCCCGCACACCGGATATGTAAGCCGCAGTCAACTCATGGCCGGGTTCCTCAAAGATCTGGCGGCTTTGACCGTACTCAATCAATTTGCCCACCTTTTCCTTCATCCAGAAAAATGCGGCGTAATTTGCAATTCGCTTGGCCTGCGCCAGGTTGTGGGTCACAATCACCACCGTGTAACGGCCCTTCAAACGCAGCACAAGGTCTTCCACCACACCGGAAGAAATGGGGTCAAGCGCACTGCAGGGCTCGTCCATCAACAGCACCTTTGGCTCCAGCGCCAGGGCACGGGCAATGCACAAGCGCTGCTGCTGCCCACCCGACAAACCCAGTGCAGACTGGTCCAGCCTGTCTTTTACTTCATCCCACAAACCCACATCGGTCAGCGCTCGCTCAAGGCGTTCGTGCAAAACCTGCTTGCCCGCAATGCCATGTTCCCGCAATGGCATTTCAATGTTTTTCCGCACACTCAGGGGAAACGGGTTGGGTCGCTGAAAAATCATGCCCACATGGGTTCTCAAGGCACGCACATCCACATTGGGGTCATGAATGTTCAAGCCATCAAATTCAATGCGCCCTTCTACGCGTGCATGGGGAATCATATCGGTCAGCCTGTTCAAGCTGGACAGAAAACTGGTTTTTCCGCAGCCCGACGGACCGATCAGCGCGGTAATGCAACCCTGGTGAATTTGCAAGCTTAAATCGTCGAGCGCGGTGATGCCGTTGTAGCTGACCCGCAAACCCTGCACGTCAATGATGGGGGTGGGCACGCAACACGCGGTACCCTGCTGCAAATCGCCTAGCGTGTAAGTGGCGCCTGGGGCAACAACGCCTGTTGGTTCGAAAGATTCATTCATGCAACAATCCTTTTGGCCAGCAATGTGTCCGACAACTTCAATGCCATGGCGTTGATCAACCCGATGGCAAGAATCAGCGCCAGCGCGCTGCCATAAGCGGCTTGATCGCCACCGGGAATGTTCATCGACAAATCAAAAATGTGAACAGCCAGGGCACGGCCGGAATCAAAAATACTTTCGGGCATTCGATCAACATACCCACTCGTGAAAATCAAGGCAGCGGTCTCGGCCATGGCACGGCCAATGCCCAACATCAAGCCCGCCGCAATGGAGGGGGCCGCTGCAGGCAACAGAATTTGCCACAGGGTTGCAAACTTGCTTAAACCCAGCGCAGCAGCACCTTGCCGCCAGCCTTCCGACACAGCGGAAAGCCCCGCCTCGGTGGTTCGTATCAGGATGGGCAACACCATGCAGGCCAGCGTTAAACCGCCTGCCACAATTGAATAACCCAAACCCAGAAACACGCAAAAAAATGCGCTGCCAAACAAACCAAACACGATCGATGGCACACCCGCCAGCACATCCAGCGACAGGCGCACATACGCTGCCAGTTTGCCCCCCTTGCGTGTAAATTCTGAAAGCCAGATTGCAGCAGCAAAAGCCAGGGGCACAGCAGCCACCAAGGTGACCAGCAATATCAACCCCGTAGAAACCAGTATGCTGGAAATACCCCCCTTGCGGCCAGAATTTCGAGGCAACTCGCTGATGAATTCCCACGACAGTTTTGCAACGCCATGGGTCAGCAAATCCAGCACAATCCACGCGAATACGGTGGCCACCACCACCGCAGCGGCATACACCGCAACTGCAAAAAAATGGTCGGAATGAATTCGCCCTGCGCGAACAAGCCTCTGCTGCTGAAGTTGATTATTCATTGCCTTGCGTACTCCCTGCGGTGCACATAACTGACCATGAACACAATCAGCAAGGTCAACACCAAGCCCGAGAAGAACAGGGATGCCCGGTGTTCGCCGGTTGCGTACGCCATTTCAAGCGCAATGTTTGCGGTCAGGGTACGCACCGGGTCGAACACACTTCCGGGCATTTCAACCACATTGCCTGTCACCATCAACACGGCCATGGTTTCGCCCAAGGCACGGGTAATGGCAAGCACCGTACCGGCGATCAAACCTTGTCTGGCCGCTGGAAACAGCACCTTGAAAGCAATTGCCGCTTTTCTCATGCCCAGTGCATGGGCACCCTGCAGGTAACTTGCAGGCACAGCCTTGAACGCAGCTTCGGCTGTCAGGGCAACAGTGGGTAAAATCATCAGGGTCAAAATCAGGATACCCGCAAGCAAACTTGCACCGGGTGGCTGATATCGGCCAATCAAGGGTACCAACACGGTTAGCCCCCAAAAGCCATATACAACGGAAGGAATGCCCGCCAACAAGCCCAACAGCCAGCGGTATGGCCGCACCAGGCTGCTGTGCCCGTAGTACTGCGAGAACAGGGCCGATGCCATGCCCAAGGGCAAGGCCAGCGCGATTGCGCCCAAGGTACACAACAGGCTGCCCGCCACCATGGGCATCAAGCCACGTTGGCCCTCCAGTGGAAACCAGGCTTGTGAGGTATCGAAGAAACCGGCCACATCGGCGTTGATGACAGGCAGTGATTCAATGAACACAAACACCACCACCAAGCCAATCAGGCTGGCCGTGACCAAGGTCAATGCCAGGCTAAAAAACTGCAAGCCCTGGTCAGCGTTGAACCGGGACAAAATATTGTTCTTTTACCAAGTCGTGTACCAAGGGATTTTGTGCGTAATCCACAAACTGCCTGGCCAAACCAGTGAGTGGTCCTTTTCTGACCAGGTTCAAAGGGCGCGACAATGGAAAACTGCCGTCCCGAACCGATGCGGTACTGGGCTTGACCCCATTCATGGGCAGCATTTGAATGGGCACGCCGCTTTCAATCTCAAATTCTGCCGCACCAATAGATACATAACCGATGGAACCCGGATTGCCCGCCACGGTTTTAATGCCCTGCTGGTTATCTCCAATCACAACCTGTGCCTTGATCTGGCTGTTTTTCAAACCAAAAAACTGGGCGAACAATTCCAGGGTCGACCTGCCCTCGGCCTTGTTGACCACGGTAATTCGCTGGTCTGTGCCACCCACTGCCTTCCAGTTTTGAATTTGCCCGGTGTAAATTGCAATAATCTGTTCTTTGCTCAACACACGCACGGGGTTGGTCTTGTGCAAAATGACGGCAATGCCATCCAGTGCAATGGTGAAGCTTTGCAAATCACTTTCCTCTGGCTTCAATGCACGCGACACCAAACCCAGATCGGCTGCACCGCTGCGGGCATCGGCCAAACCACGGCCTGAACCACCGGTTTGCACGTCAATGCGCACCCCGGCGTTGTTCTGCTCAAAACGCTTTGCAATTTCCAGCGCCAAAGGGGCCACGGTGCTTGAACCCGTCAGGGACAGTTTTTTGTCCGCTGCAAAAACAGCCAAGGGCTGAAGCAGCGCAAGCCCCAGTGCAAGCACTACCAAATTCGTACCACGCAGTACACGCATCAGCAACACGCCCCCGCACCCAGTCCATCACTGCCGTTCTGGTCAAATGGCATCACACTGCCACACCCCTCGAACACACCGTAGTGGCGTGAAAAGTCACCAATGAACTGGAAGTGTTCATTGAAGCGCGTGTCATGCAACATTTTGTAGGTGTTGCCGCACACCGGGAACACCTTGCCGGTTTCAATCAAATGATGCTTGTCCAGCAAAAATGCATGTGGCTGGTTCTCGCTGCTTCCTTTGTAAACCACGGCCTGACCGTAATCTTCGCAGGCTGTTTCAAGGCCGTCCAGTTTGAACAGGCGGTAAGTGGCTGAATAAAAACGCGTCTGCCCAACCAGCTTGCTCAGGCGTTCATCTGTAATTTCAAGGGGACGGTCTTCCACCAAACGCGGGTCGGTAAAACCATTGCCCGTGCTCAGGCGCAAAAAGTCGTACCAATACATGGCGCCGCCCAAGCACTCGCCGTACAACACCGGGTCATTTGCCACATTCGCAGGAACACGCCGATCTGAATACACATCGGAAAAATAAAATTCACCGCCCGGTTTCAACAAGCGATACACCTCGCGAATGACGGAATCTTTGTCGGGCGACAAATTGACCACGCAGTTGGACACGATCACATCAAAGCTCTTGTCCTCAAGACCCAATTCATCAAGGCGCTCAATGTAGCCTTGCAAAAAGGTCACATTGCTTTTGGCATAGCCAAACTTCTCGCGGTGATATTCCAGGTGGCGGTTGGCCACATCCAGTTGTTCTTCGGTCATGTCAACGCCAACCACATGCCCGGTTTCACCAACCAACTGCGCCAAGGCATACACGTCACGCCCGGAACCGGAACCCAAGTCCAGAATGCGCTTGCCTTTTAAATCAGTCGGGCACACCAGCCCACAACCGTAATAGCGGCTAAGCACTTCATCGTGAATATTGGAAAGCAAGGGCTTTAACCAGGAGGGGATCGCAGAGAAATCGCAGCACGCCGTGGTTTTTAAATCGCTGCTGCTTTGAAGCTGTTTGCCATAGTAGTCTTTGACTACGTCGTACATATTGGGTCTCCAGAAATTGCACATGCCGCCAAAAGGCCAGCCAACTAGCAATATATTCGGAGTTTTTACAAAAAGGTTACTTGTCGACGCAAATCCATCGCACCACAATCATGATTTCGCGAAGTTTCCTGCGGCCAGCTTCCGTTCAGCGCCCCTTCTTGGCGCGCTCCAGAATTTGCACCACCAATTCACTTCGTATTTGCTCACCACGCTCCACATTCTGGGCATGCAGCAGCACGTTTTCCTCGATCAACTTGGCCATTGAACTGAGCAGCACGTAGATCAGGTCCTCAGCCTTGAACATGGCAGCATTTTGTAAAATATTCAAGGCGCCCAAACAGCAGGAATGCCGCAGTGCCATTTCGTCCACGGCAAGGTCGCCGTAGTCCAGCGGATCCTCCTTTGCAACTTCATTGACCAACATCACAAGGGTGTTCAAATCAATTTCAATTTGATGCGTAGTTGCCATGGTGTTTCTCCGTGGGTTGCACACTTCCGTTCTACCATAGGGCTGTACAGAAAACCAGCACTGAATGGGTTGGCTTTCCCCCTCTCTAATTACACATATTTGCGAATTTGTTATTTATAAGTAATTATGAGAAGATGAATCATGAAATTTCCCGGAGCCAAGCCATGAAAACCGCCAAAGAACTGCGCAACACCCCAAGCATTGGTGAAACCCACCAAGTACAAAATGTGGCCAGTGATTTGCACAGCTATAACCTGTTCACCAGCGACGCGGCATTGGCAGACGGCGTGAAGCGCGAGGGTGGCCAATGGGGGTGGGCAGAACTGGCCGCCTTTGGCGAAAAGTGCGGCAAACCGGAATACCTTGAACTGGGTTTTTTGGCCAACAAATACACACCGGAACTGGACACACACGACCGCTTCGGCAACCGGGTCGACGCTGTGCGTTACCACGGCGCATACCATGAATTGATGAAATCGGCCCTCGAAGAAGGCCTGCACAGCCAACCGTGGACCGACCCACGTGAAGGTGCGCATGTGGTGCGCGGCGCAAAAGCCTTCATGCAAAGCCAGGTGGAAGCAGGCCACGGCTGCCCGGTCACCATGACATTCGCCTCCATTCCCAGCTTCCGTGTTCAACCGGAAGTGGCTGCCATGTTCGAGGCGAAAATATTGCACCGCGGCTACGACCCCCGCAATGTGCCCATTGATGAAAAAAAGTCCATCACTGTAGGCATGGGCATGACTGAAAAACAGGGCGGGTCAGATGTACGCGCCAACAGCACCATGGCCACACCCGTGAACCAGCCCGGCGCTGGGCAAATGTATTCGCTGGTGGGGCACAAGTGGTTTTTGTCGGCCCCCATGTGCGACCTGTTTTTGATTCTGGCGCAAACAACAGCCGGTGTTTCCTGCTTTGCAGTGCCCCGCTGGCTGCCCGATGGCACCAAGAACGCACTGAACGTAATTCGCCTGAAAGACAAAATGGGCAACAAATCGAATGCATCCAGCGAAGTGGAATTTCGCGGTGCGCAGGGTTGGTTGATTGGCGACGAAGGCAGGGGCGTGCCCACCATCATTGAAATGGTCAGCCTGACCCGCTTCGATTGCATGGGTGCGTCGGCCGGACTGATGCGTGCTGGTCTGGCCAACGCCATTCACCACTGCAAACAGCGTGCTGCCTTCGGTGCCAAGTTGATTGATCAGCCCTTGATGCAAAACGTGCTAGCCGATTTGCAACTGGAATACGAAGGCGCCATGGCTTTTTCAATGCGCATGGCCCGTGCGCTCGATTTAAAAGACAGCAACGAACACGAAGCCCAACTGGCCCGGCTGGCCACTGCCGTGGGCAAGTACTGGATTTGCAAACGCGCACCGCAACACAGCTACGAAATCATGGAATGCATTGGCGGCAGCGGCGTGATGGAAAACTCGATCTACCCCCGCCTGTTCCGCGAAAGCGTGATCAACCCGATTTGGGAAGGCAGTGGCAACGTGCAGTGCCTGGATGTACTTCGCGCAATCGGCAAAACACCCAGTGTGCTGATGGCTTTCAATGCGGAATTGAACAAGGCACGCGGTGGCAACTCCATTCTGGATTCTTACCTGGATGGCTTGAACCAGCAATTCATGCAACTGAACCCGGCCGACATGCACGGCCTGCAGTACAGCGCCCGCACCATGGTCGATCAAATGGCGTTGGCATTTGAAGCATCGTTGTTGGTGCAACACGCACCGGCAGCTGTCAGTGAAGCCTTTTGCGCAAGTCGCCTGGCTGCACAGGGCCACCACAACTATGGTGCTTTGCCCAAAGGCATGAACGTGAAAGCGATTATTGAGCGGGCTGATCCGGCGGTTGAGAAGGCTTAAATGGAGAAAGCTTAAACCTTCTTGATTGGCCCTTTGTACTGCGTTACTGCCTCATCGACAGTGACCAGTGTAATTCCTTCGAGTTGCGCCTGCGCGATCAACATTCGATCGAAGGGGTCTTTGTGCAGGCCTGGCAAGTTGTTCACTGCGACAGCGTGCTGGCCTGAAATACCCAACTCTTCATACCCGTTGTCAAGCAAGCCGCGGCGAAGCGCCGCCGGGTCAACCGAAAAATCGGCCCGACCCAAACCATTCTTGATGGCAATTTCCCAAAGGCTTGCAACACTAAAGTACAGCGTATTTTCCAAATTTCCAATCAGCTTTTGGGTGGCTTTGCTCAACTTGCCGGGCTCGGAAGCCGCCCACAACAAAATGTGAGTGTCCAGCAAATACTTCATTGCTTGGCACCAAACAATTGCGCAATCGCGTCTGCATCCATTGAATCGAAATCTGCAGGAACAGTGAATTCACCTTTCATGAACCCAAGGCGTTTGACTTGACCCGATTCTGGAGTGCTCAACGAGCTTACTTTAACCATCGGTTTACCAGACTTCGCAATCACAAACGACTCGCCTTGCGCGGCTTGGTCAACCAAGCGCGACAAATTGGTTTTCGCTTCGTGAATGTTGATTTTTTGCATGAGGCATTCCGACTTAACTAAACTAAGTTCAATTAGTTTAGTTCCTTGATTGACTAGGGTCAAGTTAACGCTCTTTATTGACTGGAAACGCTATTCAGTAACAGCCAAGGCAATGAAGTTGCATGGTTTTTCAAGAATCCATTGTCTCGGTGTAAAAACATCACGCGCTTTCACTGACAAGCTGTGAACCATGTCGTGAAAGGGTTTGCGCATTCGGGGTGTGGGCCAATAAAGTTGCCCCGCCAAACCGGGTTGCAGGGCCAACACCGCTTCAATGGCCGGAATGCAATCATTCCACACCAAGGCATCGGGCCAAATTTCACAGCCCCATTCAATGCTTTCCTGCTCGGCCAGCACCGAACTAAAAGCTTCGCAAGGCTTGCTGTGCAATTGCACAACCACACCACCTTCCATACACACAGCAGCCATGCAATAACGGCCCTGCCCTGCGCCAGATGCGTCGACCAGCACATGCCTGCCGGTATTAAACACGGCAACATTTCGATTTTCCAAAGCAACACGAAACGGCATTGGCGCAGCACCAAAAAAGAAGGCGAATTATAGAAACAAGCCCTTGAGAATGAAAGGAATATTAGAAAGTTCGTCGGGAATTCACCACGACACTTATTCTGAAAGCGCAAGGTGAAAAACCCCGTTAAAATGCTTTTTTCAAAGCATGCAGTGAAACCCCATGAACGCAGCAACCACCCCCTTACCCGGCAAATTATTCCAGTTGGTGTTCGCCCTGATCATGGGTTTTCTCATGGTGGGCATTGTTACTTTTGTTACCACCGCAAGCAACTTCGGTTTCAGTACCAACTTCCTGGCCACTTGGGGAAAAACATACCTCATTGGTTATCTGGCGGCCGTGCCCGCCATTTACCTGCTGGCACCTGTGGCACGGCGAATTACCGCACGCGTGCTGGGCTAGGCTAGACTAGCGACTGGATAACGTGCCACACCAAAGGAGCCTGATCAGTGACCGAATTCAAACGCACTCAGGAAATGCACCAGTACTACAGAGACAGTTTGATTAAAACCTACTTCTTTGAAGAAATCGGAAAAATCCCCAAAGAAACCCTCACCGCGCTGATCGACGCCAATTCATATGACCCCCTGTTGTGCGCTGAAACACTGATTCCACTCCAATCCGGATTACCTGCCACACGCGACCTTGCCCTCAAGCAGATGGTGCTGCTGATTGCGCAATCGCACCTGTCCATGGACAAACACAGAAACGGACTGCAAACCCCCTTGCCCGAAGCCTACAAAAAAAGCATTCGTGACGGTTTGATGCGTGTGCTGAAAAAAGTACCCAGCGTGAAATACCTCATCAATGCCATTCAGATTTTGTACCGAATCGGCGAGATCGATGAAGCCATGGCGCTGGTTCGTAAAAATGAAAAAGTGGTCGATACGTCGCCCCACCTTCAACAAATTGTGGCCATGGTGTACACCATGGAAGAGCGCTACGAGGAAGCACTGCCCTACCTGCTGAAACTGGTCGATTCCGGCGCACATCAGAGCAACTCCCTGATCAAACTGATGAGCATGACCTGCATGTACCAGTTGGGCGCACTGCCTGACGAACCCGTGGACTTCGCCACCCTTGCCCACGAACCCGCACAGGCTACAGATCAGTTTCCTTATGAATGGATCATCGAGCCTGGCACCACATGCCGCAGAAAACCAACCCTGTTGATTGCCTGCGACGACAAGTATTTTCACGAACACGCACTGACCCTGCTGTATTCCGTTGTTGAACACAACGATGCCGACCTGCTGGTTCACCTTCACTTGTACACCCCCGACGCAAGCGTAATTCAACACGTGCAGGAACTGGCCACACAGTACCCGCAGCTTGAAATCAGCGCATCGCATGAAACGATCGATTTGACATCGCCTACCAAAGTGGTGGAATTTGCAACCCGCCGTTTCTCAGCATGCAAGGCGTTGTTGACGTACCTGAATGCCCCCGTCATCTTGCTGGATGCCGATGCCCTGTGGCGCAAACCCTGGCAGGCAACACTGGGCGAACTGGCGCAAAACCACGACGTCATTGTTTGCCAGCCAAAGGCAGCACCATTTTGGGAACACGTTGCCGCCGGGCTGGTGTATCTGAACAACACACCTGCCGCCCAGCGATACATTGCGCAAGTGGTCGCCTTTATTGAAGACAACCTGACCAAGGGAAAATCACTCTGGTTTCTGGATCAGATTGCCCTGTCCGCTTGCCACCAGAAAGCTCACAAATACCAATGGGACGTGCGGTTTGCCAGCACCACCCCCGACCTGTTGATGGACGTGAACCATGGTGACAACGCCCTGACCTGGGTTGTTACCAACCAAAAGCATGCTGCCGGTGCTTACGCCGACTACAAACACGCACTGCAAACCCGCCATGCCCAGTTGCCATAACCGTTAAACGTGGCACTATTCAACTGAACGTTTGATTGTTAACGGGGAGAAGTCAACATGGCAGCATGGACAAACAAAACTGTGTTCATCACGGGTGGCAGCCGCGGCATTGGGCGCGAAATCATTCTGAAACTGGCTCGTGAAGGTGCCAACATCACAATTGCAGCAAAGTCTGACATTCCCAACCCCAAACTGCCGGGCACCATTCATTCCGTTGCGCAAGAAGTTGTTCAGGCAGGCGGCAACGCCCTGCCCATTGCAACAGATGCGCGCGACGAAGCCCAGCTAAAAAAAGCGATCGAGGCCACGGTTGAAAAATTCGGCGGCATTGACCTGCTGATCAACAACGCCGGGTTTCTCGGCGTTACCCCCCTGGCTGCAACCGACACCAAGAAATTCGACCTGATGCATGCCCTGAACACGCGTGCGCCGCTGGTCACCATGCGCGAATGCCTGCCCCACCTGCAAGCCAGCAAAGGCAGCGTGTTGAACCTGTGCCCACCACTGAACATGGACGAAGGCTGGCTGGGTGCATTCATACCCTACACCACAACAAAATACGCCATGACCCTGCTCAGCATGGGTTTTCAACAGGAAGTAAAAGCCAGGGGAGTTGTGGTTAAAACCCTGTGGCCCGCCACTTTGATTGCCACCGCCGCCGTGGGCATGTTCAGTGGCGAGGAAGGTTTGAATGTGTCCAGAAAGCCGGCCATCATGGCCGACGCCGCATTTGAGCTGATCAACAACCCAACGCGGTTTGCATCCAAAGTGTCATGGCTGGACGAAGAGGTGCTTCGCGAAACCGGGGTGACTGATTTCGCGCATTACGCCAACAACCCGGAACGGATTGCAGACATTCAACGAGACTTCTACATCGGCAAGTTCTGAAGCAGCGCCTGCGCTGTGTCGATCAAGGCTTGTTTTCGTCATAAATGGTGCCGCCGAACTTCAAGGCGGAATCAGCCCGTCTGGAATGTGCAAGTGGATAAAACATTTGGTGCGCCCAGTGTTCCTGCCCGTGAATGCGGTCGTCCATCAAGCCAATATGCTCGGGGTACTTGCGGGTAATGTGGGCCGTGCCAAAAATAACGTCCCACAAGAAAAACATGTTGCCAAAATTGCCGGTGTAGTGGCCAATGCCGTCTTTGTTGGTCAGTGCATGGTGTGCCCAATGCGTTGCGGGTGTTGAAATGGTGCGCTCTACCACCCACATCAAGGGGCCTAGTGCGCGAATTTTATACAGCGGTTCATCCCAACGCCAGGCACAATGCGCACCCAGAATAATCGTCATTTTGATGCTCAGGTACAGCACATACACCCAGCCACCAAACCCCAAAAACAGCAAGGCGCCTGCAATCCACAGGCCGGGCATCATCAGGTAGTAAAAAAAGTTGTTTCGGAATGTCATGCGCACGCTCATGTATTGCGCGGAATGGTGGGCACGGTGCAAAGGCCACAACAAGGGCGAATGCGAAGCCCGGTGCCACAAATACTGGGTTAAATCATCACCCAGCACCAACACGCCAAACATGGCCCACCAGGGCCAATCCGCCAACGCACCTTGCCACTGGGCAAACCATGTTTCACCAATATGCTGGGTCAACAGAATTGCCGTTGGCTGGGAAATTGACACCACACTGACAAACACCAGGAAATCAAGCTTGGTGTCATTCGCAGTGGCGTGCACGGTGGTTTGGTAACGGCGAGAGGCAAACTCCATCAATGCAAAACCCGCGATGGCGATCAAGATAAGCACATTCTGAAATCCCGAGATTTCCATGATTGACCCAACAGTTTTTGGTGATGAATTGACTGTAACCTTGCCCAGGCAATTCGTCCAATGCATAATATTCTCATCCTTAATGCAACCAATGCATCAACATGACCAATCTGAATCAGTTTGAACACCTTTTGGCACTTGATGAAGCACGTCACTTCGCCAAAGCCGCACAGAAAGTTCATCTAAGCCAACCCGCTTTCAGCCGCAGCATTCAATCACTCGAAAAACAGACCGGTTTGCTGCTGTTTGAACGCAAAGGCGGTGAAATACGCCCCACACCCGCTGGCCAGTTTCTGATTCAACGCGCGCGAACTCTCGTGCTTGAAGCCAAGTCGCTGAAACGTGACATTGGCCTGTATCAGCAAGGCGAAGTGGGTGAACTTGTATTTGGTGTGGGGCCATTTCCAGCAGCAACTCTGGCAGGCCTTGTCATTGAAAAAATTCGCCTTGAGTTTCCCAAGGTTTCTGTTCGTGTCGAGATCGACAACCCTGCAAACCTGCTGGCATTGTTGTTGAAAGAGGAAATCGATTTTTTCGTGGCCGACATCGGCGAAGTGAATGCTGCACCCTATTTGAACATTCAACCCCTGATGCGGCAGTACGGGCATTTGTATGCGCGCAGCAACCACCCATTGGCTGGTCAACCCCATCGTTTTGAGGCGGCCTGGGCCTATGGTATTGCTTCTGTGAAACTGCCCGACATGCTCAAGGCGGGCCTGGGCCAACTGCTGGGACAAAACAGCCGAAACCTGCCGCAACTTGCGCTGGAATGTGACGACGTGAACCTGTTGCACCAACTTGCGTTAAAAACCGACACCGTGGTGGCCTCCACCGAACTGGCGGCCAAACCCCTGCTGGAGAACGGCACGCTGGTCAAGCTCAATATCGTCGACTTTCCGTCACTGTTCAGCAACATCGCGATAGTGAACCTGAAGGGGCGGTCACCTTCGCCTGCAGGTCAGTATGCAATCGCGAGATTTAAAGCCAAAGTTTGAGTCAGGCACCGGTAATTGGCCTGCGACTGAAAATACCGACGATGGGCGTTCCCTGGGCTCGCAGAACAGGTTCAATGTCACGGTGAAGCGCGTGATAGCGATAGAAAGGCACTCGTGGAAACAGGTGATGAATGGAATGCAAATTCTGACCCAACCACAACCACTCCAAAGGCTTCATCCACCGGGGCATGATCAAACTGTTGGTGTTCTGGTACCGGGCCGATCGTTCATAAGGATGATGCGGGCGGTATGCAAACCAGTACGCCGTAAAAAAGGCCCCCAACAGATACCCCAACACAAGCAGCACCACAACCTCTGAAGTACCCACCCACACGCCGTACAACACGCGCCAGGCAACCATGCAAACAACCTCAGCAAAGTAAAGGCTTTTGTTTTTAAGGCTGGTTGTTTTCCAATGGTTACGAAAAAGAAAGGTAATTTGAACCCAGAGAAAATGAAAACCGCTAACAATGAATGAGAAAAATCCGTGCCCCATATTACTGACCACGTAATCGGGATCTTTGTCGGGTTGGTTTGTATAGCGATGATGCGTGAAATGCTCAACCTTGTGGGTTGAATACGGCACAAAAATCAGCAACGCAGCCAGATAGCCACACACATCGTTCAGCCATTTCAGTCGTTCCCTGTCCCCGTGAATGTTGTTGTGAACCGCCTCGTGCAACGGTGTATAAGACATGTAAGTAAGAACAGCGTAGACAGGCAAAGCCACCCAAAGAGAAAGATCACCGCTGGCGAACAAATCAAGCAACAGGCTCATCGAACACAGCACGAACACCACCAGTGCAACCGTGCCCCAGGCAGGTGCACCCGTGTACTTTTTCGAAGCCATGATGGCTTGCCTGTTCAACTGCTCCAAATCTGCCTGCATGCATTTGTCTCCGGTTATCTCATTGTTGTGATACTTTCAATCTAATGTCGTGCCAAACATTAAAACAGGGCATTTCAGGTCTTTGGAACAACATTTCTGGCCATGAAACATCATTTGATGCACCCAGCCACCATCGCGCAGGTGATGGTGAATTTCGCAAACCGCTTTGGGATTGATGCCCAAACATGTTTGCTGGACAGCGGTATTGCGCTGGAAGATCTATCCAGGCCAAACACCTGGCTGAGTCGAAGCCAGGAAATACAACTGCTAGAGAACCTGCTCACAAACTTGCCTGACAAGCCCGCGCTGGGATTTGAGTTGGGATTGCAGTACAACCTGGCAACATTTGGAATTTGGGGATTTGCCATTCGCACTTGCCCAACATTGGCAGATGCAATCAAACAAGCTTTGCGTTATTTGCCATTGAGCACTGCGTATTGTCGCTTCTCAACTTTCCAAACCAGTGACACACTGACCATCACAGCAGACCCAAGCGCCATAGAGCCGCATTTGCAACAATTTCTGCTGGAGCGGGATTTGGGTACTGCTTTGAACTTGCTTGGCGAGATGGGATTGCATGGCATTCCCGTGAAACGACTGGAATTTAAAAACCTGCCAGAAAGCCACCGAAGCAGAATTGCAGACTTAACCGGCATACAACCGGGCAACGGATGTTCAGTCAATGCCATTGTGCTGGACAGGCGAATGGCAGAATTGACATTGCCAACCTACGATGCCCACATGCTTCGCATGTTTGAGGATCAGTGCGCCAGACAATTGCGCATGCGACAAGAGGACGGTGTTGTGGGTCAGGTCCGTCAACTTTTGCTGGGTTCTCTGGGTATGGTTTGCTCCCTTGAGGATATGGCGCTGGCACTGGCACTTTCACCTCGAAGTTTGCGACGAAGACTGAACGATGAGGGCCATTCATTTCGCGAAATACTTGAAACAGAACGCAAACAACTCGCAGCGCATTTGTTGTCGTCACATTCAATGACGCAAGATGAAATGGCGTTGCACTTGGGTTACGGCGACACAGCCAGTTTCACACGCGCATTTCGCCGTTGGTATGCCTGTTCACCCGGCGATTATCGGCGAAAACAAATGAACTCACTCGTGATTACATGACCCGGTCAATATGAACACCACCCCAATTTTCATATCGTATGCACGCGAAGATTCCCAATGGGTACAAGCCATCAGCGCAAGCCTGGCCAGCAAAGGCATTCATGCCTGGGTCGACACCAACGCGCTCGACTACGCAAGCCTTTGGCAAGACGAAATTGAAGATGCAATTCTTCGGGCGCAACTTGTTGTTGTGTTGGTCACACCTCATTTTCTGGACTCGCTGGCTTGCCGGTTTGAAGTAGAACGTGCCGAACGTTTGCGCAAACGCCTGTTGCCCGTCATTGACAGCCGGATTGAAGAACACCAGATACCCGCCGCCTTGAATGCCTATCAATGGTTCAAACTGAATCGCGACACCGACAATGCCAACACCGTGGCGGCCTGGATAGAACGCAGCATCAACCTGGACCCGGACTGGCTTAAGCGACACACCGACCTGACAACCCGGGCACAACAATGGGTCAACAACAGAAAAGACCCCAGCCTGTTGCTTCGCGGAAAAGACCTGGCCTCGGCCCAAGCCATGCTCGAAGAATCCAGCCTGAAAGACAAACCTTTGGGTAGCGATTTGATCGAGATGATTGCCGTGTCGGATCAAACCCAATCCCGCCGACGAATGACACTGGCTGGCTTCCTCGGCGGCAGTTTACTCGCAGTGATTGCAGCAGCTTCATTTGGCTACATTCAGCACGTTCAAGCCGAAGGAGAGGCCAAATCGGCACTTCGCAATCGCCTGAACCAACTGGCCATGGCCGGCGACTTGTCCAGCATGCTTGACACCGCCAAAGCCAATGCAGCCCGGCTTGAAAAAGACCCCATGGCCAGCCTGCAAGTACGCCTGTTTCAGGCTGAGTCACTGTCCACCAATCTGGAATTGAAGGCCTACGAAGTTGAATCGCTGGAAGTGAAAGGCAATTGGGTGATGCTGCACAGCTTCTCGTCGGGCGGCCAGTTGTTCAATCTTGAAAACTGGAATGAACCACGTCATACAGCCAATTTTTCCGAAGGCGAAACCCACAAAGTCAGTCTTTCCGATTCGGGCAATTACCATGCAATCTGGACACCCACGCAATTCACTATTCGCCCCTCTTCCAACCCAGGGGAAGAAACCCAACACATCTCGAACCACGCCAACATTGAACACATCACACTGCTGGAAAATGCAAGGCAAATTGTGATTCAACAAGCAAGCGGTGTCGCTGTTTACCCGTGGGTACCGGGCCAAACCGCGTTGCCGCAAGCCAGCCTTCAAATGGATGGTGTTCAGCTTCTACGCGCCTTCCCGAATGGCGACCTGCTGTATCGCAAACCACCCAAAGCCGGTGGTCAATTTGAAGTGTGGATTCACCAACAAGGCAGCGACCTTTTGCTTGGGCGCTTCAAAGGGCAAGTTCTGCAAGTGCTTCGAAACCAGGACCAGGTTCTGGCCATTCGCGTAAAACGGGAAGTTCACGGCTTTCAGGCGGGCAAGCCCTTGGGCAAAGTGTGGGTGGCCGATGAATCGGGTGTGGCTTTGTCCAACCGGGGGCACAGCCTGGCCGTGGTCGACCCCAGCAACGAAGCGCGAGTGTTGTACTTCTCTCTCGATGATGTGGTTGTAAGTGAAGGCAAATCTCTTCGACAAGACCCCGCCGCCCTAAGGGACGACCTGCAAGAAAACCTGCATGCGTTGCGCAATGGCGCAATATCCATTGGCGAGCTACACCCAGTTTTTGATCAAGACGACAGCCGCCTGTTTGCACCCGGTGAATTCAATCGGTCACTTTCCCCAATCAATGCCCAACTCATTGCCAGCATGGACTCTGAACTGGGCACAGAGGGCGGGCTTTCCGACAACATTCTTGTCTTGGGCGGCAGTGGGCACCACCTTCTAGGCTTGTCGCTCAACCACGGTGGCAACGGCACAGTCACCCTGCACCGCTTCTCAATTCCAGCACGCTTGCAGCAAGGCCGCACCAGCGCAATTGCCACCACACTTCAAGCTGATCAATCCGGTTTTTTTGCCTTGCAAACTCACGGGCAACTGGTACAACAACCTTGGGTGGGTTCACCCACCATGCTTCAGCTTCCAGGCCTTGAAACAGAAAACGCCAATACCGCACTTGTGGCGGGTACGTTGTCAGCCACGGGCGAGCGTGCATGGGCCATCAACACACAAGGCGAATTGCTCGCCTGGACACTCCAAGGTCAACAAGCCAAGCTGAACTTCAAACAAACCATTGACATGGACTGGCTTACCGACTTGAATCGCTTTCGCCCTGTGAGTGTGTCGAAGAACGGAAACAACCTGTTGCTGGTGGGCACACAAGGCTTGTTGCTGCTGGATGCCAACACCGGCAAAACCCGATGCAAACTGGAACACACCGAACAGTTTTACGATGGCATGGCCTACTTTCTCGATGAACAAACACTGGTCAGTGTAAACATGCTATTCACCAACGGCACAGGCTGGGAAAACCGGCGAATTCAGGCCTTTGATGTGAACCAATGCACACCCGTAGAACGTTTTGCCGCAAGGCCCGAACTTCAAGAAAACGAGGGTTATGAAGCCGGTTTCGGCTTTGGCATACAAACCGAACTGGGCGGCGCCCCTTGGATGGCCGATCGCCGCTTCGGTGCAAAGTACAGAATTCGAGACCTGCAAACTGGCAACACGCTGGGTGCATTGTCCAATCACAGCGGTCGAATTCTGGCACTTCGCGCCCACCCGGCCACCGACTTGTTAATCAGCAGCGATGAAATTGGCTCGATTAATATTTGGGAAAGCAGTACGCTGCGCAGAATCAAAACGCTCGACGCACCGCAATGCCAGGCCATTGACCTGGAACTGAACAACACCGGCACCCACATGCTGGCCCGCTGCGCCAACGGGCAGACCATTTGGTGGGCCCTGGGTGAACAACCATGAACACCGCCTTGCAAGAAGTAAAAAACCTCATCAGCAAAGGTGAATTTTTCAGGGCCTACGATGCAGCCATACATGCCCTTGGCAACAACCCGGACAACACCGCACTGAAACACAGGGCCTTGCTGGCACTGGCCAATGCGGGTGCATACCGGCTGGCGCTTGCTCGCTTCAAGGACATGAGCCTGCACCACAGCCACGAACTGGACGTGCAATGCCTGTTGGCACGCCTACACAAAGACATGGGCTTTGCCCAGAAAGGCGAGGCCGCCCGCACCCGCTTTTTGAACGCATTTCAGCTATACGAACAAGCGTGGCAAATGCACCGCGACTCGCCCCAAGCCTACTACCCAGCCATCAACGCCGCAGCCTGCGCCGCGTTTTCGGGCACGCCTGACAAAGCGGAACAATGGGCTGGCGTGGTATTGGGTCAACTCAAAAGCCTGAAAAACAATCTGGTGGACCAAGGCGAGCAATACTGGATCAACGCCACGCGCATTGAAGCACTGTTGATTCAAGGGCAACTCGGTGCCGCGCGTGCACTGGTACCCGAAACCCTTTCGTTGATTGAATCGGATTGGACAGCGCTGGCCTCGACCCTGCGGCAGCTACAACGCCTGTGCACATGCCTGGGCCATGATTTCAACAGCCTTGGCTTTTCAACACCGCCCAGCATCATCCACTACACCGGGCACCTGATCAGCCCCACCGGGCGTTTTCCAGAACACGAAGAAGCGCGGGTTGGTGAGCAAATTCAAGAATTGCTTGAGTTATACAATGTGGGCGTTGGCTACGGTTCACTGGCGGCGGGCGCCGACATTCTGTTTGCAGAAAATTTGCTCAAGCGCGGCGCCGACCTTCACGTGGTGCTGCCCTTTGATCGCGACGACTTTTTGAAAGTGTCGGTGCTGCGCTGCGGCCCACACTGGGCCACACGCTTCGAGTACTGCCTGAATGCCGCGCGCAGCGTACGAATGGCCACCGACGACGCCTACCTGCAAGACGAGCAACTGTTTACCTACTGCAGCCAAATCGCCATGGGCCTGGCCATACTGAATGCCCGACACATGAACTCAGCAGTGGCTCAAATTGGCGTTTGGGACGGCCGCACACACGAAACCCTGGCAGGCACCGAAGCCGACTTGCGACAATGGAATTTGACTGGACTGCCACAGCACTTGATGAACAGCCAAGGCGCCACGTTCAGCGAAGGCTTGCCAGCAAACCTGGCTGAAGTACCTCGAGCAAAACGCCCAGCAAACAATCAAGGCCGAGAAAGCAAAGCCATGCTGTTTGCAGACGTGAAAGGTTTCAGCAAACTTGGCGATGCCACACTGCCCGTATTTGTAGAACAAATCATGGGGCGACTGGCCAAGGTGACGGCGCAACACAAAAACCAACTTCACAGTATCAACACCTGGGGCGACGGCATATTTGCCGTGTTCAACAACGTGGCCGCCGCTGCCGAATGTGCACTGGCCATGCAAGAAAGCATGGCATTGATTGATCGAACGGCACTTGGGCTGCCTGAAGAACTGTCGCTGAGAATTGGCCTGCACCTGGGCCCTGTGTACCTGACACTCGACCCCATTACCCAGCGCGAAACTGCAATTGGCGCACACGTTAGCCGTGCAGCGCGAATTGAACCCATTACACCCGAGGGCTGCGTGTATGTGACGGAAACATTTGCGGCAGTACTCGCAATTAGTAGCAAAAATGAATTTGCCTGCGACTACGTGGGGCAAACCGAAACCGCCAAAAATTATGGCTTGATGCGCATGTTTTTGTTACGACGTACCGAGGACAGCGATGCGACGACGGTGGTGCTGGATTTTGAGAGGTGAATAATTGAGTAGGCGGGGTAGACCAGTGATCTGAATTGCAGTAGTTCCGACTTGATCTGACACAAACCTTGCCAAAAGGTGGAGTTCTCCGTTTTGATGTAGGTGCGAATCTTCATCAAAAACGGCGAGTAATCGCCAAAGGAGTAACCCCATGAACACTGTGAATCAAAGTGCAATCAAACACAAGATCGGATTGCTGAACCTGGCCCAAGAACTGGGCAGGTCAGCCTGACCGACGCACCCAACCCATGTGCAGGTATTGAGGGCTATCGGGAAACCGGGCGTGATGTGTATGTGGAAGACGAAACATTCAGTCGCGTGTACCAGGCAGCATGTGCCCCACTACGTGAGGCCATGGACTTGGCATACCTGACCAGCCAGCGACCCGCTGATGTTTTGAAGTACACCATTCAGGATGTGCGTGATGGAACGCTTCTGGTGAAGCAGAACAAGACCTCGAAGAAAATTCGAATTGAGGTGACCGGTGAACTGGAAGTGGCGATCAAGCGGATCATGACCAGGCGCGCGCAAATCAAAATGCCGAACGTGCTGTCAATGACTTTAATTGTGAATGAGCGTGGCGAACCGCTTTCAGCCAATGCGCTGCGGTCCCGATTCGACAAAGCCAGGGAGCTGGCAGGAGTAGACAAGGCTGAGTTTCAGTTCAGGGATTTGCGGGCGAAGGCTGGCACGGACACGGCAGAAGCTGGGGGAATTTTGGCGGCGAGAAAGCAACTCGGTCACGCCAGTGTGACTATGACCGAGCAGTATGTGAGGAACCGGAGAGGTGAGAGGGTCAAGCCTACAAAATAATGGTTAGGCCGTCTTTGATACGTTTGCAACAAAATTAAATCGATGGCGAATAGTGTCGTTCACTAGCTTTGTAGAGTTAACGATTTTCAACTGCTGCTTTACTTTCGCCATTCCGTACATATCGACAAGGGGAAGCAAAGCGGCATTTACGAAAGCAGTCGGTATCCCGACGATACCGTTGAAAGAAAGATGAACGGTCTCTCCGCTGCTCATCGCTTCTTTTACCAAAGAAAAGATTACAGATCCGTCTTGATAGGTAGATGCTTGTTTAACATGATCAAGAATTTCAATTACCACTCGAAATCCTCCTCTTGAATCTCAGCAAAGAATGCTCTCAAACTACTCTCTGCAATTATCACACGAACAATCGTGCCAGGGAAGAAGCCATCTTTAATATTTCTGAAAGTGGGCCGATCACCTATCGATGAAGATGATGTCGCCATCTCAGTTGTTGAAGATGCAATGACCAAAGAGGACCCAGGCTTTCCTTTTATATAGCGAATCAAAGTTGGTATGCCGGCGCCTCGATTTCGTACATTACTCTTGGTAGTAAAACCTTCCTCAGCAGCCTTGGCCATGGCCTCCCTATCATTTAGCGTCGGCACTAACTTTCGTACAGCCGTAGGTATCCCCTGACCGAAATCCGCAATTGCAATGTGAACCTCGCCCTTTTTGGGGTAGTACTGCGAAAAGGTACAACCCACACCCGTTCCGGAATGGTCATTAATATTGTGAAAAATTTCTTCTATAGCGGCTCTCAATCCAGCCAGCGAGTCCTCTTGCAAGTCAAATATTCCTTCTATCCACGGAATCAAATCTCTGTAAAGATATTTCGTAAAATCTTGCTGTGGAATAATTTGAAGGGGACAAGTCGTTTTCCTACATCCTGCAGAAAACTGATTCAGACGAGATCCTCTGGCATAGGGCTTAAAGAATCCCGAGTCATCTAAATATTTGATTGCATTCAGACTCAGATCAATATTGACAAACTTTACTTCGCAATTCTTATCAACCCGCAGAAACTCAATCACGTTTGATAAGGCCACAACTCCAATAGGCTCGATAAACCGAAGAGTTGCAAAGTCAAAACTAATTTTTGGGCTTCTGACATTCTTACCTTCATCCAAGACTTTTTTTATAAACGCATACATCCGCTCCTTATCAAAACTAGCGGGTAGTGGAATGACTATTGGCTTGGAACTTAGAAATGAAAGCGGCATTCAGATCCTGCGTTAACAGTTTGAAACTGCCATCGTACACCCAAGATTGAGCGACCTTTTGCGGAACTATTCACCTTTTGCGGAACTAAAAGCAAAAGGCCCACATTGCTGTGGGCCTTGCTGTATTTGGCTCCCCGACCTGGACTCGAACCAGGGACCTGCGGATTAACAGTCCGTCGCTCTACCGACTGAGCTATCGGGGAAAGAGCCGAGATTATAGCAGCGAAATTTTTTTGCGCAACCCTAAATATCTAAATTGAACAAATGAATTACAAAAACCCCGCTGCCTGCTTAAACCTTAGGCAATTTCTTCCTTAACCCAGCGCTTTCGCGATGCGTTCACAGGCCTTTTCAAGGTTGCCCATGCTGGTTGCAAATGAGATGCGGAAGTAACCTTCAGCACCAAAAGCAGAACCGGGCACCACCGCCACACCAGCTTCCAGCAAGTAGGCGGTCAGTTCCAGATCGTTCGCAGCCTTGATCTTGCCTTCAGCTGCCAGCTTCTCAATCGCCTTGCGTGCATCCACAAACGCGTAGAAAGCGCCTTCCGCCTTCAAACATTGAATTGTAGACACCGCATTCAAAGCTTTGGTCACGAACTCATTGCGCTCACGGAACGCAGCAACCATGGGCTTCAAGCAATCCTGATTGCCATTCAAGGCAGTTTCCGCAGCCACTTGCGAAATAGACGTGGGGTTGGAAGTGGACTGGCTTTGCAGGTTGGTCATCACATCGATCAACTTGGCAGGGCCTGCGGCAAAACCAATGCGCCAGCCAGTCATGCTGTAAGCCTTGGAAACACCATTCAACACCACGGTACGGTCTTTCAGGGCTGGGCAGGCGTTCAGAATGTTCACAAACGGCACACCGGCCAGGTTGATGTGTTCGTACATGTCATCGGTGGCCACAATAATATTGGGGTATTTCAACAGCACTTCGCCCAAGGCGGCCAGTTCAACCTTGGTGTACACAGCACCCGTGGGGTTGCTGGGGCTGTTGATCATGAACATTTTGGTTTTTGGGGTGATGGCCGCTTCCAGCTGGGCAGCTGTAATTTTGAAGCCCTGTTCAATACCGGCAAACACCAGCTTGGGCACGCCGCCGGCAATTTCAACGATGTCCGCGTAGCTGACCCAGTAAGGCGCAGGAATTACCACCTCGTCGCCATCGTTAATGGTGGCCAGCACCATGTTGAAAATACATTGCTTGCCGCCCACGCCAACCACCACTTCATTGGCCTTGTACTCCAAACCGTTGTCGCGCTTTAGCTTGGCGATCACGGCGTTTTTCAAGCCGGGCGTGCCGCCCACGTTGGTGTACTTGGTAAAACCGGCATCAATCGCTTTCTTGGCAGCTTCTTTGATGTGGTCGGGGGTATCGAAGTCGGGTTCACCAGCGCCCAAGCCGATAATGTCTTTACCCTCGGCTTTCAGTTGGGCCGCCTTGGCTGTCACGGCAAGTGTAGGGGAAGGTTTGATCGTAAGTGCGCGATTTGAAAGCATGATTCCGTTGTCAGGGAGTGAAAAAAGAAAAAGTCAAGTCTGGAAAAAAAACTAGTTTCCAAGGATAATGCAAGATTGGCTTAACACAAAATGCCGCAACTTTTCTGCAGCAACCAGCCCAATGATGCAACCCCACAATTCTACGGGATTGGCCAGAAGGTTCAACCCGTTCGGGTGATCATTGGCCAAAACCGCTGTGCTTTGTGGTTGCCTCGCATCAAGATTCGCAGTTTAACATGACCCCTGGATTTATCAGTTACCCCGACAGTCCGTTCGAGTTGTACCAGCCCTATGCCCCGGCCGGCGACCAACCGACTGCGATCAAAAAACTGATTGAGGGCGTGAACGACGGTGAAGTATTCCAAACCTTGCTGGGCGTCACAGGTTCAGGCAAAACCTTCACCATGGCCAATGTAATCGCCCAGACTGGCCGCCCAGCGCTTGTTCTGGCGCCGAACAAAACCCTGGCGGCGCAGTTGTACGCCGAAATGCGCGAATTTTTCCCCAAAAATGCGGTGGAATACTTCGTGAGCTATTACGACTATTACCAGCCCGAAGCCTACGTACCCAGCCGCGACCTGTTCATCGAGAAAGACAGCTCGATCAATGAACACATTGAGCAAATGCGGCTTTCGGCCACGAAAAGCCTGCTGGAGCGGCGCGACACCATTATTGTAGGCACCGTCAGCTGCATTTACGGCATTGGTGATCCATCCGATTACCACGCCATGATTTTGAGCATTCGCCTTGGCGACAAGCTCAGCCAGCGCGACATCCTGAAGCGCCTGATCGCCATGCAGTACAAGCGCAACGACCTCGACTTCACACGCGGCACGTTCCGCGTTCGTGGCGATACCATCGACGTGTACCCCGCTGAACATTCAGAGCTGGCCGTGCGCATTGACCTGTTCGACGATGAAATTGACGGCATTCAGCTGTTCGACCCGCTCACTGGCAAAATTCGCCAAAAGTTGCCCCGTTTCACGATTTACCCCAGCAGCCACTATGTAACGCCGCGCGCCACGGTGCTGCGCGCCATCGAAACCATCAAGACGGAACTGCGCGAACAACTTGATTTCTTTGTAAAAACCGGAAAACTGGTGGAAGCCCAACGGCTGGAGCAACGCACCCGGTTCGACCTGGAAATGCTGGCCGAACTCGGTTTTTGCAAGGGAATCGAGAACTACAGCCGCCACATGTCGGGCGCAGCCCCGGGCGAACCGCCCCCCACGTTGATCGATTACCTGCCCAAAGACGGCTTGATGATTATTGATGAAAGCCACGTCACCATCGGCCAACTGGGCGGAATGTACCGTGGAGACAGGTCCCGCAAGGAAACGCTGGTTAACTTCGGCTTTCGTCTGCCATCTGCCATGGACAATCGCCCCTTGCGTTTCGAGGAATTCGAGTCCAAAATGCGGCAAACAGTGTTTGTTTCAGCCACGCCCTCGAATTACGAGAAAGAGCATTCTGGTCAAGTGGTTGAACAAGTGGTGCGCCCCACAGGCCTTATTGACCCTGTGATTGAGGTGCGCCCTGCCACCACCCAGGTCGATGACCTGCTCAGCGAGATTCACGAAAGAACTCGCGCTGGCGATCGAGTATTGGTTACAACGTTGACCAAGCGCATGGCCGAAGACCTCACTGACTACCTCAGCGATAACGGCGTGCGCGTGCGGTATTTGCATTCCGACATTGAAACGGTAGAACGCGTAGAGATTATCCGCGACCTGCGTTTGGGCGAATTTGACGTGTTGGTTGGAATTAATTTGTTGCGCGAGGGCTTGGATATTCCAGAAGTGTCCCTAGTTGCAATACTGGACGCTGATAAAGAAGGCTTTTTGCGCAGTGAACGCAGTTTGATCCAAACCATTGGTCGTGCTGCCCGAAATTTGAACGGCAAAGCCATTTTGTATGCAGACAGGGTCACCAACTCAATGGAATTGGCGATTGGCGAAACCACCCGCCGCAGAAACAAGCAGATTGAGTTCAACACCGAGAACGGCATTACCCCGCGGGGCGTGAGCAAGCAAATCAAGGAACTAATTGATGGCGTGTTCGATCCAAATGCTTCCAGGCAACGCAAAGCTGACAAGGCCATGGAAGTTGCACCGCTGGGCGAAAAGCAGCTGGCAAAAGAAATCAAGCGGCTTGAAAAAGCCATGCTGGACCATGCGAAGAACCTGGAGTTTGAAAAAGCAGCCCAGGCCCGCGACCAGTTGGGTTTGTTAAAAGAACAGTTGTTTGGCAGCAAGGGCGATTCGAACGTGATATCGCTGGATGCCAAACGTAGCGCTTAGGTGCAGCGCCCAAGCGCATTGCAAAAGGTTTTAGAGTTTTATTTTAATGGGTTCAGGACAATAGGAAGCCAATATGAAAAGCAAAGTCTTGTTTGTGTGCATGGGAAACATCTGCCGCTCACCAACGGCGGAAGGCGTTTTCAGGCAGATGGTAAGCGAAGCGGGTCTTGACCATGAAATTTCTGTTGAATCAGCAGGCACGCACGCCTACCATTTGGACAAAACGCCCGACCCACGTGCCGTGGCTGCCGCAGCCAAGCGTGGCTACGACCTTTCCGAACTGATTTCGCGCCAGGTAACGGCCGATGATTTCCGCGACAGCGACATGATTTTGGCCATGGACTGGGACAACATGAGCCTGCTTCAACAGCAGTGCCCACGCCAGTACGCGCACAAAATTCAGTTGATGATGCGCTACGCCACTGAACACGACGAAGCCACCGTACCCGACCCCTACTATGGCGGACCCGATGGTTTCGACACCGTACTGAACTACATTGAAGACAGCTGCACCGGCTTGTTGGAAGTGTTGCGCAAGCGCGTGTTTCAGTTTGCCGCTGCTTAACGCTGGGTAAGTTGGCACCACCCGCTTCTTGCGGGCGATGAGTTCAAAAACCGCTGGCCTTGGCTGGCGGTTTTTCTTTGTCAAACCAAGGTTTCCCCTAGCCCAACACGCCCCCCGAATACTTGAGTAAAACAGTCAACTTTGCTATACTTGACCAAAATAGTAGGAATTAGAAAGGGACGCCATGCGATTGACCACAAAAGGCAGATTTGCCGTCACAGCCATGATTGATCTTGCCTTGCAGCAAGACACAGGGCCGGTGTCGCTTGCGGGCATCAGCCAACGCCAAAACATTTCATTGTCGTACCTGGAGCAATTGTTCTCCAAACTGCGTCGTCATGAACTGGTTGAAAGTGTTCGCGGCCCAGGCGGCGGTTATCATATCGCCCGCGCCTTGAAGGAAGTGAGCGTAGCCGATATCATTTTGGCGGTAGACGAGCCTTTGGACGCAACGCAATGCGGCGGCAAGGAAAACTGCACCGACGAAGGCCAGTGCATGACGCACGACCTGTGGAGCAGCCTGAATACCAAAATGTTGGAATACCTGGGTTCGGTCAGCCTTCAATGCCTGGTTGAAAAACACAGGCAAAAAGACGCCGAACGAACCATTCAGTTTCGTGAAAGGCCAGCAGCCTCTAATGCCGCAGCCGTACAGCACACACATTAAACAGCAGTTGATTGGAGCAAACACATATGAAGATGCCGATTTACCTCGATTACAGCGCCACAACCCCAGTGGACCCGCGCGTAGCCGATGCCATGATTCCTTTCTTGCGTGAAAGTTTTGGCAACCCGGCATCGCGCAGCCACGCCTACGGCTGGACCGCTGAAGAGGCGGTAGAAAACGCGCGCGAACAGGTGGCTTCCCTGGTGAATGCCGACCCGCGCGAAATCGTGTGGACTTCTGGTGCAACAGAATCGAACAACCTGGCCCTCAAAGGTGCAGCGTTGTTCTATGGTGAAACCAAGGGCAAGCACATCATTACCCTGAAAACCGAGCACAAGGCCGTGCTGGACACCTTCCGCGACCTTGAACGCCATGGCTTTGAAGCCACTTACCTGGACGTTCAGGAAGACGGCTTGATCAGCCTGGACGCCTTGAAAGCGGCCATTCGCCCCGACACCGTATTGATTTCGATCATGTTCGTGAACAACGAAATTGGTGTGGTTCAAGACATTCCCGCCATCGGCGAACTGTGCCGCGAGAAAGGAATTATCTTCCATGTCGATGCAGCCCAGGCCACCGGCAAGGTTGAAATTGACCTGCAAAAACTGAAAGTCGACCTGATGAGCTTTTCGGCCCACAAAACCTACGGCCCCAAGGGCATTGGCGCACTGTATGTACGCCGCAAGCCCCGCATTCGCATTGACGCACAAATGCACGGTGGCGGCCACGAACGTGGCATGCGCTCCGGTACCCTTGCCACGCATCAAATTGTGGGCATGGGCGAAGCGTTCCGCATCGCCAAGGAAGAAATGGCTGGCGAATTGCCCCGCATGCGTGCACTGCGCGACCGTTTGCTCAACGGCTTGAAAGCCATTGACGAAATTTATGTGAACGGCAATCTTGAGCAGCGTGTGGCGCACAACCTGAACGTCAGCTTCAACTTCGTGGAAGGTGAATCGCTGATCATGGCTGTAAAGGAAATCGCGGTGTCTTCGGGTTCAGCCTGTACATCGGCCTCTCTTGAACCGTCGTATGTGTTGCGCGCCCTGGGTCGCAGCGACGAACTGGCGCACAGCTCAATTCGTTTCTCGATTGGCCGCTTCACAACCGAAGCCGATGTTGATTTCACCATTGAATTGATGAAAGCCAAAGTGGCGAAGTTGCGCGAATTGTCGCCCCTTTGGGAAATGCACCTGGACGGCGTGGACCTAAGCACCGTTCAATGGGCAGAGCACTGAAATATTTAAAGATTGAGGAGAAGTACCATGGCATACAGCGAAAAAGTTCTAGACCATTATGAAAACCCCCGCAACGTGGGTTCGTTCGAAAAGGGCGACGACGAGGTGGGCACAGGCATGGTGGGTGCACCGGCTTGCGGCGACGTCATGAAGCTGCAAATCAAGGTGGGCGCCGATGGCTTGATCACCGACGCAAAGTTTAAAACCTACGGCTGCGGTTCAGCCATTGCATCGTCTTCTTTGGTAACAGAGTGGGTGAAGGGCAAACCCCTGGACCAGGCGCTGGAAATCAAGAACACCGCCATTGCTGAAGAGTTGGCATTGCCGCCTGTAAAAATTCACTGCTCCATTTTGGCTGAAGACGCCATCAAGGCCGCAGTGGAAGATTACAAAAAGAAGCACGCTTAATAATTGAAGGAAGTAGACACCATGGCGATTACATTGACAGAACGCGCCGCCGACCACATCAGCAAGTTCCTGACCAAACGTGGCAAAGGAATTGGCTTGCGCATTGGTGTGCGCACCACCGGGTGTTCCGGCATGGCGTACAAGCTTGAATTTGTGGATGCGGTGGCCGACGAAGACAGCGTATTCGAAGCCCATGGTGTGAAGCTGTTCGTGGATCCCAAAAGCATGCCTTACCTTGAAGGCATCGAGTTGGACTTCGCACGCGAAGGCCTGAACGAGGGGTTCAAGTTCAACAACCCCAATGAAAAGGCGCGCTGCGGCTGCGGTGAAAGCTTCACGGTTTAATGGCCAATTTAAGCGACAGTGATTTCGATATTTTCGGGTTGCCCTGCCAGTTTCAACTGGACAGCGCAGCCCTTTCCGCTTCGTACCTGCGCCTTCAAAGCCAGACCCACCCGGATCGTTATGCAAACTCGGGGTCGCAGGAAAAGCGGCTGGCTGTTCAATGGGCCACGCGGATTAACGAAGCTTACAAGCGTTTGCAAAACCCGATGGAACGCGCCATTTACTGGTGTGAACTGAACGGCGAAAACCCGCGCGGGCAACAAAGCAAATTGCCCCCAGCGCTCTTGATGCAGCAAATGCAATGGCGTGAAGCACTGGAAGAAATTGACGGTGTGGACGACCTTGAAAATCTGCTCGACGAAGTGGCTGCCGAAAAAAAGCGCTGCCTGGAATTGATTGCGCGGCAAATTGACAGCGACAAGAATGCGCAGGCGGCCAACGGCACCGCGCAGGCCTTGCTGTTTATCGACAAATTCATGATTGAGTTGACCAGAAAACTGGAGCAACTGGAGGACGCCAGCTAATGGCCTTGTTACAAATTGCCGAACCCGGCATGTCCACAGCACCGCATGAGCACAGGCTCGCGGTGGGCATTGACCTAGGCACCACACATTCGCTGGTGGCCAGCGTGCGCAGTGGCAGTGCCGAATGTTTGCCCGATTCTTCTGGCCGCGTAATTTTGCCCAGCGTGGTTCGCTACTGCGAAACCGGCGTGAAAAACATGGGTGAAGACGCCTTGGCTTGTGCCGACACCGACCCGTTCAACACCGTGTTCTCGGTCAAGCGCTTGATGGGCCGTGGTTACAAAGACGTACAAGGTTTAAACCTGCCCTACCGAGTGAAAGATTCCGGCGGCATGGTTGAAATTCAAACCGATTACGGCACCAAAAGCCCGGTTGAAGTATCAGCCGATATTTTGCGCGCCTTGCGCAAACGTGCTGAAGCCACTTTGGGTGGTGAACTGGTGGGCGCTGTCATTACCGTGCCGGCCTACTTCGACGAAGCACAGCGCCAGACCACCAAAGACGCAGCGCAACTGGCCGGCTTAAACGTTCTGCGATTAATCAACGAACCCACCGCCGCGGCTGTGGCCTATGGCCTTGATCAAAAAGTACAGGGCCAGTTTGTGGTGTTCGATCTGGGCGGTGGCACATTCGATGTGTCCATTCTGCGCTTGCAGGCTGGCGTGTTTGAAGTGCTGGCCACAGGCGGCGATTCCGCCCTGGGCGGCGACGATTTCGACCGCGCAATGGCCGACCATTTCATTGCCACACACGGCTTTCAAGAACTGAACCCACAACAACGATCGCGTTTGGTGATGGCATGCCGCCGCGTGAAAGAACAGATTTCACACGAGCACACCGCATTTCTCAGCGTTGAGTTCAAAAGCGGTGAAACCATTGCTGAAACGGTCACTGCGGATCAATTTGCGGAAATTGTGGCACCTTTGGTAAAACGCACCATTCAAGCCGCCCGCAAAACTTTGCGCGATGCGGGCCTGACGATTGACGACATCGATGGTGTAGTACTGGTGGGCGGATCCACCCGCATGCCCGTGGTGCGCAACGCGGTAAAGGCATTTTTCGGCAAAGACCCACTGGTGAATTTGAACCCGGATGAAGTGGTGGCCATTGGCGCAGCCATTCAGGCCGACACACTGGCGGGCAACCGCAGTGAAGATGATCTTCTACTGCTGGATGTGATTCCGCTAAGCCTTGGCCTTGAAACCATGGGCGGGCTGACTGAACGGGTAATCAACCGCAACAGCACAATTCCCGTGGCGCGAGCACAGGAATTCACCACATTCAAAGACGGGCAAACCGCCATGGCTATTCATGTGGTGCAGGGCGAGCGTGAACTGGTGTCAGAAAACCGTTCACTGGCACGCTTCGAATTGCGCGGCATTCCACCCATGGTGGCTGGCGCAGCCCGCATTCGCGTGACGTTTCAAGTCGATGCCGATGGCCTGCTAGAAGTCAATGCAATGGAAACAGGTTCGGGTGTTTCAGCCAACATCACCGTGAAGCCTTCCTACGGCTTAAGCGACGACCAGATTGCAGGCATGCTGAAAAACAGCTTCGAGTTTGCTGAAGCGGACATGAACGCAAGGCAGTTGCGCGAGCAACAGGTGGAGGCCGTGCGCCTGGTGGAGTCCGTTGAAGCAGCCATTGCCAAAGATGCCGAACTGCTGCAAGCCGACGAACTGAAAGCAATCAATGCCAGCATCAAGACACTGCACGAACTTGCCAAAAGCGAAGACCTGCGCGCCATTGAAAAAGGCATTGAAGAATTGAGCCAACTGACCGAGGACTTTGCAGCACGCCGCATGGATGCGGGCATTCGCAAAGCCTTGACCGGCAAAACCATCGACACCGTGAGCACAACGCTCGGCGGGTCGAGCAACTAATTGATCACGAGAGATTTACACATGCCGATTATTAAAATTTTGCCCCACGAAAGCCTGTGCCCCGAAGGCAAGTCTTTCGAAGCACCTGCGGGCTCGCAACTGTGTGAAACCATTCTGGCCAATGGCATTGCACTGGAACACGCGTGCGAAATGAGCTGTGCATGTACCACCTGCCATGTCATCATCAAGGAAGGTTTCAACAGTTTGAACGAAAGCAGCGACGACGAAGATGATTTGCTGGATATGGCGTGGGGCCTGACACCGCAAAGCAGGTTGTCTTGCCAGGTCAAAGTTGCCGACAAAGACCTGGTGGTGGAATTGCCCAAGTACACCATCAACCACGCCCGCGAAAACCACTGACCCAGGAGGCCACACCATGAAATGGACCGACACGCTGGACATTGCACTGGCGCTGATTGACGCCCACCCCGAGGTGGATCCGCAGTACGTTCGCTTCACGGATTTGCACAAGTGGGTGTGTGCCCTGCCCGGTTTTGAAGATGACCCGGAAAGATCGAACGAAAAAATTCTGGAAGCCATTCAGATGACCTGGATTGAAGAACAGGACTAAACGGCAGCTACAACAAATCGTTGATTGGCAACAGGGAATAGAAAAACACCATCATCTTGCGCCACGCAGTGGCCTTGGGTTCAAGGTCATGGAACACTTCTTTTCCGGCCTGCCGTTCTACCCACACCAGCGATTCATTTTCGTCCAGGCGCACTTCATAAGCCATCGTCGGCAAGGCTTGAAAAGCCAGGTCAATTTGTGTGGCCAAACCCGGGCTTTGAATCAGCAAGCCCATTTCCGTGTTCAGGTTCACAGACCGTGGATCGAAATTAAATGAACCAACGAACACGCGCGAACCATCAACCGAAAAGGTTTTGGTGTGCAGGCTTGAACCCGAACTGCCCAGCATGGCATTGCGTTTTCCACGCCGTGGTTTTACCGCATCGGGGGTGCTTTTCAACTCAAACAGTTTGACCCCGGCCTTCAGCAGTTCTTTTCTGATTTTTGCATAGCCGGAATGAACGGCAGCCACATCGGTGGCCTCTAGTGAATTGGTCAACACCTGAACATTCACACCTGTTCGCGCCAGCCGGGAAAAAAACTCGACTCCTTTTTCTGAGGGCACAAAGTAAGGCGACACCACATTCATGCTGAGCACAGGCTGGCCAATGAAATCCCGCAGATCGGCCACCAGAAGGTCTTCCCGACTGGCTTCATTCAAACCTTTGGCGGGGCTGTCGCTGACCATTCGCACGAAGGTCCACTGCAAGGGCAAAGTCCCGTTCAAAAAATCCCGCAGAAATACCGATTCGCGCACTGGAACGACATAAGGTGCTGCACGCTCGGTTTGGTCCAGCGCGCTCACTTCCGCTTCGAGTTTTTGAAGTATGGCTGGATCGGTGGGCAACAGGATTTTGCTTGCGGGATAAGCGGAGTCACTGCGCCAATAAGCATCAAAATCCTGGGACACCGCGTTCACCACAAGCCCCACGCACAACATGTCCAGGTCAGTGAACAAGGCATCGTCGGTCGCACCAAAGTACTCATCGCCAATATTTCGGCCACCGGCAATGGTGACCTGATTGTCCACTGTGAATGTTTTGTTGTGCATGCGCCTGTTTACACGCGAAAAGTCGGTGACATAGCCCAGCCATTTCGGATTGCGTATAACGAAGGGATTGAACAGGCGCACTTCTACGTTCGGGTGACTGTCAACCCAGTTCAGTTGATGGTCCAGCCCAGTGATGCCATTGTCGTCAAGCAACAAACGCACGCGCACGCCACGGTCGGCGGCACGCCGCAGTTCATTCAACATCAAGGTGCCCGTGGTGTCGCTGCGCCACAGGTAATATTGAATGTCGATGGTGCGTTCAGCCGCGCGCAACAAAGCCATGCGGCTGGCAAAGGCTTCCTTCGGGTCATGAAGGGGGTACAGCCCGGCCTTGCCCTTGTTTTGCTGCACACGCTGCACAAGTGCTTTGCCCAAAAGGGTGTTGCGGGCTTGTTGTTCACTGAGCGCACTCGACTCTGTTCGGTCGCTTAACTGTGGCAGCGCGCAACCCTGCAGCAAACCAAACAGCAAGAACAGAACCGGCAAGTGGGCAGCCTGGCTGAACACATGAGCAAACCGATGTGCACCAGTAAGGGAAGATGCTGAAATTGTCATGTTGTTGCCGCAGCGATGTCTATCGATCAATATACAACGTTCGCACCGCAACACCCCGGACATTTCAGTTGGCGGGCAATCCAGTGCTTATCGAATTGTGCTGTCAGTCTTGATGATTTTCTCAACTTCGCCACTGCTTAAGGTGGATGAATCGCATTTCGCATACCCGGTGCGTTCTGTTAGCAGATAACGCACGCCGGTACTGGTTTGCAGACCAGTGTCTTTCTCGTTTTCTTCAATGGCGAATTCGTCGTAATCAGCTGAAGCACAGGCGCGCTCTGCGCCCGTGCGCCAAGTGGTTCTGGCAGCCTCAAGTGTGGTCCAGGGGGCATGGTTGGAACGGGCGTAAATATAGAACAGACCGGGCCCCCTTTCTTCCTGCTTGTAACCACCGCCCAACAAGTTGTTGCCTTTGGTCAAATCATGGTTAGAGGCACAGCCGGCCAAGCCAGCGATCAAAAGGGTATAGAGAACCTTGTGCAATGTGTAAAGCTCCGAGTGTGGGTCAAATTGCCTTGCCATCGAAATCGCTGGCGCTGTGCCTTTCTGGCACTTGTTCATTGTCCTCGCCCCAACTGCGGTTGACCATACGGCCCCGAACCACGGCTGGACGTTCGCCAATTTCATGGGCCCATCGCAACACGTTGGTGTAGGTGTGCGCCTCAAGAAATTCGGCAGCGTTGTATACCTTGTTGGTGGCCACGCCGCCGTACCAAGGCCAAATGGCCATGTCGGCAATGGTGTATTCATCGCCTGAAATGAACTGGTTTTTGGCCAACTGGCGATCAAGCACATCAAGCTGGCGCTTCACTTCCATCGCATAGCGGTTAATCGGGTATTCATACTTTTCCGGCGCGTACGCGTAAAAGTGACCAAAGCCGCCACCCAGCATGGGCGCACTGCCCATTTGCCAGAACAGCCACGACAACGCTTCCGTGCGCTTGACCGGGTCGCTTGGCAAGAACGCCTTGAACTTTTCAGCCAGGTACAACAGGATGGAACCCGATTCAAACACGCGGGTGACTGGGTTGGTGCTTCGGTCCAGCAAGGCCGGAATTTTGCTGTTGGGGTTCACCTCAATGAACCCGCTGCTGAACTGGTCGCCACTGCCAATATTGATCAGCCAGGCATCGTATTCGGCACCCGTGTGGCCCAACGCCAGCAATTCTTCCAGCATGACTGTCACTTTCACGCCATTGGGCGTGGCCATCGAATACAACTGAAGCGGATGCTTGCCAACAGGCAGTTCTTTCTCCTGCGTGGCGCCTGCAATGGGGCGGTTGATGTTGGCGAATTTTCCGCCATTTTCCTTGTCCCACACCCAGACTTTGGGTGGCATGTACTTCGTGTCGCTCATTGCTGTGCCCTCACTTTGGTTGCTGCTTGATAATCGCAAAAGGTGAAGGCATCAGAATAACAAATCGATCGCGTTCAAACCGGCTTTGCTTGCTTAACGCAGGCAAATGATGCGCTGAAACGGGATCAAGGCACCAAACCCGTTTCCTGCCAAGGCCCACCTTGCCTCTTTTCAAACCCCATCCGCACATGACCCTCGCGTTTTAACACCAGCAACTCCATGCTGTGAACCCCCACATTCAAAACCACAAAGTTTCGGCGGGCAGTTTCAAAATCATGAAGCAAACCGCCGCTGCCAAGAACATGGCCCGGGGCACTCAAGGTGGCGTAGTCTCTCCTGGCGTAATCAGGAATTTGGTCCCAGAAATCATTCACAATCAATTCACTGGATTCACAACTCGCCTTGCCACATACTCGCAGTTGGGTGTTGTTTCCGGCATTCCAGAACAGCAAGGCAACGCGTGGGTCGTGCGCAATATCGGCCATTTTCTGGCTGCGTGCATCGGTGTAAAAAACCAGTTGGTGTTCAACGGCGTTCACAGCCCGCAAAATGACTGACCGCACCTGTGGGCCATTGGCACCTGCGGTGCCGAAGCCCGCCACGCGCCAAGGGTGTTTTTTGTCCACCGTGGCGCGCACCAAAGTTTTCCAGATTTCTTCGGCATGGTTCATGCTTCTTTCCATGCCATGTAAGGGGTTTTTCGGTTCGATTTCATTTTTGGGAATACAAAGTGTCTATTCACGTTGCTCTGCGCCATATTACACGCTACCGCTACGACCGCCTGATCAATTTGGGCCCTCAAGTGGTGCGCCTGCGCCCGGCCCCGCACTGCCGCACGCGGATTCTCTCATACAGCATGAAGGTGCTGCCCCAAACGCATTTCATCAACTGGCAGCAAGACCCCCAAAGCAATTATTTGGGCCGCGTGATCTTTCCGGAACGCACCGGCATGCTGGAAATTGCAGTGGATCTTGTGGCGGAAATGTCGGTGCTCAATCCATTCGATTTTTTCCTGGAAGAAGCTGCGGCGTTTTTTCCATTCAAGTACGATGAATCACTGGATCAGGAACTGGCACCGTACCTGGTGCCCTGCCACACAGGCAAAACGTTCAATGCTTACATGGCCGATTTGAATTTAAGCCGTGTCAAAACCATCGATTTTTTGGTGGCGTTGAACCAGGATCTGGCGAACCGCATCCAGTATTTGATCCGCATGGAACCGGGGGTACAAACGCCCGATGAAACGCTGAACAATGGATCAGGATCGTGTCGCGACACGGCGTGGTTGATGGTGCAGGTTTTGCGCCGTTTGGGCCTTGCAGCCCGTTTTGCATCAGGCTACCTGATCCAGCTGACCAGCGATGTGAAAGCCATTGACGGCCCGGATGGCCCCGAAAAAGATTTCACCGACCTGCACGCATGGTGTGAAGTGTATTTGCCCGGCGCGGGCTGGATAGGCCTGGACCCTACTTCCGGCTTGCTGGCTGGTGAAGGCCATATTCCTTTGGCATGTTCGCCCGAACCTGGCAGTGCGGCACCCATCACCGGTGCGCTGGACGAATGTGAAGTTGAATTCGAACATGAAATGAGCGTGCAGCGGGTGTACGAATCGCCCCGCACCAGCAAACCCTACACCGACGAACAATGGACAGGCATTGAAGCACTGGGCTTCGAGGTGGACAAGGCACTGGATACGCTGGATGTACGCCTGACCATGGGCGGCGAACCCACCTTTGTGGCCAACACCGACCGCGGTGCCGCCGAGTGGAATGTGGACGCACTTGGCCCCACCAAACGCGATTACGGCATCAAGATGCTGAACAAGCTGGCGAAGTATTACGGCAAGGGTGGCTTTTACCATTTTGGGCAAGGCAAGTGGTACCCAGGCGAACAACTGCCACGTTGGGCCTTGTCGCTTTACTGGTTGAAAAATGGCGACCCCGTTTGGAAAAACCCGGCACTGCTAAGCCATGAACAAAAGGAAGGCAAAGCCACCCATGCCACCGCCAGACAATTTATGGAGGGGCTTTGCAACCGCCTTGGTTTGCACTCACGCTACGCAATGCCAGGGTTCGAGGACGCCTGGTATTACATGTGGCGGGAACGCAAACTGCCCGTCAACGTAGACCCCTTTGATTCCAGGCTGGATGACCCACTGGAACGCAAACGCCTGAGCAAGGTGTTCACCGAAGGGCTGACCGGGGAAGTGGGTTACTGCCTGCCCATTCAGGCCAAAAATGGGCAGTGGCGTACCGGGCGATGGTTTCTGCGCGATGAACGCCTGTACCTGACACCCGGCGATTCGCCCATGGGCTACCGCTTGCCGCTTGATTCACAGCCTTGGGTAGCCAGGAAAGACCTCCCTTTCACCATTCCTGCCGATCCGTTTGCACTGTCTGCCCCAACGCGCATGGCCCTGCAAAAACCCAGCGTGAAAACCAGCACTACCGAAGACATCGCACCGGTGATGAAAGAGTCAGCCACACACATTGTGCGCACGGCCCTCTGTGTGCAAGTGCGCAACGGGCATTTGTATGTGTTTATGCCACCACTGGAAAAACTTGACGAATACCTGGAACTGGTCAGCAGAATCGAAGACACGGCAGAAGCATTACACCAACCCGTGGTGATTGAGGGTTACCCGCCCCCGCGTGATGCGCGCATGACCGCGTTGCAAGTAACACCCGACCCCGGCGTGCTGGAAGTGAACGTACAGCCCAGCAAAACCTGGGGCGAACTGCTGCACCTGACCACGAACCTGTATGAGGAAGCACGGCTGATCGGCCTTTCAAGCGAAAAGTTTATGCTCGACGGTCGGCACAGCGGCACGGGTGGCGGCAACCACTTCGTGATGGGTGGCGAAACTCCCGAGCACAGCCCTTTCCTGCGTCGCCCCGATTTGCTGGGCAGTCTGCTGCGTTACTGGCACAACCACCCCGGTTTGTCATATTTGTTCTCAGGGCTTTTCATTGGCCCCACCAGCCAGGCACCACGTGTGGATGAAGCCCGCAGCGATCAGGTTCACGAACTTGAACTGGCCCTGACCGAGCTGGACCGGCAAATGCTCAAACACGCTGGCAACCCGCCACCGTGGATCATTGACCGCCTGCTGCGCAATATCCTGATTGATTCAACCGGCAACACCCACCGCAGTGAATTTTGTATCGACAAGCTGTACAGCCCCGACACCGCCACAGGCCGATTGGGTCTGCTTGAACTGCGTGCCTTCGAGATGCCACCGAATGCACAAATGAGCTTGGCGCAACAACTGCTGCTGCGCGCACTGATTGCAACATTCTGGAAAACGCCCTACACCGCCCGTTTGGTGAAATGGGGCACGCGCCTTCACGACCAGTTCATGCTGTCCACTTTTGTAAAAAACGACATGGCCGATGTGGTAGCCGATTTGCAGGCAGCAGGCTTTCAGTTCCAGATGGACTGGTTTGCACCACATTTTGCTTTCCGATTTCCGAAAATGGGGGATTTTTCAAGCCGTGGCGTTGAGGTTGAAATTTTTAGTGCGCTGGAACCCTGGCACGTGCTGGGTGAAGAAGGCGCACCGGGCGGCACGGTCCGTTACGTGGATTCCTCACTGGAACGCGTGGAAGTGAAAGTGAAACATTATGTGGATGAACGTTACACCCTGACCTGCAACGGGGTAAAAATACCCCTGCACAGCACAGGCACCGAAGGTGAATACGTGGCAGGCGTGCGTTACCGCGCATGGCAACCACCGAACGCACTGCACCCCACGATTGGCGTGCACACACCGCTGGTATTCGATTTGATCGACACCTGGAACGGGCGAAGCCTTGGGGGCTGCCAATACCATGTGGCGCACCCTGGCGGGCGCAATTATGACATTTTTCCCGTGAATGCGTTCGAAGCGGAAAGCCGTCGCTTGACACGCTTCTTCCGCATGGGCCATACGCAGGGCAAGGTTCAGCCAAAAAGCCCATCAGGAAGATCCGAGTTCCCCATTACACTCGACCTAAGGTGGTGTTAGGCATTTACAATAAGGTACCAAACTTTAACCAGTGACCGCATTGAGCGCGAACCCGAATACCACCCTTGCGAATATGGAGGTGCCCTGGCAACAGAGCATCCTTCAAGGCACCAGCGTTTATTACAGCGAACTGGCGGGTGGGGGCGTGCTTCGCCCCGCTTGGGCTGAATTCGTAAACCGCCTGCCAACAACGGGTTTGAGCGAGCACCTGGACAACAAGCGCAGTGCCCTGGCCAAGCAAATTCGCGACAACGGCATTACTTACAATGTGTACGCGGACCATGCACAGGGCGCCTCACGCCCCTGGTCGCTGGATTTGCTGCCTTTTATTATCGATCAAGCCGATTGGGCCGTGATGCAAGCCGGGGTTGCCCAGCGCGCACGCCTGTTGAATGCGATGATGGTCGACGTGTACGGCCCTCGCGAGTTACTTGCAAAGGGTTTGCTGCCCGCCGATTTGGTCTATGGGCACTCGGGTTACCTGCCGCAAATGCAGGGCATGGAGCCACCGAACAAGGTGTGGCTGCACATGGTGGCCTTTGATCTGGGGCGCAGCCCCGACGGAAAATGGTGGGTAATCACCCACCGCATTCAGGCCCCTTCGGGTTTGGGCTACTCACTTGAAAACCGCCTGAGCATTTCTCGCAGTTTCACGCGCGGCTTTCGGGAAATGCACATTCAGCACCTGGCAGGCTTTTACCGCGATTACATCGACGGCATTCGCAAACTGTCGCCCAAGGGCGAGAATGCGCGCATTGCCTTGCTGACACCCGGCCCGTTTAACGAAACCTATTTTGAACACACCTACCTTGCACGCTATCTGGGTATTTCACTGGTGGAAGGCAACGATCTGACCGTTCGGAACAACAAAGTGTTCCTGAAAACAGTCAACGGGCTGGAACCCATTGACGGCCTGATCCGCCGAACCGACGACCAGTGGCTGGACCCACTGGAACTACGGGAAGATTCCCATTTGGGTGTACCCGGTTTGCTGCAGGCCATTCGATGCGGCGGCGTGGTCATGGCCAACATGCCGGGCTCGGGCTGGCTTGAAAGCCCTGCCATTCATGGCTTCATGCCCGGTCTTGGGCAGCACTACCTTCAGGAAGAGTTGCTGTTGCCCAGCGTGCCCAGTTGGTGGTGTGGTGAATCACCCGCGTGGGCACAGGCCAGCGATCGCCTGAACAACCTGGTGATCAAGTCCACTGGCCCTAACCGCCATGGGCGCACCATGGAATCCATCATGGGCTCGGAACTGGACGAGATCGAAAAACGCATTTGGTTGTCGAAAATCAGCCAGCGCCCTTCGCAGTACACCTTGCAGGAACTGATCCCGCTATCGCGTGTGCCCATTTGGACAGGCGCTGGCGGCATTGAAGAACGCGCCATGATGCTGCGCTTGTTTGCTGTCACCGACGGCCAGGGCAACTACACCGTGATGCCTGGCGGCCTGACACGCGTTGCAGGCGACCAGAACGGCATTGTAAGCATGCAAAAAGGCGGCACAAGCCTGGACACCTGGGTGCGCAGCGGCGAGCCGGTAGAACGCACAACCAACCTGAAAGAAAAGCTGCAGGCCAAAGACCTGCAAGCCCTTCGCAGGCCTGTTTCCAGCCGAGCCGCGGAACACCTGTTTTGGCTGGGCCGCTACACCGAACGTGCCAGCTTTTCTTTGCGTTTGCTGATGCGCATGCAATTGCTGCTCAATGAAGAGGAATACCTGGACCCCACCATGCTCAGCCTGCTGCACGAACTGTGTGGCAAGCAGGGCTTGAGTGAGGAATTTGACCCGGCAGACCCCAAAACCCAGGACGAGCTGGAAGAGAATATTCTGGAAAGACTTTGGTACAAAAACGGCATTGATGCGCCGCCCGCCGTTGGGCTGGCGGGACAACTCAATGGTTTGGCCAATGTTGCAGGCCAATTGCGTGAACGCCTAAGCAGCGACCACTGGCGTTTGTTGAATGATTGCGCCAAGGTGCTGGTTGAACCCGAATGGGTCCGCTTTCAACGCACCTTGCCCACCGCATCACTGGAACAGGTTCAGCTTTACCTGATGGCCATGCACGGCGAGCAAAGTGACCACATGACCCGCGACAACGGTTGGCGTTTTCTTCAACTGGGCCGACAGCTTGAACGTTTGTGCGGCGCCTGCGAGTGTTTGCTATCCATGACCAGCATGCCGGGACGCGCAGGCGAACATGGTTTGGCATTGGCCATTGCGCTGGCCGACAGCACCATCACTTACCGTTCACGCTACCAACACCGGTTCGAATGGTTGCCCACACTCGATTTATTGATCTTTGACGAAGACGCACCCTATGCCATTCGCCGAATTCTGTATAAGCTGGACATTGTGATCGACCGTTTACCCGGCGACACCAGCCAGCTTCGGCAACTGTTTGACTCTGTTTATCGCAGCGGCGAAATGCCCGAAGGTTTAAGCCTGGAAGGTTTGCAACCTCCCTTCCCGGCCGAAACTGGCCGCAAGTTGCGCGCCTGGCTGCAAGAATTGCTCGACACCGCCTACAAGGTTTCAGACCTGGTGGGTGCCCAATATTTCAGACTGGCAGAGTTGCCAGACCAAGTCATTCAGGGAAGATAAATCGATGCGCTTCTCAGAAAAAAGAAAAGTGACACATGTCACTGATTACGATTACCAACAGCCCGCCGAGTGCGCGCAACAAATTTGCATTCTGCAACCTCAGGAAGGCCTTAGCATGCAGGCTGGCCCTTTGCGAAAAGGGCAAAAGCTGATTTCGCACTCGCTGAAAATTCGTCCCAACCCGTCAACGGTCCAAAGCAACAACGATGCGTTTGGCAACGTGGTTCACCACTTCGAGATGAACTACCCACACGACAACCTGAAAGTGGTCAGTGAAAGCGAAGTGGAAGTGAGCAATTTTCTGCACACCGGGCCAATCGACGATTTAATCAGCCCCAGCTGGAACGATTTGGTCAACCAATTGCGTTACCAAGCCGGGCAGCCAGTTTCAGACGATTACCAATTCCGCTTTGAATCCAAACATGTGCCCCTGCTTGATTCACTGCGCGATTACGGCAGCCTCGATTTCTGGCCTGGCAGGCAGGTAGTACATGCCGGGCAGGCACTGATGCAGCGTATTTTCCGTGAATTCAATTATCAAAGCGGCTCGACCACCATTCACACCACAGTGGAAGAAGTGATGCAAAGCCGTGAAGGTGTTTGCCAGGATTTCGCACACCTGATGCTGGGCGTACTTCGTTCACTTGGTTTGTCTGCCCGCTACGTCAGCGGCTACATGCTGACCGAACCACTGCCGGGACAGGCAAAACTATTGGGGGCAGATGCAAGCCATGCCTGGGTTTCGCTGTGGTGCGGGCCTGACGTGGGTTGGGTTGACTTCGACCCCACCAACAACCAGTTGCCTGATACACGGTATGTGACTGTGGCGATTGGAAGGGATTATGCGGATGTGCCGCCGATGCGTGGTGTGGTGCATGGGGGTGGGGAGCATACGCTGAATGTGGCGGTGACGGTGTTTTAGACATCGCCAGTTTCTTGACGGCCTCCGCGCTTGTCGCATCACCACGCCTTGGCGGGCTTTAGATTCAGGATGCGATGTCCTTCGATGACTTGGACAACACCTTCGGCTGCCCAGATGCGCCCACTTCGAATCTGTATTCACCTTCGGTCATATTGATTCGATACGAAAAGCGGCCACGCACCCCATCGCCACTCATGCTCATTTCATAGAAACATTCGTCCGTACTGGCGCAACCCTCCTGAAACAGAAAACGACTGGTCTTTTCATCAATCCAGTCAGATCTGATTTGCCGATCATCCACCTTGATCAAGATTGGTCTCTGCTCGGTGTCGCAAAAATTTTCAACCACTGAAAAATTTTCAGCCTTGAAGATCAACTCACACTCGTTTTTTGAATGCAGGACTAGATGGATCAACTCGGAATCATCAGATTCCGAACACGCCACCAATACTTGTAAAAATATCAAAGAGACCAGAAGTTTCACGACTTGCATGATTCCTCCCTTTCCAAAAAGCGGGAGGGATCGACCTGTGCTCCTTTGAAGCTGATCTCAAAGTGAATATGGTTGGTGATCCCGGGATACTTTATTGTTAAATCTTGAGCCGTTCCAATCAATTCCCCCTGTTTCACCGTCCTTCCCACAATTTCTTTGAGCGGATCGAGATAGAAAAGTTTGACTGAATAGCTTACGTATCGTCCCATACCTTCATGAAGCCTTGTCCCGCGAGGCGCAGCAAATCTCCCTTGCCCAAAAGAATCACTCCCCCCGAACAGCGTTTGAACCGAGCCAGCAATCAAGAAGGGACGGAAGCCCGCCAAGGCGGGATGGTGCGACACCGTGCGGTGAACCAAAAAGCTGCGAATTGAAAAGCGTTGATCAACGCACGTGTGCATTGAATTTGACTTAGTCTTCACGCCTCAAATGCGGAAACAGAATCACGTCCCGAATATTCGGGCTATCGGTGATCAGCATCATCAAACGGTCGATACCAATGCCGCAACCACCGGTAGGTGGCATGCCGTATTCAAGTGCGCGAATGAAATCAGCATCGAAGAACATGGCTTCATCGTCGCCCGCTTCTTTCGCTTCAACCTGTTTTTTGAATCGATCGGCCTGGTCTTCTGGATCGTTCAATTCCGAGAAACCGTTGGCAATTTCACGACCCGTAATGAACAACTCGAACCGTTCAGTAATTTGTGAATTCGCATCCGATGCACGTGCCAAAGGCGACACTTCAACCGGGTAGTCCACAATGAAAGTGGGTTCCCACAACAGGCTTTCGGAAGTTTCTTCAAACAAGGCCAACTGCAAGGCACCAATGCCCGCGTTTTTCAGCGCAGGCTCTTTGTCCACATGCACACCTTTCTTGGCCAAAGCCTTTTTCAGGTAGTCCATGTTTTGCAAGTCTTCCGTGCCGTATTCCGGGAAATACTTTTGAATGGCCTCAACAATAGTCAAGCGTGCGAATGGTTTGGACAAATCCAGTTCACGGCCCTGGTAAGTCAACTTGGCGCTGCCAGTTGACGTGGTGGCGGCGTGTTGAATCACCTGCTCGGTGAAGTCCATCAAGTCACGGTAATTCCAGTACGCCGCATAGAATTCCATCATCGTGAATTCCGGGTTGTGGCGTGGGCTAACCCCTTCGTTGCGGAAGTTGCGGTTGATCTCGAACACGCGCTCGAAACCGCCCACTATCAGGCGCTTCAAATACAGTTCCGGCGCGATACGCAGGTACATTTCCATGTCCAGCGCGTTGTGGTGCGTAATAAATGGTTTGGCCGATGCACCGCCAGGAATGGCGTGCAACATGGGTGTTTCCACTTCCAGAAAGCCGTTGTCAACCATGAAATTGCGGATCGACGACATGCCTTTGGAACGCACAACAAAGGTATCGCGTGTTTGCTCGGACACAATCAAATCAACATAACGCTGGCGGTATTTGATTTCCTGATCGGCCAGGCCATGGAATTTGTCAGGCAGCGGGCGCAAGCTTTTTGCCAACAAGTGAATTTCCGTGCAGTGCACGCTCAATTCACCTTTGTTGGTTTTGAACAGCTTGCCCTTGGCGGCAACAATGTCGCCCAAATCCCAGTGCTTGAATTCGCCGTGTACGCCCTCGCCCACACCTTCGTTGTTGATGTAAAACTGAATGCGGCCTGTGGCGTCTTGCACAGTTGCAAAACTGGCTTTGCCCATCACGCGCTTTAACATCATGCGGCCAGAAACAGACACCTCGATGCCTTGCGGGTCGAGGGTTTCCTTGTCCAGCAAACCGTAGTGGGCGTGCAAATCGGCAGCGCGGTGTTCGGGCTTGAAGCTGTTGGGGAAAGGCTGGCCTTTCTCACGCAGTTTGGCCAGCTTGCCACGACGCTCAGCAATAATCTGGTTCTCGTCAACTGGCAGTTCGTCGCCAGCGGCTTGTGTTTTGTCGTTCATGGATTAAATACCTTGCTTCAAGCTGGCTTCAATGAATGGGTCGAGATCGCCATCGAGTACGCGCTGGGTGTTGGAAATTTCAACACCTGTGCGCAGGTCTTTGATGCGGCTGTTGTCCAACACGTAGCTGCGAATTTGGTGGCCCCAGCCCACATCGGTTTTGGTGTCTTCCAAAGCCTGTTGCTCGACCATGCGCTTGCGCATCTCGAACTCGTACAGTTTGGCTTTCAACATGCCCCAGGCTTCATCGCGGTTGCGGTGCTGGGAACGGTCATTTTGACACTGCACCACAATGCCGGTGGGAATGTGGGTTAGTCGAACTGCGGAATCGGTTTTGTTGATGTGCTGACCACCTGCACCACTGGCGCGGTAGGTATCGGTGCGCACATCGGCCGGGTTGATGTCGATTTCAAAAGAATCGTCGACTTCCGGGTACACAAACAAGGAAGCGAAAGATGTGTGGCGTCCACCTGAAGAATCGAAAGGTGATTTGCGAACCAAACGGTGCACGCCGGTTTCAGTGCGCAGGTAACCGAAGGCGTATTCGCCTTCCACCTTGATGGTGGCCGATTTAACGCCCGCCACTTCACCGTCGGATTGTTCCATCACTTCAACTTTGAAGCCCTTGCGTTCGCAATAGCGCAGGTATTGGCGCAGCAAAATACTGGCCCAATCTTGCGCTTCGGTGCCACCCGCACCCGCAGTGATGTCGATGAAGCAGTTGGACGGGTCAGCCGGGTTGCTGAACATGCGGCGGAATTCAAGATCAGCAATGACCTTCTCATATTCGGCCACATCACCTTCAATGGCTTCCAGCGTGTCAAAGTCGCTTTCAGCCTGCGCCATTTCAACCAGTTCCTGTGCGTCGCTGATATTGGACTGCACGGTGTTCATGGTGACCACCACGCCGTCGAGCATCTTTTTCTCTTTGCCCAGTTCCTGCGCGTGTTTGGGGTCGTTCCAAACGTGGGGGTCTTCCAGTTCGGCGTCCACTACCGTGAGTCGTTCGGCCTTGCGGTCGACGTCAAAGATACCTCCGCAACTGGCCTGCGCGGTCGGCTAGGTCAGTCAGGGCGTTGATGATGGCATTCAGGCGTTCGGCTTCCATATTTCTCTAACAAATTCAATGTGCGTAACCCGGTATTGTAGCGCAAGCCACCCTACAACACATGCTCCACAATGATTTGCACTGCATCACCGCCCGTAAACGTGTCCCGCTCGAACCGGTAAGCCAGTTTCACTTTGGCCGGCAAGGCCTCCACAGCCCGCCAGCGCAAGGCCACGAAGGTTTTGCCATCGCGGCGCAAGGTGAACTTGCTGTGCGCGTTTTTCAGCAATCGGTGTTCAAGCACCTCAAATTCATCACAGAACAAAGGTGCCGGGAAGCCCTGCCCCCACACCTGTGTTTCCAGCAAATCGGCTGCGCTGGCTGCAATGTAGTCGGCAGGAATTGAACCATCGGTTTCTACCACCTGGGTCAACGCACTGGGGTCGCTCAAATCGAGAATGGCCTTGGCGAATTCAATTTTGAATTGCTCAATCGCGCCCTCGGCAATCGTCAAGCCAGCGGCCATGGCGTGGCCACCGAACTTGGGCATGCTGCCCTCGGGCAAACGCTTGCACACCAAATCGAGCACATCGCGCAAATGCACGCCCTGCACGGAACGGCCACTGCCTTTCCAGAAACCATCATCGCCCGGGGCCAGTGCAATGGTGGGGCGGTACAGGCGCTCTTTAATGCGAGAAGCCAAAATACCGATTACGCCCTGATGCCAGGTGCTGTGCGCCACCACAATGCCTGCGGCGGGTTCATCTTGACTGATGAATTTTTCAATGTCTTCCAATGCATCGCGCTTCATGTCGGCTTCAATGCGCTTGCGCTCTTCGTTCATTTTGCCAAGCTGGGCGGCCAAGACGCTTGCCTCGCCAGCGTCGTCAGCCAACAGGGTGCGAATGCCAATAGCCATGTCGGCCAAGCGGCCAGCAGCATTCAGTCGTGGGCCCAAGGCAAAACCCATGTCAGCGGCTGTAGCCTTGCGGGGGTCGCGGCTTGCCTCATGAAACAAGGCCAAAATACCTGGCTGGGCGCGGCCTGTGCGTATGCGCTGCAAACCGTGCGCCACCAAACGGCGATTGTTCGCATCCAGCTTCACCACATCGGCCACGGTGCCCAAAGCCACCAAATCAAGCAGCGCATCAATGCGGGGCTGGCTCGCTGCGTCAAACACGCCGCGTTCGCGCAACACGGCGCGGGTGGCCAGCAGCACGTAAAACATCACGCCCACCCCAGCAATGGACTTGCTTGGAAATTCACAACCGGGCTGGTTGGGGTTCACAATGGCCAGCGCTTCTGGCAACTGGTCGCCGGGCAAGTGGTGGTCTGTCACGATCACACCAATGCCCAGTTCATTGGCCTCGTTCACGCCTTCCACGCTGGCAATGCCGTTATCAACAGTTACCAACAAATCAGGCTCGAACTGTTGCGCGGCCAACTGCACAATTTCCGGGCTCAAGCCATAGCCGTATTCAAACCGGTTGGGCACCAGAAAGTCAATGTGGTACTTGGCTGCTTCTGCGTCAGCGCCCAGGCTTTTCAGCAGCATGCGCAGGCCGCGCACGCCCACCGCGGTGGCAGTTGCACCATCGCAATCGTAATCGCCCACAATCACAATGCGTGCGCCAGCTTCCAGCGCATCTGCCAGTATTTCTGCAGCTTGGTCAATGCCCTTTAGCTGAGAAGGTGGAATCAAATCAGCCAGTTTGGTGTCGGCCTCGGCTTGAGAATCCACACCCCGCGCAGCCATCAAGCGCGCCATCAAGGGGTGCATGCCCTGGCTGCGAAGTACAGCCTCTACCTGCGGGCGTGGGGTTCGAACCCGGTGTTGAACAGTATTGGTCAAGGTATTCATCATCGCCCTTCCCATTCCGCCTGAATGCTGTCCTGGTCGTGCTGGCCTTGCTGCCAGGCAGCTTGCAGCTCTTCCTCAGAAGGACCTTCCTGCATTTCAGGTTCGCCCAGCACAGCCCAGTTGGGTTGGTTCTGCCAAAATTTGAATCGGTTCATCCAGTTGCTTTTTAACGTTTTCCAGCCGTTGTTACCCAACAGCACCCAGTTGAAGGCCAAACCGGCGAGGCGCATGGGTTGCAGCACCTCGCTTTCCAGCAGTTTGAACACTGCAACGTTGCCGCCCCACCCTTGAAAATTCACGCAATACACATTGTCGGGTTTTGGCCCAGACCCGGCAGCGCTGGCTTGCAACTCATTCTTCTGCAACGAACCCAACAATTGGGTCCAGAATACAAAGCGGTTCACGGCCTCATCTGCGCCATCGGTCATTTTCACGGCATCAAACACGCCATCCTCAGAAACCGATTTCACACGCGGCAGCGGCACATCGGTTTGCCACGCCTCGCCTCCGCCCCAAAACCACAAGGCATTCAAGGGCTTTAAGCCCTTGGCTTCACGGGCTTGGTTGAATTCCGCATGGTGCAGTTCTACCTGCATGTTCAGCCACATGCGCCGCCAGCCGCTGCATTCATGCGTCATGGGCAGGTAATCTGTTAAACGAATACCCTGCACCGACCATGGGGACGCCTGTTCCATGGGCACAGGCACGGGGTTGCTTAACAGGCTGTGAAAACCGGCCGGTGTGTTCAATGCCCAATCGTGTTGTTGCAGCAAGGGTTGCACCACATTCCAGAATGCGTCTAAATCGGCCTTGCTAACCTGCAACACCTCGGGAGGTGTGAAACGCACGCCATCGCGTTCAATTTCAAGATTGCCCACGGTGCCCCAAAACCGTGTAAATGGCATGGGTTCCTCCTCAGCCTGGGCATTCTGCATCATCGCCCAGGCCGGGTACTGATCGAACTTTGCCTGGGCTGGTGAATCCAAGTAGCGCAACAGCCAGGCTTCAATACGGTCTAACCCGTCTGCAGCTTGGTATTCAGGAGCAGCAGTTCTGGCCATGGTTTGAAGCAAACCGGCTGGCAGACCCGCAAAGGATTGAGCCTGCGCATTGGCAGACAGGCGTTCAAGTGCCATTTCAGGCACAAGAATGTTGGGAACGAACACCCACAAAGGCGCATTGCTTGGTTTGGACACGGTTTTATTCACACTACAATGAGAGCGCTTTGAAACCTCAACAGCGCATTTGAACAATTCGGGACAATTTGTGATTAGTTTACCCTTTGATGTTGAAATTGCACTGCGCTATGTGCGTGGTGGCGGCCACAGAAGCCGCGACAAATTCATTTCCTTTATTTCCGGATTGTCCATGGCCGGCATTGGGCTTGGCGTTGCGGCGCTGATCGTGGTGCTGTCGGTGATGAACGGTTTTCAGAAAGAAGTGCGCGACCGTATGCTGTCGGTGATTGCACACATTGAGGTATTGGCCCCGCAAGAAGGCTTCGACAACCCTGATACGCTGGTGGGTGCAATCAAAAGTGCCAACCCCAAGGTAATTGGCGCTGCGCCCTATGTAGCGGGTGAAAGCATGCTGGCCCACGGCGATTTGCTGCGCCCCGCCATTGTTCGCGGTATCGACCCGACACTGGAGCAAGAAGTATCTGATTTCAAAGAAGTAATTTCAGGCAGACTTGCCAATTTGCAAGCTGGCGAATTTCGCGTGGTACTGGGCGTCGAGTTGGCAAAACAGATTGGGGTGAGCGTGGGCGACCGCATCACGCTGATTGCACCTTCTGGCCAAATGACCCCTGCCGGTATGATCCCCCGCCTGAAAGCCTTCGAGATTACCGCTTTGGTCAGCACTGGCCACTATGAATATGACAGCGGCCTGGTGTTAATGAACATTGACGACGCGGCGCGTTTTTACCGCAGCCTTGGCCCCACGGGCATACGCGTGAAGCTGAACGACATGGACGCAGCCCCCTTTGTGGCCCGCGACATTGAACGCCAGTTGCCGCCCAGTGTTTGGGTTCGCGATTGGTCGGTACAAAACCGCACCTGGTTTGCCGCTGTTCAAACCGAAAAACGCATGATGTTTATTATTCTGACCCTGATTATCGCGGTGGCCGCATTCAACCTGGTTTCCATGCTGGTGATGACCGTGAAAGACAAGCGCGGCGAAATTGCCATTTTGCGCACACTGGGTGCAAGCCCCTTTGCCATTCAACGAATTTTCATGTTGCAAGGTGCACTGGTGGGCTGGATTGGTACCTTTCTGGGTGTAACGGCAGGCTGGTTGCTGGCGATTAATTTGGGCACCATCGTGCCAGCCATTGAACGCGTGCTCAGCGTTGAATTCTTGCCAAAATCAATTTATTTCATCAGCCAGTTGCCTTCCGACCCGCGCGCAAGCGATGTGGTTACCATTGTGACCGTGGCCTTGGTGCTTAGCGTGCTCAGCACCATTTACCCAAGCTGGCGCGCATCACGCGCCGAACCTGCGGAGGCCCTGCGTTATGAGTAATGTTGTTCTGGAAACCAAAAACCTCAGCAAAGCATTCAAGGGCATCACCGCGAATGACAAAGCCACGCAGGTGATCAAGAACCTGACCTTTCAGGTGCAGGCAGGAGAAACCGTGGCAATTGTGGGTGCTTCCGGTGCAGGCAAAAGCACGTTGCTGCACGTGCTGGGCGGGCTTGAAAAAGCCGACAGCGGCTCGGTGTTATGGGCTGGCCAGGCCATTGAGCCTTGGTCTGTTCGCAAACTGGGCATGGAACGCAACAAAACTTTGGGCTTTATTTACCAGTTTCACCATTTGCTGCCTGAATTCCATGCACTGGACAACGTGGCCATGGCTTTGCGCATTGGCGGCGAAAACAAACAGGTGGCCCGTGAAAAAAGTGCGGTGCTGTTAAAACAGTTTGGACTTGAACACCGGCTGAACCACCGCCCTGCGGAATTGTCGGGTGGCGAGCGCCAACGGGTGGCGATTGCACGCGCAATGGTGACCAACCCGAAAGCCATTCTTGCCGACGAGCCCACTGGAAACTTGGATCAAGACACTGCAGACCAGGTGTTTGAAAGCCTGATTCACAGCAAGGCTGCCAACAAATCGGCCTTGATCATCGTGACCCATTCCATGGAACTGGCACGCAAGTGCAGCAAGGTATTAAGGCTTGAGAAAGGTGAGTTAAAAGCAGAGTGAATGATTGAACCGCCCAGGGGTTTTTAGAGGCCAATCGGTTTAAGTCATCGAATGACGCTTCCATTTGAAATTTCGCCAAGGATATGGGGCGAGCAAATTATTGCCGATGTTCACTCTCGGTATTTACCCATCGAAATAGTTACCAAGTATCCTTTGTTGTCTGGATATCGGTTGTCCTCGTAACAGGTAATCACCACCATAAGTTGATACAACTTCCCTGCGTTCCAGTGGGTACTAAGGGCGGCGCACTTTTTAAGCGCCTCGTGCCAAAGGGGAGTGTTGTCATAAGCAGGATATTCTTCTGGTTCATCAAGTTCCCAGCCCGACTTTCTCCATTGATTTTGCAGATCCAAAACGATATTCCAAGATTCTTGGAGCGGTAGTGGTTCGACTTGGGGAGACATTCTGACAGATCGAATTGAGGCATCGTCGTCAAATGAGACAGTAAAAAACTTTGCGGGTGGTGTAATAAATCCGTGTTTTGGATCGGCAAATCTTAAGTAAGCCAGTTCTTTGGGTATCCGGTACCAAATTTCATCGGGTATGTTGTCGGCAATTTCTGCAGTTGATCTGGACTGCATGTCTTTCCACGGCTCACCAATAATCAAGGCGATTTCCTTGGCTGGCGTAAGCAGTTCGGTGGCTTTGCAAGCACCCACTACAAAAAGTGTTGCAGCCATACAGCCAGAATTTTGTGGTGTCTAATCCACTGAAACAGGTTGCTGTGAGCTGTCATCGAATGGCACTTCCATTTGGAGTTTCAATGGAGTGGTGTTTAATGTTTGTCTTTCAACCAAAGCCGACTCGAGTTTCAATATGGCTTGCTTTGATCAAGTGGAAAGTTGTATTTCCATGGTTCGTACCAAGGCCTACCCATGGAAAAATTGATCATGAACCGTTTTTCATTCGGATATCGCTGGTCTTTATAACAAGCAATTCCAACAGCTATTTGATACTTGTCAGGAACATGCCAGAAGGTCGCATTTGACCGGCATTCTTCAATTCTGCTGATCCATTCTGGCGTATTTTCGTATGCGGGTTCTTCAGGATCAGTAAGAAGCCACCCGGACTTTCTCCACTGTGTTTGAAGATCGAGCATGACGTCCAATGCTTGCCGCAATCGAAGTGGTTCTAATTGGGGGGACATTCTTACTCCGTCAATATTGCCTTTGTCATCGAATCCGACAGTAAAAAATTTTGCAGGGGGAGTTTTAAACTCATGTTGAGGGTTAGCAAAACGCAGGAAGGAAAGCGATTTGGGCTCTCTATACCAGTGGCGCCCTTCAAAAACAGGATCAATCTCTGCTGTTGATCTTGCTTGCATGTCTTTCCACGGCTCACCAATAATCAAGGCGATTTCCTTGGCGGGGGTAA
>NZ_DAIUBR010000020.1:0-59996 GCF_036846585.1 Limnobacter sp. | reverse complement strand
GGATGTAACGGTGCAAATTGCCGTTGTTCATTTCCTGTCGGGTACCAAAACCACCGGGAATGAGAAATGCATCCATGGCGGGTGTGTCGGCAAATGAATAATTGGGCAACACAGTGAAGCCGGCTTGTGTTTGCACCGGGCGCATGCTCTCGGCAATCAGGAACACATCCAGTTCAGGATCGAAACGCTTGGCGACCGAGAACACGCCATAAGGGGCAGCGTAGTCGACCACCTCGGCTTCCTTGAATACATACACACCCAATCTGAAACCCTGCATTCTGGCCATTTGAGCTTCTCCGGCAACACTGCGTTAAACAGGGTTTCAGTGTGCCGTGGTGGCTTCTGGCTGGGTATCACGCCATTTGTGATTGTGTTGTAGTGCTGGCCCTACAAGAAAACTACAGACCGTGGTGCTTGGTGTAATTCACCAAATCGACCAGGTTTTTCAGTTCAAGCTTTTCAAACACACGCGCACGATAAGTTGAAACTGTGTTGCCCGACAGACAAAGTGCCTGCGCAATGTGTTGAACGGTTTCGCCTTGCGCCATCAAACGCAACACTTGCATTTCCCGGTTCGACAAACGTTCATGCAGCGGCCTGTCCGTGGGTTTGCGCAAGTCGTTGGCCATTAAATTGGCTGTGGCGGCTGTCAAGTAAACCTGTCCGGCACACGCCATTTTAATGGCTTGGGAAAGCTCGACCGGAGAACAGCCTTTGTTCAAGTAAGCATTGGCACCACTGCGAATGGCACGCAAGGCGAACTGCGCTTCCGGGTACACCGACAACATCACCACACCCAGCTTCGGAAATTCGCTGCGCACGCTTTTAAGCACATCAAAGCCATCGCGCTCGCCAAGGGCCACATCGAGCAGCACGGCATCAAAGGGCGTCTTGCGAAGTTTCTGCATGGCCTCCACACCATCGGCCGCCTGCTCAATCACATACTGCCCTTCAAACTCTTCGAGAATTTGAACCAAGCCACGGCGAATAATCATGTGATCATCCACAATCAGGATATTCATAAGGCCAATACCTCAGGCAAGCGCAGCTTGATGCACACGCCCTGCCCCAGAATGGAATCAATCGAACAACGCGCACCAATGTCCCAGGCGCGCTCTTCAATGCCCATCAAACCAAAACCCGCATTGAAAGTTCGCACCGCCATGCCTCGGCCATTGTCTTTGACTTGAAAAACAACCGCACGCCCTTCGGTGTGAACCAGCACATCCACCTTGTTCGCACCAGAATGTTTGCCAACGTTATTCAATGCTTCCTGCAGAATTCGATACAAAGCAGTTTCGGTCGCTTTGCTCAAACGGACATGTTCCAGTGCCGGATCAATGTCGAGCGAGCTGACCACATCGGTGCGTTGGGAAAACTCGCCCAGCAAATGTTCCACCGCTGCCCACAGCCCAAGATGATCCAGAACACCAGGCCGAAGGTCGGAAAGTATTCGGCGCAGACTTTCCATTGCGCCTTGCGCCAGGTCCAACATGCTTTCAATTCTCAGGGTCAGTTTTTCATCGCTGGCGCAGCGGTAGGAAAGTGCCTTCAACTCCAGATCGAACGCCGTCAATTTCGCACCCAGGTCGTCGTGCATTTCCCGCGCAATCCGGGTTCGTTCTTCTTCACGAACAGTGGTCAGGTGTGCGGAAAGCCTGCGCATTCTGTCGTGTGCTTTCTGCAATTGTGCAGTGCGTTCAATCACACGCCGCTCCAGCTCCGCCTGCGCAGCAGCCCGAATGTTTTGCGCCTCAACCCGCTCGGTGATGTCGTTGAATGTGACCACCGCGCCCACCACCGCTTGATCTTCAAAAATTGGATACGATGCGTACTCGGCGTGAAAACAGGTGCCATCACGACGCCACAACACTTCGCTGTCCACACGACAACCCTTGTTTTCCTGAAATGCGCGGAAAATCTGGCACTGACACACAGGCATTAAATCGTTGTTGGCATACGAGTGATGCATCAGGTAATGCATGTTCCGGCCCAACACTTCATCGGCGGAATACCCCAGCATTTCCGCGCCCGCTTTGTTGATGAAAACGCAACGGCCCTTCAGGTCAATTCCGTAGATACCTTCGCCGGTCGAATCCAGCAACAATTCAAGTTGCCTTCGCCACGCTGCATGATGAGAAAGTTTGGAAAGATGCTTGAACAAGTCAGTGCGTCCAAAGTTGAATCAACTGAAAACTAGCAAAAGCAATGCCAATTAAATGCAGAAATTTTTATCAGAATCGCACTGACATGGTGCGAAAAAAAAACGACAAAATTTATTGAAAATTACATACAAACGGGTTGTTGATCATGTATTAATGAAAAAAGCTTTTCAGTTAATTAAATTTGATGTACACATAACTCACCACACCGTTTAAGGAAGGTTATAAAACATGGTTACAACAGATCAAAAGCCAGTCGAAGCCGAGGCAAGCAAAGCAACCCCAGCTCCAAAAAAACCAGTAGCCAGAAAACCGGCCGCGAAAAAACCAGCTGCAGCGAAACCTGCTGCTGCGAAAAAACCAGCTACAGCGAAACCTGCTGTTAAAAAACCAGCCGCTGCAAAACCTGCTGCTGCCAAAAAGCCTGTTGCCAAAAAGCCCGCCGCTGCCAAACCAGCTGCAGCTAAAAAGCCGGCTGCCAAAAAGCCTGTTGCTGCGAAAAAACCCGCAGCCAAAAAACCAGTCGCCAAGAAACCAGCTACTTCACGCGCCAAGGCAGCCACTGCCAGCGTAGCGAACGCTGCAGCCAAGGCGAAGAAAACTGTTGCCAAAGCCAAACCAGCAGCCAAGGCGAAAGCCGCAGCCGCTAAATCAGTATTCAGCGCAACAGATCGCAAGAAGTTGTTGAGCGATGTTCAGAAGCAGATCAAGGACTTGGAAAAACAGGTCAAGGGCATGGTCAAGTCAGTTCAAACTGACGTGATCGCCAAGATCAAAAAGCAACTGGGCATGAAGTAATCCAGAAATAGCAAAAACAACAAAACCGCTACACGACCCTTCGTATGAAGGGTCTTCTGTAGACTTCATTAAAACCCGTTGTGCGAAAGCATCACGGGTTTTTTATTGCCCGTTTACTTCAGCGGATTCATCTGTGGATCAAAATCATCCAGACTTGGATAGTCAATCAAAGGACGTGTGGCAAGGGCATCCACTGCCGCATCGAGTTGTTCCAGCATGGTCACCCTTGCCTCTTGGGTGATATAAGGCACGTGGTAAGCGGCGAATGGCTTTAACACGTCGAAACCGGCATAGCCCAGACTGCCCCGCAACACGGGGCGCAACATGGTTTCCAGTTCACCATGAATTGCGTTCCCGCCAAACATATGTTCCCGGCCACCCAATGTGAATGCAAGCAAGGCGCGCTTTCCTTTCATCAAACCACGGTCATAAAAATTGCGCCCGCCGTAAACCACACCTGACAAAAACACCCGGTCTATCCAGCCTTTCAGGATTGCAGGCAAAGAAAACCAGTAGAGCGGGAAATTCAGAATCAACAAATCACACTGTTCAAGCAAGGCGAGTTCTTCAGCAATATCTGTGGGCAGCGAACCCGTTTTCTGTGCATGGCGTTGCTCAAGCGCGTACACCAGGTAGTCGGGGTTGTTGCGCTGTGAAAAATCAGCTGCACTTGCCACGGGGTTGAACTGCTTTGCGTAGAGATCCGACACCGAGACAACGTGTCCCTGCGACTCGAACCGATCGCGCATCCGTTGCATCATTGCTGTGCAAAAGGATTGTGGTTCCGGGTGGGCGTGAACAATCAGAACATTCATGGCAATCACTTTATGAAATCAGGATGAGCCATGCTACCAAAAGAAAAGGGGCCACCCATGTGCAGGCAGCCCCTTTGTGATCGAAAGTAAATACGTTTAGATCACACCATATGCCAGCATGGCATCGGCCACTTTGACAAAGCCGCCGACGTTGGCGCCCTTCAAATAATCGATGTGACCATCTTCCTCGGCACCATACTTCACACAACGGGCATGGATATCTGCCATGATTGCGCGCAAACGCTGGTTCAGTTCCTCACGCGACCAGGAAAGGCGCATGCTGTTCTGCGTCATTTCAAGCCCGGATACGGCAACACCACCTGCATTGGCAGCCTTCGACGGGGCAAACAAAATACGCGCGTTCTGAAACACATCGATCGCCCCTTTTTCTGACGGCATGTTCGCGCCTTCCGACACGCCGATGCATCCATTCTTCACCAGCAACGTTGCTTCTTCTGCATTGATCTCATTCTGGGTCGCGCAGGGAAATGCCAGTTCACACGGAATGTGCCAGGGGCGCTTGTCTTCGATGAACTCAGCTTGCGGGTACGTGTTGACGTACTCGCTGATCCTTGCCCTTTTAACTTCTTTCAGCTCTTTGACATGTGCAAGTTTTTCCATGGTGATGCCATCCTTGTCGTGAATGGTCCCCGAGGAGTCGGACATGGTGATGACCTTGCCACCCAAAGCGATAATCTTCTCGACAGCGTACTGCGCAACGTTGCCTGAACCACTGACCGAGCAAACCCGCCCCTCAAGCTTCAAGCCCTTGTGCGCAAGCATGTCCTCCATGAAATACACCACGCCGTAACCCGTCGCCTCGACACGAATTTCACTACCACCGAACGCCAGGCCCTTGCCGGTCAACACCCCGGTGAATTCATTGCGAATGCGTTTGTATTGGCCAAACATATAAGAAATTTCGCGGCCGCCCACACCAATATCCCCTGCCGGCACATCGGTAAAAGGCCCAATGTGACGGGAAAGCTCTGTCATGAACGCCTGGCAAAAACGCATGATCTCGCGATCGCTTTTGCCCTTTGGATTGAAATCGGAACCGCCTTTGCCGCCACCCATGGGCAACCCAGTCAAACTGTTCTTGAAAGTTTGTTCAAAGGCCAGAAACTTCAAAATGCTTTGGGTCACATTGTCATGAAAACGGATGCCCCCTTTGTAAGGGCCAATCGCATTGTTGTGCTGCACACGATAACCACGCTGCGTGCGCACATTGCCGTGGTCGTCTTCCCAGCACACCCGGAAACTGATGATGCGATCCGGTTCGGTCAGGCGTTGAAGAATTTGTGCAACCTCGTACTTCGGATTTTTTTCAACATAGGGAATAATGTGTTGCGCGACTTCGTGAACAGCCTGGTGAAACTCTGGTTCGCCCGGATTGCGGCGAATCAGGCCATTCATGAACTCTTCAAGTTGTGCTGAGGTGCTCATCTCTTGTTCTCCTTGTAAGGACCACGTGGAACTGCGTGTAGGCAGTTTACCTAAACGCGGAAAAATGAGCACTGTTGATCGCTTGGGATATCCCCAAAAAATGGGCACAACCTAGGGGATAGCATGTGGACAAGTAGCCCAAGCCATTCAAAACATGAGGAATTAGATGGTGTGACTAAATATTGTGCAGGCTCGGTTCTGCTTTCCTGCTTTGCTGCATCTGCGTGTGACGGTAAATGAAGGAAGCCTCCATGCGGTTCTTGGCACTCAAGCGTTCCAGAATGTCTTTCACATGGCCTTTCACCGTTTCAATACTGATGCACAACAAGGCCGCTATTTCCTTGTTGCTGTGCCCCGCCCCGATCAGCTCAAGCACCTCGACCTGTTTGTGGGTCAAACCCCTTGACTGTTTGGGTATTTCCAGCAAATCAATATTGGCCAGAGCCAGCCCCATCCTGATAAGGTCAATCAATTTCAGAAAAGGCGTGAACTTGGAAAATGCAATAAACCGTTCCAGTTGATGGCGCTTTAACTGGACCATCACTTTGTCGTCGTTTGAAGTGATCAACACGGGGATGCCGGGAAACAAGGTTTCAAACAGCCCGATGAAAGTCTCTGGCTGAACATCTCGCAAATAGAAATCGGAAATAATCAAGGCTGGAAATTCGCGCAAGGCATGCCGCGCCGCCTCTTTCAAGGTTGAAAACTGCCGAATGCGGGCGTGGGGTGCCGCATCTTTTACCAATTCAACAAGACCAAAGCTGACGATGGGGTGATCGTCGATCACGAACACCACCTGTCGCTCAAGGCCATCGCGTTTGTTCACCACCATGCGTCTCACAGAAACAATTCACCATGATCAAACTTTAATTCAGCGCAGGCAAAAACATTGCCACGAACAACGCGGTGAAACTAAGCCAACTCAAGGCTTTCACCCAATGGAGAACAATCTCTATTGACATTATGTCAATGACTAAACTATGATCCAAATCATGAACTATGTTACTGAACGTCGCGAAGAAGAGAAGGAACGCCGCCGGGAAGAAATTCTTGATGCGGCTGAACTGGTTTTTTCAGAAAAAGGCTTTGACGCAGCCACCATGGACCAAGTTGCGCGCAAGGCACGGGTATCACGCGCCCTGGTTTATGTGTACTTCAAAGACAAAACTGCATTGCATCTGGCAATTTGCCTGCGAGGTTTGAAAATTCTGCGCGAACAGTTTCAAAACGCCCGGGAAACGCACCTGACAGGCCGGGAGCAAATTCGTGCAATTGGTCAGGCCTACATGCAGTTTGCGGAGGACTACCCCACGCACTTTGCCGCCATGTCACGTTTTGAAGCGGCTGCCCATGAAGTTGTGCAGGATGACCCGTGCTGCGCCGCCATGGAAATGATCCACGCTGGCCAGAAGGTTCACGAGGAAATGGTGTTGGCTTTGGCCAAGGGCATGGCCGACAAAACCCTGCGCAACGACCTTGGCAACCTGATGCAAATTTCAATCACCCTGTGGGGCTTCACGCACGGCACCATCCAGTTGGCACAAACAAAATCCAACTTCATGGCCACCTTGGGAATCACCAAAGAATCATTCATGAACCAGGCTGTAGAACTGGTCATGCAATCATTGATCAACCGCACTGGCGGAGGAAAAAAATGAACCTGGCCAAGTTTGCAAGCACCCCATTTCGTGGTACTTTTTTTTGGACTTTGTTTGACAGGCGTCTAGTTGCTGCATTGTTGTTTATGGCAGCACAGATTGAAAGCGTTGCATTGGCAACAACGCCGCTCGACGCCTACCTGAACGATGCGATCGCCAACAACCCGACACTGGCCCAGGCCAGTTTCGAAGTCGAGGCAGAACGCCAGCGGCTGGAAAACCTGCGTGCGCGCTTCTATCCCAGCCTTGCCTTGCAGGCGCGCGCCAGCGTGGCAGAAGGGGGAAGAACCATTGATTTCCCGGCGGGCGATTTGCTGAATCCAGTGTATTCCGCCTTGAATGCACAAGCGATGGCCAACGGGCAACCTGCACAATTTCCAACTGTGCAGAACCAGTCCATTCCCCTGCTTCGCCCCACAGAGCAAGACACGCGGCTGATTGTGCGCGGCCCGATTTACGAGCCCGTACTTGACCGGCAAGTGTTGGCTCAAACACAAGCCATGAATGCACAAGAAGCGGCACGCCAGCAAGTGAAAGAAGAACTGGTGCGCGATTTGAAAACTGCGTACTGGCAGTTTGCGCAGGCCAAGGCACGCGAAAACATTCTGCAGGTCAGTGTGCGCACACTTCAGGAAAATGAACGCGTGAATGCTGTGTTGTACAAGGCAGGCGAAACCACACTGGACGCCCCCAGGCGCGCCGAGGCAGAAACACTGGAAATCCAGGTTGCACTGCGGGAAGCCAGCACCCAGGCGCTGCTGGCCCAGGAATATTTCAACCTGTTGCGCCATGCGCCCAACTACAGCAATGTGGCTTTGCCTGATGAAGAACTGACACCACCGGAAATCCGCACGCTGCTGGACGAATTGAAACCCAACACCCAAGGCAGCACACCAGCCCCGGCCTTGACACGGCTTGAACGCAGCCTGGCCGCGCAGCGCGCCCAGCTGGATGCGAGCCGCGCCGCTTACAAACCCACCCTGGGTTATTCCATTGAAGGCGGCTACCAGGGCCGTGACTACAGCACCGGCCCCAACACCGGCTTTGCCAGTGCATCCGTGGTGTTGAACTGGACGCTGGCCGATGCCGGTATTCGCAGCAGCGAAGTGGCCCGTAGCCAGGCACAAGTGCAAGCACTTGAAGCCCGAACGCGGCACGTGAACCGGCAGTTGCAACTGGCCAAGCTTCAAGCCCGCGAAAATTTGCTGGTGTCGTTGGACAACATTCAGGCTCGCATTTCACAACGTGCCGCAGCCGAAGAAAGCCTGCGAATCAATGAACGCAAACGCAACGCAGGGGAAACCACGCAAGTGGAATTCCTGAGCGCGGAACAAAGCGCAACACGTGCCCGCCTTGGTTTGGCCACCGCCGTTTACCAGGCACGAATTGACCACGCCGTTTGGCAATACAACAACCGAAACATTCCAGAGCCAGGCCCACAGGAAGGAGCTCAACCATGAAATACCTCACATTGCTCAGCACACTTTCCATGTTGACATTGGCCGCATGTGGCCCAGCCACACCGGAAGAAGCCCCTGCCACCGAATACCGTCTGGTGAAAATTGAAACCGTTCAAACAGGCCCGGCTGCAGGCTTGATCGAGGTACCGGGCATTGGCGCGTTTCGCGACGAAACACGCTTAAGCTTCAAGGTTGGCGGAGTGGTAGAAACCATCACGGTGCGTGAAGGTGAAACCGTGGACAAAGGGCAACGCCTTGCCTGGTTGAACAAACAGGATGTGAATGCCGCGGTCAGCCTGGCCAGCGCAGGCTTTGACAAAGCCCAGCGCGACCTGAGCCGCGGACGGGCACTGCGTGAACAGGAAGTGATTTCCAAAGTGCAACTGGACAACCTTGAAACCGCCGCTCAGGCTGCGCGTGCCCAGCTTAGCCAGGCGCAGTTCTCCAGCCAGACCGCCGAGATCAAAGCGCAAAGCAAAGGTGTGGTGTTGAAACGCTTTTCCCAGGCGGGTGAAGTGGTGTCGCCAGGTCAACCCATTTTGCTGCTGGGCAGCAAAGCCAGCGGTTTTGTGATGAAAGCCAGCCTTGCCGACAAACAGGCCGTGCATGTTCAACTGGGCAACAAAGCCGAAGTGCAATTCGACGCCCTTCCCGGCGTGAAGTGGCCGGGCAAAGTGATCGAACTGAGTCAGGCCGCCGACCCTGCAACGGGTACCTATGGCGTGTTGGTGGCCATTGATGCCAACGCACATGAAGGCCTGAACCTGCTTTCCGGCATGCAGGGCCGTGCCCGAATTGAACCCGTTAATTTCAGCGGCACCCGCAGTTACCTGCCCATTGAAGCGGTGGTGGAAGGAGACAACAAGGCAGCGTGGATTTACACCGTCCAGGCCAACAACACCGTGAACAGACAGAACGTGCAAATTGCATTCATTGCGGGAAATCAGCTGGCGCTTTCAGACGCACTGCCCGAGGGCACACGCGTGGTCAGCACAGGTGCGGCCTATCTTCAAGACGGTGAAACCGTGAAAGTTCAGGAGTAATTCACATGAAACTCTCTGATTTTTCGATCAAGAATTACCAGTTCACGCTGGTCATTTTTTTCCTGCTAACCGCCATTGGAATTAGCGCCTACCAAAACATTCCACGAACAGAAGACCCCTACTTCGACATCAGCGCATTTCGCATCAATGTGATTTATCCTGGTGCCGATCCACGCGAAATGGAACAGCAGGTGGCCAAGCCGATTGAGGATGCACTGCGCAGCCTCGACGATTTAAAGGAAATGCTGTCCACATCGCGCAACAGCGGCGGTGTGGTGTTTGTCCGCTTCAATGCCGAAGTGGATGTGGACAAAAAATTCGATGAAGTGAACCGCGAATTAAACAGCATTCGCGACAAGTTGCCGGCAGGCATTCAAAAGCTGGAGATTGAGCGGATCAACCCCGGCTTCACCAACATCATTCAATACTCGCTGGTGTCTGAAACAGCCAGCTATGCCGATCTGGCCGACTACGCAGAAGATTTGTCAGAAGCCTTCGAGCGGATTGCATCGGTACGGGAAAGCGAAAGCTGGGCGTACCCGGAACAACAAGTGCGCGTTAGTTTGAACTTCAAGAAGCTGGCCGAACTGGGTATTCAGGCCGCCGATGTGGCGCGTGTTATTCAAGGCGAATCCCTGAACATTCCGGGTGGCCCTGTGGAACAAGGTGCACGCCGCCTGAATGTACAAACCTCTGGCCAGTACCGCAGTGTGGATGAAATACGCAACACCGTGATTGCTGGCACAGGCACTGGTGGAGATTTGGGTGGTCGCCTGATCCGCGTGAGCGATGTGGCCGACGTGCGATGGGACTACGAAAACCAGGAAGTGATGGCCCGCTTCAACGGCCAGCGCGCAGTGTTTGTAACCGCCAACCAAAAAGACGAGCGCAATATTTTCGTGACCCAGCAGGCACTGCAGGAAACAGCAGACGAGTTCGAAAAAACCCTGCCGCCCAACATCACGCTGGAACGGGGTTTTGAGCAGTACAAAAACGTCGAGAAAAGAATTGACCGCTTGACCTTCGACTTTGGGCTGGCCGTTACACTGGTGCTGATAACCTTGCTACCGCTGGGTTTGCGCGCGGCGGGCATTGTAATGGTGAGCTTGCCTTTGTCGTTGCTCACAGGCCTTGCCTGTTTGTACTATGCGGGCTTTTCCCTGAACCAGCTTTCAATTGCCGGCCTGGTGGTTGCGCTGGGCTTGCTGGTCGACGATTCCATTGTGGTAATCGAAAACATCTCCCGTTACCTGCGCATGGGATACAACCGTGTTGAAGCCGCAAAACTTGCCACCCGGCAAATTTCGCTGGCGGTGCTGGGCTGTACGGCCACCCTGTTGTTTGCCTTTTTGCCACTGCTGATGCTGCCCGACAACGCGGGCAAGTTCATTCGGTCCCTGCCCGTTGCGGTAGTCTTCACCGTGATTGCATCGCTGTTTGTTGCGCTGACCATCATTCCGTTTCTGGCCAGCCGCGTGCTGAAAAAAGACGAGAACGAACACGGCAATATTGTGTTGCAAAAACTGATGGGCTTGATCGACAAAATTTACACGCCCCTGTTGCACCGCGCCTTGCAAACCCCAAAAACCGTGGTGGCTGCGTCGCTGGTGTTGTTCGTGGCCAGCCTGGGCCTGGCGCCGCTGATGGGCATGTCACTGTTTCCCAAGGCCAACACACCCCAGTTCATCGTGGAGGTCAGTCTGCCAGCGGGCTCAAGCCTTGCCGCCACAGATGCCGTGGTGAAACAGGTCGAAGAGAAACTGAAACAGATCGATGAAGTGAAAGCCGTGATGGCCACAGTCGGTGAAGGCAACCCGCAGATTTACTACAACGTGTTTCAACAAGACAAGCAATCGAATGTGGGTGAACTGTTTGTTCAATTGAACAAATACACCGACGACACGCCGAAACTGCTCGACAACATTCGCAATGAATTGAAAACCATTGCCGGGGCCAACCTGATTGTTCGCGAATTTGAAAATGGTCCACCTGTGGACGCGCCCATCGGCATTCGCTTGGTGGGGCCTGAAATTGAAACTTTGCGGGAAGTGTCGGCCCAGGTTGAACGCATCATGACCCAGCACCCCGGCACACAGAACGTGGACAACCCGCAACGCACCGGGCGCAGCGACCTGCGCTTGAAAGTGAATTTCGAGAAAGCCGGTTTGCTGGGCGTGAATTCTGCCGAACTGGATCAGGCTGTGCGCCTGGCCATTGCAGGTGCACCTGCTGGCGAAATTCGCCAGAGTGATGGCGATGCCTACACAATCAGCGTGCGCGGCCCTGCCGGGGCACGCAGCAGCCTGAACGCACTGGACGATTTTCATGTGATATCCCGCACAGGGCAGGCCGTGCCGCTTACCCAGCTCACCACACTGGAACTGGACGACAACCTGAACAGCATTTATCGCTTCAACCGCGAACGTGCTGTGCTGCTGACTGCCTACACACGCACCGGCTACAACACCGAGAAAGTGGCGGGCGACATTGCCAGCAAAATTGACGAAATGGGCTTGCCCACAGGCTACCGCTACAAAATGGCCGGGGAAGTGAAAAGCCGTCAGGAAAGCTTCGCTGGTTTCGGCACCGCCATCCTGATCACCGTGTTTGGCATTCTCGCCATTCTGGTGCTGGAATTCGGCAGCTTCAAAAGCACGCTGATTGTGTTGTTCGTCATCCCGCTGGGGGTTACAGGCGGCATGGTCATGCTGTTTCTGACCGGTAATTCACTGAGCTTCACGGCGATGATCGGCTTTATTGCCTTGATCGGCATCGAGATTAAAAACTCGATTTTGCTGGTCGACTTCACAAACCAGTTGCGTGAGGAAGGCAAGGGGCTGGATGAGTCCATCGAAGAAGCAGGACGAATCCGCTTTTTGCCAATTCTGCTGACCAGCGCCACAGCAGTGGGCGGCTTGCTGCCGCTGGCGCTGCAAGGTGGTGGTTTGTACTCGCCCATGGCGTGGGTCATTATCGGTGGCCTGATTTCGTCCACCTTCATTGGACGCTTGGTAACGCCCGTGCTGTACAAACTGTTGCCGCCCGACTTGCAAAGAACATAGCCTAAGCCATTGATTTCACCTACAATACGGCCTCAACGCAAGAGGACATTCTGAAATCATGAAAAAACCCGCAGGCCGCAACGGCAGCGCAGGCCGCAGTGGCGATTCGGGCCGCACAGGCCCACCCAAACGACCCAGCACCCGGAGTCAACCCGAAGCAGCCAAACCGGCGGCAACAGGCCGGGGACGCCCCAGCACGGGCAGTAAAGCAGCACCTGCCAAGCCAGCGACACCGAACCGCAACCGTGCCGCCATGCGCAGCGCGCCCGTAGCGCCACCGGCTGGCTCGGTGCGCCCGCGCCGCAGCAAGGTCACAGGCACCAACACCATGGACATGCTCGACCCCTTTGAGCCACAGCGTTTGAGCAAGATCATGGCCGCAAAAGGCCTGTGTTCGCGCCGCGAAGCGGATTACCTGATCGAGAACGGCTGGGTGCGTGTAAACGGCAAAGTGATGGACGAGTTGGGTGCCAAGGTGTTGCCCACGGTAACCATTGACCTGGATGCGCGCGCAAAGAATGTGCTGGGCAAGCAGGTCACCATTCTTTATCACAAGCCAATCGGCGTGGTTTCCGGCCAGCCCGAGGGCCGGTACAAGGCTGCCATGGAATGCCTGGGGCTTGAAAACCAGGCCGACCGCAAAACGGCTACCCCATTCCAGCCCGCCATGCTGAAAGGCCTGGCCCCTGCCGGGCGGCTGGACATTGATTCAACAGGCTTGCTGGTGTTAACCCAGGATGGTCGCATTGCCAAGCAACTGATCGACGCAAATTCCACCGTGGACAAGGAATACCTGGTGCGCGTTGAAGGTGAACTGACCGATCGTGGGCTTGAAATGCTGCGCCATGGTTTGAGCCTGGATGGTGAGGCCCTGAAACCTGCCCGCGTTAGCTGGCAAAACGAGGACCAGCTTCGCTTTATCTTGAATGAAGGCAAAAAACGCCAAATTCGCCGCATGTGCGAAATCGTGGGGCTGAAAGTGATTGGCCTGAAGCGTGTTCGGATTGGTCGCGTAATGCTGGGTGACCTGCCGGTTGGGCAATGGCGTTTATTGACCCCGGAGGAACGGTTCTAAAAGGTAAAAAAATCCACTCTATTCAGGTGATTGATTTCAAATGCCCTCGGTTATTCTCGAATGTGACTCATGACCAAAGTTACTTCGAGAATCAACCATGCAAGCCCAGCACTCGGCCCTGAACAATGCAGCCACTCGCGCCACAGTGCAGCGCTGGCCTTTCGACACACACCCCGCAAGCACCGATTATCCATCCATACGCCGCCATGCTGATCACTTGTGCGTGTTGGTCAATCTCACCTGCCTGGTATTTGCAATCATTGCGGGCTTGATATACAACAACGCTCTCGAGGCCATGGCCTGGGGGATCCCGCTGTTTGCAACCAGTGTGTTGGCAAGCAGGCTGCGCGCCACCAGCCACACCATGAGCATGCACGTGAATGCGGCCGTGCTGGTCGGCATGGGCGCGCTGCAGGTTTACCTTGCAGGCGGCTTGCTTGAATACCATTTCAGCTTTTTCATGCTGCTGCCTGTGATGCTGGCTTATCGCGACATTCACCCCTTGCTCAGCATGGGGCTTTTTATCGTGATTCATCACCTTGTGATCGGCATGCTTCAGCACACGGGGTTGCCTGCCGTGGCGCTTCAAAGCTTTTATGTTGTGGTGGAAGTGGTGCTGTTGTCCGTGATTGCGCAAACACTGCGACAGCATGCAATTGCCGCCGAAGAAGGTGCCAGATTGCTGGGTTACCTTGACAAGGAAAAAGGCATTAACTTGCGCGTGCGTGCACAAACCAATGAACAAGGCCGAATGTCCCCGATGGGACAGGTGTTCAACGACTACGCCGACAACATGGCTTTCGTGGTTGCCGCGTTCAAAATGTTGCGCACCGACATTCGGGAACTGTCGCAGATTGCGAAAGAACTTGGCGCTGACAACCATCAACAGATGGAGGACAGCACCCAGGCCTCGAAAAAGCTGCGCGACTTCGTGCAAAGCCTGGGCAACCAGACGCGCATGGGCCAAAGCACCGCTGAACTTTCCAAGAAAACCACCGAGGATTGCTTTGACCTGCTCAATGAATTGAACCAATCGCTTGAACACCTGCAAAAAATCAGCAAACAGGCCTTTGACAGCAATCAGCAACTTCAATTGTTGCAGAAAGAAATTCAAAGCCAGGCAAATCAAGCCGTGAACCAGCAATTGAATACGACACTGGGCACGCTGGACAACCTGAATGAACGCACCAACGCATTCATGGCAAAAATGGATGTCTTGAAAAGTGGTTTGAGCGCCATTGAAAACCAGGCAGTGTCAATCGACAGGGCGACCCATCAATGGGTAGAGAATGGCCACGGCAACCAACGGCAAGGTTGGGAAGTACTGGGGGCCATGGAAGGCATGCAGTCACGCAGCGAAAATGCCTTCCGAACACTGGGCAGCACCGTTCAAACCATTCTAAGGGCTGACGAGCTGATGCGCGAAATGGAGAGACGCCTCGCAAGGTTTGATGTATGAACCTGAGCACCATGCTGGATGATCCGCTGATCAATGAATTGCTTGAAAGCAACACAGAAAGCCACGCACTGTTGGGCCACGTGGGCGATGAACTGGGACTGATTGCGGCAAGCAAATTCTTTCGTCAACACATCGGTTTTAAATCTGGCAGCGAACTGATTGTTGCGCGCTACGGCATGTCGGTTTACCGGGCCTTGTTCAATTCACTGCTGAAAAACCAAGGCTGGACTGGCCATGTCAAGGTCAATGCGCGATGGATCCGCTTGCAAATAAGCGCCCACGGCGAATTTGGTGTGCTGCATGAACAGGATGTTTCAAGCGCGGCAAATGTGCACGCTACATCTGGTTCAGATGGTATTGAACGGGCCAGCGACGCGCCAGACACTGCGGAAAGAAAAATTCCCGCCAGTGTATTGTTGAATGTGGATGACAAAGGGCGAATCAAGAAAATCAGCCCTTCACTTGAAGAGTTTCTGGGACAAAGCGGCCAGCAACTGGAAAATCTGGATGCAGCGAACCTGGTGTTCCGAACCGACGTGGGGCAATTCAAACGACTTCTGGATCAGGTCAAATACCAGACCGGCACTGCTGATGGATCTTTTCGCCTGCGCAACACCGACAACCACGTGGTGTACTTCGACTGGACCGCAGCCTGCAGCGGCGCAGATGTACTGTTGATTGGTCGATCAAGCAACATTCACCTTGAAGAAGCCTTGCTGAAAAGCGAGGGGCGAATCAACAACATTCTGGAATCGATGGACGATGCTTTTTTCGCCATCGACATGAATGGTTACGTGAATTACCTCAATGAAAAAGGTGCGGAGCTGCTGGGCAAAAGCGCACCATTGCTGCTGGGCAGAATGGTGTGGGAGCGTGCGCCGCACTTGAAGAAAACACCGCTGTTCAAGTTTGTAAACCAGGCCAAAGGCAGCATGCAACCAGAAACATTTCAATGGCAAGACCCTGCCAATGAACTGTGGTACCAGGTCAAGGCATTTCCAAGCGAAGAATTGATTTCAATTTTCTTCACCGACATCAGTTCAATCAAGCGCAATGAAAGCAAAATGCGGCACCAGGCCACACACGATTCATTGACGGGCTTGCCCAACCGCCTTGCCCTGTCGCAAACCTTGCAGGAACTGCTGGGCAATGACCAGGTGCAAGACTTCAAACTGGGTTTGTTGTTCATCGACCTTGACGGATTCAAAGCGGTGAATGACACACTGGGACATGACCGGGGCGACGACCTGCTGATCGCAGTCTCGAAACGCCTTCGCAGCGTGGTGCGCAATTCAGACATTGTGGCCAGGCTGTCGGGGGATGAGTTCGTGATCACCCTGCCTTACATCGCAGACCAAGACACGGCATTCAACGTGGGCCGCAAAGTGGTGGATGCCGTCAGCAAAAAACCATTCGAGCTGGGCGACAAGAAAATTTATGTGGGTGCCTCGGTGGGGGTTGCACTGTTTCCGACTGACGCCACCGACGTGGAAGGCTTGCTGAAACACGCAGACATTGCGATGTACCAAGCCAAACAAGCAGGCAAGAACACCGTACGCGTTTTCCATGCCAACATGAGCGCCACCCTTCAAACCAAGGTTGATCTTGAAAACGATTTGCATGATGCAATTTTGCACGACCGCATTGAACTGCATTACCAGCCACGATTCAACACCAACGGCACCATTTGTGCAGTTGAAGCGCTGGCCAGAATGCGCTCGCGCACTGGCGAGTTGATACCACCAGCCCAGTTCATTCCCATCGCAGAAGAAACCGGGCTGATCATTCCCATGGGCGAACAGGTCATGCGCAAGGCATGCCGTTGGCTCAAGGACACCAACAAAAAACTGAAAGTGCCAATCAGCGTGTCTGTCAATGTGTCGGGTATTCAACTGCTGGATGGCAAGCTGTGCGGCACGGTTGAAAAAATTCTGAAGCTAACGGGCCTGCCACCGAAGCTGCTTGAACTTGAACTGACTGAAACCGTGCTGATGCAAAATCAGGAAAGCGTGCTGCATGACCTGAACCGCCTTCATGAAGTGGGCGTGATCTTGTCAATCGACGATTTTGGGACCGGCTATTCATCATTGGCCACGCTGCACAAAATGCCAGTTCAATCCATCAAGCTGGATCGGTCGTTTGTCAGTGACCTGCCCGGCAAAACGGACAGCGTGATCTTGTCGCGCACCGTTTTGGCCATGGCACAGGCATTGGGCCTGAGTGTGGTGGCAGAAGGCGTTGAAACCGCCGAGCAACGAGATTTCCTGATTGAATCTGGCGTGATGGAACTGCAAGGCTTCGGTTTGGCGCGCCCGATGACAGCCGATGATTCACGGCAGTTTGTATGGGCACAGCAGATTACGAGCGACTCGGCCAGGAAAATTCTGGCGTGAGTTGGCCTATAACCTCACGCCCGTCCTTCCGCCTTCGCATCCTCTAGATCGAACTCAACCCCAAACCCGATCGACCCGCGAAACACCTTCACCTTGATCAAGGGCCCAACCGGGCGAAGCTGGTCCCAGATCCAACGCGCGATGTTCTCGGAAGTGGGCAACTCAATAAACTCATTCAGATACGAATGATCCAAGCGTTTGTGCACCGCGCCAACCTGTTCACTCAACAGGCTTTCAGGCACCACATAACCATCGGTGGCCGGGCCTTCAAACCACACCTCGGCAGTGTAGCTGTGGCCGTGCAAACCAGGCCAGTCAGGCAACTGGTGGGCAACGTCGAAGGTGAATTGTTTAAAAACTTTCATGGCATTCCAATTACTTTGTGGGTTTGTACACTCAAACGCCACTGGGGTTTGTTCAGGCAGGTTTGAATGGCCACCTGCATATTCTGTGCTTTTCTTACTGGGTCTGCATCGTCCATGGCCTGCACAAAATAGTGATCAAAAGCCAATTGGCCCAAGGCATCCAGGTTTTGCCCCACTTGCGGCACCACCACTTTCAATTCGTGGCCAGTGGTTTGCACCAGTTCACTGCCAAACTTGGGGCTGACGCAAATCCAGTCAACACCCGCAGGCACGGGCAAGGTGCCGTTGGTTTCAATGGCAATCTCGAAGCCTTGCGCGTGCACGGCGTCAACCAGCGCAGAATCCAGCTGAAGTGTGGGTTCGCCACCGGTGAACACCACATAGGGCAGGCCCTGGCTGGGGTCGCCCTTGAAAGTGTCTGCAATGGCTTGGGCCAACACGGCTGCTTCCTTGAACTTTCCACCCCCTACGCCATCTGTACCCACAAAATCCGTGTCACAGAATTTGCACACCGCCGTGGCACGGTCTTCTTCACGCCCAGTCCACAAATTGCACCCGGCAAACCGGCAAAACACAGCCGCCCTGCCCGCCTGGGCACCTTCGCCCTGCAGGGTGTAAAACATTTCTTTGACGGTGTAGGTGGCCACGTTTGAATCGCTTGTTTGTTACAGGCGCAATGCTACTTGAATTGGGAAACGGTGCCCAGAAAAAGGGCAAAAAAATGCCCGATATGGTTAATCGGGCAAACCTCAGAAGCAAAAGAGGAGGGATGTGAAACCGTAGTTTGCAAGCCATCGCTTTTCCTTTCAACTATATTTTTCGAGGCTTTCCTCGAAACTCCAGAGTTACATCTCGAAATATAACGCCCGCTTTGCTTTCAGGTTTGCTGCGGTTGGCGGTAACAGCAATTAGAATAAAACACCCAATTTCCATTGCTGTTGTTATTTTCCGCCGCCTGGCTTCAAACAGGCTTGAAGCAGTGCACGCAACTTCTCTACCCCCTGTCCGTTCATGCATTCGATGTTCCGCTCGGGAATCAAATCCACCTCGGGATAATTGTCGATGGCGTCGCTCAGGCTGTCTTCGCGCAGCAGGTGGAGCATGGGGTAAGGCGAGCGGTTGGTGTAGTTTTCGGCGTCGTCTGGTTCTGTGCCACCGAACTGGTAATCCGGGTGAAAGCTGGCCACCTGGTACACACCTTCCAGATCCATGTCCACCAGCAGTTCGTCAACGGCCTCCAGAAAGTCGTTGTACTGGTAAAAATCCTGCAGAACCTGCGGGTGAATCAGCAAGCTGGTCTCGATCGATTCATTCACATTCAACAAGGCCAGTTCATGCGCCAACTCGTCGAGCAAAGTGGCTTCATCAACCGCTTGGCTCACCACAAAGCGCACGCGTTCTTTCACCAGTTCGCGCTTGGCAAACGGGCACAGGTTGAAGGCCACCACCACCTGTTCCACCCAGCGGCGGGTGGCGTCGATGATGTTTTGATCACTTGAACTACTCATGCTGCTGTCGCTTAAAACGGCAATGCCACTTCAGGTGCCACCGCCAGAATGGCTGCCTTGAACTCGCCCTGAATACGGGCCAGTGCAGCATCGGTGTCAGCCTCAAACCGCATGACAACAACAGGCGTGGTGTTCGACGGGCGGGCCAAGCCAAAGCCATCGGCGTATTCAGCACGCACGCCGTCAATGGTGTTGACTGATTCAGAGCTGGGAAATTTGCCTTCGGCTTGCAAACGCTTCACGATTTCAAAGTTCACGCCTTCGGCAGTTTGCAATTGAAGTTCCGGCGTGCTGGATGAATTGGGCAGGGCGTTCAATTCTGCGCTGGGGTCGCTGCCGCGCGACAAAATTTCCAGCAGGCGCACGCCCGCGTACAAACCATCGTCAAAACCGAACCAGCGCTCTTTGAAAAACACATGGCCGCTCATTTCACCGGCCAGTGGAGCGCCTGTTTCTTTCAGTTTGGCTTTGATCAGGGAATGACCTGTTTTCCACATCAGCGGTTCACCACCGGCAGCCTTCACGGCTTTGGCCACATGGCGGGTGCACTTGACGTCGTAAATCACCGTGGCACCTGGGTTGCGGGCAATCACGTCGCGTGCAAACAAAATCAGTTGGCGGTCAGGGTAAATAATTTCACCGTCTTTGGTCACCACGCCCAAGCGGTCACCATCGCCATCAAAAGCCAAACCAATTTCAGCATCGCCGTTCTTCACGCAGGCAATCAGGTCTTGCAGATTCTCGGGGTGGGCTGGGTCGGGGTGGTGGTTGGGGAAGTTGCCATCCACCTCGCAGAACAGCTCTGTGACATCACAACCCAAAGATTCATACAGGATTTTGGCGAAAGCACCCGCCACACCATTGCCGCAATCCACGGCAATTTTCATGGGGCGTGCCAACTTCACGTGCCCCAGAATGTTGGCCAGATAATCAGGCCACACGTCCAGTTCACGGTAACTGCCACGCTCTACACCGGGCACCACGCCACGCTCGGGCTTCTCGGCCTGAATCCATGCCAGCAAGCCTTGAATGGTGTCGCCGTAAAGCGTTTCACCAGCCACCATCATTTTCAAACCATTGTATTGGGGCGGGTTGTGGCTGCCGGTTACTTGTACGCCTGTGCCACTGTCCAGCAAAAATGTGGCGAAGTACACCAAAGGAGTGGCCACCATGCCCACGTCAACCACATTGACGCCTGCATCGCGAAAGCCTTCGGCCAATGCCCAGCACAATCGGGGGCCGCTGAGCCGCCCATCGCGCCCCACCACCGCTTCGGTTTTGCCGCGGCTCAAGGCCAATTGCCCCAAGGCACGGCCCACACAATAGGCTGCGTCTTCGGTCAAGGTTTCATCCACAACACCGCGAATGTCGTAAGCCTTGAAAATGGAGGGGGAAATCGTCATGGATGGGTACCTGAAATAGTCAAAATGGGAATGGGTTAGCTCAATAACGCTGCCGCACCCATGCCGTTTACACAGGGCATAATACTACTTTCGGTGTTTAAGTTAGTTTTCAATATGGCCAACTATGTGATTGGCGACGTACAGGGTTGTCTGGACTCTCTGTTGAAGTTGCTTGAGAAAGCGCAGTTCACCCCCCAAGCTGATGTGCTTTGGTTTGCTGGCGACCTGGTGAACCGGGGCCCCCGTTCTTTGGACACCTTGCGGTTTGTTAAAAACCTTGGCGCGCGTGCCCACACCGTGCTGGGCAACCACGACCTGCATTTACTGGCCTTGTGGTGCAACAGCGGGCGCAGTCATGAATCAGACACCATTGCCGAGGTGGTGAACGCACCCGATGGCGGGGAATTGGTGGACTGGCTGCGAAGCCAGCCACTGGCCCTGGCCCTTCCCGGGCCACAGAACGCCCTGTTGACACACGCCGGCATATTGCCTCAATGGAGCTTCGAACAAGCCCAAAGCCTTTCTGCGGAAGTACAGCACGCCCTTTCTGGCCCTGACTGGCAAGCCTTCATGGCTGAACTGTATGGCAACAAACCCAACCGTTGGGAACCTGAACTCAGCGGGTTTGACCGCCTGCGTTTTATTGTGAACGTGTTCACCCGCATGCGCATGGTGCGCGACGATGGAAAAATCGACTTCAAATACAAGCTTGAACCTGAGGATGCACCGCCCGATTTACAGCCCTGGTTTGACATACCACGTGAGTTCCCGGGAGAAGGCCCGATCATTTTTGGGCACTGGTCCACACTGCAGCAAATTAGAAACAAGGCAGGTTACTGCCTGGACACCGGTTGTGTGTGGGGTGGGCAGCTTACCGCGCTGCGCCTTGAGGATGAAGCAATTATTCAGGTGGAAGCGGTAGAACCACCATTGTCCAGCATTGGCTGAGTTGCAGTTTGATAACACAGGGCGCGAATGCGCGCGTGTGCTTCGTCACTTAATTCGTGCCGCGTTCGCCCATCTGTTTGTATGGGTGCGTGAATATACAGCTGCACCACAAACCCGGTTTCGCTGTTCAACAACACCTGAATGTTTTCCAGCAAGGTTTGATCGCCAATAAAAGCAGGGGCTGAACTGAATTGCCCATTTGGTGTGAAGTATTGCAAACTAACCGGGAGCAGCGGCACATTGGCCTGAATGGCGGGCTGTACAAAGTTGCTGTGAAAGTGCAAGGGCGTGTTGCCCGCGCCGGTGGTGCCTTCGGGAAACACTGCCACACAACGCCCTGTACTCAATACTTTCACTGCAGCGTGAATGACATCGCGCACCGCATGGCGTTTTCCCCGTTCAATAAACAGGGTGCCACTGCGCTTGGCCAGCAAACCGCCAATTGGCCATTTGGAAATTTCAGACTTGGCAATGAAAGTTACAGGATGAATGCTGTTGAATGCAAAAATATCCAGCCAGGACACATGCGTGCTGTAGAGCAAACAGGGCTTGTGGCTTGCATAGTTTGATTCCGGTGTTTCATGCACCACCCTCACCCGCACATTCAAAATACCCAGCAATTGCCTGGCCCAGCGCTTTTCGATTCTCTCGCGAAATGTTTGCCCAAGCACAGGCCACAGCAAAAGTGCCACAACAAAACCGTACAGCAGGTGGCACACCATACGAAAAATCATCCAGGCTTTGCGCATCGTGAGCAACCCTTATGCAGCCAGCACTTTCATTCTGCTTTTCTCAAGGGTGCTGTAGCCCACATTGCCGTTGACCATGGTCAACTGCACTTTGCCCTGCATGGGAAAACCATTGAAAGGCGTGTGTTTGCCCTGGCTGATCAGGCTGGCTTCGCCCACCACCCAATCCACTTCCGGGTTAAACAGGCACAAGTCCGCAGGCATGCCGGTGCGCAAGCTGCCCGCCTGCACCTTGATAATGTCGGCCGGTCCACTGCACAACAATTCCACAATGCGTGCCGGGGGAATATTCTGTTCACGCATCCACTTCACCGCCAGTGTCAACAACAGCTCAAGCCCGGTTGCACCGGCTTCACTTTCCGCAAAGGGCAGCAGCTTGGCATCGTCGTCCACGGGGGTGTGGTCGGAACAAATGGCATCAATGGAGCCATCGAGCAAACCGGCGCGAATGGCGTCGCGGTCGCGCTGCTCGCGCAGCGGCGGGATCAGGTGCGCATTGGGGTCGAAGAAACCGATGTCCATGTCAGTCAAGTGCACGTGGTGAATGGCTACATCGCAGGTAATCGGCAAGCCTTCAGTTTTTGCCTGACGAACCAGCTCAACACCCTTGGCAGAACTGACGCGGCAAATGTGCATGCGCGTGCCCGTGGCCCGCACCAGTTCAAAATAAGCTTGCAGCGCAATGGTTTCTGCCATCACGGGAATGCCACTTAAGCCCATGCGGGAAGCATAGGCCCCGGCGTGGGCCACGCCACCACGGCTGAAATTCGGTTCGGTTGGACGTAAAAATACGGTGAAACCAAAATTGCGGGCGTATTTCATGGCTTGCAACAACACGCGCAAATCGCGAACAGGCGACTCGGCCTGCCCAAAACCCACACAACCGGCCTCGGTCAACTCGGCCATTTCGGTCAGGGTTTCGCCCGTCAAACCAGTGGTTAATGCGCCCAATGGGTACACCTTGGCCAAATTCAGCTGCCGCGCCTTGAATTTCAACATTTCAATCAGGCCGGGTTCATCCAGCACGGGGTCGGTGTCGGGCGGGCACACCAGCGAGGTAACACCGCCCGCCATGGCCGCTTCAATTTCGCTTTCCAGCGTGGCGCGGTATTCATAGCCGGGTTCGCGCAGGCGTGCAGACAAATCCACCAGGCCAGGCAACACCCACAAGCCAGTGGCGTCGATCGTTTTGCTGGGCGCAAAGTCGGCGGGCATTTCGCCCCTGGGGGCCACCGCCACCACCCGGCCAGCGGCCACGGCAACGTCCATCACCGCATCGGCACCAATGCTGGGGTCTATTACATGTCCGCCAGAAATCAACACTCGCATTGTTTTCCCTCGTTGTTCAATTTAAGCGCCTTTGCTCGACGATGCCAGAATGCTCATCACCGCCATGCGCACGGCAATGCCAAAAGTAACCTGATTCAAAATCACGCTTTGCGGGCCGTCGGCCACAGCCGAATCAATTTCAACGCCACGGTTCATGGGGCCGGGGTGCATCACAATGGCATCGGGCTTGGCATGGCGCAGCTTTTCTTCAGTAAGCCCAAAATGCTTGAAATACTCTTGGGCTGAAGGAATCAGCGCGCCTGTCATGCGTTCTTTCTGCAGGCGCAGCATGATGATGACATCGCAATCCCGGATGCCTTCCACCAAGTCGTGGTACACGCGCACACCCATGTTGTCGAGGTGGCTGGGCAGCAAGGTGTTGGGGCCCACTGCGCGCACTTCCGGGCAACCCAATGTGGTTAAGGCATGGATATCAGAACGTGCCACGCGGCTGTGCAGAATGTCGCCCACAATGGCCACGCGCAGCTTGGTGAAATCCTGCTTGTAGTGGCGAATGGTGTACATGTCGAGCAGCGCCTGCGTGGGGTGGGCGTGCCGCCCATCGCCTGCGTTGATCACATGAATGGTGCCGCCACTGGTGCGGTTCAGGTGCTGGGCCATGAACGTGGGCGCACCGCTTTCGGAATGGCGCATCACGAACATGTCCGCGGACATGGCGGCCAGGTTGTCGATGGTGTCGATCAGCGATTCACCCTTGCTGGTCGACGAAGACCCGATATTCAAATTCACCACATCGGCCGACAAACGTTTGGCCGCAATTTCAAAGGTGGTGCGGGTGCGGGTGGAGTTCTCAAAAAACACGTTGAACACCGACTTGCCGCGCAACAAAGGCACTTGTTTTACATCGCGATCGGTGACGGACAGAAACGATTCTGCCGTGTCCAGAATGCGGTGAATCATCGCCTTGGGCAGCCCTTCAATGCTCAACAGGTGGATCAGTTCACCTGCGGCGTTAAGTTGAGGGTTATTCAATTTGGTTTTACCTCCAGCTCCAGGCGGAAAGCACCTTGCTCATCTTGGGTCAATACAAACGCTTCATTGGGTTTTAAAGGCAGGTGCTTGCCCACGTACTGCGCGTCAATTGGCAACTCACGCCCACCACGGTCCAGCAACACGGCCAGCTCAATTTTTGCCGGGCGGCCGAAATCAAAAAGATGATTCACAATGGCGCGTGTGGTGCGGCCTGTGTACAGCACATCGTCCACCAGCAAAATGGTGCGGCCTTGCACATCAAATGGCATCTCGGCGGGCTTGGGGGATTCTTTCAAGCCCCGTTCGGAAAAATCGTCGCGGTAAAAGGCACTGTCCAGAAAACCACAAGGCAAGGTGAAACCAAGGTCTTCGTGCAAGCGCTGCGCAATCCAGGCGCCACCGCTGTGCACACCGATCAGGCCAAGTTCACTGCGGTCAGGAAAGGCTTTCTCGATTTGTTCACGCAGGCGGGCATACAGGGCTTCAGGGTTAGGCAGGCTCATCGCCCCTCCAGAAAAAATTGTTCCAGAATCAGACAGGCACTGCCCATGTCGACACGGCCTTTGTTCTCGCGGGCGGCCTTGCCACCCATGCAGCTTTCCATAATTGCGCTGGTGTAACGTTCATCGACCATGGCACACGGCAAGGCAAAGCGCCCCTCCAGTTGGCGGGCAAAACGTTCACAGCGTGCTGTCAGATCATTGTCGACCCCATCGGGCTGACGGGGCACCCCCACCACAAGGCCTTCGGGCTGCCATTCCTTGATCAGGCCATCAATTTTGCTGAAACGCTGCTCGTCGTTCTGGGCCTCGACCACGGCCACGCCGCTGGCGGTTTTGGTCAGGGAATTCCCAAACGCCACACCAATTCGCTTCAAACCAAAATCAAATGCCAGGTACTGGGTCGGCTTGGGAGATTGCATGGGCTTGTGCATGGGTCAGGCGTGCCCCGCTGCGCCGCTCATCAAGGCGGGGTCGATGCCCAACATGGCGTATGCGCTGGTAAAGCGCTCCTCCGGGGGGGTGTCGAACAGAATTTCGTGGTTGGCAGGTACGGTCAACCAGGCGTTCTGGACCAGCTCTTCTTCAAGCTGCCCTTCGCTCCAGCCAGCATAGCCCAGGGTGATCAGCCATTTGCCCGGCGCTTCACCTCGGGCAACGGCTTCCAGAATGTCGCGAGAGGTGGTCAGGGAAATCTGGTCGTTCACCTTGAGCGACGAATTCCAGTCCAGGGGCTCGGTGTGCAGCACGAAGCCGCGTTCGGAGGCGACCGGCCCCCCCATCATGACCGGGAAGTGGGCAGGTAGATAACCCGCCACATCCACATTGATTTTCTCAAGCAGGCCTTCGATGGCCAAATCGGTGGGTCGGTTAATGACCAGGCCCATGGCACCCTTGCCGGAATGTTCGCACAAATACACCACCGCCCCTGCAAAACCGGGGTCGAGCATGTTCGGCATGGCGATCAACAACTGACCGGACAGGCTAAATTCATCGTGTGTGGAAATTTCGGTCTCGCTCATGCCAAAATTGTAATGCCTTTTAACTGTGCAAAAGCGGGTGGGCGTTCCTCTACCCGCCTTTAAGCGCACAGACCAACCCAATTTAAGTTGTTCCCATGCCCGCATCACTTCTGGAAAACCATCCCCTGTCCACCCAACCCAAGCCTGGCGATTACGCCAAAGGCTTGATGTGGTTTCGGCGCGACCTGCGCACCCACGACAACGCAGCCCTGTTTTATGCCCTGAAACACTGCCAACAGGTGCACTGCGTATTTGTGTTTGACAAAACCATTCTGGATGAGCTGGCCAACAAAGCCGACCGCCGGGTGGAATTCATTTCGGAAAGCTGCATGGCCCTGAAGAAAAAACTTCAGGATTTTGGTGGCGACTTGCACCTGGTGTATGACCATGCTGAGCAAACAATTCCCGCACTGGCAAGCAAACTGGGTGTACAAGCAGTTTTTACCAACAAAGACTACGAACCCGCAGCAATCAGCCGCGACATTACCGTGGGCAAAACACTTCAAGGCAAAGGTGTTGCGCTGTTTCGCTTCAAAGACCAAGCCATTTTCGAAGAAGACGAGGTGCTGACCCAGGCGGGCAAATTTTTCAGCGTGTTCACGCCTTTCAAAAACGCGTGCATGAAAAAGCTGGATGAATTTCACCTGACGCCCTACCCCAGCGAAGCACAAGTTTCCGCCTTGGCGAAAGATTCTGCCTTGCCAGCTCCGTCACTTGAAAACATGGGGTTCGAACGCACCAATTTGCTGGACATGATCAAGCCTGGCGAAGAAGGCGCACTCGATGCTTTCGAAGACTTCCTGAGCCGAATCGACAAGTACAAAGACAAACGCGATTTTCCGGGCCAGAGAGGCGTCAGCTATTTAAGCGTACACAACCGCTTCGGCACCATATCCATTCGCAGGCTGGCCAAAGCAGCATATGACCGGTTTAAATTCGACGGCAGCGAAGGAGCCATGAGTTGGTTGAGTGAGCTGATTTGGCGCGACTTTTATTTCCAGATCATTTACCACCGCCCCGATGCGGCCGAAAAAGCCTTCAAACCCGAGTACGACCAAATTCAATGGGACCACGATGAAAAAGCGAAAAAGCTTTTCAAAGCCTGGTGTGAAGGTAAAACCGGCTACCCGCTGGTGGATGCAGCACAGCGGCAACTGAACCAAACCGGCTTTCAGCACAATCGCCTTCGCATGGTGACCGCCAGCTTTTTAACAAAAGACCTGGGTATTGACTGGCGCTGGGGTGAGAAATATTTTGCTGAACAGCTGAACGACTTTGACCTGTCCGCCAACAACGGTGGCTGGCAATGGGCAGCCTCCACCGGCTGCGATGCACAGCCCTACTTCCGTATTTTCAACCCCTACAGCCAGTCGGAAAAATTTGATGCCGAGGGCAAGTTCATACGCAAGTACTGCCCGGAATTGGCCAAACTTTCCAACAAACACATTCACAACCCCGCGGAATGCCCACCGTTCGAATTGCAAATGGCAGGTGTAGTGCTGGGCGAAACCTACCCAAGGCCGGTGGTTGAACACGATGTGGCCAGGAAGAAAACACTGGAAAGGTATGCGGTGGTGAAGAAGGTGAAGGAGTAATTTGCAGGAAGCCGATTTTGTCCGAACTTATGCTGGTCAGAGCATACGGGTTCACCCATAATCGGCGCTGAATTTTCGTTCACCTACCAAAAACAACAAGGAGACAAAACAATGAACGCCTACACCACCGTATTGCTTTATGCCGGATGGATTTTGATTCTGGCCCTGCTATACGCCCTGCCCCGTGTGCCACAAGCACTGCTGGGCCAGAAGCGGATAGACAGCTGGGAGCGCGGCAAGGAACCCATCGACCCCATGATGTTGCAGCGTGCAAAGTCCGCACACCTGAACTGCCTGGAAAATTTCCCGGTATTTGCCGCAATTGTGGCGATTGCCGGGCTGATGGGCCAAATCGAAGCCATCAACGGCATTGCCGCGTTTGTGCTGTACGCCCGTATTGCGCAAAGCGTTGTCCACATCACGGGCACATCCTTTATTCAGGTGTTTCTGCGTGCCAACTTTTTTCTGGCGCAAGTGGGCCTGATGCTTTACATGGTGTATTTGCTGGTCTGCTAAACAATAAAAATTGATTTGAAGAGAGCCGCTGAGGGTGCACACAACCCCGGTGGCTTTTTCTATTTCAGCACCACCACAACCGACCTACTTTTGAACATTTCCAACATACCTGCCACCCAAAGTAACAGGCTGTTTAAAACAACGGCAATTACCAAGGGGCAACATGAACACAATCAAACTGGCTTTGGCCGTATCGCTGGCGCTGTGCAGTGCCCATTCACAGGCTGAAGAATTCCGCATTGACAGGTTGTTCGTGCTGGGCGACAGCTTAAGCGATGGCGGCACCTACACCGGCACCGCAACACAAGGTTTGCTTGGCGCGGGCGTCCCGGCAGGCGCAATTCCCGACCGGCTGAAATTCACCACCAATTCACCCACGGCGCAAGTGTGGGCAAACATCGTGGCTGGCAAGCTGGGCATCCCCCTGGATGTAGATGTAATCAACGGTGTAAGCACCACAATCAACGGTGGCAACTATGCGCAAGGCGGTTCGCGGGTAAGCAACCCCATTGGCGTGGCCAACAACCCGGCCATTGGCATTACCACCATTCCGGTTACCCAGCAGGTTGACCGCTTGCTGGCAGACACCCCCACATTTACGCGCAACGATTTGGTGGCCCTTTGGGCTGGGTCAAATGACGGCTTCATTCAGTTTGCCACAGTGGCCGCAGGCGCAATTACCCCATCGACCGCCTTGGCTGAAATGTCGATTGCAGCAACACAACTGCTGACACAAATTGACCGTTTGAAAGCTGCAGGCGCCCAGAACATTGTAGTGGTCACCGTTCCGAACCTGGGCGCCACACCACAAGCACAAATTATTGAAGATGGTTCGGTCAGTGGCACGCCAGCACCGGGTTCAATTGCGCTGTTGAATGCGCTTTCTGCCAGCTTCAACAACACGCTTGCCTCGGCAGCAGCCAGCAAAGGCGCGGTGATTGTCGATTCCAACAAATTGCTGAGTGCCGTGATCGCCAACCCGGTACGTTATGGCTTTACCTCGGCCACACCCTTGCAACCCGCATGCGGCAACAACGGCGGAAACGACCCCAACACTTTTTTCAATTCAAGCCTTACATGCATTCAAGGTGTGAATGCCGCAACAGACAGCGAACAACGCATTTTTGCAGATGGCGTGCACCCAACCGCCGCCGCCCAGCGCTTGTTTGGTGAAGCCGGTTTTGCCGGCCTTCAAGCCGCCAGCCTGAACGGTGCGCTGGCCGTTGCCCCGCTTACCCCAATACGCCAACATGCGCTGGGCCTGGAAAACAGGCTGACTGCACTGGCCTTGGTGCGTGAAGATGCCACAGGCAAAGCCACATTGCGCCCGGTTGGCGACACGGAATGGTACGGTGGCGTTGAGGTGGGCCAGTTTGAGTTGGATGCACAACAGGTTCAGGCAGGGCTTGAAGCAGACACGCAAATCGTGAAGTTTGGCGGTGACCGCATGATCACCCGCAACGCCCTGCTTGGCTTTGGCATCAGTATCGACAACGCGCAAACCGACATCGCCAGCAACGGCGGCGGGTTCAACAACGACATTGTTCTAGGTACAGTATTCAGCACAATTGCCTTGTCAAAATCGCTTTACTTGAACGCTGCCCTGGCCCTGGGAACAATTGATTACGACGTCACACGCCAGTTCACGCTTGGCCCATCGCTTGAACGCTACACCGCCCACACCGAGGGTGATTTTTCTTCTGCACGCGTGGGCCTGGGCAGCATTCACAGCTTGCCACAGGGCTGGACCCTGAACCCGCAAGCAGCCTACACCGTTGAAAAAATTGACTTGCAGGGTTACGACGAATCAAACGGTGCGGCCAGTTTGAGTTTCGGTGACACACAGTACAAAGCCGAACGAATCAGCCTTGGCTTTTTGGTCAGCAAAGCACCCAGCGTGCGCGGCGGGTGGCGACCCCTGTTGCGCTATTCGATTGAATCAGATCAAAACGACGATGATTTGAAAATTCGCATGGGCCCCAACCAAAATACGCTGGCCACCATACTGGCACCGCGGCCAGACGGCGATTTTCAGCTGTTGTCCGTGGGGGTGGCCAAAGAAATTGGCCACGGTGTGTTGAACATACACATGACCAGCACACTGGGGCAATCGGGTGTAAAAGGTTTAAGTTTGGGCGTGGCTTACAAAGCAGGTTTTTAAGCTGATTTAAACAGATCAGCCCAAACCAACGGTACTGGCTGATTACAACCAGTACCCGTTCATCCGCAACAGCCTTATTTAATCGCCGCAAACGCCTTGTCAATCGCCACTTTGGTGGCTTCAATCACGGCGTCATCGTGCGTTACGGAAACAAACCCTGCCTCGTAAGCCGAAGGCGCAAGGTAAACCCCCGCATCCAGCATGGCGTGGAAAAACTTGTTGAAACGGTCGCGGTTCGACGCACTTACTTCCGCAAAACTGGTGGGCACTTTTTCGCTAAAGTAAATACCGAACATGCCGCCAATGCTGTCGGCACAGAAAGTTTCGCCATGGGCATATGCCACCCGGTTAAATGCTTCCACCAGCTTGCGGGTTTGGGTTTCCAGCTTTTCGTAAAAACCTTCCTGCTTCAGCAAACACAGGGTGGTTAAACCAGCCGCCACTGCAACCGGGTTGCCACTCAGGGTGCCTGCCTGATAAACGGGGCCAAGCGGCGCAATACACGCCATGATGTCTTTGCGGCCACCGAAAGCGCCCATGGGCATGCCACCACCAATAATTTTGCCCAGCGTGGTCAAGTCGGGCGTAATGCCATACACGCCCTGCACACCTTGCGGGCCCACACGGAAGCCTGTCATCACTTCATCAAAAATCAACACCGCACCATGCAGGGTGCACAACTCGCGCAGTGTATTCAAAAACTCGCGCGTGGGTTTGATCAAATTCATATTGCCCGCAACCGGCTCTACGATCACGCAGGCAATGCTGCTGCCACTGGCTTTGAATAGTTCATGCAGTTGCTCAACATTGTTGTAGTCCAGCACACGGGTGTGCTTGGCAAAATCTTCAGGCACACCAGCCGAGGTTGGGTTGCCAAATGTCAGCAAACCTGAACCGGCTTTCACCAACAGGCTGTCGGCATGGCCATGGTAGCAACCTTCAAATTTCACGATCGTGTCGCGGCCCGTAAAACCACGGGCCAGGCGAATGGCGCTCATCGTGGCCTCGGTGCCGGAACTCACCAGGCGAACTTGCTCCATGGATGGCAACATCTCGCACAATGTTTCGGCCATCACGATTTCGCCCTCGGTGGGCGCACCAAAGCTTAAGCCGCCCACGGCGGCTTCCTGCACAGCCTTGATCACTTCTGGGTGGGCATGGCCCAATACAGCGGGCCCCCACGATCCAATGTAGTCGATGTAGCGCTTGTCATCGGCGTCCCACACATACGGGCCATTGGCACGCTTGAAAAAACGCGGTGTACCACCCACGGAACGGAATGCGCGTACAGGCGAATTCACACCACCGGGAATCGTTCTTTGTGCGCGTTCAAACAACACTTCGTTCTGGCTCACTGCTTTACCACTCATTCTCAAAACTCCGAGTAATTAACTGCATTCATTAACTGCATCCACCCACTGCTGCGCCACACGGCAAACCTGCGCTGCATCGGGTTCCATTCCAAACAAACCGTTCACCACCGCCACGGCATGTGCGCCGGCTTTCATTAACACTGGCACGTGCGCAAGCGTAATTCCGCCAATAGCCACCGTGGGCACGCCCAATTCACTCGCATTCGCAAACAAATCCAGTTCAGCACGCACCGCATTGGGCTTGGTACTACTGGGGTACATGGCCCCAAAGGCCACATAACTTGCGCCATCGCGCACCGCCTGTTCGGCCAAATCAAGCCGATTGTAGCAAGAAGCACCCACCACCCACTTTGCACCCAGCGTGCCCCGCGCCTGCGCGATGGCCTCGTCGGTTTTACCCAAATGAACACCCACCACCGCGCCACCTTCGAATTTTGAAAACCCGCTGGAGGGCACATCATTCAAAATCAGGGCAGCATCGTACTTCTCGCACAGGGCATCAAGCTGCCCAACAAACTCGATCAACCCGGCTTGCTCCCAATTTTTTTGCCTGCACTGAAACAGGCGCACGCCGCCTTCCAGCGCAGCAGCCACACAATCCACAATGGCATCGGGGGCCCACACATCAGAACGTTCGGGCGTGATGGCGTACACACCCTGAATCAAACTGCTCGGCTCATTCCTCATCAAACGCGTCATCCTCTTCGCCCAAATGCTGCATCAGGTGCATGCGGTCGGGAATCAGCTGGCCCTGGCCCACAGCAAAGCCATAATTCAAGGCCTGCCAGGTGTATTCAAGCCCCAGCTCCACGGCTTCCCGCACATTCAAGCCTTGCCCCAAGCCCACAGCACACGCGCTGGCCAAAGTACAACCCGAACCATGGTATTGACCGGGCAAGCGTTCGCATGGAATTTCGAGTACTTTCTGCCCAGCCACATACAGGCGATTCACCACCTCGCCAGAATCAAGGTGCTCGCCCTTCAGCAACACCGCTTTGCAGCCCATTTGCAACAACCTTGCACCGGCCTCATCCACCGTAGAGGCCCCAGTGAATGCCTGCGCCTCGGGCCAGTTAGGGGTCAACAGGTCGACCACCGGGAAAAGTTCATTTCGAACACTGTCAAACAGGGCCTGCCCGCCAAAAGCATCGCCCCGGCCAGAAGCGCGCACCGGGTCAACCACCAGCGGAACACCGGGCCACAAGGCTTTGGCTTTCAGCACCGCAGCCACCGCCGCTGTACTGCCCAGCACCCCGGTTTTAATGGCGCTGGGTTTGATACCGTCATCAAGCAAGGTTTGCAACTGATCATCAATCCAGTCAGGCTTGCAAGACTCAAAGCGCTTCACGCCCACGGTGTTCTGCGCGGTCAAGCCCGTGAGCACGGTCAAGGGGTGTGCGCCCAATGCGGCAATTGTTAATACATCGGCCTGCAAACCCGCGCCAGATGAGGGATCGGATGCTGAAAAGGTCAGTACCAAGGGAACGGTCAGTGTCATTGAAAACCCAAAAAAGACCGACAACCTTTGTAGTCGGCTGCCAAACTCAGTATTATCCACCCGTTGCAATTTTTTTTCTGGAAGTAGCTCAGAATGAATACTTGGATTTGTTTGATTTGCGGTTGGGTATACGATGAAGCGGCTGGTCTGCCTGAAGAAGGCATTGCCCCCGGCACCAAATGGGAAGACGTTCCCCCGAACTGGGTTTGCCCCGAATGTGGCGCCCGCAAAGAAGATTTTGAGATGACTCAAATCTAAAAACCAAGCCAATGGATCAATGACCGAACAAAACCCTGACCCACGCCAAGCGTTTGAAGACCACGCCCCAACGCCGGTCAGGCCAAAGTTTGTTCGGCAGTTGGGCCAGTTCGCGGCGGGTTTGCTTGTAGCGGCCTTGTTGTTGTTCGTTTGCGGCTTGTTCGCAAAGAACCAGTCTGACAACATTCGCAATTCCCAGCTGACCCAACTCGTTTTGGTTGAAGGCCGCATTCAGCAGGAATTGATTGCGTTGAACGGCCCTTCCGCTGAAACCATTCAACCCCAAGGGTTAAAAGCACTTTTGTCGCTGGGTCAGCAGGTCAGCCAACAAAACAAACACTTTCAATTGTTCGGCTCCCTGCACAACCAGACCCTTCAAGTATTGCTGACCCAAGCCATAGAAGCGCTGTCGCGCCCGGTGGCCGGCATCAATTCCAGCGAGGAAACCCAACGCCAACTGGAAGCCCAGTTGCGACTGGACACACTGCCCAAACTGGCCCAACTGAAAAACCACATTGCCCAAGCCACCAATGGTTATCTGGTGCTGCTGTTCGGGCTGGGTACGCTGCTTGGGGTCATCGGCCTGTCACTGGGATTTCACTGGTTCACCCACCGCAAAACACTGGCCTTGAACCGCCGCATTCACATGCTAAGCCGCGCCCTGCACAGCCAGCAGGAAAATGACCAGAAACGCGAAGGCGCCCATGCCGCACTGGAAGGCGTGTTGAAAGCACTGAACAGCAACCAGCAGCTTGAACACCGGGGAACGCTGATGCAAATTGGCCAGCAACTTGAAGAATTAAACCAAAGTGGTCAAGCAGTACTGCAATTTGCCAAATCATTTCACCAGTTGTCCAACCAGGGCACGCAGGTGGTTAAATCGACCTTGAACAGCGAACATCGCAACGCCAAAGCGGAAAACCACATGGGCATTATGCAGGCTCAGCTTGAGGGCTTGCGATCTGACATTCGAAGCGCAGCACAGGGTTTGCGCAAAGCAGGCGAGGTAAGCCGCCAGTTGTTGGGCCGACTGGATGCATCGCAAATGGAATTAACGCTGACGGAGCCGGAAAACAGCCGCCAGCTTCAGCAACTGGTAGAGCAAAGCCAGCAGGCCCTGAAAGAATCTATTGAGGGTTTGGTGCTGGCCAGCCAGAAGATCAACATGGGCCAGCACGAATCGAACAAGTTGGCCGAGTACATGGCAGTGAATCAAACCGCCTGGTCAAACCTGTTGAGCCAGGTTGAGCAGGTGGCAGAATCTGCCTCGCAAGAATCAGAAAGCGCCCTTCGCCTGGCCAAGCGCCTGATGAACAAAAGCCAACAGAGACACATTCAGGCGGCCAAAGCACCGCCGCAACTGCTGCCCTGACCCGCCGTGCAACCATAGCAATGGTCGCCCACCACCACATCGATTGAATCAAGCGCAGCGTGTGTTAAATCCGCCAAAGTTAAAGCACGGCCCTGTGAATCGCGCACAGGCCAACCCAGTTGCTGGTTGAAGTCGCAATCGTACAATTTGCCTTCGTAATCGATGGACACCAGGCTGCGGCACATCACTGCAGCCAAATTGCTCTCGCGATAGGCGCTTTTCAGCGTGTTCATGTACGTCTCGAACGTGCCCTTGCTGATCAAGGTACTGCCAAAACGTGCAATCGGCATGTTGGTAATCGTCACCAAACCTGTGAAGCGGATACCAAACTTCTCGAACAAAACTGCCTTGTAATCCGCTTCCAGCGCTTCTTGCGGGGGCGGCAATGCCGGGCCTTGGGGGTTGAACACCAAGGTCAAGCGCAATTGGTCGCCGTAGCCCAGGGCATTGAGTTTTTGCAAGCCTGTAATGCTGGCATCGAACACACCTTTGCCGCGTTGCTTGTCCACATTGTCTTCAAGGTAACAAGGCAGTGACGCAAAAATTTCAACTTCATTGTCGGCCAGAAATTGCGCCAAATCTTCATAGCCCGGTTCACTGAGAATGGTCAGGTTACAGCGATCAATCACATGCACACCAGCCTTTCGCGCAGCCACCACAAGGCGTTTGAAGCGCGGGTTCATCTCGGGCGCACCGCCGGTCAGGTCCAGCTTTTTCACCCAACCCTGATTCATCAAGGCAATCAGCTGGTCGATCTGCTCATCCTGCATCAGCTCAGTTCGGTTCGGGCCTGCATTCACGTGGCAATGTGTACAACTTTGGTTGCACAGGTAACCCAGGTTCACCTGAATGGTTTCCAGGCTCAAGCGCTTCACGCTGGGGAAGGTGGTACTTTTCAACAAATGAACGACTGAGTGCATGTAGGCTCCGGTTTCTGTGCGCCGCGCGGTTATTTCGTTTTCAGATAATGAGAGAATCAAAGTTCTCAATCAAAACTGGTGCGGTTTGTTTATCGCGTTAATCGATAGTAGCAAACTTACAGAACCTCATTCGCTCAAGCCATGATTCAAGTTACAGTCAACGGTGAAAATCGTGAATTGCCCAAGAACAGCACTGTGGCCCACCTTGTGGAAAGCCTTGAACTGACCGGCAAACGCATCGCCGTGGAATTAAACGGTGAAATTGTGCCCAAAAGCCAGCACGCCACCACCCAACTTCCCGCAGGGGCCAACCTGGAAATCGTGGTCGCTGTGGGGGGCGGTTAAACAATCAGGAGCAGTTCCCTCATGAACACGTCTATCGAAAAGCCCAACGACACCTGGAAAGTGGGCAGCCGAGAATTCACCAGCCGCCTGTTGGTGGGTACCGGCAAGTACGCCAGCCTGGAGGAAACCCGCGAAGCCATCACCGAAAGCGGCGCCGAAATTGTGACCGTGGCCATTCGCCGCACCAACATTGGCCAAAACACCGGCGAAGCCAGCCTGCTCGATTACATTCCCCCCAGCCAATTCACCTATCTGCCCAACTCGGCGGGCTGCTACACGGCCAAAGACGCTGTGCGCACCTTGCGCCTGGGCCGTGAGCTGCTGGACGGCCACAACCTGTGCAAACTCGAAGTGCTGGGCGACCCCACCAACCTGTATCCCGACATGGAAGAAACCCTGATTGCCGCCAAAGAACTGGTGGCCGATGGCTTCGACGTGATGGTGTATTGTTCCGACGACCCCATTTACGCCCGCAAACTCGAAGACGTGGGCTGCCTGGCCATCATGCCGCTGGCTTCGCTCATAGGCTCTGGCATGGGCATTTTAAACCCCTGGAACATCAATTTGATTCTGGAAAAAGCGCAAGTACCGGTGATTGTAGATGCAGGCGTTGGCACAGCTTCCGACGCAGCCATTGCCATGGAACTGGGTTGCGCAGGCGTATTGATGAACACAGCCATTGCAAAGGCGCAAAACCCTGTGCAAATGGCACGTGCCATGCGTTTGGCCACGCAAGCCGGTCGGGATGCCTTTCTTGCAGGTAGAATGCCAAAAAAGTTTTACACGGCCAGCCCTTCTTCCCCTGTGGAAGGCATCATTTCCTCCAGATCAAAATGACAGACCAAACCCTCGACAATCCGTTTCGCGACCAGCACATCAAAAGTTTTGTGAAGCGTCGGGGTCATATTTCACGTGCCCAGGAACGCGCCGTGCAAGAAGGCATGCCCAAGTGGGGCATTGCCTACAATGCACAAACGCAAATTGATTTCGACCAGCAGTGGGGTACCACAGGCCGACCCAACTGGCTGGAAATTGGTTTTGGCATGGGTGAAACCACAGCCAAAATTGCCAAGGCACACCCCCAGGTCAATTACCTCGGCGTGGAAATTTACACCGCGGGCGTGGGTTCGCTGATCAAGAAAGTCGAGGAAGAAGGCATTCAGAACATTCGCATCATTTCCCACGATGTGGTCGATGTACTACGCGACATGATCCCCGATGCCAGCCTGGACAAAGTACTGCTGTACTTCCCCGACCCCTGGCGCAAGGCCCGCCACCACAAGCGCAGGTTGATTCAGCCCGAGTTTGTGGCCAAGCTGGCCAGAAAAATGAAACCGGGCGGTGTGCTGCACTGCGCAACCGATTGGGAAAACTACGCCCACCACATGCACGACGTACTGAGCGTGGCCCCCGACTGGCAAAACATGGCTACAACACCTTTTGCAGCGCGCCCCGAAGACCGCCCACAAACCAAATTTGAGAACCGAGGCCTGAAACTGGGCCATGGTGTTTGGGACTTGTTGTACCAGGTACGCTAAACAACACAATACAAACAGACCTCCCCTCTTGCGGTATGTCTCAAAATTACTGAATTTGCTTTAATCAAGCTTGATCCCGGTAATTTTGTGACTGCATGCATTCATCGCATAAAAATGGACTACTGCGTGTGTTGTTCACAAGCAGAGCACTGATTTCGCTGAACACGCGCACACTGATGGTGTGCATTGTTGCGCTGTTCGCGTTGTCACTTTGCATTTATGCCATTTTGAACAATCAGTTCGCCAGCCAGCGGACACTTCAGATCGACCAATTGCTGCACACCAAAACGCAAGCCATTCAGCAGGCTGACGCAAACAAACCTGACGACGCCAACTCGCAGTCCACACCCGTGTACTTTCACCAAGGAAACCTGCAAGGCGCACAAACCACCGAGCATTGGCCCAAAGCATGCCAGGCAATCTCCAGCCCTGAAGACTCGGGAATCCAGCGTTTCCGGTGCGATGGCGGCGTTCACCTGCATGCCCTTCAAACCAGCGTTACACCGGGGGCTACACCAAGTGCGCCAATGACATTGTGGGCCATCGACAGCACCAGCTTGTCCGTGAGAAGCATGACGACAGAAGACGCGCTGGGCCTGACATTGCTGGTGTTGGTCATCAGCGCAGTCTGCAGCAGATGGATCAGCAGTTCAATTACCCGGCCCCTGGCTGAAATAACCACCAGTGCAGAACACATGTCTGCGGGCAACTATGAATGGCGCCTTCCTCCCAGCCCGATTCGGGAAATCAACCAACTCGCACTGACATTCAACCACATGGCCAAAAGCCTGGAAGAACGGGACAAGGTCATTCGCCGCACAGCCTACAAAGACCAGCTGACGGGACTGGACAACCGCGCCTTTCTCAGCCTTGCGCTGCGCGAGCGCACCCAAAGTGCGCGTGAAGCCTTGTCCATCGTGGTTTGGGGCATCGACAACCTGGACAACATCAATGAAGTACTGGGCCACGAAGTGGCCGACAAAGTGCTGGTGAAAATGGCACAAAAAGCCACTCGCATCTGCAAGGAAAACCTGGTGATCGCCCGCCTGGAAGGCAATGTATTTTGCATACTGCTGCCACGCGCCCTGCTCGACAACGCCTTAAAAAAGCACACCATCAAGCGTCTGCTTCAGGGCTCGCTGCGGGTGCACAACTATCAACTCGACATCCAAAGCCACGCGGGCTTGGCCCATTATCCCGAGCATGGACAATGCCCGGAAACCTTGATGCGTCGCGCAGAAATTGCCCGTCAACTGGCGAAGAAAACACGACAAACCAGCATCGTGTTCGAACCCCGACTGGAACAGCGGTCTGCACACCGTCTTGAATTGATCGCGCAACTGCGCAAGGCCATTGCCAACGAAGAATTCTGCCTGTACTTTCAGCCCAAACTAAACCTTCGAACCAACAGCATCAACCAGGCAGAGGTTCTACTTCGCTGGAACCACCCTACACACGGGCTGATCGCACCCGGGGCTTTTATTGAACTGGCTGAACAAACCGGCATGATCCGGGAAATTACACGGCTGGTGTTGAAACAAACCTACGCCATCATCGGTCTGTGTGCCCACCAGAACATTCGCCTGTCCGTGAACCTGTCAGCCATGGACCTTGAAGACAACAGCCTGATTGATTTTGTGGGGCATTTACACCAGGAACAACCTGATGCCTCCCGGCACATTGTGCTTGAAATTACCGAAAGCGCGGCAATGCGCGACCCCGAACAAGCGCTGGACGTATTGAACCAGTTGGCCGCCATCAACTTTCAAATTGCTGTGGACGATTTTGGCACGGGCTATTCCTCGCTGGCCTACCTGAAACGTTTCCCGGTGACCGAGCTTAAAATTGACCGGTCATTGGTACAGGGCGCAGACTTCGACACCGATGGGCAAATCATCCTTGAATCAACCATCGAAATGGGCCACATCATGGGCCTGCTTGTGACCACCGAAGGCGTGGAAACACAGGCCGAATTTGAACTGGTTAAAAAGCTCGGGGCCGACTATGTTCAGGGCTTCTGGCTGTCCAAACCCATGCCTTTTGAAGAATTCAAGTTGAAACACCTTGTGGGCAACCACGACCAACTTGTTCAACACCTGTAAACGACGCAAATAGCACATCAATTTCATTGAAGTTTTACCCGAGCAGGTCCTGCTTCGCTATGATGTTGTGATGACAATTCACACAACGCACGCCTCACAGTGAAAATGAAACAATTTGACGTCGCCATCATCGGCAGTGGTTTGGCAGGGCTGACCACCGCCCTGCAGTTGGCAGACAAACTCAAAGTGGCCATCATCTGCAAACGATCGGTGTCCGATTCCGCCAGCCGGTGGGCACAAGGTGGCATTGCAGCGGTTCGGGACCCAGCCGACAGCGTGGAGGAACACGTGCAAGACACCCTGGTGGCAGGTGGCGGCCTGTGTGAACGGGATGCAGTGCAGTTCATTCTGGAAAACGCATCCAAATCAATCGACTGGTTGGTAGAACAGGGCGTGCCCTTTTCTCGTGAAGACGAAGAAGGCCCCAGCAACACCGAACCCAATGGTTTTCACCTGACCCGTGAAGGCGGCCACAGCCGCAGGCGAATCCTGCACGTGGCAGACGCCACGGGCGATGCTGTACAAACCACGCTGGAAGCCAAGGCACGCAACCACCCCAACATTCAATTGTTTGAACACCACATGGTGATCGACCTGATCACCGGCGACAGGCTCAGCGAAAAAAAAGCCGGTATTTTGGGCGCGTACGTTCTGGACGAACAATCGCAACGCGTGCTCACCCTGACCTGCCCCTACATCGTGCTGGCCTGCGGTGGCGCTGGCAAAGTGTACAACTACACCACCAACCCGGACACCGCAACTGGCGACGGCATTGCCATGGCCTGGCGCGCGGGCTGCCGGATTTCCAACATGGAGTTCATCCAGTTCCACCCCACCTGCCTGTACCACCCCTACGCCAAAAGCTTTTTGATCACCGAAGCAGTGCGTGGTGAAGGTGGCTTGCTGAAATTGCCCGACGGCACCCGCTTCATGCCCGAACACGATGAACGTGCGGAATTGGCACCGCGTGATGTAGTGGCCCGTGCCATTGACTTTGAAATGAAAAAACGCGGCCTGGATTGCGTGTACCTGGACATCAGCCACGAACCAGCCGAAAAACTGAAAAAGCACTTCCCGACCATTTACAAGCGCTGCCTGGAATTGGGCATTGATATCACCAAGCAAGGCATTCCCGTGGTGCCTGCGGCGCACTACACCTGCGGCGGCGTGGTAACCGATCACAATGCCCGCACCGACATCCCCGGCTTGTACGCCGTGGGCGAAACAGCCTACACCGGCCTGCATGGCGCCAACCGCCTGGCCAGCAACAGCCTGCTGGAATGTGTGGTGTTGGGGCAAGCTGCAGCCAACCACATTCTGACCAAACCCCACCGCGAAACCATGGGCCTGCCCGACTGGGATGAAAGCCGCGTGACCGATCCCGATGAAGAAGTGGTCATTTCCCACAACTGGGCAGAACTGCGCCAAACCATGTGGAACTACGTGGGCATTGTGCGCACCGACAAACGCCTGGAACGCGCGCAGCACCGCATTCAATTGCTTCGCGAAGAAATTCTGGAGTTTTACAGCAACTTCCGCGTAAGCCGTGATTTGCTGGAATTGCGCAACCTGGTGGATGTTGCCGACTTGATCGTAACCAGCGCACTAAGCCGCAAGGAAAGCCGTGGCCTGCACTACAGCACCGACTACCCTGGCACATTGCCCAAGGCATTTCCTACGGTGCTGCAGCGAGCCAAGAAGAAGTGAGTGCGCGTTTAGGCCAACTCGCCCTCAATCCAACACCCGCAGCGAATAATCCACCGCCGTGATGTCTTTGGTCAACGAACCAATCGAAATACGGTCAACGCCGGTTTCAGCAATTGCACGCACCGTTTCTTCGCTCACCCCACCAGAAGCCTCCAGAATGGTCCGGCCCTTGTTTAATTCCACCGCCACGCGCATGGCCTCAAGACCAAAATTGTCCAACAGCACCGACTTGGCACCCGCCAGCAAAGCCTCCTCCAGCTGCACCAGGTTTTCCACCTCAATTTGAACAGGCACGTGTGCCGCACCCAAGGCATCTGCATTGGCCAGCACCTGCGCAATGCCACCCGCCGCCGCAATGTGGTTTTCCTTGATCAAAATTCCGTCGTACAAGGCCAGGCGCTGGTTCAAACCACCGCCCACACGCACTGCGTACTTTTGTGCCAAGCGCATGCCGGGTAGTGTTTTCCGGGTGTCCAGAATCGATGACTTGGTGCCATCAATCAAGTTTACAAAATGGCGGGTACGTGTAGCCACAGCCGAGAGTAGCTGCAAATAGTTCATGGCCGATCGTTCTGCAGTCAGCAAGGGCCTGGCAAATGCTTCAATTTCACATACCACCGTGCCTGCCTGCACTTCCTGGCCCTCCGCCACCTGCCAGCGCACCAGCGCATCCGGGCACAGGGCGCTGAACACACCATTGAACCAGTCTTGCCCGCACACCACCGCTTTGTCGCGGCACAGCAACTGCGCCTTGCAGCGCCTGCCCTCAGGCACCAAAAGGCCCGTCCAGTCGGTATTGCCCATGTCCTCGGCAATGGCATCGTGCACATTTTTTAACAAGGCCAGTTCCAGCGCTGGCCCGAAAGACTGAAACAGTTCAGAACGACTCATGCTGGCCCCACTCCCTTGTGTGCCTGTTCAAGGCGACCCTGACCACGTGGCCCTGAAATGCCATGTGTTTTTGCGAAATCCAGCATGCGGTCCATGCAACGGTATGCCTGCTTGGCCAGTGCAGAATCCACATGCACTTCGCCCAAGCCGGTGTCAAAGCCGTTTTTTAACACATCACGCAGGTTTTTCAAACCATTCATGGCCATCCAGGGGCAATGTGCACAGCTTTTACAAGTAGCAGAATTACCAGCCGTGGGGGCCTCGATCAACGTTTTGCCCGGTGCAAACTGACGCATTTTGTGCAAAATGCCGTTGTCAGTGGCAACAATATAGGTGTTCACACCAGGTGTTTGCGTGGCCTTGATCAACTGGGTGGTAGAACCCACCACATCAGCCAAAGCCACCACATCAGCCGGTGATTCCGGGTGCACCAGCACCATTGCTTCGGGATGTTGGGCTTTCAGCATTTTCAGCTCTTCGGCCTTGAACTCATCGTGCACCAGGCACGAGCCCTGCCACAACAGCATGTCGGCACCGGTCTGCTTTTGAATGTACTGGCCCAAATGCCGGTCTGGCGCCCAAATCAGCTTCTCCCCCTTCGCATGCAAATGGGCAACAATGTCCAATGCAATGCTGGAGGTGACCATCCAGTCGGCTCGCGCTTTCACGGCGGCACTGGTGTTGGCATACACCACCACAGTGCGATCGGGGTGCTGATCACAAAAAGCAGCGAACTCTTCCGAGGGGCACCCCAGATCGAGTGAACAAGTGGCATCCAGATCCGGCATGAATACACGCTTTTCCGGATTCAAAATCTTGCTGGTCTCGCCCATGAAACGCACACCAGCCACCACCAGGTTTTGCTGCTTGCTTTCACGACCAAAACGCGCCATCTCCAGCGAATCGGATACACAACCCCCGGTTTCTTCGGCCAAATCCTGCAATTCCGAATCGACGTAATAATGCGCCACCAACACGGCGTTGCGTGCCTTGAGCAAATCCTTGATTTCCGCTTTCAGGGCAATTCGTTCACTGGTGCCGGGTTGCTGCGGCACCCGCGCCCACGCTTGCGAAGGCTTGCAACTGGCCGCAGGATTTGCATGCGAGGGAAGATCAAACTCCACGGGCTTAATATCTACTTGATTCACAGAAAACTCAGTCAATAACAATCAAGCGAGTATTTTACTCTCCTGAATCCAGAAAATCCCGCCATTCCAGAACGAAGGTCAGCAATGAACTTTCGTGCGCTCTGCGCCACTCAATCGAAGCATTCCGCAATGCAACAGCACTCAATGCCTCTGCGCCAAAAAGGTCGCTGTGTTTGTGTTTCCTTAATCCCTCTTGGAGAAATCCTCATGTTGAAGCAATCCGTTCAAACCCTTTCCATTGTGGCGGCGCTGTTGTCCGTGCACTCAATGGCCTCTGCAACCTGTGTTGGCACCGATTGCCAGGTCGAAGTTGAAGCGAACATCGATTTTGCCGGCAACTACAACCTCGACCCAGACCACAACGGCATTTACATTCAAAGCAATACTGGCAAGAATGCAGCAATCGTGGACCTGAAGAATGTGGTCATGCGTGAAAACGGCGACATCGCCGGCGCAGCCACCGCCATCGGCAACAACATTGGCGTGTCTCTCAGCTCCGGTTCCACAGTGCCCGTGCGCCATGTGTCACAAAGCAATTACGGCGACCAGCTGGCCGTGGTCAACGTGTCACAACGTAGCACATCGAAAACTGGTGAAGTCACAATCGAGGCCATCTCGATCGGCAACAACTTCAGCCTGACACTGGACAACACCAGCCTGGCCGAACTGTCTGTTGCACAGTGCAACGTCAGCGACAACATCGCTGTTGCCGAATACCGTTGGGACCCCACCAAGCTGACAGCCTCTGCCACTGCGGTAGGCAACAACCTTTCAATTGGCGGCGTTCGTCCCTAATTGAACTTTATTGCCCTGAACGACACCCACTGCCAACAGGTCTGTGGGCCACATCCTTCAGGGCAATTTCCCAAAACCCGGCACACCAAACCAAGGACACAACAGAATGAAGAAATTTTCGTTGTTCATCGCGATCCTCGCCTTTCCGGCATGTAGTGCATTTGCACAAACGTTTGAAGGCAACGTCAGTTCATTCGAAACACCCTTCGGCATGCGCAGCGTTACCGACATTGATTCGCCAGCAGGCACACGCCGCGACGAAAACTTCAACCGCACTCAAATCGATTCACCAGGCTGGGGCTTTACCGCCACCGCCATCGGCAACTTGATCAATGTGCAAACCGAAGGAAGCAACAACACCGTGGTGATCAATGCAACACAGATCAACAACGGCGCGCAAAATGCCGCGATTGACGGTGGCTTCTAAGCCGCATCGCAACACAGATTTTGAATACACAAAGGTCCACTATGTCTCGCAATTCAATGTTCAAACTTGCCTTCATTGCCGGCGTGGCTGCCACAGCCAGCGCATGCACCACTTTGCCTTCTTTCAATGAAGCAGAGTATGTCAGCGCCTTTGATGGCGCGAGCGTGGTGGAAAACAAAACCCGGTACAGCCGGGCGCTTGAATGCCTCAAGCCCATGGTGGGGGGCAATGGCCCTGCAGCCAAGCGGTTCGCAGTGGGTCGTGTCAGCGACTTCACAGGCAAAGAAGATCTGGTCAACGGCAAACGGATCACGCAAGGTGCAGCCCTGATGGTTATTTCAGCCTTGGCGAAAACCGGCGTGCCCATCGTCGAGCGTTTTGACACATCGATCGCCGACATGGAATTGAAGTATTCAGACAACAAACTGATCACAGACAGCCCCGAAAACAAGGCGCATCGACAAATTTTTTCCGGTTCCTTACCCGGTTCTGATTACCACATCGTCGGCGGCATTACCGAAGTGAACTACAACATCAAAAGCGGCAGCCTGGAATCGTCCATTCGCTTCATTGGAGCAGCCGCACGCTACTTTGTCATGAACGTTGCCATCGACCTGCGCGTGGTGAACACAAAAACCCTGGAAGTTGTAAATACCCAAAGCCTGCAGAAACAAATTATTGGCACTGAATTGAATGGTGGTTACTTCCGCCTGTTCTCCGACGGCCTTGTTGACGTAAACGCCGCCGAGCGCACACAAGAGCCGATTCAAAAAGGGGTGCGCATGGTCATTGAGCAGGCTGTGTTCAATATGCTGACTGAAATGAACAATCTACCTTCCCAGAACTGTGCTTTATTGGTCAGCAACAATCCAGAAAAACAGCAACAAACCGCTGCCGCTGCCCCCACGAAGGTCAGGTCGACAAACAAGGCCATTGAACTGACACCACCCCCCTCGCTGAGCGAAACGCAGCAAAACAATGACAGCGTGTTGATCGACCCTTACACAGGAGAGATCATTAAACAAAACAACGCGAACGAAGCCTCTGCCAGCAACACCACTCAATCCCAAAGCGAAGTAACAGAACTAAAAGGTTTGTTTGGCACCAACGCGGCCGCACCTGAACAACAGGCACCGAGCAACACCACGCGCGAAATGCAGGAAAAGTTGCTGTGGGGCAGCCGCCCACAAATTCGCTGACATTCACTGCGATGAAAACAAAAAAGCCTCAAGATGTTCGTTCTTGAGGCTTTTTTTACCACACAAACTATTCCTACGATTCTTCGACCTGACCCTGATTTTCTTTGATCGGTGAAGCCAGAATTTTGTCAATTCGCTTCTGGTCCATGTCCACCACCTCAAACTTCCAGCCATCCCAGTCCACAGTATCGCCCGTCGCGGGCAATCGCCCGGTCAGCAACATCACCATGCCACTCAGGGTGTGGTAACGCCCTTTCTCTTCCTCAGGCACGGTCTTGATATTCAGGGTGTCTTTCAATTCCAGGATTGCAATGGCGCCGTCGAGCAACCAGGAGCCGTCTTCCCGCTGCACAGCCCAAGAATCTTCCTTGTTGTGGGGCGTGAACTCGCCCGTCAAGGCTTCCATCAAGTCATGCAGGGTCACAATGCCCTCAAGCTCGCCGTACTCGTCAATCACAAAAGCGATGTCCATGTTGTTGCTTCGGAACTGGGTCAGCAGTTCCATGCCCGTCAGGGTTTCAGGAACAAACACACATTGTTGCAAGTCCGATGAAAAATCCGGTATTTTTCCTTGCGCGGCGTAAGCCAAGGCCTGTTTGGCATGAATTACACCAATCAGGTTGTCCAGGTTGCCATCCACCACCGGAAAGCGCGAATACTCTGATTCAATGACGCGCTTCAGGTTTTCTTCCTGTGGCAGGCGAATGTCCAGATACAACACATCCGAGCGGGGAATCATCAATGAACCCAACTGGCGATCGTCCAGGCGAAACACATTGCGCAGCATGGTGTGTTCGCTGCTTTCAATCACACCGGAAACAGAACCCTCATCCAGCATGGCGTGAATTTCTTCCTCGGTCACGCCGTTGTCCATGTTTTCTTTCACACCCATGATGCGCAGCAAACCGCGCGTGGAGAAAGACAAAAACATCACAAATGGGCGAGTGGCAATTGCCAGAAAGTGCATGGGCCTTGCCACCAAACGGGCAATTGCCTCGGGGTTAAGCTGCCCCAAACGCTTGGGCACCAGTTCACCAATCACGATGGCCACATAAGTGACACCCACCACAACGATGGCGGTCGAGACCACATCGGTGGTGTCGACATCAAGCCCAAAGGTTTGAAGCCAAATCGCCAAGGGCTTTGCCAGCACAGCCTCACCAACAATACCGCTGAGCACGCCGATTGACGTAATACCAATTTGAACGGTAGACAAGAACTTGGTGGGATCTTCAGACAATTTGACCGCAACTTCGGCAGATTTATCGCCTTCTGCAGCCAACTTCACCAAACGGGCCTTTCGGGCAGTAACCAGTGCAATTTCGGACATGGCAAACAGGCCGTTGGTCACGATCAGACCAATCAGGATCAGCACTTCCATGTGAGCTCTCCTTGCGTAAAGGGCAACACCAAGGCGGTAAGCACAAGGCTTGTTTGAGCATTGTCAGGCTGAAAGGACTTTGAAAGATGACGCGCAACGAGCGCTTTGAAGGGGGTTGCCAATGACGGCGTGGTGAAGTTTGAGCAACTTCGACAACTGGAACTATCCATAAACGGTCGGGAAAGGCCCGAGCACTCCTGTAATAAAAAAACACCGCCTAATCGTACAAAGAGGACGGGGCGGTGTCAATTTATCTTTTAAAAATCAGGTCTTGTGGTAAATCTCAGACCCTTTCTTGATGAACTCAATGGATTTTTCTTCCATTCCCTTGCTCAAGGCGTCTTTCTCGGAAACGCCCAGCTTCTCAGCGTATTCGCGCACATCCTGAGTAATTTTCATGGAACAGAAGTGCGGGCCACACATGGAGCAAAAATGCGCCACTTTCATGCTCTGCTTGGGCAGGGTTTCGTCGTGAAACTCACGCGCCGTGTCCGGATCAAGGCCCAAATTGAACTGGTCGTCCCAACGGAACTCGAAACGGGCTTTGGACAGCGCGTTGTCGCGAATTTGCGCACCAGGATGGCCTTTGGCCAGGTCGGCGGCATGCGCTGCAATTTTGTAGGTAATGATGCCGTCTTTCACGTCTTTTTTGTTCGGCAAACCCAGGTGTTCTTTGGGGGTGACGTAACACAGCATGGCGCAACCATACCAACCAATTTGCGCGGCACCAATACCACTTGTAATGTGGTCATAGCCGGGAGCAATGTCAGTGGTCAATGGACCGAGGGTGTAGAAAGGCGCTTCATGACATTCTTTCAACTGAATGTCCATGTTTTCCTTGATCAACTGCATGGGCACGTGGCCCGGGCCTTCAATCATCACCTGCACATCGTGCTTCCAGGCAACCTGGGTCAACTCGCCCAAGGTGCGCAGTTCGCTCAACTGGGCTTCATCATTGGCGTCCCACACTGAACCGGGGCGCAAGCCATCGCCAAGCGAGAAGCTGACATCGTAGGCCTTCATGATGTCGCAAATGTCTTCAAAATGCTCGTACAGGAAGCTTTCCTTGTGGTGGGCCAAGCACCATTTCGCCATGATCGAGCCGCCACGGGAAACAATACCCGTCATGCGGCTGGCGGTCATGGGCACATAGGCCAGGCGCACGCCAGCGTGAATGGTAAAATAATCCACACCCTGCTCAGCTTGCTCAATCAGCGTGTCGCGGAAAATTTCCCAGGTCAGGTCTTCGGCCTTGCCGTTGACCTTTTCAAGTGCCTGATAAATTGGCACCGTACCAATGGGCACAGGGCTATTGCGCAAAATCCATTCACGGGTTTCGTGAATGTGCTTGCCGGTGGACAAATCCATCACGGTGTCTCCACCCCAACGGATGGACCAGGTCATTTTTTCAACTTCTTCGCCGATCGACGAAGACACGGCCGAGTTGCCAATGTTGGCGTTGATTTTCACCAGGAAATTTCGACCAATGATCATCGGCTCAATTTCAGGGTGGTTGATGTTGGCTGGAATAATGGCGCGGCCACGGGCAATTTCATCGCGCACGAATTCTGGCGTGATTTGCTCAGGAATCGACGCACCAAATGATTCGCCGGGGTGTTGGCGGGTCAGCAGGTCGACCATTTTTGCGCCAATTTTGCCGCCCGCGTGCCTCAGGCTTTCAATGTATTCCTGGCGGCGCAGGTTTTCACGAATGGCCACGTATTCCATTTCAGGCGTAATAATGCCCTGGCGCGCGTAATGCATTTGCGACACGTTCTTGCCCGCCTTGGCCTTGCGGGGCTTGCGCTGCAGGTTGAAGCGCAGCTCGGTCAGCTTGGGGTCATTCAAACGCTCAATGCCGTATTCGGAACTTGGACCATCCAGCAAATCCGTGTCATTGCGCTCTTCAATCCAGGCACTGCGAATGGCCGGCAAGCCGGAACGAATGTCGATTTTTGCGTCAGGGTCGGTGTAAATGCCCGAGCAGTCGTATACATAAATTGGTGGATTTTTCTCGCCCCCAAAGGAAGTGGACGTGTCGTCCTGCGAGATTTCCCGCATGGGCACTTGAATGTCGGGGCGCGAACCTTGCACATACACTTTGCGGGAATTGGGAAGTGGTTTGACCGCAGCTTCATCAACCTTGGCGGTTGCGGCTAGGAAGTCGGGATTGGCGCTCATGAATACTCCTGTTGGGCGTAAATTCTTGCGTGAATTCGGGTGTCGATCTGTTCATGCTGCATGCAAAAACATTCCACCCAGCCAACTTGGGACTCAAGGCCAGTGAAACGCTTCCTGCAAACAGCATTATCTGCACAGGTGTGAGGGTTTTTCTCACCCGGCAACAATATGCCAGGACCCCTGCGTTAAAATCGAATAAGCTCAAAGTATAGGCCCGTGCCAGCCACACCTCAATACGCGGCTTGCACAAGCGGCTCTTTTTGTTCAACTTTTTCGGATCACGCAATCTCATGGGCAACAGACTCAGTTCAATCACCACCCGCACAGGCGACGACGGTACAACAGGCCTTGCCGATGGCAGCCGTCTGGCCAAAAACGACCTGCGCGTACACGCCATGGGCGATGTGGATGAACTGAATTCGTACTTGGGTTTGATACTGACAGAACCCCTGCCCGAAAGGCTGGCCACGGAACTGACACGCATTCAGCACGACCTGTTCGATTTGGGCGCGGCTTTGTGCATGCCTGGCTTCGATGTATTCCCGCAGAAAGCCGTGGCCCGGCTTGACGACTTGATCAAGGAATTCAACGACCCCCTGCCCCGCCTTGAAGAATTCATTCTGCCCGGTGGCAGCAAGGCTTCAGCCTACACCCACATTGCACGCACGGTGTGTCGCAGGGCTGAACGGGTGCTGGTCGACCTGAATCAAAAGGTTGAACTGCCCAAAGACCTGTTGCTGTATTTGAACCGGTTGTCGGACTTTCTGTTCGTGTCCTCGCGCTGGATTCACCACAAAAAAGGTGTGCGCGATGTGCAATGGAAAAAAGGATTCAACCGCCCGCAGGAATAAGGCAGGGGATCATTGCCTTAACTCGGTTTTGGGTGGTGTAGCGGCTTCCGGGCGCACCTGCTGGACAGATTCTTTGGGCGGGTAGAAAAACTCGCTGGGTGTTGCCCAGAACCTTTTCGCGACGCGCCCCGCCAAGGACAGGCTTTCCAGCCTGCGAACACCCCGCGCGCGCAAAGCTGTGAAAAAAGCCAAACTGAAACTGACGCCCAGATTCACCATGCCGATCAAAAACACACCAGCCGCAGCCACAGCCACTTCCAGACCACCGATGACGAACTCATGGGCCTGAATGCCATAGGCCATGTTGGCCGCGGCAAAAGTAATGTGACGAATATCGATGGGCAACCCCAGAATCAAGCCCACAAACCCGGCCGAACCCAACATGCAACCGAAAAAGAAATTGCCCGCCAGCGCACCGGTGTGCTTGCTCAGATAGTCAGCCAGCCTGTTAAGGCGCACCACACCAAGACGCCTGCGCAACCAAAGCACTTTGCGGATTCGGTCGGGAATGCGGTGGTAAATCGACAAATTGTCGTAGTAACCCGCAATAACACCCGCCAGAAACAGGAAAACACCGGCAATTGCCGCATGCGGCAGGGCCGCAGACAGCAACGGATTCAATTCCAGCAACATTTTGTCGCCCTTCTCCGCGCCCACAGGCGGTTCGCCAAACAGGAAGGTTAGCCCCACTGCCACCACCGTGGCTGTGGCAAAAGCGGGCAACACATTGCCCCAAATCGAAATGAACTGGGTTCGGGCCACCTGTGTAATCAACTCCACCACCCGGTCTGCAGAACTCAACCTGCCATTGGCCGCATCCACGGCCGCGGCGATTCTGGCTGCGGTCATGGCTGGCTGCTTGGTGGCAATCGTGAAGCCCAGCAAATGAATGATCACAAAACCGATGCCGTAGTTCAGGCTGAAAAACACCGCCTCCCAAAACGGCGGCAAATGCCAACCCGATATGTACGCCTTGAAAAGAGAAAGCATGGCGATAATGACGCCGGCGCCCATGGCCGCACGGGCCATTTTCCAGTACTCGGGACGGCTTTCCGTGGCGTATTTTTCGCCCGACTGGCTGGCGTGCTCAGTAATGCGCAAGGCCAGTTTGTCGGTCAAGCCACGCCACAAATCACTGATGGAATGCTTGCGGTTTTCTTCCTTGGTCAGGGTACAAAAAAACTGCACACAGGTGCCCACGCGGTTTTCGGTGGGCAGTGCGCCCAGCAATTGCAACAGGCGGCGCATGCGGTTGATCGACTGTTCCAGCCGAATCAACTGCATGCTCAAGGTGACAGAAATGCCCTGCACACGGGCCTGCGCATGGGCCTTTTTGATTTGCACCTGGCATTGATCCAATAACACATCCAAGTGGTCGCCCAAATCATGCAGGGGCTCCATATTGCTCAGTTTCTGATGCGCCTGCGCAATCATGTTGCGCAACTCCAGGTGCTGTTCTACGAATGGGGAAGTGTGCCGCTCGGCAATACCCAGACAACGCACCACTTCGGAATCAATCCCCAAAGCAGCGGTTCGAACAGCCAGCATTTCCATGGCTTCCAGCATTTCGTGCTGAATGCGCTTCCACAGGGGCATGGCGGGGTTGAGCCACTCAAGCACATGAAACAAGCGGGTCCAACTGGCCACGCTGATGGATTCCAGCCATTCATGGTCAATGGATTTGGTGAACATCAGGCTGAGCGATTCACGCACCGTTTTGTCTTCCACCGTAGCAGGCAACAGACGTTGAAAAATACGGTTTTTTATGGCCTGACCAAAGGTTTCATTACCCAGAATACCCAATTCAGCAAAGGTATAGCGGTAGCGCGATTCCTTCAGGAATTGCTCAAGATAGCCCTTGACCTGCACGCGCAGGTCGTTGGACTGCTCAAGCGCTTCCACCAGCATGGAAAATCGCCGCTCAATTTCGAAATCGGAGCCGGGAGCTCCTTCTCGAAACCATTCCATGAGGTGGCACAGGTGGGCAATGTCCGCCTCGTGCTCGGTGTCTGGCCCCATCCCGTTCAGGATGGTCAACAGCGCGCCTCGAATGTTGTAGTTTGGGTTCGTTGCCATGTTCTGAATACCTAGTCCGAGGGCTAGTGTACCCGATGAATCGGCTATTTACTCCAACTGTCCTTCAGCGTTGTGGCGCGATTGAACACCGGGTTTTCCAGGGTGTTGTCTTTCAAATCAGGCACAAAATATCCATGCCGCTCGAACTGGTACACCGTGCCAGACCATGCATCCTTCAATCCTGCCTCTAGGTAAGCAGTCACTTCTTTCAACGAATCCGGGTTCAGGCTGTCCATGAAATTCTTGCCGCCGGAATCGGGATGTTCTTCAGTGAACAACCGGTCGTAAAGGCGCACGGTAGCGGGCAACGCATCGTCGGCATCGACCCAGTGAATATTGCCCTTCACTTTGTAGGTGTCGGCGCCGGGTGTGCCCGACTTGCTGTCAAGAAACACCTGGGCGTGTACTGCAATTACTTTGCCGTTTTCGTCTTTGTCACAGCCAGTGCATTCAATCACATAGCCGTAACGCAAGCGCACCTTGTTGCCGGGGAACAGGCGGAAAAACTTCTTCTCGGGATTTTCCTGAAAATCTTCGGCCTCAATCCACAAGCGCTTGCCAATGGTGAACTGGCGAACACCCCACTCGGGGTGGTGCGGGTGAACAGGTGCTGTGCACATGTCGGCCCAATCGTCGTCCACATTGTCCAGAATCAGGGCAATGGGATCGAGCACCGCCACGGCGCGGCGGGCCACGGGGTCGAGCGTGTCGCGCAAGGCGCCTTCCAGCACGGAATAGTCAATCCAGGAATCGGATTTTGATACACCGATGCGGGCGCAGAACAACTGAATGGCAGCGGGTGTATAACCGCGGCGGCGCAAACCCGCAATGGTGGGCATGCGGGGGTCGTCCCAACCGTTCAGCTTGTTCTCGGTCACCAGTTGCTGCAATTTGCGCTTGCTGGTTACTACGTAACTTAAGTTCAAGCGGGCAAACTCAATCTGCTTGGGTAGCGGATGAGCAAGCAAGGGCTTGAGCACCGTGCCATCGGCTGCGGTGTGTTCACGCGCCAAATTGGCCAGCAACCAGTCGTAAAACGGGCGCTGGTCTTCAAATTCCAGTGTGCAAAATGAATGGGTAATGCGTTCCAGCGCATCCTCAATGGGGTGTGCAAAGGTGTACATGGGGTAAATGCACCAATCGTCGCCAGTGCGGTGGTGAAAGGCGCGGCGAATGCGGTAAATGGCCGGGTCGCGCATGTTCATGTTCGGGCTGGCCATGTCGATTTTCGCGCGCAAGACAGCGGCACCATCAGGCAGTTCGCCCGCGCGCATGGCGCGGAACCGGGCCAGGCTTTCAGCGGCCGGGCGGTTGCGGAACGGCGAATTAACACCTGCCTGTGTCAGCGTGCCACGGCTTGCACGCATGTCGTCAGCATTCTGTTCGTCCACGTAGGCCAAACCGGCCTGGATCAGAAATTCAGCGGCCTGATACATGAAGCCAAAATAATCGCTGGCGTAGTACAGGTTGTCGTCGCCAAAGCTCTCCCACTTGAACCCAAGCCAGTGCACGGCGTCCAGAATGGAGTCTGCGAATTCTTCGCTTTCCTTCTCGGGGTTGGTGTCGTCAAAGCGCATGTGGCAAGCGCCGCCATATTCATTGGCCAGACCAAAGTTCACACAAATGGCCTTGGCGTGGCCCACATGCAGGTAGCCATTCGGTTCGGGCGGAAAGCGCAAGCGAACGGCTGCGGGGTCGGCGGGTGCCCCTTCGTGCACATCGGCCCCACCAGGTTTTCCGGCCCATGGGCGCGACTGGTACTCGGGCTTTTTCAAGTCCGCATCAATGATGTTGCGAAGAAAGTTGGAGGCTGGGGCATTGTCGGCCCCAGCGGCGGTGTTTTTGTTTGCGGAATCAGACATCAGCACATCCTGTTGGCGAATGCGCTGATGTTAGCAAAAACAAGCCTCAGACAGCGGCCAAAGCCTCGCCCTTCTTGGAAGAAATTCCAGTAAATGCGAAATCAAGCTCGGGCTGCTTGCCATTCATGATGGAAGCGATTGAACGGCCTGAACCACAAGAGTGAGTCCAGCCCAGTGTTCCGTGACCTGTGTTCAAGTACAGATTCGGGATTTTCGACAAGCCGATGTAAGGCACGTTCGAAGGGGTGGCCGGGCGCAGACCTGTCCAGTACACAGCCTTTTCAGGGTCGGCCATGCCGGGGAACAACTCCATTACACGGCGGGTAATGGCTTTGCAACGCACATCATTCAGTTCTGTGCTGTAGCCATTCAGCTCGGCAGTGCCTGCAATACGCAGCTTGTCGCCCAGGCGGCTGAACACCAGCTTGTATTCGTCATCGGTCAGGCTGACCTGCGGGGCTTTGCTGGCATCGTCAATTTGCAACGTGGCCGAATAACCCTTGGCCGGGTAAATCAACAGGTCTACGCCCAGTTCCTTCACCAACATGGGGCTGTAGCTGCCCATGCACAGCAGGTATTTGTCGGCTTTAAGTACCTGCACTTGTCCATCGGCGCCGCGCACGCGCACACCGCTGATTTGGCCACCTTCAGTATCAAGGCCCAGAATGGCCGTGTCGTACTTGAATTCAACGCCTTTTTCCGCGCACAGTTTGGCCAGGTTTTGGGTAAACAGGTGTGCATCACCACTTTCATCGGCATCCGTAAACGTTGCACCCGCAATTTTTTCTTTCACGGTGGCCAAGGCGGGTTCAAGGCGAACTGCCTCATCGGAGCTGATCACTTTGCGGTCACAACCGAATTCGCGCATGATTTCAGCGGGTTCCAGTGCGTCATCAAATTCTTGCTGGTTGGTGTAGAAGTGCAAAATGCCCTTGGTCAGGCAGTTGTATTCAATGCCTGTTTCAGCGCGCAGTTCTTGCAGGGTGCTGCGGCTGAAAGTGCCCAAGTTCACCATTTGAATTATGTTGTGGCGCGTTTTCTCAGGGGTGCATTCACGCAGAAACTGCATGCCCCAGCGCCACTGGCGCGCATCGGCACGCAGGCGGAACAACAGGGGGGCATCTTCTTTCATCAGCCACTTCAACACCTTTTTCGGGGCACCTGGGTTGGCCCAGGGTTCGGCGTGGGAAACAGAAATTTGGCCACCGTTGGCAAAGGAAGTTTCCATGCCTGCAGCAGGTTGACGGTCCACCACGGTGACATCAAAACCTTCTTTTTTCAAAAACCAGGCAGAAGTAATTCCGGTAACACCAGCACCGAGAACAATCGCTTTCATGAGAATAGGCTCCACAAACAGTAAAAAGGGCTTTCGGCAAACTATTTGCCTTGTAGCCCCTCTCTGTCCATTTGCCTGAAAGATTCACAACGGGTTGCGTTGCTTGCCTCTTCGGCGGCTGTACTTACGCGGCGATTGGCCGCGCACAGCGCTCTCCAGATTTGAATTCCTGAACCTGTACTGAAGCCTGAGCGTTCATGGGGATTGCGCCTTCGGCGAACCGGCACAGGTACGCGCCAGTTACTCTCCAGATTCAACTTTCAATTGTACTACTGCGAATCTGGAGAATCCAGTCTAAATCAGGACTTGTTTTTCACTCATTTCTTTAATGAATCCCGAATTTCACGCAACAACAGCACGTCTTCGGGTGTGGGGGCGGGGGCTGCGGGTGCCTCTTCTTCTTTCTTCACAAGGGCTTGGGTCAATTTACTGACCTGGCGCACCATCATGAAAATAATGAAAGCCAAAATAATGAAATTGATCAGCACGGAAATAAAGCTGCCATAAGCAAGTACAGGTACTCCGGCTGCCTTAACAGCGGTCAGCGTAGGCTCTACGTTTGCGGGAATTTCTGCCAGCGGCAAATACAGATTGGAAAAATCCAGTTTGCCGAAAATACGCCCCACGATCGGCATGATCACGTCGTCCACCAGACTTTTCACAATGCCGCTGAATGCGCCACCGATAATCACGGCCACAGCCAAATCAACCACATTGCCTTTTACAGCGAAAGCTTTGAAATCGTTGAGCAAACCCACGTTGCCTCCTGAATTGTTAAATCGTAAGAATCGCCAGTACCCGCGCAGATTATCGCTGTGGATTCCTTTCAGGGCAATACGGCGGGTGCGCGGTGGTGATAAAATCGCACCTCTTTGATTCAACTACAGAAAGTGAGCCATGGCAGGACACAGTAAATGGGCCAACATCCAGCACCGCAAAAACCGGCAAGATGAAAAACGCGGCAAGGTGTGGACCAAGATCATTCGTGAGGTCACAGTGGCGGCCCGCGTGGGCGGCGGCGATGTAGCAACCAACCCGCGCCTGCGCCTGGCCATGGAAAAGGCAGCCGATGCCAACATGCCCAAAGACAATGTGCAACGCGCCATTGCCAAGGCTACGGGCGAAGCCGAGGGCGTGAATTACGAAGAAATTCGCTACGAAGGCTATGGTGTGGGTGGCGCAGCGGTGATTATTGACTGCATGACCGACAACAAAGTACGCACCGTGGCTGAAGTTCGCCATGCGCTGACCAAGCATGGCGGCAATTTGGGCACCGACGGCTCGGTTTCCTTCATGTTCAAACACTGTGGCCAATTTATTTTTGCCCCCGGCAACAGCGAAGACGCGATCATGGAAGTGGCACTGGAAAATGGTGGTGATGATGTGCTTGCCTCGGAAGACGGCGTAATCGAGGTAACCTGCCCCGTGCCGGAATTTCACACCCTGAAAACCGCATTTGAAGCGGCGGGCATGAAATTCGAAAACGCTGAGCTGACCATGAAGCCAGCCAGCGAAACAGAACTGGAAGGCGACGACGCCATTCGCATGCAGAAAATTATTGACATGCTGGAAGACCTGGACGATGTGCAACAGGTTTACACCAACGTGATCATCAACGAATAAAAAGTACGGAGTACCGCAAACATGAAAATTCTGGTGATTGGATCAGGCGGCCGCGAACACGCCATGGCGTGGCGCATTGGCCAAACCCCGGGCGTAACGAAAGTGTTCGTCGCCCCCGGAAATGGCGGCACAGCCCTTGAAACCAAAATGGAAAATGTACCCATCAGCGACTTGAATGCGCTTGCGGATTTTGCCGAGACAGAACAGGTGCACCTGACCGTGGTTGGTCCGGAAGCACCATTGGCCGCCGGTGTGGTTGACTTGTTCCGCCAGCGCGGTTTGCGCATTTTTGGCCCAGCCAAGCTGGCTGCCCAACTGGAAAGCTCGAAGGACTACGCCAAGGCCTTCATGAAGCGCCACAAAATTCCAACCGCTGAATATGAAACCTTCACCGATGCCGCCAAAGCCCACGATTACGTGAACGCCAAAGGCGCACCCATCGTAATCAAAGCCGATGGTTTGGCTGCAGGCAAAGGTGTTGTTGTCGCCATGAGCCTTGAAGAAGCACACCAGGCCATTGACGACATGCTGCTGGGCAACAGCATGGGCAGCGCCGGTTCACGTGTGGTGGTTGAAGAATTTCTGGACGGCGAAGAGGCCAGCTTCATCGTGATGGTCGATGGCGTGAACGCGCTAGCCATGGCCAGCAGCCAAGACCACAAGCGCCTGCTGGACGGCGACCAAGGCCCCAACACAGGCGGCATGGGTGCCTACAGCCCTGCCCCCGTGGTTACACCCACAATGCACGCGCGCGTGATGCGCGAAGTGATTTACCCCACCATTGCCGGCATGAAAAAAGACGGCCTTGTGTATACGGGCTTTTTGTACGCCGGCTTGATGGTTGACGACAAAGGCGACATCAAGGTACTGGAATTCAACTGCCGCATGGGCGACCCTGAAACGCAACCCATCATGATGCGTTTGAAAAGCGACTTCGTGAATTTGCTGGACCATGCCATTGATGGCACGCTGGACAAAGTGGAAGCCGAATGGGACCGCCGTACCGCATTGGGCGTGGTGATTGCCGCGCACAACTACCCACAAACCCCGCGCACTGGCGACGAAATTACTTTGCGTGCCGAAGCAAGCGACGAAGCCGTTGTATTCCATGCCGGAACCGTTGAAAACAATGGAAAGGCGCTTACCGCAGGCGGCCGCGTGTTGTGCGCAACCGCCTTGGGAGACACCGTGCGCCAAGCCCAGGCCAAAGCCTATGAACTGGTCGACACCATCAGTTTTGATGGTATGCAGTTTCGCAGTGACATTGGCTACCGCGCCATCAACAGAAAATGAATCGAAAATAAACAGGGATCCATCGAACCATGACACCTTCCGAGCTGAATCAGGTGAAGCAATACCTTCAAGGGCTGCAAGCCAGCATTGTGGAAGGCATTGGCCAGTTCGAAAGCAAAGCGTTTTTGAACGACTCATGGGAACGTGCTGAAGGTGGTGGCGGTTGCAGCCGCGTGCTGGAAGAAGGTAGTTTGCTTGAACGCGGTGGCGTGAACTTCAGCCATGTGATGGGCGACAAATTACCCGGTTCGGCCACGGCCAGCCGCCAAGGCCTGGCCGGTGCCAGCTTCGAAGCCATGGGAGTTTCGCTGGTGTTTCACCCCCGCAACCCCTACGTGCCCACAGTGCACATGAATGTGCGCCTGTTTGCCGCCACCACCCTGGAAGGCGAATCGGTGTGGTGGTTTGGCGGCGGCATGGATTTAACCCCTTACTACGGCTTTGAAGAAGATTCAAAACACTTTCACCAAAGCTGTAAAAACGCGCTCGACCCCTTTGGGGCGCAATACCACGCCACATTCAAAAAATGGTGCGACGAATATTTTTACCTGAAGCACCGCAAAGAACCCCGTGGCGTGGGCGGCGTGTTTTTTGATGACTTCTCTGAACTAGGCTTTGAACAAAGCTTTGCGATGACCCGCAGCGTGGGTGATTCATTCCTGAAAGCCTACCTGCCCATCGTTGAGCGCCGAATGAACATGGCCTATGGCGAACGCGAACGCGACTTCCAGGCCTATCGCCGTGGCCGCTACGTGGAATTTAATCTGGTATTTGACCGGGGCACCCTGTTTGGCCTGCAAAGCGGCGGGCGCACTGAATCCATTTTGATGAGCATGCCCCCGCAGGTGAAATGGCGTTACGACTGGCAACCTGAAGCGGGCAGCGCCGAGGCAAGGTTGTACACCGATTTTTTGGTGGACAAGGATTGGGTGAGTTAACCCAGAACCAACCCACTTCCAGCACTTGTGGTGACACCTTTTTCAATCCAAAACACGGCATGTTAGTTTGCTTGGTTATTGACTGAACAAGAGTTAAACCATGCCATTGATGATTCGCCAGGGCGACACCACCAGCCATGGTGGCACCGTGCTTGAAGGCTTTCCGTTTTACACCGTCGAAGGCCGTGCAGTGGCCGCCATGGGCCACAAGGTGGCTTGCCCGCTGTGCAAGGGTGTGTTCTTGATTGCGCAAGGCAACCCGGCCCACACATTCAATGGCGTGCCCCTGGCCTTTGAGGGCATGACAACCGCATGCGGTGCATCGTTAATTGCCTCACAAACCAGCACCACCCACACCTCGCCAACGGGGTCCATTGCCCGGGTGGCCGAACAGCAAATGCCCGACAACCCGCTTGGCAATC
>NZ_DAIUBR010000019.1:14288-66196 GCF_036846585.1 Limnobacter sp. | reverse complement strand
CGGGGAAATGCAACCAGCCCCGTATTGCAGGGGCTGGCGTTCGTCAAGACACGATCAACAATTATTTGTTGGCGAAATATTCATTGGTCAGTTTGACAATGACGGGCGACAGCAGAATCAGGGAAATCAGGTTTGGCAGGGCCATGAATGCATTCAAGGTGTCGGCAACCAGCCAAACGAAATCAAGCTGTGTGACCGCCCCCACCATCACAAAACCTGTCCACAACACGCGGTAGGGTTTGATGACGGCGGTGCCAGCGATGAATTCCCAGCACTTCTCGCCAAAATAAGACCAACCAATGATGGTCGAGAACGCGAAAAACGCCAAGGCGATGGCTAGTATGTATTCACCGAAGCCAGGCAAACCAGTTGCGTAGGCACTTGAACTGAGCGCTGCACCATTGACACCGCTGTTCCAGACACCGGTGACCACGATCACCAAGCCAGTCATGGTGCACACGATGATGGTGTCGATGAAGGTACCCATCATGCCCACCATGCCAGATTCAACCGGGTTCTTGCTTTGACCGGCAGCCTGTGCAATACCGGCTGTACCCAAACCGGCTTCGTTTGAAAAAATACCACGTGCCACGCCGTAACGAATGGCCAGCATGATGGCTGCGCCCGCGAAACCACCCGTTGCGGCAACCGGATTGAACGCGCTGTGAAAAATCAGTGCAAACGCAGCGGGAATTTCCTGAATGTAAATGGCCAAAACAATCAAGGAGGTAATGATGTAGGCAATGCACATGAATGGCACAATTTTCTGGGCCACTGCACCAATCCGCTTTACCCCGCCGATCAACACAAAACCCACCAGCACTGTCATCACAATGCCGGAAATCCAGGTGTCAATACCAAAAGTCACTTTCAGCACATCGGCCACGCTGTTGGACTGCACCATGTTGCCAATCCCAAAACCAGCCAAACCACCGAACAAGGCAAAAGCAATGCCCAGCCATTTCCAGTTTTGGCCCAAGCCATTTTTAATCGCATACATGGGCCCACCCACCTGCTGGCCCAACTCGTCCGTTTCACGGTAATGCACCGCCAGCAACACTTCTGCGTACTTGGTGGCCATGCCCACCAGGGCGGTCATCCACATCCAGAACAAGGCACCTGGCCCACCCAGCGCAATGGCTGTTGCCACGCCAGCAATATTACCGGTACCCACAGTGGCAGCAAGCGCTGTCATCAAAGCAGCATAAGGGGTGATGTCGCCTTTGGCGCCTGCTTCGGGTGTGCGGCTTTTCCAGATCCAGCGAAAACCCAAACCAATTTTGAAGATTGGCATCAACTTCAAACGTAGCTGCAAATACAGGCCAGTGCCCAGAATGGCAATGAGCATGGGGGGACCCCACACGATGCCGTTGACTGCGTTAACAAACTGCGTAAGTGCTTCCATGCCTTGTTCTCCTTGTTGTGTGAAAAGCGATGCGCCAACTTGGGGCTTTGGTATTGCAATTGCATCTTAGTACGCAAGCAACGTGCCCAAGCAACCTTTTTTAACAAATCCTGCAATTTTTAAACAAAAAAACCCCGAACAAGGTCGGGGTTTTTTCAGAAAAAGTGTCGCAACTTACTCTTTCTTTTCAGGCTGCTTTTCAGGGGTCTTGGGCTGATCACCCAAAATCGACTTGGCAGGACAAATTTTGAAGGCAGGACATTTTTTACAACCAACAGCAATCGCAATCGGGCAAACAGTCATGGCGATCCTCGTTTCTGGTTAAGGGAATACTCCCGCTTTCAGTATTGCAGGTGTAGCCCTTTCAGCCAAGACCCAAAGCAGCATTAATGACCAAGGGTTGGAAAGACCATGTGCATGGTGACCGCAGGCTGTCCAAGCAGAACTTTTTACCTGCCAGGCGAAGCAGATGAACGCCTGATTTTGAAAAAAATTTGAACGATTGATTGAATTTGGGTTACATTTCGGTGACCGCGGATGTTAATCATTGTAAACATCACTTGAATTTTTAAAACCAACCCGCTAAAAACTCACGACACCTTAAGTTGGGCGCACTGCGACCCAACGCGTCGGAGCCAGGAGACAGACCAATGGCGTTTTTGCAGCAAGGCCCCCTACAGAGGGCCTTTGCCGTCGTATTTTCATTGACGGCCTTCACTTCAAGCCAGCACGCATTTGCAGGCGGCACAGCCAATGACAACCAAAGCACCATGGGCCTTGCCACGGCTGGCGCAGGCCAGGCCGCCGATGCGGCAGACGCGTCCGTCATTTTCTTCAACCCCGCAGCCCTTACCCGGTTCAAACGCATTGAAGTGTTGAATGTTGCCAGCGTGGCGACGTTTGACAATGACTACACTTCGCGCCAGGACAACGATGGCCCTGAGACCAATTCAGGTACCACCGGATCAAATGGCCAGTTTTTCTCCAGAAAAGACGGCTACGATTCTGCCCTTTTCATTCCGGGTCTGTTTGTGGCTATACCTGTTACACACAAACTGGTTGTGGGTTTCAGCGCATCGGGTTCGCATGGTTTGCTGACCCGTTACCAGGAAGATTACCCTGGCCGCGGACAGGGTCGAGAAAGCGATTTGAAAGTAACGCGCCTGAACCTGGGCTTCGGTTACAAAATCACGCCCACCTTGTCAGTGGGCGCCAATGGTTCTTACGAACGGTACTTCCAGTCCATCAAGCTTCGTGTGAATTTCCGCGATGCGGTCAACAAACTGGGACCGGAAGGAACCGACACTGCAGCAGCGCTGGACGGCCTTGCCGCCTCGGGTGTTGATTCACGTGCCGAGGTGCCTGATGAAACCGATGCCAAGCTTCGCATCTTCGGCTGGGCGTTCAATGCACAGGCGGGCCTGCTGTGGGAACCCAGCGAAGTCACGCGAATCGGTTTGTCTTATCGTCCCAAAACGCGGTTCAACGGCAACAGTGGCAAGCTGACCATCAACGAGAACGAAAACACCGCAGCGTTCCGCGATTTTCTGGCAACCAGCCCCTTCACCAACGGCACCGGTGGCAATTTGCTGGGCGTTGATGGTGCAACCTCTGCCGGTGATCTTTCTCCGGAGCAACGGGTTCGTCAAAGCGTGATTTTTCCGGACGAACTTCGTGCGTCAATTTTTCACCATTACAGCCCAAGGCTGGACCTGATGGCCACCTACACCTATCAAGACTACACCGAAACATTTTTGCGTTATGAACGCGAAAACAATGGCCGACTGGTTGAAAACGTTCCCCAGAATTTCAGGGTTGCACATTCCTATCGCATCGGCATGAACTACAAGCTGTACCAACGCCTGACCCTGCACGCAGGTTACGCGCAGGAAAATGGTGTGGTGGGTGATGATTTGCGGATCCCGATTCTGCCCGACAACGACCGTCGCTTCTACGGCCTGGGCGCCAGCTTCACCCCCAGCCGTGACACCACACTGGCAGTTGGCTATCAACTGCTGGATGTGGATGCAGGCGAAGTGGGCAACAACGACCAGATCACACCACGTGAAGTGTCGGGCGGCGAGTACAAGGGCATTGCAGATCTGGATGTACAGTTCTTTTCTTTCAGCCTGACCCAACGGTTTTAAGGTTCATAAGCACATCGAAAACCGATGTGCGAAGTGCTACTGACCCCTGCCACGCCAATGCGTGCGGCGGGCCGGTAACGCAGGCAATATTCCGCTGCGCACAGGTGCGAACCGCCTTTCAGGGTGAACAAGGTGTTTGAATCTTGCTGCGGGCTGCACGAGCAACAAGTGGCAGTTTCGTTGAAAGCCGGCTCGGCAAACATTGACTGGGTCCATTCCCACACATTGCCTATCATGTCGTGCAAGCCATACCCATTGGCCGGGAACTGCCCCACAGGCACAGTACCTGGCGTTCCGCCCGGGGCGTAATACCAGGGAAATGCGCCTTGCCACACCTGCGCCATGCGCTGGCCATTGGGTGCGAATTCATCGCCCCATGCAAACTGGGCATTGTGCAAACCGCCGCGTGCAGCAAACTCCCATTCAGCTTCCGTGAGCAAGCGCCCACCTGCCCAGGCAGCATAGGCCTTTGCATCTTCAAGGGCCACATGCACCACAGGGTGTTGATCGAAATCACCGGGCAATTCAATGCCGGGGCGTGGGTTGTGCCAGCACGCGCCCTGCACCGCTTTCCACCACAGGTCGGGATTGTTCAAAGGCACAGGGCCTTGGGTCATTTGAAACACATGGGAATGTCCCTGGCGCTCAGCAACAGTGACGTGCTGTGTGGCCTCAAAAAATTCTGCAAAATCTGTATTGCGCACAGGAAAAACATCGATTGCAAACTCAGCCACGCTTGCAGTGCGCTCGGGGCGCTCCTCGGGATAATGGCGATTCGACCCCATGCAAAAACCGCCACCCGAAAGCAATGTATTTCTTTTAGACATTCAATCCCATTTGGCTCAAGAAGCGCAGCATTTCAACCGGATTGACTTTACTGGTGTCCACATCAATTGTCACCTTGCCCAACTTGCCCTGAAATGGATTGGGGCCTTTGTAGCGGGTCGACACCTGGTTGCCAAGGTCTGAACCAACAGTAAAACCATCGTAACTTGTTGAAAACAGCACTCGTTTGAAGGTGTGCTTGGCCACCTGCTGACCATTCACAAACAAAGCGCCTTCACCATCAAAGGGCCGGCCCGTCATGCGCTGCTGGTACTTGATTTTCAGTTTGCCTTCGGGCAATACGGCGTTCGATTCCATGCGCTCCACATACGGCACCAGGCTTTGTTCATAACACAGCTTGCCATTTTGAATGTAAAGCACCCAACCCGCGTACTTGGCCCCCTGCGCCAGCAACACACCATCGCCCGCGGCATTGGTGCGTTCACATTCCAGCTCAATGGTGTGCGACAAACCACACACAATGGGCGCCACATCGCGTGCCAATCGTTCCACGGGCGGGTGGAAATCCCAACGCGCACGCAGGCCTTTTTCCTGTCGATCCTGTACCAGACGAAGCACCAGGTTGCGGTCGTCCAGTGGCAGCACATTGTGCTGTTGCGCGGCTTGCAACCATTTGCTTTTCAGGCGCTCAACAATGTCCGGAAACTGGCTGGCCAGGTCGGTGCCCTCGGCGGGGTCTTTGCTTAAGTCGTACAGCTCCCACACATCGTTGTCAAATGGTTTGCCACGCGTGTGGCGCGCCACTGCACGCCAATTGTTTTCCATGTAGGCGCGGTGGCCACCCAACTCGAAGTACTGTTCACTGCGGGTGGCGCTTTCCGACTTGCTGAATGTGGCCAGCACACTTTGCCCTTCAATGGGTTTTTGAGGCTGCCCCTTGTAAACAGTGGGGCGTTCAACACCGGTGGCTTCCAGCAAGGTGGGGAACAAATCCACCACATGCACAAAGTTCTCTCGCAATTCGCCCTGTGCGGGAATACCTTTTGGCCAACTGACAATCAGCGGGTCGGCCACGCCACCCAGGTGCGCATACTGTTTGTACATTTTGAATGGTGTATTCGATGCGCTGGCCCAGCCCATGGGGTAGTGGGGAAAGGTGCCCTCCTCGCCCAGCACATCGTACAACTGCGCTGCTTCTTCAACCGGAATCGGGCGGCCAAACGCTGGCGCGAACACATTGGGCGTGCCTGTGGGCGTGCCCTCAGGCGAACCACCGTTGTCAGAAAACAAAACAACAATCGTGTTGTCCCGCACACCCAGTTCATCCAGGCTTTGCAGCAAGCGGTCAATGTTTGCATCCATATTGCTCATCAAGCCTGCATACACTTCCATGTAGCGCGCGGTAATCTGCTTGTGTGCTTCAGGTAGTTTGTCCCAACTGTCAGAACCAAACGAAAGTGGTGGCAATTCAACCGTGTCGGGCATCACGCCAAGCGCTTTTTGCCGTGCAAGGCGCTCGGCACGCACGGCATCCCAGCCTTTGTCATATTGGCCTTTGTAAGCATCGCGTTCACGCGCACGGGCCTGCAAGGGCGAATGTGGGCCGGGAAAGGCAAGATGAAGGTAAAACGGGCGACCTGGCTCCAGCGCCTTCTGGGTTCGAATGTAGGTGATGGCGCGGTCGGTCAGGTCGTCGCACACAAAATAATCAAGTGTGTCAGGTGGTTCTACAGGTGCAATGCCATCGAACAATTCAGAGGGTTTGAAGTAATCGGTGGAATGCCCCTGAAACCAGTACGCACGGTCGAAACCGCGTTGCGTGGGCCAATTGTCGTAAGGCCCATTGGCACCTGTTGTGTGTGCGTTGTTGACATGCCACTTGCCACTCAGGAAAGTGGACCAACCAGCGCCCTGCAATACTTCCGCCAAGGTGGCCGCCTCGTGGGTTAAATCGCCACGGTAACCGGGGTAGCCTGCATCAATGTCAGCCAGCCAACCCATGCCTGCCGAATGGTGATTCAGACCGGTCAGGAATGACGCACGCGTGGGTGAACACATGGAACAGGTGCGAAAGTTGGTGTACTGCAAACCGGTTGTTGCCAGTATGTCGATTGCCGGTGTTTTTATTTCACTGCCATAGCACCCCAAATCGGAAAAACCGCAATCGTCCAACAGTATCACGACCACGTTGGGCGCACCTTCTTTGGCTTTGGGCTTGCGGGTGCTGGCTGGGCGAGAATCCTGAAACGACAGGGCCACCTGTGCCGCTTCGCCTTCCGGCAGGGCCTTGGGTGTCATCAACGCCCGCGCTTTGGTGTTGGCCACATGCGCACCTGTGGCAGCCACACCCACGGTAGCCGCCCCCACTGCGAGGCCTGACAAAAATGCCCGCCGTTTCAAGCGCTTCGGGGACAAGCCTTCTGCATTGTTGTTGTCGTTTTGATCATCACTGTGCTGCGCCATGTTTGCCCTCTTTAACTAGTGACACTATTTGTGTCACTATATACAAAAGAAAATCGAATCTCAAGGAAACATGCACATGGCAATGCCAAAAGTTTTGAAGGTTCATGGTCTGGACCTTTCCTACTTCACCGGAAAGCTTGAAGGCTACTTGCGTGGCAAACAAATTCCCTATGAACTGATTGAAATGGACACCGGCGATTTCAAGCGCTGCGGCAAGGCCACTGGCGTGGCCCAAATGCCGCAAGTGGAGTGGCAAAATGGGCAATGGCTTAGCGACACCACCTTGATCATTGAATTTCTGGAACAACTCAAACCGGAAACATCGGTGATGCCACAAAACCCCACGCTTCGCTTTGTCGCGCAACTGCTGGAAGATTTTGGCGACGAATGGCTGTGGCGCCCCGCCCTGTATTACCGCTGGGCACACACACAAGACGCGAGGCTGATGAGCCACCGCCTGGCCGAGGGCATGATGCGCGATGTACCGTTGCCCTTTTTCATGCGGCGCTGGGCCATATTGAACCGGCAACGGTTTCACTTTTTGTGGCTGGACGGTGTACGCAAAAGCACCGCCAAACGGGTTGAAGCACACTACCTTGAAACGCTGGATGCGCTCGAGGCAGTGCTAAAAAAACAGCCTTTCATCCTTGGTCAACGCCCCACACTGGCCGACTATGGCTTGTACGGCGGCATGTACAGGCATTTTTTTTGCGACCCCACACCAGCACGCATCATGCGCAATCGCGCCCCAGCAGTGCATGAATGGGTTGCACGCCTTTGGAATACAACACTGGTTGATTACGACAACACACCGTTTCCAACGCTTTTGCCCAACGAGATAACACCCCTGCTGAAAATTGTGTGCACGGAATTTTTGCCCTACATGCAAGCCAATGAGGAAGCGATTGCCAATGAAAGAAGTAAATTCGAATTCACCAGCAAAGGGATTCAATTCAAACTACCCACGCAACGCTACCGTGCCTGGCGGTTCCAACGCCTGAGAACCCGGTACCAGGTGCTGGACACGTCAAGTCAACATGAAATAAACACGTGTTTTCCCGAACTGGGCACAGCCTTGAACAAGCCTGTAACATCGCCCATACAGGCCCGAATTGCGGACCTTCCCATCACAACCCCTTCAACAATGACAAGCAGAACATGGTGAAAGTAGACGGACGCACCACACGCGGACAGGAAAACAAAAAACAGATTGTGCAAGCCTTGATTGAACTGATTCGCGAAGGTCATGTGTCGCCTACGGCTGAAATGGTCTCGGCGCGAGCAAGTGTAGGCTTGCGTACCGTGTTCAGGCACTTCAAAGACATGGAAACCCTGTACCGTGAAATCAGCAGCGAAGTGGATGCCATTGTGGCACCTGTGTTGGCCACCCCGGTGGTGGGTGACACTGCGCATGAAAAGCTGATGCACGCCATTGACCGGCGTACCGACATGTTTGAAAAACTGGCACCCATTCAGGCAGCCAGCCTGGTGCATTTGCATGAATCGGCATTTCTGCGAGACCAGCAGGCACGCACCGTGGCATTGCAGCGCTATTTGTTGCGCGCGTTTTTGCCCGCACCAATTGTGAAAGACAAACCACTGTTCGAGGCACTCGATTTGATTTTGAGTTTTGAAAGCTGGCTTCGGCTTCGCCGCGATCAACAACTGAGCGTGAAACAGGCCAAGAAAGTATTGCGGCGAAGCGTTGAGCAACTACTGAAATAGCTTTACAGCACTCGATCCAGCAAGGCATCAAATTGCGCAATGCCTTGCTCCCGCTCAACCACCTTGTCGCGAATCAACTGCCGGATACCCCAAAACGACAAAATAATCATCCACACCATGCTGGTTGCGGCAGCCTCATCAATGCCCTTGATTTTCTGGATTGAGGGCACCCACAGCTTGAGGATCACATCCCGAATACCAAGGCGAATGGTGTCCAGTTCCGGGGAATTCAAACCCGAACCTGCGATCAGTTGCCACAGTGCATCGCCACGCCCAACAGGCATGTCCAGCGACACCAGTTCGGCGGCCCGAATGGCCTGCTTTAAATCATCCGGGTAATTGGCGATGGCCTGCGCCGTGCCTTGCATGGTGTCGTTGAAAATGGCCCACGCCGTGGCACCCAACAAACCTTCCAGATTGGGGAAGTGCTGGTACACCAATTGCCGGCTTACACCTGCACGGTCGGCCAGCGCGCTCATGTTCAGCACACCCCACCCGGCTTCCTCAACCAGCTCGGCCGCGCTTTGCAGCAAGGCCCGTTTGCGCTCGTCTTTGCCCAGGTAAGGGCGTTTCTCTTGTGTATTGCTTGTTGTCATTCAAATGCTGCGCCACGATAAAACCTGTCCTAGTGTGCCACACATTCAAAGAATTTGACACTATGTAAATATTAATGCTTTAATGATTTATTCAAACTTGAAAACCCCGAAAGAAGGGTCCACATGAGACACCACTACACCCTGTATGGATGGCACCTGTCCTATTTCACCGGCAAGGCGCTGTGCTACCTGCGTTACAAGCAAGTGAACCATGTCCTGAAACCGGTGAACCTTTACACCTTGACACGAACCATCAAACGTAAAACCGGGGCTGCGGTCATGCCTGTGTTGAAAACCCCGTCGGGCATCTGGATTCAGGACACCAGCGAGATCATTGATTACATTGAATCGCTGCACCACAACAACCCGGTCACCCCCAACACATCGGTTCAGGAATTTGCGTCCCTGTTGCTTGAAGCGTGGGGCGATGAATGGTGGGTGCCCATCGCCATGCACACGCGCTGGAACTATCCGGAAAACTATGCATTGTTCCAGCACGATGCTGGCAAAGCCTTAATGCCCTGGGCACCGCGGTTTGTTCAACACAAAATGGCAGACCGACCCGCCACCATGCTGCGTGGCATGTTGCCATTTGTGGGCATTGTTCCAGAACAGTTCGACACCATGAACACATGGACAACCCGAATGCTGGACGTACTGGACACGCATTTCGAAGCTTTTCCCTTTCTGCTGGGTGCACGCCCCAGCCTTGGCGATTTTGGTCTGGTGGGTACCATGTACGGTCACCTTGGCCGCGACCCCTGGCCGAAACGTGAATTGATCGATCCCAGAAAACACCTGAGTGCCTGGCTGGAACGCATGAAAAACCCCTCGCCATTTGCACTTGCGCAACTGGTGCCCAACGACGAAATTCCGGCAACCCTGAACGACGTATTTCATTCCGTGTTTCACGAGTTTATTCCCATGGTTGCGCAAATTGGCGAACTGGCCACAGCCCACGCAAAGGAACATGGCTTGAACATTCGCCTGCCACGCCGCATTGGCGAAGTAACAACCACCATGGGTGGAAAGCCGTTCAAGCGCGGTGCCCTGCCCTACATGATCTGGATGCTGCAGCGTGCAATAGACCGCTACAACGGCATGGCCCAGAGCGAGAAAAAACAGGTTCGCGCATGGCTTCAAACTCATCAGGCCGAACATGTTTTGAACCTGAATTTGCCACGGGTTGAACGCATGGCCCTGACCGTGGCCGTCAGCGAATTACCCAAACAACAGATGGAGCAGACAGAGTGAACAAAACAGTGGTAATCACCGGCGCATCGTCGGGCATCGGCAAGGCATTGGCCCTTGAATTTGCGCAACGCGGATACAACCTTGGCTTGGCCGCGCGGCGGCTTGACAAACTTGAAGCACTTCAAGCTGAAATTGCCCTGTTGCCCGGTGCACAGAACGTTCGGGTGGAAATAATTGAACTGGATGTGAACAACACCCACGCGGTGGGGCCAACCCTGCAAACACTGTTTAGCCACTTGAACCGTGTGGATATTGTGGTGGTCAATGCGGGTGTAAACCAGTTGACCGCTGTGGGCAAAGGGCAATTACATGAAGAACTGGGCTTGATTCAAACCAACTTGCTGGGTGCCATTGCCACCGTGAACGCCGCCGTGGAATTTTTCAAAACACAAGGCAGCGGCCATGTGGTGGGCATATCCTCCCTTGCGTCCCTTGCCCCCATTCCAAAGCAAGCCGCTTACTGTGCCACCAAGGCTGGTTTTTCCATGTACCTGGATGCCGCAGCCATCGAATTGAAAAAGTACAACATCGACTTCACAAAAATACTGCCTGGCTTTGTGAAAACGGAGATCGTCGAGAACATGGACAAGTTCCCGTTTGTGGTGTCTGCCGAGAAGGCTGCGAAAGAAATGGTTACCCACATTGAAAAACGTCACAGCGTGGGCGTGGTACCCGGCTACCCGTGGCGGCTGCTTAAACCTGTACTGGCCAACATGCCTTCGGGTGTGTGGCAGTACCTGAAATAAGGCAGGCTGGCCATGAAGCCCTCGCACTCTGCACTGGGATTTCTCGCCGTTGCCGCACTGATCGGCATTCTGGAATGGAATTCTGCGCAGCTGGCGGCTACCAATACACTGCTGCTCACCGATTCCCAACGCGCCTTTGTGCGCGAGCAGGTGCTGCAAACCGGCGTTCGCATCGATGTTGAAAGCGGTGTCGATCAAGCCATGGCCAGTTACATCGACGATGAAATTCTGTACCGCGAAGGTTTGAAACTTGGGCTGGAAAAAGACGACCTGATCATCAAGCGCCGGGTGGTGCAAAAAATGCGCTTCCTGCTTGAAGACATGACCCCCATTGCGCCACCCACCCACGAGCAACTTCAGGCATGGCTTGAAAAAAACCCGCAGCGTTATCAAACAGGGCAAAGCGTTTCATTTGAACACCATTTTTTCAGCCGGGGAAAACGCGGCGATGAAGCCCTTTTTCACGCCCGGGATGCCAGGCAAACCCTGTTGGCGGGTGGCAGTATTGAATCAGATCCATTCCCCCTGGCGGCCAGTGGTGTTGCCACCCACAAAGACCGACTGATCAAAGAACTGGGCCTGCCAGCGGGCAAGGCCGTGTTTGAACTGCCCATGAATGAATGGTCTGCACCGGTGCAGTCTTCCATGGGTGTGCACTTGTTCAAGGTCACTGCGCGCAACGAAGGCAGAACCATGACCGTGCAAGAGGCAGGTGGCCAATTGCTCTCAGACCTGCTTGCCGCACAACGCGATGCCGTGAACAAAGCCGGCATGGCCGCACTTCGCGCAAGCTACACCATTCTGGAAACACCATGAGGGGCGCACTTCGCCGGGTCGGGCTGCTGTACCTGGCTGCATCGGCCTTGCTTTGCACACCTTTGTTTGCCCATGAAATGGGAACATCGGCCCTGCTGATTCACGAATCAGAAAGTGGCACCGGAAACCTTGTGTTCAAACGCACAGTGGGTGCAGACGGCAAAGTGCCGCCAATTGATTTCCAGTTCACACCAGCTTGCGAGTTGCGCAACCTGAACACCGAGTGGGAAGACACAACCGAGGTCATTCAACGCGCCACGTTCTTTTGCAATGCGCCTTTGATAAACCACCAGGTTTCAGTCAACGGTTTCACACGCCTTGCACCCGATCTTATTCTTGTGGCCACGCCACTGAACCATCAACGGGTCAACGCAGTGTTAACCCCGAAGCAAAGCAGCTTCCGGTTCAACACGGCAACTGTGCACACGGCAACACTGGGCTACCTGCGCATTGGGATCGAACATATTGTGCTGGGCTGGGACCACGTGCTGTTTGTTGCAGGCCTGTTTTTGCTGTGGAAAAAACGCGACCAAAGCACCCGCCAACTGGTTGGGCAATTCACCTTGTTCACCGTGGGGCACAGCCTGACACTGGCCCTGCTGGTGCTGGGCTGGATCGCAGTGCCCACCCGCGCCATTGAAGCATGGATCGCACTCAGCGTGCTGTGGTTGGCATGGGAGTTGATTCGCACACCGCCTGCAAGGCACAGCAACGCATTTCACCTGTTGTTGATCGCCGCGTTTGGCCTGCTGCATGGTTCGGGCTTTGCCCTGTCGATGCAGGAACGGGGCTTTCCCGACGATGCGCTGATCAGCACCCTGTTGCTGTTCAACCTGGGAATCGAGATCGGTCAACTATGGATTGTCACCTTGCTGGCAGCGACATTTCATTTGCTGGAAAAAACCCACTATCACGCCTGCACACGTTTAACCCAACACACACTGACGCTCGGCATCGGTGGCGCAGCACTGTACTGGACCATTGAAAGGATTCACGGCTATGTTTAAACGATCCATCCACCGTGCGCTTCTGCTGTGCGCAATCTCAGCTCTTTCTGTGTTGACCCTCAACGCATGCCAGGGCACGGACGACGAACAGGTCAGCGAACAGGCCAACCCTGCCGCCAACGTAACGCCTTCCGAACAGCCTGATGATGCAGAATGCCTGGGCAGCAGCATGCGCAAACAAGCCTTTTTTGGCGACCTGCACATTCACACCAAGCTGTCGTTTGATGCCTATTTTTTCAATTCCATCAACGGCCCGCGCGAAGCCTACCAGTTCGCCAAAGGCGAAAATGCATTTCTGCCATCGGGCGAAGACCCCGACACACCAGTGCGGCAAATCAATATTGGCCGCCCGCTGGACTTTGCTGCAGTAACCGAACACGCAGAACAACTGGGCACCTTCTCGAACATATGTGAACTGCAAGGCAATGTGCCCGCTGGCACCAACCCGGCTTGCAACACCTTGGGGCAAGTAATTCGAGACAACGTGTCGGTGTTCATCACAGGCAACGTGCCCTTGTATCTGCAACTGGTGACCAGCGCCGGAAGCCGCGTGCCCAGCACCCGGACCTGGCAGGAAATTCAGGCCATCGCCAATGCAGAAAATCAGCCCTGCAAATTCACCACATTCAACGGCTATGAATTCTCATCCAACAAAGGTGGGCAGGTTCTGCACCGCAATGTGATTTTCGAGGGCACCCAGGTACCCGCCGATGTGGTCAGTTCAATTGCACCTATTCCCACCAACGACAACACAAATGACGAATGGGGACTGTTCGACAAACTCAAGGCAGAATGCCTCGATGTCAATGGCTGTGACGTGGTTACCATACCGCACAGCACGAACCAAAGTGATGGCCGCTTTGCACGCCCGCGCCAAAACGGCACCGGCCTGCCACCTGCGCGCGACAACGCCACGCTGACCGCAGCCGATGCCACCTTGCGCAACACCATGGACCGCCTGTTTGAAATTGTGCAACACAAAGGCGCCAGCGAATGCATCACCGGTTTTAACACCGGGCTGACTGGCGGGGAGGAATCGGGTTGCGGCTTTGAAGAATGGAAAACCCTGTGCAAAGGCAATGCAGACGACCCGGCAGAATGTGCGCGCGTGTGCAAGGGCAAGTCAACGGACCCACTGTTTTGCCAGGTCAACCGCTACCAAGGCAATGGCAAAAGCATTCACGCTGCCAGCGCATGCACAGGCAGTGACATTGGCGGCTCAACGCCCGCAGACTGCACCGCCCCGCTGGACTATGCACGCAATGTGATTCCCGAAGGCAGCGCGATCAAACGTAAACTGGGTGTGAACCCCTACCAGTACGGTTTCATTGGATCAAGCGACACACACAACGGCATTGCCGGCAACACCGACAAAAACAAATTTGCAAAAAATTCAGGCCACGGTGGTGTGCTGGACGATGAGCCCCACGAAGCACTGGGCAACTGGGAATGCCGCGCACAACCCTTGCCCACTGATTCGGTAACAGGTTTCAAAATTCCATTCAGCACTGAATCAGCCGACGACCCGAACAACTGCGCAGACCGGGTATTCAACCCGGTAGCGTCCAACTTCACACCCGGTGGCCTGGCCGGTGTCTGGGCGCGGGAAAACACACGCAAGGAAATTTTTGCGGCATTGAAACGCCGCGAAACATTCGCCACATCGGGTTCCAGAATGCGTATTCGAACACTGGCCTCGCACAAACCCTTTCCCGGCAATATTTGTCAAATGCTGGGCGAAGGCAAAAGCCCGATCGAGGAAGGCCTTGTGGATGCAGTGCCCATGGGCAGCACGTTGAATGTGAAAGGCAAAGGGCCCTACATTGTGGCCTATGCAATTCAAGACCCTGGCGGCGAAGAACCCGGCATTCCACTGCAAAAACTGGAACTGGTCAAAACCTGGGCGAATGCGGGTGGCGATTTAAAACACCAGGTTCTCAAGCTGGCAGAAAACAGCAACGCACCACAACCAGCGCAAGATTGCAGCCTGCAATACAAAGGCCCCGAACAAATGTGTGCCGTGTTTCACGACACCAGCTTTGACCCCGCAACCGGTGCCAGTTATTACGCCCGCGCGCTTGAAAACAATTCATGCCGATGGACCACCAGAATATGCGCAGCCAAAGGCGTTCAGTGCGAAGCCCTGCAACCTGGCAACGGTTTGTTCCCGGCACAAAGCGGTTTTTCTGGCTACGAAGGGTGTTGCCGCATTGAAGGCGAAACCGGTTCTTTCCGCGGCGACTTCCGATTCATCACACAACAGGAACGCGCGTGGAGCTCGCCCATCTGGGTCGAAGGCAAAGCGCCCTGACCTGCCACACAAGGACATATCATGTTAAAAAAAATTCTGTTGGGCGCACTCCTGTTCATTGGGCTGGGCGCCGCCATTGCCTACACGCAACGAAGCAATATTGCACTGGCACTGGTCGACAACATTGTGACCCAACGCATGCAAAACCCGCTGGATGAACTGCAAGACGGTTTGCATGTGGGCTTGTGCGGCACGGGTTCACCCTTTCCTGACCCGCAACGGTCTGCACCCTGCACACTGGTGATTGCGGGCAAGGACATGTTTCTGTTCGATGCAGGCAGTGCCGCTGCAAAGCAAATCAGCAACATGCGCTTTTCCACCGGGCAGTTGAAAGGCGTGTTCATCACCCATTTTCATTCCGACCACATCGACGGTTTGGGCGAACTGCTGATGACCCGCTGGGCACAACACACCGAAGGCCAACGCCTGACCGTGCATGGCCCCACAGGCATCGGGAACGTGCTGTCCGGGTTTGTACAAGCCTACACCGCCGACACTGGCTACCGCACCGCCCACCACAACGAAGCCACCATGCCCCCCGGCCTTGCCGGCGCGGATGTGAATGAATTCGCTGTGCAGAAAGGGCAATACACCACCGTGCTGCAAAAGCCCGACCTGTTGATTGAATCGTTTGCGGTGAACCACCAACCCATCAACCCGGCAGTGGGTTACCGCATTCAGTACAAGGGCCGAACCGTGGTGTTAAGTGGTGACACCACGTCAAATGAACAGGTGCAAGACGCCGCCCGAAATGCCGACCTGCTGGTACACGAGGCCTTAAGCCCTGAACTGGTTGGCCGCCTGCAAGAAGCAGCCCTGAACAACCAGCGCACCAAGCTGGCCAAAATATTTGCCGACATTCCGAACTACCATGCCACCCCGCTGGACGTGGCCGTGCTGGCCAAAGAAGCCGGGGTCGGGCATGTGGTGCTGAACCACATTGTGCCGCCCCTGCCCTTGCACCCTTTGCGGGAAATTTTTCTGGGCAGGGCCCCAGAGGTGTTTGAAGGCCCGTTCCGGATTGGCGACGACGGCGATTTCATCAGCCTGCCCAGCGGATCAAAAGAGGTGGTGTATAGTCGCCGTTGACCCCTCTCGAACAACACACATATATCGGAGACACACCATGATTGGATACATCACACTGGGCACAAACGACCTGCCCAAAAGCGGTGAATATTTCGACAAGCTGTTTGCACCCTTGGGCGCCAAACGCATTCTTGAATTGCCACATGGCATTTTCTGGGGGACCAGCATGGCCAACCCATTCATTGGCTTGATGAAACCAGCCAATGGCCAGGCTGCCACAGTGGGCAACGGAACAATGGTGGCCCTGGCGGCGAAAGACCGTGCCCAGGTTGATGAATTTTACGCCCATGCAAAAGCCAACGGATGCACCTGTGAAGGTGCACCCGGTGAACGCATGCCCGGCTTTTATGCAGCGTATTTCCGCACACCGGACGGCCACAAAATGAACATTTTCAAAATGGGCTGATTACCCGCAATCAGCGATCAAACAAAGGCTGCAAGTCGGCCTTCGACTTGATGCCAGACTGCAAGGCCAACATCAACAAAATGCGGGCCTTCTGGGCCGACAAATCGTCGGCCATCACCGCACCAGCATCCGAAGTTGTTTTACCGCCGCCCACAAATCCGTAGTTGGCCATCACGCGGCCCTGATGCACACGGGTTGCAATCACCACGGGAATATTTTTCGACAAGGCATATTGCACCGCCTCGAACATGGGCACATTCATGTTGCCCATGCCAAGCGCCTGAACCACAATACCCTTCACCCCCCGGTCCACCGCATTGCGAAGTGCTGCACCGTTGGCACCGCCGTACATGGCAATAATTTCCACTTCGGGCATGGGGCCATCAAGAAGCTGAAAGGTTTGGCGACGCAGCGGTGTGGTCGCATACATCACACGGTCCGGATACACCTCGCCGATCAGCCCAAACGCACCACCCTGGAACGTTTCTACATTCTGGGTGTGGGTTTTGGTCACATAGCGGGCGGCGTTGATCTGGTTGTTCATGGCCAGCATCACACCCTTGTTTTTAGACTTCTCATCCACCGCAATTCGCACCGCGTTCAACAGGTTGCGGGGGCCATCGAAATCCGAAGACGACGCATTGCGCTGTGCGCCAATCAACACCACCGGCTTGTCAGAACGCACAGTCAAGTCCAGCCAGTAGGCTGTTTCTTCCAGTGTGTCCGTGCCGTGGGAAACAATGACACCTGCCACTTCAGGGCGATTCAAGGCAGCTTGCACCTCTTTGGTTAACTGGGTCCACCGCGTGGGGTCCATGTAATCAGAAGGCACATTCGACAAACTTTTAACCTGAATGGAGGCGTACTTGCCCACATCAGGCACGGTGGCCAGCAGGTCTTCACCTGAAATAGCGGGCACTGGCGCATTTTTCACCGGGTCAATCTTCATGGCAATAGTGCCACCCGTGGCAATGAACTGCACCACCGGTTTATCCTGTGCGTACACGGCAATCGAACTGGTCAGCAAAGCGGACACAAGCAAGGCTTTCATTTTCATCCCAATCTCCTTTTAGTTATTGAATGGGCCCGAGTGCTTGGAGAACCCGAGCGAGTTAACTCTAACAGGGTAAGTAAATTACTCATGGGTCACTTAGTCGATTTGAGCAATGGAAATGCCACACTTGTTAACAATCCCGGAATTTGCTAATCCCCGACATGTAACTTTTAAGTACGCCATTGCGAATACCCTCCTGAATTGAACGAAAAACAGCGATCAAGGTCGAATTCGGCAATTAAACAATCAAAGTCAAAGGAAAACCCAACATGCAACGTCGCACAGTTTTAACCGGTCTTGCTGCCCTTGGCGCCAGCCTTTTGATTGCCAAACCCATGAGTTCAATCGCCAGCATGAACAAACTGAACAAATCTGAAACCGAGTGGTTGAAAGTCATCCAGAAAGAGCAGTACAACGTGCTGTTCAAGGAAGCCACCGAACGCCCCTTCTCCAGCCCCCTGAATGATGAAAAACGCAAAGGCACCTTTGTGTGCGCTGCGTGCAACCAACCCCTGTTTCCGTCGCAATACAAATACGACAGCGGCACAGGTTGGCCCAGCTTTTTTGATGCCAACAAAGGCGCACTGAACACAAAAACCGATTACAAACTGATTTTGCCGCGCACTGAATACCATTGCAGCAATTGTGGCGGCCATCAAGGCCATGTGTTTGACGATGGCCCTGCCCCCACCGGCAAACGCTATTGCAACAACGGTTTGGCCTTGGCCTTTGTGCCAGAAGGCCAGAAGTTACCCACCATTCGCAAGGCATGAACATGAAACTGAAAGCAACAATTGCCGTAGCCTTGGGCTTGCTGGCCAGTGCCACGGTGCAGGCCGAAACAAAAACCGCTGTATTTGGGGGCGGGTGTTTCTGGTGCGTGGAAGCCGACTTTGACAAAGTACCCGGCGTGCTGAAAACCATTTCCGGTTATGCAGGCGGGCAATACAAAGACCCCGATTACCAGGTAGTTAGCGCAGGCCGAACTGACCACACTGAAGTGGTTGAAGTAACCTACGACGACAGCAAGGTAAGTTACAGCCAGCTGGTTGAATTCTTCTGGAAAACAATTGACCCCACCGCGAAAGACAGGCAGTTTTGCGATGCCGGCAAACAATACCGCAGCGGCTTGTATTACCTGAACGACGAACAGAAAAAAGTGGCAACCGCCAGCAAAGCCAAGTTACAGGCCAGTGGAAAATTCAAAACCATACACACCGAGGTGGCCCCGGTGGTGAAGTTCTACCCTGCGGAAGAATACCACCAGGACTATTACACCAAAAACCCGGTGCGCTATGGCTACTACCGCAATGGTTGCGGGCGCGACCAGCGGCTTAAAGAATTGTGGGGCCCCAAGGCAGCGCGGTAAATTTGAATTAAATCAGGCCGTGCTGAATTTGACGCCCTTGAACTGTTCACGCAGCACCGATTTCTGCACCTTGCCGGTGGCCCCGATCGGCATGGCCTCAATGAATTCCACATCGTCGGGAATGTGCATTTTGGTGATCCGGCCTTCATAGAATTTCAGCAGGTCTTCCTTGCTGACTTCCGCGCCCGGTCGTTTCACCACAATCAACAAGGGCCTTTCATTCCACTTCTCATGGGCAATGGCAATCACCGCTGACTGCAACACCGCTGGGTGAGACATGGCAATGTTCTCAAGGTCAATGGAACTGATCCATTCACCGCCCGACTTGATCACGTCTTTCGTGCGGTCGGTAATTTGCATCAAACCATCTGGCGCCATGCGTGCCACATCCCCCGTGGCGAACCAGCGCTTGCCCGTGGCATCGTGGTTAAAGGCCTTGGCCCCATCGCCCCCATAATATTCATTCAGCACCCAGTGGCCCCGCACATGCAACTCGCCACTGTGCTCGAAATCCCAAGGCAATTCGCTGCCGTCCTCCGACACTAGTTTCATGTCCACACCGAAAATCGTGCGGCCCTGTTTGGCCACAATTTCATACTGTTCCTGCTTGGGCAATTCGCGTTCGTCACCACTGAGTTTCGACACCGTGCCCAAGGGCGACATTTCCGTGCTACCCCAGCCCTGCATCAACTCCACGCCCATTTCATCAAATTCCCGGATCAAACTGACAGGCACCGCAGAACCACCCACCAATGAACGTTTCAAGGTGCTGAACTTCAAGCCATGTTGTTTCATGTGGTTGATCAAACCCAGCCAAATGGTTGGCACACCGGCGGCCACGGTCACTTTCTCGCGTTCAAGCAAATCATGAATGGAAGGGCCATCCAGCTGCGGACCGGGCATCACCAGTTTGCAACCAGTCATCAAGGCCGCATAAGGCAAGCCCCAGGCATTCACGTGGAACATGGGCACCACTGGAAGAATGATGTCTTTTCGAGTCAAGGCAATGGCGTCGGCGCAATTGGACATCATGGCGTGCAGCATTGTGGACCGGTGCGAATACAGAATGCCTTTCGGATTGCCCGTGGTACCCGAGGTGTAACACAGGGTGCAGGCAGAATTTTCATCGAACTCGAGCCACACATAGTCGTCTGTTTGGGCTTTCAACAAGGTTTCATAGTTCAGCAAACCTGGCACCGGTGAATCTGCCGGCATTTTGTCTTCATCAATCATCAAGACCCAGCGCTTCACAGTAGGGCAATGCGGCGCAATCGCCTTGATCAAAGGGGCAAAAGTAAGGTCGAAAAAAATGGTGGTGTCTTGCGCATGGTTGATGATGTAGATCAACTGCTGCGGGGTGTAACGCGGGTTCAGCGTGTGGGTCACCGCCCCCATGCCAGCCACGGCGTAGTAAATTTCAAGGTGCCTGTGGCTGTTCCAGGCAATGGTGGCCACATTGTCGCCCTGTTCAACACCCAGATCATGCAGTGCATTGGCCAATTGCCGTGCGCGCGCCGCCATGGCCTTGAAAGTAATTCGGTGAAGATCGCCCTCCACCCGTCGGCTTACCACTTCCTGCGCGCCGTAAAACCGTTCGGCATGCACCAAAATTGAAGAAAGCAGCATTTCCTGCTTCATCATCAGACCTGGCTTCAACATCGTTTCTGTCTCCCCTCGGGTTGGATTTCTTTTTTCAAAGTGTAACCCAGAGAAACATAACTATGGTTCTATTTCATCCGCACAGGGTGTTGGGTCGCCTTCCAGATGAACCAGATGATCAAGGCCTGCAGGGGCAAGCGCAAATACAGCAACGCGACTGGAATGTTCTGGAATTGATCCGTATTCATGGCCATGTGAACATTGGCAGGAAGAACCGCCACGCACAGCGCAATCAACCCCCAGCCAGCCCACTTGCGTGTGGTCGGCAGCAGCACACCCAAACCACCCAACAGCTCGAACACACCACTGATTTTGACCAAGGCTTCAGGCTCATTGAAGTACGGTGGCACGATGCTGGCGAAGAAACTCAGCAAAACAAAATGCAGAATGCCGGCACCGATAAAAAAGCTGGCGACGATGAGAATCGGGATTGGAAGCATGGCAGCGTGGAATAAAACAAAAAACCCTCGCCTTTTGAGCGAGGGTTTTTTTTTATTTGGTGCGGCTGGCAGGAATTGAACCCACGACCCCTTGGTTCGTAGCCAAGTACTCTATCCAACTGAGCTACAGCCGCTGTAAAGAAGCGAGATTATGCCTTAAACAGCGCGCTTGTGCAAGCGTTCCTACATTTTTTTTACTTGGAATCGGCAAATTCAAATTCCCGTGAAAAAAGTCAAACTTTTCGAAAAAAAATACCACTACCTTCATAGGACATTCTATTTTTCAACTTAACTTTATCAGGAGCTCACTTCACATGAATATGCATCTTCAAGAGATAAACGGTGTGGAGGCTCTTAAAGACCACGACTGTTGTTGCGGTCCGGAGGAGATTAATTTTGATAACGTTGTTAGAGCCCTTACATCTGATTTGTTCGACAGTGACTCAGGATTAACATTCCACAATGCACTGGATTTGTCCCATGACCGGTTGCTAACGGAATCCAATTCCGATTTGCTCGACATGGGTACGAAAGATCGTCTAATTGCGCTTGCGAACCAAAGAGACTATGATTTCGAGGCATACCAACAATATTTTGAAAATCTCGGGTTCCATGGGGAAACCAAAACTGGAACCGAGTACTCACAACCTGTAACCCACAAAAACAAAAAACCGTTGGCTCCTACGGAAGAACCTGCTCCCTTAAAGAAGAAAGCCACAATCAATTTGGACCGCCTGGAAGAACGACTTCCTTCGATAGATTCCTCATATTACTATCCCGACGATGAGGACGATGACAATAAAGATAACGTCCCAACTGTCAAAACTGTAAATACAAAAAAGACAGAAGAGCCAGAAGACGATGTAACCGTCCAGCATGTCAACAACACGGGTTCAGTAGATCCAAGCAAGTATGTACTTAGCGACAACCCGATTGTTGTTAGGGAAACCATTGTTGTTAAAGCCGGCGAAACTTTTGATGGAAAAAATCAAACCTATACAGCAGGCTCGGAACTAGGTGATGGAGGCCAGGCAGAAGGGCAGAAACCGATATTTATTTTAGAAGACGGTGCCACTCTGATAAATGTTGTGTTTGGAAGCAATGGAGCCGATGGAGTTCACACTTATGGAGATGCCACAGTAAACAATGTGCACTGGAGCGATGTGGGCGAAGATGCATTGACAATGAAAGCATCTGGCACAGTGCGGGTAACGAATAGTAGTGCAGAAAATGCATCTGACAAGATTTTTCAGCTAAATGCCCCTGGAACTTTCATTATCGACAATTTCTATGCCAAAGATTTCGGTACATTTTTAAGAACGAATGGAGGACAACAAGGCAACTGGGATATCCGCCTCACCAACATTCGTGCGGAAAATGGCAAGATAAGCCTTGTTCGAAGCGACTCCACCTCAATAAAAGTCACAGCCAGTGGCATTAACGCGACCAATGTCAAACAGCTTTACAGACTTCCGGAGTCAGCGACATTAAATGCCAAATAGGTGGCAGTTCATTTGCAACTATATTGATCGGCAATTGCCCTAAACTTTGACTCTTGCCGATCAAGTTCCTCATCGCTGTAACGCAGCTCGTTTTGCAGCACAAACCGAACCTCGTTCATGCAGGCCAGGGCCGCAGCGCTGTCCAGAAACAGTGCCCTGCTTCGGCGGGCCAACACATCTTCAATGGTCACCGCCATTTCTTCCAGCACAGCCTGCGCTATTTCAGCGGCGTTCAGTTCAAGGCAAGGGTGCAGTGCACTGCCGGGCTTGCGAAGCGGCAAGTCATCTTCCAGCCGCATGTGGCGGGTGCGGGTGGGCTTGTTGCGCCAACCTTGCTGCTCACAGACCAAATCAATCACCTCCTCGGCCATGCTGCGGTACGTAGTCCATTTGCCACCCGTGATGCTAATCAAGCCACTTGGCGCGGTAATGACCGTGTGCTCGCGTGAAATACTTTTGGTGTTTTGCTTTTCCTCACCCGCGCTGACAAGCGGGCGCAAACCAACAAACACGCTGCGCACATCGGCACGCGTGGGCGCGTTGGCCAGGTACTGGCCTGCGGTGTTCAAAATAAAGTCAATTTCCTCGGGCAATGCGTCAGGTTCCCAAGGCGTGTCCTGTCGCGGGGTATCGGTTGTGCCAATCAATGTTTTTCCCAACCAGGGCACCACAAACAGCACACGGCCATCACTGGTTTTGGGCACCAGCAAGGCTTCCTTACCAGGATAAAAATGTTCGTCCACCACCACGTGCACACCCTGGCTGGGGCTCAGAATGGGTTTGGATTCCCCTGAATCCATTTTGCGTAATTCATCCACCCACACACCGGTGGCGTTGATCACGGATTTGGCCTTGAAACTGAATTGCTGCCCTGAAAACTCATCGCGCGCCTGCACGCCTGTAATTTTTTCATCCGCCTTCAAAAACCCGGTCACCGGCATGTAATTAACCGCCACACCACCAAGCTTGTAGACAGTTTTCATCAGGGCAATGGCCAAACGCGCATCATCAAACTGCGCATCAAAATAACGCACGCCACCCTTCAACCTGCTTTGCGAAATGGTGGGCACGGCCCGCAGCACTTCGTTTTTTTTCAGCATCGTGGTGGGCCCAACAGCCAACTTGCCCGCCAGCAAGTCGTACATTTTCAGGCCAGCCCAGTAAAACAGCTTCTGGAACACACTGTGCACGGGAATGACAAACGCCAGGGGTTTGACAAGATTGGGCGCATTGCGCAGCATGCGGCCGCGCTCCTCCAGTGCTTCGCGCACCAAACTGAAATTGCCTTGGGCCAAGTAGCGCACACCGCCGTGTGCCAGCTTTGTGGCGCGTGAACTGGTGCCTTTGGCGAAATCATGCCCCTCCAGCAACAGCACCTTCAATCCCCGGCTTGCCGCATCCACTGCACTGCCCAAACCTGTGGCACCACCGCCAATTACAATCACGTCCCACACGTATTCTTCTTGCGCCCTGGTTAACAACACTTCAAGGTGCTTTTTACGACTAAGCATCTGCCCATCCTTTGGAACGTTCTACCGCGCGGTGCCAGCGATCAAGCAAGGCACCACGTTCATCAATACTCATTTCAGGTTCGAACCGGGCGTCCACCTGCCAATTGGCCAGCAAACTTTCTTCGCTTTCGAACACACCCACCGCCAGGCCCGCCAAATAAGCCGCACCCAAGGCTGTGGTTTCAGTCACAGTGGGGCGAACCACGGGCACGCCCAACAAATCAGCCTGTATCTGCATCAGCAAATCATTGTTGGATGCACCACCATCCACACGCAATTCCCGCAGGGGTTTGGCACCATCGCGTTGCATGGCCTGCACCAAATCCACGGTTTGCAAGGCAATGCTTTCCAGTGCGGCACGTGCAATGTGTGCGCGGTTGGTGCCGCGTGTCATGCCCACCAGTGTGCCGCGCGCATACGGGTCCCAATGCGGTGCGCCCAAACCGGCAAATGCTGGCACCAAACACACACCATCGGTGTTGGGTACACTGGCCGCCAGGGCCTGAACATCAGACGATTGATTGATAATGCCCAACCCATCGCGCAGCCATTGCACCACAGCACCGCCCATGAACACACTGCCCTCCAGCATATAACTGGTTTTTCCGTTCACGGTCCAACCCACCGTGGTCAACAAACGGTTGTGGCTTTCAACCAGTTCGCTCCCCGTGTTCAGCAACATGAAACAACCCGTGCCATAGGTGTTTTTCGCTTCACCGGGTTCAAAGGCGGTTTGCCCGAAAGTGGCCGCCTGCTGGTCGCCCGCCACACCCGCAATTGGAATGGGCGAGCCCAGCACCGAGGCGTCACACTGCGCAAAAACGCCGCTTGATTCAAACACCCGCGGCAACATGCTTTCAGGTATATCGAACAAGGCCAGCAATTCTTGATCCCACTGCCGGGTTTTAATATTCAGCAGCATGCTGCGCGATGCATTGCTGGTGTCTGTGGCATGCATCTGCCCGCCAGTCAAATTCCAGATCAACCAGCTGTCGATGGTGCCAAAGGCCAGTTCACCCGCCTCGGCTTGTACACGCGCGCCCTCGACATGGTCCAGAATCCAGTTGACCTTGGTCGCAGAAAAATAGGAATCCAGTTCCAACCCTGTGGTGCGGCGAATCAAGGGTGCTTTGCCCTGCTCACGCAGCTTGTCGCAATACAAGGCAGTTCGCCTGTCTTGCCACACAATGGCGTTGTACACGGGCGCACCTGTGCTGCGGTTCCAGACCACGGTGGTTTCACGCTGGTTGGTAATGCCAATGCCTGCAATGTCTGAAGGCTGAATGCCGGCCTTTGCAATGGCCTGTCTTGCACAGGCCAACTGCGTGTTCCAGATGTCCGCCGGGCGGTGTTCCACCCAGCCTGCTTTGGGAAAAATCTGCTCAAACTCTTGCTGGCAACTGGCCACCACCTCGGCACGTTCATTGAATACAATGGCGCGCGAACTCGTGGTGCCTTGGTCAAGGGCCAGGATAAAACCCATGGGTGCGTCTCCTTCTTTTTATTTTCTTTGGCCGGTGCTATTCCAGTTACCCATATGGCGATCCAGAAACGCCTGCAGGCCTTCGGCTTCAAATTGGCTCACACTCCACAGTTCGCGGGTCAATGCAGCAGGGTTCAACCAAATGTAGGTGTCCACTTGCATGGTTTCACCACTGGTATTCAAGGTCACGGAAATTTCCCTGCGCGCATATTCCGGTCCTTCAAACTCATCCAGCCGCTTCATGTCGTCCTGCAACACATCTAGCCACAGCAAGCCCTGCACTTGTGTGCCCTGGCTTTCCACCATCGCCGGGTAGGTTTCACCGGGCACGGCAAGGCGCTGAAAACCCTTGGCAATCGCATTCTGGCATGGGTATACACCTTTGACGACCTGTGCCCACACAGGTAAATACATCAAGGATCCGTACACAAAAACATGCCGACGGTCTTGCTCAATTTCCGAGCCCATGCGATGTTACCTTTTCAAATGAAAACCATTAGAAATGCCTGCGAGGAGACAAAGTGAAAACAACAACAGACCTGTTCAATTTACAAGATAAGGTGGCTTTGGTCACGGGTGGGACACGTGGAATTGGCTTGGCCTGTGCAGAATTGCTGGCTTCCAAGGGTGCCACGGTGATCATTTCCAGCAGAAAGCAAGATACCTGCGAACAAATTGCCGCGCAATTTCAAGCAGATGGGTTAAATGCTGTCCCCATGGCCTGCCACTTGGGGGAAATGGATCAAATTGAGGCGCTATACCAACAAATCGAAGCCAGGTTTGGAAAGCTGGATATTCTGGTCAACAACGGCGCAACCAATCCGCACTTTGGCCCAATTTATGACACCGACCTGGCCGCGTTTCAAAAAACCTGCGATGTGAACATTCGCGGCTACTTTTACATGAGCAGCCACGGTTGCAAACTGATGGCCAAAAACGGCGGCGGCAGCATTATCAATGTGGCTTCGGTCAATGGTGTTGTTCCCGGCCTGTACCAAGGCATTTATTCCATCACCAAAGCCGCGGTTATTTCAATGACCAAAGCCTTTGCCAAAGAATGCGCCCCCATGAAAGTGCGCGTGAATGCGCTACTGCCCGGTGCCACAGACACCAAATTTGCATCGGCTTTGGTTCACAACGACGCCATTCGCAGTGCCCTGCTTCAGCATGTCCCCATGAACCGTGTCGCCCAGCCCAGCGAAATGGCGGGCACGGTGCTATACCTGGCGTCCGAAGCGTCCAGCTACACCACCGGTTCCTGCATCAATGTGGATGGCGGCTATTTGGTGGTTTGAATCCCTTTGTAGTCATCCTGGTTCAGTGTGCGCCCCATTTGCTGCCACAAAATGTGGCGCATGCGTTTGAACGGCACCAGCCTTGATCCCCACCACACCCTTGCAGCATTGTTGCCATACACAATGCGTGGCTCGTTTTTCCTGATGCACTTCAACACGTATTCGCAAATTTCATCGGGTGGTGTGGTCAAAAACTTTCTGGCAAACTTTTCATGCTCCGGTTTACTGGCAATGTTGGTGTTAATGCCACCGGGGTGAACAAGGTGCACCTGGACACGGCTGTTGGAAAGTTCGACCATCAACGATTCAGTAAAGCCACGCACGGCAAACTTGCTGGCACAGTAATCCGAATTGCCTGGTGTGCCAACCAAACCAAAAATGCTCGATACATTCACCACGGCACCCTCGCCGTTGTCGAGCAACTGCGGCAAAAATGCGCGCGTGCCATGCACCACCCCCCAGAAGTTGATACCCATTACACGTTCATAGCTGTCATCACTGAGTGCCCACACGGGCCGACCTTCCCCGCTGACCCCTGCGTTGTTGACAACCACGTGGGCATTGCCCAACGCAGCTTTCACCGCTTGCGCAAAGGCGTAAACACTCGCCTTGTCGGAAACATCCAGTTTCTCTGCAAACACAGGCACATCTGCCGCCTGCATGACCAATCGCTCGGTTTCCTTCAAACCTTTTTCATCGCAATCGCACATGGCGATTTTGCTGCCCAGTTTGGCGAACATCAGCGCATATGAACGCCCCATGCCAGAACCCGCACCGGTGATGACCACCACTTTGTTATTGAAATTTTTCATGTTGCGGCTCCTTCGCCTGTCAATTTGACGGGATTGATTTCATGGCATTGAATGTATATTTGACAACAAGCATTGTCAAATACAAATTAACCAATTGAGGGGAGATCCATCCCCCTAATTGGAGGATGAAAAAATAGGGAACCCTGCACACTTTCATTATGTTTCGGCCAAGTTGCCAAAAACCAGACCAATCCAACAAGAAAGCAAGGAGCAAACCCATGGATGCACCCAAGGCATTGATCAAGGACATTGAAGGCGATGTCAGCGTGAGCCGCAATGGCGAAGTTGTAAATGTTAAAGCTGGCGACTTTCTGCTGCCAGGCGATGAAGTGGCCACAGGTGACACAGGTCGCCTTTCGCTGGAATTCCCTGGAACAGAAGGCCAGATTCCGGCTGCAGGCGTGATGACAGCCAATGGCAAACTGACCTTGGGCGAACAGACCGGTGCCAACGGTCAACAAATTGTGGTGATTGAAGACGGCGAATGCTTTGAATTCACCACCGAGCTGGCTGAAAACTCCGCTGCAGCAGAAGGCGGTACGGTTTCGGGTCTGTTCGGCGCTGGTTTGCTGGGTGCGGGCAGTGGATCCGTCGCGGGTGCAGGTGCTTTGGCAGCAGGCGCATTTTTGGCTGATGGCTCAGGCGACTCCGGTTCTGGCGATACTGCAACAGGCAGCAGCGCCACAGGAATCAACGGCATCGGCGATGGCTCCGGTTTGGGCACAGGTGAGTTTTCATCCGAAGACAGCCCCCAAAGCCTGGAAGAATTCACCAACGAAAACCTGACCCAGGAAAATTTGGAACAAAGCGTGATTGAGCCCGTTCAAACGGCTGGCGACGCAAGCCAGAACAATCCTGAATCCACACCCGACAACATTGCAGTGGCCGGCGAACAAATTACTTTGGCCGGTCTGGAAAACGTGCACGATGCCCTGGTTGCCACAACAGGCGAAGACACCCCCCAAGCTGACCTGATTCAACAATTGGTGGATGGCGTAAACGAAACACCATTGGGAGAACCCTTGAGCCCGGTTACCGCACCACTGGCAGACGCTGTAAACACCGACCTTGGCCTGGACACCCTGATTGCCGCAATGCCCAACGTAGACCCCACCGAAGGTGGGCTGGTCAGCAGCATCGTCGACCTGGCCGACGACATTACCCAGCCAATTAGCCAACAGGTCGAACCCTACGACCAATTGATGGCCGAACTGAAAGAAGCCGCTGCCGAAATTGACACGGCACTGGACAGCATGCTGAGCCAGGTCACCACCGAAGTACCTTCCACCGACATTGCCGAAGGCGATTTGCTGGGCACATTAAGCACCGGCATTTCTTCCACCGCAGATTCACTGGGCGGCGAATCTGGAAGCTTGCCAGTTGACCCGACAAGTGGGTTGGTCTGATTTTTATCAAGACCGATTAGTAAAGTTCCATTTTGGGTGTCTAGCCTCTGTTCTTTTACCCGGACAGAGGCTAGCACTCGTTATGAAAACATTACAATTATTCAACAACACAGTTATTTGCACCCACCTTAATCACCTTGGTCACCACTAAAATTTTTAGTGTCTCGTTATTCTCGATAAATTCCGACTAGATCAGAACCATCTCTCTGGAAAAAGTTCTTTCCTCGATGCAACGCCATTTCGCTCACACATAGATGAACAAGAAATAAGTTGATCCTTTGGAATGCCATTGGACCGCCACTCAGAAACTGGCGGAGGCCGAATGCCAAAGAATGACGCGACGGCAGAAATGCCATCGAGTTCATAAATAATTTATCCAGGGTGCATATTACGGTCAACTTTCAGGACCGAAATCCAGCGGTAACGTGTCACCGAAACGCGGGTGAACAGTATTTACGAAGTCTCGGAATTGCTGCGGTGTTCTAGAAATTTTTAGCAATGCGACAATTGAAATTAGATGATCCTTTAATTTTGGGTGCCCAAAATCACTGGATAGCCACTGGTAGAGCTTCGCCTTCTTTTCTGCTTTGTTTGCCGCTTTTTTTAGCTCTGTCAGTAGCTCAGGAGCTAATCTGTTATACACCACCTCGTTAGTAATCTTTCCAAAAAAGATTGGTCGCCATTGCGGCCGCTTATCCTTCGGAGGAAACTCATAGCCGTAAAGCCTGAAAAGATGCTCATAATAATCAGCTGGAAAAGTTTTCAGATATGGCTGCAATTCTTTGGCAACAAATGCTTCGAGAATCTTTGCTAACGCGTCTTTTGCTCGATCCCTCTGATAGCCGGTTGCCTCATCAACCAAAGAGATAATTCCAACATGAGCCAGTCCGCGCATTAACAAATTTGCTCGCTCAGCGACAGCAATCTGATTTTTGGTTAACGCCTTTGCATCATGTGCTTTAAGCCAAACTTCACAAATTTTTGGAAGTAGGGAAGCATCAACGCCCAAACGCAAAGGCCCGCCACGGGGGTCTTTATACTTTTTGGGCTTAGACACCAATGTGCGTAAATCATTGTCAATAAATGGCCTTAGCGAAGACGCGACTAAAAAAGGTGGCAATACACCGTCATGATCAATGTCAGTTTTTTTACGCAACTGATAGCCGCCAGTGACAGGGCCAAAAGCGGTTGTAATACCACCTTGAGCAATCACCCTGGATCCATCTGGTAAAACGGCGCAGGGCAACACAAGCTCCCCTATTTTCAATTCACCAAAGTGCGTTGCAGTAGGCAGAGAAGCGTTCTCTTTTCTTGCAGCAATCATCTTTTCCGAAAGTTGCTTGCGTTCATCCGCGGTCATCTTCGCGTTCTTTACCTTGCCACCTTTTGCCTTTCCGTTATTTTCCATAGTTGAATCCGAAGGTTAAAGAACCTTAAATATACAAGCATTTAATTATTTTGCAAGTAATGACATGCATTTAATTTATTTTGCATGTAAACAGAGTCATCGTAAAATTTTCCTGTTCTAAGGAAGCCACAGTCTTTAGGAACGCTCAATCTCAACCCTCTTCCACCAAAATACGGGGTGATTTGAGTGTCAAAAATACAATTCGTTATACTTGCTTATGTCAATTTATGGGGTGCTAATTTTTCCCCACACCAACCGATGTAAGGAAACGAGTGTCAGCCCGCGCCATCCACAACGGCTGTAGTACAAGCGAGATTTTCACAGCTTTAATTAGCAATTCGAATGCTCGGACGCGTGGAACATAGTAAAACCCGACAAACCAAATATGGAGCCCACCTCATCAAGGTACTCACATGCCACCACCATGAAAAGCGGCATCACATTCTTGATGCGCTCGGCTGCCGCAATCTTGGACTCCTGCTTTGCCACGCTGGGGTCAGGGCGATTAGCTCCTTGGCCTCCGATCTCCTCAACCTGGCCTGGTTGATTGAAACCTGAGGGTACTTTCCGATCGACAGCGTTTTTTCAATCCCATGGAAACGGTATTTCAAGCGCCACAGCTTACTGCCGGTCGTATTCACCACGATGTACAACCCCTCCGAATCAGCAACCTTGTATTGCTTGTCCTTTGGCTTTAAAGCCCTCACTTGAACATCTGTCAGCACGAAATACCCCCAGGTTGGTTTTAGGCTGGGGAATATACCCCCAAAATCACCGGGCTGTACAGAAACACTTAGGGACACTTAGATACGTGCAGACACAAAAAAAACCCCGAAGGGCTTTATCTGGCGGGATTTAAACCCACATTTTCGGACTTGGCAGATATCAATAGAAACAACCTGATACGCCTAGAGAAATAAATTTGGCGGAGAAGGAGGGATTCGAACCCTCGAAGAGGTTGCCCCCTTACCTGATTTCGAGTCAGGCCGATTCAGCCGCTCTCGCACTTCTCCATGGGTCGGCAGTATAACTTAGCTGCGCCGCACATGGCACGTTGCAGTTCAGGTAGCATTCGAAATCATACAAAACAACAACGGAGACACCACTTGAACAAGTCCACGGGCAACCGCTTCATTTTTCTTGGCTTTATTGCCGCTGGTTTTACCAACATCATTGGCATGTTGGTAGCCAGTGGGTTTTTCACCAATTCCGCATTTCATGAACTGTCACCCGAGGTATTCTCCGATTTCGGTACTTTCATGATCATGGTATGGGGCTTGGCTTACCTGGCTGTGGCAAAACAAGCCCACCAACTGCCGACGATCTGCTTTGTATTTGCATTCGAGAAAGCCATCTATGTGTACACCTGGGTAATCTGGATCGGCAACAAATCAGACATGCTGCCAATCATCCGTGAAGAAACTCCCCTGCTCGCCTTGTTTTATTCAGGCTACGGCATTATTGACCTGGCCTACGCCCTGTTCTTCGCATGGGTAGGTATTCGCGCACTTCAAAAGTAAGCCTGATTCAAACATCAAACCGGTGCATGCACCACATCAATCAAAACCGGCGCACCGATTTATTTGGTGCGCCGCACCAAACACGTTCCGCGCACCAAAATTAACGTCATTTCCGGCACCGATTTAAAACAATTTCACCCGCACGCACTTCTTTTTTGCATGGCACACATTCTGCTAAATGGGTAGGGAGACCTTTGCCAACGACGGATCGGGTCACACGCTTTTTAGTAAAGAAGTACTGGACAACGGCGTCCATCCCTACTTGCGTAGCAGGTATGGCGATGTGCGCCGTTTTTTCTTGGGTTGATCTTTCAAGGACGCGCAAACATGAGCAACAAACCAACTGACAAAAAACCTGAGTTGTCGGAAACACGCCGCACATTCATCAAACAATCTGCAGCGGTTTGGGGCTCCACCCTGCTGGCAGGCTTCGGTGCTCCATCCATTGTGATGGCTCAATCCACCAAGCTGGAAACCACCAAAGCCAAGTTGGGATTCATTGCACTATCTGATGCTGCACCGTTGTTTGTGGCTGATGAGAAAGGCTTCTTCAAAAAGCACGGCATGACAGATGTGGAAGTTCTCAAACAATCTTCCTGGGGCACCACGCGCGACAACCTTGTGTTGGGTTCTGCGGGCAACGGCATTGACGGTGCACACATCCTTACTCCCATGCCCTACCTGCTTACAACCGGCGCAATTACCACCAACAACATTCCAGTGCCGATGGTTATTTTATGCCGCCTGAATCTGGACGGGCAAGGTATCTCGGTAAGCAACGAATACAAAGATTTGAAAGTAGGCACCAACGCCACCGAATTCAAAGCAGCACTGGCGGCAAAGAAAGGCGGCGGCAAGGCAGTGAATGCAGCCATGACATTCCCCGGCGGCACACACGACCTGTGGCTTCGCTACTGGATGGCGGCTGCGGGCATTGACCCCAACAGCAGTGTTTCCACGATTGTAGTTCCACCACCCCAGATGGTGGCCAACATGAAAGTAGGCAGCATGGATGCCTTCTGTGTGGGCGAACCCTGGAACCTCCAACTGATTCACCAAAAAATTGGCTACACCGCAGTAACAACAGGCGAGCTGTGGAACAACCATCCAGAAAAAGCATTGGGTATGCGTGCTGATTACGTGCAGGCCAACCCCAACGCCACCAAAGCGATTTTGAAAGCTGTGATGGAAGCGCAAATGTTCTGCGACGACCCAGCCAACAAAGATGAAGTGGCCAAAATCTGTTCGCAGCGCCGCTGGATCAACGCACCGGTTGGCGACATCATCGACCGCATGAAAGGCGACATGGACTACGGCACAGGTCGCGTGGAAGAAAAGAGCAAACACCGGATGAAGTACTGGAGTAACCAGGCTTCATACCCATTCCAAAGCCACGACCTGTGGTTCATCACCGAGAACCAGCGCTGGGGCTACCTGCCCAGTAAACTTGATACAAATGCACTGATCAAGAAAGTGAACCGCGAAGACATTTGGAGAACAGCAGCGAAGGAACTCGGTGTTGCCGCCAAAGACATTCCGGTCAGCACGTCGCGGGGCGTCGAGAAGTTCTTCGACGGCAAAGTGTTTGATCCGAAAAACCCCAAGGCTTACCTCGACAGTTTGACCATTAAGGCGATGAAATCATGATGAACAGCGACACACTCGAGCGACTGCAAACCACCCCAAAAGTGAAAAGCAAACCTTTTGTGGAAACCGCCGCTTTCAAGCAATTGAAGGAGAGCATAGGGAAAATTGTTCCTCCCATTGTGATCATGAGCATTTTGCTGTTGATCTGGGAAATCATGTGCAGCGGCGAAGGTGCACGCCTTCCCGGCCCCAGCAAAGTGATCACCGACACATGGGAATTGATCACCAACCCGTTTTATAACAACGGCGGAAGCGACGTGGGCATGGCCTGGCAAATTCTGGCCAGCCTTGAACGCGTGGCCATAGGCTACAGCCTGGCTGTGATAGTGGGTGTTGCGCTGGGTGTGTTGGTGGGTCAGTCCACCTGGGCCTTGCGTGGTTTGGACCCGCTGTTTCAAGTGCTGCGCACCGTGCCGCCGCTGGCGTGGTTGCCATTGTCGCTGGCTGGCTTTCAGGATGGAAATCCATCTGCAATTTTTGTGATTTTCATCACGGCCATTTGGCCCATCATCATCAACACCTCGGTGGGCATTCGCAACATTCCCGAAGACTACCGCAACGTGTCGCGCGTTATCCAGCACAACGGCATCGAGTACTTCTGGAAAATCATGTTGCCCGCCGCGGCGCCCTATATTTTCTCGGGGCTTCGCATTGGTGTTGGCCTTAGCTGGTTGGCCATTGTTGCTGCTGAAATGTTGATTGGCGGCGTGGGCATTGGCTTCTTCATCTGGGACGCATGGAACAGCTCGCTGATCAGCGACATTGTTTTGGCGCTGGTCTACGTCGGCATCGTCGGTTTCATTCTGGACCGCTGTGTGGCCTGGGTGGGCAACAAAATTACACGCGGTACTTCCGCTGCTTAGTGCAGAACTCAAGGAGATTATTATGAGCGACCGTTTCTTAAGTATTTCTCAAGTCCAAATGCGCTTCGAGCGCAATGGCATCGTGAACCCTGTGTTGAAAGACATCAACCTGGACGTAAACCGCGGTGAATACATTTCGCTGATCGGCCATTCGGGTTGTGGCAAATCAACAGTGCTTAACATCATCGCCGGTTTGCTGACTGCAAGCGAAGGTGTAGTGATTGTCGACAACAGGGAAGTAAACGCACCCGGTCCTGACCGCGCCTTGGTATTTCAAAACCATTCCCTGCTGCCCTGGCTTACCGTGTACCAAAACGTAGAACTGGCTGTTGAAAAAATTTTCAAGGGCAAGAAAAGCAAAAAAGAACAGCGTGAGTGGATTTTGCACAACCTTGACATGGTGAACATGAGCCATGCTTTGGATCGCCTGCCCTCCGAGATTTCCGGCGGCATGAAACAGCGCGTGGGCATTGCCCGTGCACTGGCCATGGAACCCAAGGTGTTGTTGCTCGATGAACCTTTCGGTGCGCTGGATGCGCTAACGCGCGCCCACCTGCAAGATGAAGTAATGCGCATTCAGAACGAATTGAAAAACACCGTGGTGATGATTACGCACGATGTAGACGAGGCCGTGTTGCTGTCTGACCGCATCGTGATGATGACCAACGGCCCATCTGCCACCATTGGCCAAATTCTGGACATCGACCTGCCCCGCCCCCGCGACCGTTTGGCCCTGGCCGACGACCCCACCTACAACCACTATCGCCATGAAGTGCTCAGCTTTCTGCACGAGAAACAGCGCAAGGTGGAAAGTATTGGCAAACTGCGTGAGCAGAAAAAAACGGGTGACAAACAAACTGCATCTGCCTGAACCCCACCTGCATAAAAAAACCGCTGTGCTTTAAAAGTACAGCGGTTTTTTTCTTACTGCTTCAAATCATTACAAACCCGTCAAATCCCTCAAGGCCTGTACATAAGTTTCAACGGGCAAATCTTCAGGCGCCTCAAACTGCGCTTTCATCAAGGCCATTTGTGCACGGCTGTTGAATTCACCAATGGTTTGGTTTGCATACAAGGGCGACGCTGCAATGTCAGGTGCACGACGGTGCAAGGTGGCCTGTTCAAAATCAAATGCAATTCCAAGTCCCGTGCCCTCATCAAAACGCCTCACAAAAATTTCCATGCCCCTGGGTGTTCCAGCCTGTGAATCAAAACCCACGGGCACAACGATCGAACCCATTTGCGTGGTTGAACCAAAATCGCAGGTGCGCCCACCAGTTGGCCCGGGGGACAACACCAGCGCATCCAGATTCACATTCACCGCATTGCCCTGCTTATCCAGCACCATGGCTTCTTTGTCACCCAAAGCATCCATCTCACCATTCATGACCTTGGTCACGTAATCGCGTTCAAGTGCAATGGCATCAATCTGGGCTTGTGTGGGTTTCCCGCCGGGGTCACCAGAAGCACTTACTGCCACCAGTCCTGCTGTGCGTGGGCCAACGCGTAAGGTTTCAAGAATGCCCTCGGTGGTGGCGCAATTGGGCAACACATCGGGGTTGCTTGCAAAAAATGCACTGCTTAAACATTTGCGCGGACTTTTTCCACCATCGCGCACAAACTCGAAAAAATAACGATTGGTGTCGTAGTGGGTCGAACCACCACCCCGGTTCTGAAAACTGGGCAGGAACACGTCATACACCTCAGCACCCATGGCACGCATGGTTGCCACCGCCTGCTCAATCAAGGCGCCCTGCTCACCCGTTCCCGCGGGCGTGGTGCTGGTACCCAACTGGCGCAACACACCAATTTTCTTGCGTGTTGTATGGGTTGGTTACCAACACCGTGCGCCCGGAAAACCCGGTGGTGAAATAGGCAAACTCGTCTTGATGTGCTTTACCGAGAATTACCGCACCTGCCTTGCGCAAACCGGCTACCGAAGGCGCATCAACACCGGCCTGATGGCCAAGCATGGAATACGAAGCCGATGTGGACGGGTGATCCACCGTGTCGTAATTGTCTTTCAACAACACGGGCATGCAATGCAGGTAACGATCAACCACACCGCCATCGGCTGCGTACTGTACATCCAGTGCCTTCGCAATTTCCAGCGCTTCTGGATTGATCGCCAACACCGCACTAATGGGCAAACCGCCATTGGGTTGGGGGTTGTCGTTGTACATAAAAATTCGTTCTATGTACATTGTCGTCAAGGCCTCGCAGGTCAAGGTGGAGCCATCCCGCATTTTTGTGCGCCCGGCAAAGGTGTCATGCACCATTTGCATGTCCGCCTCAACCAGCTCGAAAAACTCGGCTGGCGTACGCAATGACTTGTCCACAAAAACATCGGGACCCGTGTCGGCGGGTTCAGTGGGTGAGCCGCTTGAATTGTCCGGCGAACTGGTTTGTGCAGCTTCATCTGAACTGCAAGCCGCAGACGCGACAATGGCCAGAAGGGAAATGAGTTTGATCAATGTGTTCATGCATGGGTCCTTCATCGTGGGAATCATTGCCTTGCAATGCAAGCCCAATGCCCGAATTCATTGATTAGAACCCCTGTTCAGTTAATTCACAATTTCATGGTAGGTATACGGACAATTTGCAGAAATTTGCATTCGAATTTGCAAAGTTTGCAAAACAAAGTGAAGTTTTTCAAGACACAACACAGGGTAAATCCCGACCCCAAATGGTGCATCAATGCCCCTGGATAAGGGTTTGCTCCTATTCAGTTACCGTTGGGTGGCTATCACAATGCAGGTTCGAAAAGTAAAACCACAACAACAGTCGAAAGCTACATCAATTTAAGGAGGCAAAATGACTGATTCAGTGAACAACCAGAAGCGCCGTGATTTTATCAAGGGCACATCCGTGGCCGCAGTGGGTGCAGGCGCCATGGCGTTCCCCATGATTTCTACTGCTCAAACAGTGAACATGCGTTTCCAGAGCACATGGCCCCAGAAAGACATTTTCCACGAATACGCAGTTGACTTTGCAGACAAAGTGAACGGCATGGCCGGTGGCCGCCTGAAGATTGAAGTATTGCCCGCTGGTTCAGTGGTAAAGCCTTTTGACTTGCTGGATGCAGTGAGCAAGGGTACGTTGGACGGTGGTCACGGCGTTATCGCTTACTGGTACGGCAAAAACGCAGCCGTTGCACTGTGGGGCTCAGGCCCGTCTTTCGGCATGGACGCCAACATGTTGCTGGCCTGGCACTACTTCGGTGGCGGCAAGGAATTGCTAGACGAAATTTACGGCAGCCTGAACATGGACGTTGTGTCGCTGATGTACGGCCCAATGCCAACACAGCCCCTGGGCTGGTTCAAAAAGCCGGTCACCAAGCCTGAAGACCTGAAAGGCCTGAAGTTCCGTACAGTTGGTTTGTCTGTGGACATGTTCACCAAGATGGGCCTTGCCGTAAACGCACTGCCCGGCGGCGAAATCGTTCCAGCGATGGACCGCGGCCTGCTGGACGCGGCTGAATTCAACAACGCATCTTCCGACCGCCTGTTGGGCTTCCCGGATGTATCCAAAGTGTGCATGCTGCAAAGCTTCCACCAGTCTTCCGAGCAGTTTGAAATCCTGTTCAACAAGACCAAGTACAACAAGCTGCCAACTGAATTGAAGGCAATCATCCAGGCTGGCGCAGAAGCATCTTCAGCCCAGATGAGCTGGAAAGCAGTGGACCGCTACTCCAAAGACTATCAGGAAATGCAAGCCAAGCAGGGCGTGAAGTTCTTCAAGACCCCTGACAGCATTTTGAAGGCCCAGTTGAAAGCATGGGACGAAGTGACCAAAGAAAAAGCCGCTTCCAACCCCATGTTCAAGAAAGTGTTTGAATCGCAGCGTGCATTTGCAGCACGTGCAGCCAAATGGCAAGCCGACACCACCGTTGACTTCAAGATGGCTCAAGCATTCTACGCTCAGAAAAAGTAATTAATCCCACGATCAGAAGCCAACATCCGCACAACGGGTGTTGGCTTTTTTTAAAAGAACCAGAGGTTCACTCCATGTTAGCTTTTCTCCATTTGGTCGACAAAATTTCAACCAAGGTTGGGCACCTGTTTGCCTGGACCATCGTGCTGTTGACCGGTGTCATTGTGTTCGAAGTGTTCACACGCTATGCCCTGAACAGTCCCAACCCGTGGGTATTCGACGCATCCTATATTCTTTACGGCATTCTGTTCATGATGGCAGGTGCCTATACACTGGCCACCAACGGCCATGTGCGCGGCGACATTCTGTATGGCTTTCTTGAGCCCAGAACCCAAGCCATTCTCGATTTGATTCTGTATTTCGTTTTCTTCTTCCCCGGCATCATCGCATTGACCTACGCAGGTTACACATTCGCTGACGAAGCCTGGGCCATCAAGGAAATGTCATCCATCACAGCCGATGGTCCACCCATTTATCCCTTCAAGGCATTTATTCCACTGGCCGGTTTCTTCCTTTTGCTTCAAGGCATCGTCGAGGTGATCCGCTGCATCATGTGCATCAAAGACGGCGTCTGGCCCAAGCGTGAAGACGACGTGGAAGAAGTGGATGTAGAGAAGCTGAAAGCTTCACTCGGCAAGAATTAACAGGATCAATCATGAAAAAAGAACTATATTTTGGTATTGCCATCATGGCGATGATCCTGATCGGGGTCGCCATTGCAATGCCGGTGCCCTCGGAAATGACCAACGGTCACCTGGGTCTGCTAATGCTGTCGCTGGTGGTGGTTGCCATCATGTTGGGTTTCCCAACCGCTTTTACCCTGATGGGCATGGGCGTAATTTTTACCTACTTTGCCTACGATGGAAATATTCAACACACGCTCGATTTGATGGTTCAGTCCACCTACAAGGTGATGACCAACGACGTACTTATTTCAGTACCGCTATTCGTGTTCATGGGCTACCTGGTTGAACGTGCAAACCTGATCGAAAAACTGTTCAAATCGCTGCACCTGGCGATGGCTCGACTTCCCGGCGCACTGGGTGTTGCAACACTGGTAACCTGCGCAATTTTTGCGACAGCAACGGGCATTGTGGGTGCAGTAGTTACCTTGATGGGTTTGCTGGCCATGCCGAGCATGTTGAAAGCAGGTTACGACACCAAAATGGCAGCCGGTGCTATTACTGCTGGCGGCTGTCTGGGTATTTTGATTCCGCCTTCCGTGTTGTTGATTGTGTATGGCGCCACAGCGGGTGTTTCCGTGGTGCAGTTGTATGCGGGTGCGTTCTTCCCCGGCTTGATGCTGACCGGCATGTACATCGCCTACATCATGATCCGTGCAAAAATCAATCCGAAATGCGCGCCCCCCCTGTCTGAAGAAGACCGCAAAGTTCCACTAAGCCCCGTACTGGATTCCCTGAAGCGCACCTACGGCAGCAGCCGCGCCGTGTCTGCTTTGGTCAATGGCTTGAAAGGTCGCCGTGAAGGCAACCTGACAGGCGGACAGGTGGCAAACCAGTTGTTTGTGGCCATGCTGCCTGCAATTTTTGCGGCATTCATTTTGGGGCTGGTTTACTCCTCTTTGACAGCCCCGAAAGAAGCGGCATTTGACACCTCAAGCCTGGTCAGTTTCGGTGCAGACTACGACAGTGGCACCTCCAATTCTTATTCCTTCGACCTGGCTGAACCCGAGATTGAGGGCTCCACAGGTTTAGCAGAACCAGCCGGTGCAGACACTGCAGAATCTGCTGCGGCACCAGCGCTGGAAGAACCTGCAACAGAAGAAATTGTTGTTGAGGAAGCGCGTTCAGCGCCACTGAATTTCTGGATATCCCTGCTGGTGGTGGCGGCTGTACTGGTTTACTACTACTCTCGCCTCAGCTTCGAGCGTCTTGAAGTGTTCAAGATGTTGCTGACGTCATTCTTCCCCTTGGCAATTCTGATTTTGGCAGTGTTGGGTAGCATCGTGTTTGGCTTTGCAACCCCTTCAGAAGCGGCGGCTGTGGGTGCGTTTGGTGGCTTGTTGCTGGCAGCAGGTTATCGCCAACTCAGCTTCCCCGTGCTGCGCGAATCGGCGTTTTTGACCTCCAAAACCACTGCGATGGTCTGCTGGTTGTTTGTGGGCTCCTCGATTTTCTCAGCCGCCTTCGCGCTGCTGGGTGGCCAGGAACTGGTGGAAACCTGGGTGTTGTCTCTGGGCTTAACCCCCATTGAATTCCTGTTGCTGTCACAGGTCATTATTTTCCTGTTGGGCTGGCCACTGGAATGGACAGAGATCATCGTGATTTTCATGCCGATCTTCATCCCGCTGTTGCCCTACTTTGATGTAGACCCACTGTTCTTCGGCCTGTTGGTGGCTTTGAACCTGCAAACCGCGTTCCTGTCGCCACCCGTGGCCATGGCAGCGTTCTACCTCAAGGGCGTGTCGCCACCCGGGGTTACATTGAACCAGATCTTCCTGGGCATGATCCCTTTCATGTTTATCCAGATCTTCGCCATGTTCGTGTTGTATGTGTTCCCACAGATCGGCATGTGGTTGCCAGGCGTGTTGTACCGTTAATCTGGCAGATTGCATTGAAACAAAAAACCCGCTTTCAGCGGGTTTTTTGTTTTCGGAATAGCCTACCAAACAAGGAATTAACCCTTTTTTACATCCAATTCAAAGGATCGATCTTAATTTTTTCAATTACAGTCTTGTTAAGTTGCAAAGCCCAATTGCCCTCTTTCCAATTCTTTTAATTTGAAAAAAAGGTATTCGTCATGACACCCACTGACGTGACCGAAAGCTCCAATGAGCACGAGTGCCTGACGATTCCGGAAATAACGCTAGCTGGCGAGGTGGAATCGGACACTCTCTATAGAAATGACGACATCAGTCCGGACGTTGTACTTCTCATCGACGATGATCCCGATGTGCTGACTGCACTTCGTAAAGAGCTCCGAAAACTCAATTTGACCGTGCTGACATCGCTTGAATCCCGGGAAGGCGTAACGCTGGCAAAACGACACAAACCTGGCGTGGTGATCTGTGACATCAAAATGCCAGAACTGTCTGGCATTGATGTCATGGAAGCGATAAATCAAGTCTCTCCCGATACCTCCCGTGTCGTACTGACTGGATTCAGCGATCTGGACACCGTGATTTCGTCCATCAATCGAGGACATGTCAAACGTTACCTGTGCAAACCCCTCGATGCCGAAATATTGCGTTTGACAGTGTCAGAACTGGTTGGAATAGCCAGACTGAAATTCGAAAGGAACAAAACAGCAAGAGAGCTCAACAACAAAGCGATTGAACTTGAAATGCTGAATGACACGCTGGAACATTGCATCGGTGAACGCATCAGAGAGCTTGAACAGGCAAGGCTTTTTCTCGATGTTTCCCATAGAGAAAAACGAGCGCAGTATCTGAGTGCTGTAAAAGTCTTTTCCGGACTAACGGAACTACGATCCCCACAGTTGGGTGCCCACAGCAAACGGGTAGCAGAATTGGCTCGATTCATCGCAATTGAATTGAACTGTGACCCGGACCTTGTTTATGAAGTTTACATTGCTGGGCTTCTTCACGATGTTGGGAAAATTGGCTTGACTGATCAAGCATTGTTTACGCCAGTGGGCAACTTGACAACTGAATTCAGAGCTCAATTGATGTCTCACTCAATCAAAGGACAGATGTTGTTTGATGGCTTAAGTGACATGGAACCCATATCAATCATGATCAGGCACCATCATGAGCGATTTGATGGGGATGGCTATCCGGACGGAATATTCGGAGAGGTAATCCCCTTGGGTTCCCGAATACTTGCAGTGGCTGAAGACTTCGATGAACTGAAGCTAGGTTGGTTGACACCCCAAAAACTTTCTGAACAAGACGCGCTGTCACTCATCATGAAGTCTGGAGACAGTCGCTACGACCCAAAGGTGGTTGCCGTATTTCCAACAGCTCTGGAAAAACTGAGAGCAGCCCCAAGACTCGAGGAAAAGTTGGTTTCTGGTTCGGAACTTCGCGTGGGTCAAACTTTATCGCGCGATTTTGTGGGGCCAGATGGTTACCTGTGGCTGTCCAAAGAAAAGCTTGTCAGCAAGCATCTGATCGATCACATCAAAGAACATGAAAACGTAATGGGAAAACCATTGAAAATTTACGTGTATCGCCTAAAGCGAACCGGAAAACAAACCACCAAATAGACTTTGAATACCCAGGTCAAATCATGAATATCGCGCAAAAACCGGAAAGTAAAAGTAGTCCATTGATACATGGTTTCACTGGTGTAATCAATCCGAACAAACCATCCAAACACAAAATACTTTTCGTGGACGATGATTCCAACATCATCAATGCGCTTCGAAAGGTGTTTCGGCTGGAACCTTATGACATTCTTTTTACAACAGACCCCCGTGAGGCAATTTCAATCGCGAGAAAAGAAAAGCCCTCTGTTGTCATTTCTGACATGCAGATGCCTTCTCTATCGGGAGTTGATGTATTTCAGGCCATATCGGAAACATCCCCAAATACTGGAAAAATCATTTTAACAGGGCATGCGGACACCGATTCAGCGATTGACGCCATCAATTTGGGTCAGGTAGACCGGTTCATGAACAAACCATGGGATGAAGGTGAGCTTAAGCGCGCAGTAAATGACTTGATCGAGATTTACCAAATTCGTGTTGAAAATGAACAGTTGAATCAATCATTGGTTGAAAAAGTTCATGAGCTTGAACAATTCCAGAATGAACTGGAATCAAAGATTGAAGAGCGACTCGATGAAATACGACAGGTTAATTCGCTACTGGATCAATCCAGAAAAGAAATAAAGATGCAATACCTGAGTGCGATTCGTGTGTTCAGTAATTTTCTCGAATTGCGGTCGCCGGCCATTGCGTCCCACTGTCGACTCGTGGCAGATTTGTCGCGGATTCTTGCACAGCAATTGGCATTGGATGAAGGAGAAATTCAACAAATCTACATTGCAGGTCTCTTGCACGACATCGGGAAAATTGGTTTGCCCGACCATACTCTATTTACTCCGTTTACGAGTCTCGACGGAGAATCACAAACGGCGCTGCTCAAACACCCAGTTCGGGCCCAAACAGTATTTTTAAGCCTTCCCGACATGGGAGAAATCAGCAAAATCATTCGACACCATCATGAAAGATATGACGGACACGGATTTCCTGATGGTTTGATTGGTGCAAGTATACCAATGGGCTCGAGAATTCTGGCTGTAGCTGAAGACTTGGACGAACTGCAACAAGGTTGGCTGGCGGAGAGAAAGCTGACATTGAAGGAGGCAGCCAGATTCGTGACCGGTTCTTCAGGTAGACGCTACGACCCTGAAGTCATTCGGGCCCTTCCGAAAGCACTGGAAGAATATGCAAGCACGCCACTTGCCAACGAAAAACTTGTATCAGCACAAGGCTTGAAAATTGGCGCCGTGTTATCCCGAGATTTCACTGGGCCAGACGGGTATTTGTGGGGCTCAAAAGACCAAGTGGTCAACGGACGGATGGTCACAAAATTCCGGGATGGGGAATCCGTTATCGGCGTACCCATGAAAATCTACATTTTCAAACCTCAAGCATTGTCCAATAACAGTTGACCCCAATGTCACGCCGTGTCGTTTGTTGATTTCTTGCTGATCAGGGAACGAATTCTTTTGATGGCTTCCATTTGAGCCTCTATTTCTACATCAAACTCCCTTAGTTTCATTTGTTCAAGAAGTGTGTACTTCTCGATGCTTTCCAGGTGATCATCCAACTCGAGAACAAAAGGCAGCATAGCGTTGTTCATCTTGTGAACATATTGCGCTAATAATTCATTCACCGGGTTTCGATCTTTTTCTGATCCTGCAGACACGTGACTAAACTCCGAAGCAAGGAAAACACCTGACAGTTTGCCAGAACTGTTCAACTTTTGTTAAATTAAGGAAGGCTGAACTCACCCAAAGTATCGTGCCCCAAATGCTCATAAGCATAACCCTATCGAAGTGGGCTCTCAATCATGAACTTTGACTCCAGTGTGCAGGAACGGGAAATTCTCCTGAGATCTGCCGAACGCATGCTCAACACCCTGGCGTGGGAAGTCGATATTGGCTCCGGTCAGGTCAGTTGGCACATCTTCGGCAATCCGGAAATATCACCCGGATTCCAGACGCTCCTGAACGCCTCATCAATGGATGAATATCTGGCGCTTGTTCATCCAGAAGACAGGGGCGAGGTGATGACCGTTTTAACGGACAAAACCGTTCAAGTCGGGTATCGATTCACCTTCCAGCATCGCGTGTTTTGCAAAGACGGATCAGTCAGCCAGTTGAAAGGCTCGGGTGAAAAACACGACAAGCTTGGTCGCCCCATCATCGTGGGCTTGCTGATAGACATCACAGAACAGGTTCGGGAGAAAAAAAGGAATTCTGATCTGGAGCAAAAACTGCTGTCTACTCTCGAGAATATGAGCGACGCATTTTTCATCGTGTCCAACAAATTCGAATTTCTCTATCTGAACCTTCGAACAGAAAAATTATTGAGAAGAAACAGAAACGATCTTGTCGGAAAAATCATCTGGGAAGAATTCCCAGAGGCCATCGACACCCCGATCTATCCGCTCTACCACGATGCACTGAAGTCGGGCAACCCATTTAATGTGAAGTTTTATTACCCGCCACTTGACACATGGTTTGAAGTAAACGGATATCCCGTTGCGGAAGGACTGGCAATTTACTTCAAAGATGTAACCGGCGAACAAAGGCAACAAGAAGCGGCAAAACTTCTACAAGAGCGTTTTCTATTGGTATCCAAGGTTACCAATGACGTGATTTGGGACTGGGATTTGGTCAATCAAAAATTGTGGTGGAACGATTCCATGTGCCGTGTGTTTGGATACACCAGAGCGCAACTGGAGCCGGGTCCGGAATCATGGACCAATCACATTCACCCGGATGACCTGGATCGTGTACTCGAAAGCATTCACAAGGTGATCAACGGCCCAGAAACCATGTGGGAGGGAGAGTATCGGTTTATCAAAGCAAACGGCAAGTACGCCACTGTGCACGACAGGGGATTCGTCATTCGAGATGACCAAGGCCAAGGCATACGGATGCTGGGCAGCATGCTTGATTTGACCGAACGCAGGGAACTGGAGGAAAAACTTCGGGAGTCACAGAAACTTGAAGCCATGGGCCAATTGACTGGGGGTGTTGCACACGACTTCAACAATCTGCTGACTGTAATTTTGGGCAACGCCGAAATTCTCTTATATCGATTAAGCGGAAATCAACCACTTCAAGCAATGGCGGAAATGACCGTGAAAGCCGCTGAGCGTGGTGCTGAATTAACCAGTCGACTTTTGTCATTTGCACGACGTCAACCGCTCAGGCCCATTACACTAAATGCCAATCGATTGATCCGGGACTCCGAAGAACTGTTCCAGAGAACCTTACCAAAATCAATTGAAATTGACGTGGTTGAAAATGAAGAATTGTGGTCAATGGACGTCGACGCCAGCCAGCTCGAGGTGGCGTTGCTCAACTTGGTGATCAACGCAAGGGACTCTATGCAGAATGGAGGAAAATTGACCATAGAATCTGCAAACACATACCTTGATTCAGATTACGCGGCCACTGAAGGCGAAGTCGCCCCAGGCCAGTACGTCAGGCTCACCATTTCCGACACGGGCTGCGGCATGACCCGGGAGACTATCAAGCGTGCATTCGAGCCCTTTTTCACCACCAAAGAAGTGGGTAAAGGAAGTGGTTTGGGATTGAGTATGGTGTTTGGATTTGTAAAACAGTCCCAAGGACACATCAAGATTTATTCAGAGATGGGAGCAGGAACATCTGTGAAACTGTACTTCCCCAGAAGCAAAGCAGACACACGCCCTGATCCTTGCGTTATGGAACAGGGAGAAATCAAAGGGCGCAATGAACACATATTGATTGTTGAAGACGATGACCTGGTGCGTGAGCACCTGCATTCACAATTGATTGAAATGGGATACCGGGTAACCGCTGCCGTGGATGGGCCAAGCGCACTTGCGGTTTTAGAGCAAATCGCTCACATCGATTTGCTGTTGACTGACATCATCATGCCCAACGGCATCAATGGTCGACAACTCGCCGACATGGCCAAGGAATTGAAACCCGACTTGAAAGTTCTTTTTACCTCCGGCTACACAGAAAATACCATTGTTCATGACGGCAAGCTGGACGCAGACCTTGAACTTCTCAGCAAACCCTACCGCAAACGGGAACTGGCATCCAAGGTGCGCAAGGTGCTTGGGTTGACCGCCAACTGATCAGCGGGTGAGCCGCTCGATAACCTCAAGCAACTGCTTCAACCTTGGCGGTTTGCTCACAACCTCATCAATGTTTTTGAATTCATCATCATCCTGATTAATCTGGGAACCCCAACCGCTCATCAAAACCAACGGGACACCTGGAAACCTCTTTTTTATCTCGTGAGCCAACTCGATGCCTGTCATATCGGGCATACCCAGGTCAGTAATTACAAGATCATAAGGTTTCAACGTTGTCGATTCTGCAAGCAAATACTCCAGAGCCAACTTACCTGTTGACACCGCATTCACCTGATGACCGGCGTGCCGCAAAATTGAACTGCACGTGTCCAGAATCAACTGATCATCGTCAACCAACAAGATTTTTCGAATTACAAATGCAGTATTCTTAACAGAAACCAACTTAGGCGAAGTGTCCTTAGGTTCTTCGGAATTCATTTCAAAAGCAAGAGAGATACGCGTTCCCTTACCTGGACTGCTATCGATTGCCAATGTTCCGCCCATGCGTTTGACAATGCCGTAAACCATCGAAAGCCCCAAACCAGTTCCACGATCACCCTTGGTGGTAAAAAAAGGCTCCATGCAACGAACTTTCGTTTGTTCATCCATTCCCACACCATTGTCGCGCACTTCCAGATTCAGGAATTTTGTGCTGCCTACGGTCGCCGTGCTGGTATGAATTTCAATCACGCCCCCATTGGGCAAAGCATCCGTGGCATTCAAAATTAAATTGGTAAGTGCCTCTCGCATCTCGGAACGCGATGCATTCAATGGTGAAATGTTCTCCTCAAAAAAGGTCTTTATTTGAATGGACCAGCCTTTCTTGATGGTGATCGTTTCCCATTTCGCACGGGTCAACTCAATCGCTTCCTGACAAAGGGCATTCACGTCCGTAAAAACGAAATCGGAGACATCATCCCGACCCTTCGCAAACCTGCTCATCCTGAGCACCGTATTTGTTACATCGTCAATTGCGGTCTGAATAGTCGTTAACTGCTTTCGATCCCTGTCGGGCAAATCACGGTCAGGTGACAAAAGACTTTCCACATAAAGTGCAGCCGGCGATATCGCGTTGTTAATATCATGCGCAATGCCTGCTGCCATTTCGGCCAAGGCCCTCAACCTTTCTTGCTGCAACACCAGATCCTGGGTTTGCGTCAGTTCCTCATAAGCATCTTGCAATTGCTTCAGCAATTCTGCCTGTGACAAGGCAAGTGCAACATGTTCACCCAACTGTCGCAAAAACTTAAGCTCATCTTCCGAATAAGCGTTCTCAGCCTTCCTCGCCGTCACCATGACACCCAGTACACGTGCCTCTTGCACCAGTGGAACAATCACAAGACTGTTCAAACCAAAAGTTTTCTGGATTTGCTGGGCAATCGGACACCACGACTGTTTCATGGTTGGCTGAAATACAAACTTGCCAGTACACGCTTCCTGAAGATGCGTGCCTGTAATCGGAATATCAGACAACCCCGAAATACCAAGAAGTTTTGCCATCTGAAGACTAGACTCCGACAAAGACCTCACTGAAACAGTTTCTGACTTCAGGTCATAAGCACCCAAAAAACAGAAATCGGATGGCAAGTCATTTTCCAGCGCATTAATCACCACAGCGTAAATGCTGTTGATATCCAGACGTTTCCCAATTGACCGCGTGATTTCATCCAGCAGATTCATCTTCCGCAGCTGCGATTCGCTGTCGCGTTGCACTTGCTTGATGTGCGTAATGTCTGTCATTCCGCCGATCATTCGCAGCGCCTTTCCGTGGTGGTCGCGAATCACAAACGCCCGATCTGTCACATCGGACCAGGTTCCGTCAGCCCGCGCAAATCGGTACTCATCCCGCCAAGTTTCCTGGTCCCCCTCAAGCACCGAATCAATGCCACTGACAACCCGCGCCAGGTCATCAGGATGAATACGGCTGGTTCGTGACTCAATCGTTGATCCGCATTCATCTTGAAGATAGCCAAACAAGGTCTGTAGCCCTTCGCTCCACCAAACATAATCAGCGTCTTCAAGATCCCACTCCCAGATGCAATCGCTTGTTGCATTGGCCAGTGATCGAAAACGCTCAAGATTCACTTCCCTATCCTGCTCAATTCGTTTTCGCTCAGAAACGTCTCGCTGAATCGCCACCCAATGCGTGTAGTAACCGGTTTGATCTGCAATCGGAACAATGTTCAGTTCAATCCAGAATGGTTTTCCATCTTTGGTGTAGTTGATCAGTTCTTCATGCACGGGTTTCCAGGCAAGAAGGCCCACACGGATTTTGTCCAGCACATCGCGTTGCGTACCAGGGCCTTGAAGAATTCTGGGCGTGTTTCCAATCACTTCATCTGGCGTGAAGCCCGTTGATTCATAGAAGGCCGGGTTGGCGTACAAAATTTTTGGACCATCACCAATCACCGGTTCGGCCTCGGTGATCAACACCATGTCGTTAAGCCTCTCAACACAGGCTTCGAGCAACTGCAAACGCTCCATCGTTTTGGCTTTGTCTATCGAATTGACCAAATTTTCCAAGGCGAGTGAACGATTCTTGGCGATGGTTTCAAGCAACTCCGAAACACCCGTATCGAAGAAGTCTGTGCCAAAACCGAAATAAACCATGGCCGCGAATAATTTGCCATGCAAATGCAATGGCACCACCGCAAATGACCCCATCCCGGCATCAATTGCGTGCTGGGCCCAACCAACAGCGTAAGGTTCGTCACGAACGTCATTGCAAATGTACAGCGATCGCCTTTCAAGCCGCTGGAACAAGGGATGCCCGGTGTCTATATCGAGAGATTCCATCACCTGATCAACCAAATCAAGGCACTGCCCCCCCTTTGCAACCACTTGAAGTTCTTCGGTGCCCGGCTTGAAACTGACAATCCACACCAGCGGTATTTGCCCCACCGCAGGTACAATCCGACAGACCTCATTAAACATATCCGCCGTACTGCTCAAGTAGGGTATCTGGACATTCACCTGGTTCTGCGCGTACAACAAGCTGTTGATGCGATTGACCGTATGAAGTGCGTGACGATATTCCGTGATGTCCTGAATAAACCCCTGAATGCCTGTTGTCCGATCTTGATCATTTTTGATTGCTTTCGCAGCAACCCTGACTATTCGCTTGCGGTTTTTGAAAGTAAGTATTTCCGCCTCAAGGTCAATCGGATCGCCTTCAGCGACGCAACGCTCAAGAGCCTCCTCCAACCTTGCCCGGGAGAAACCATAATATCGATCCAGCCCAGCATTCAAGTCGGCAGGTTGACCCTGCTCTTCGGAAACTTCGAAAATCCGGAACACTTCATCAGACCAGTGAATCTTTAACCTGGGTTCCAGGTCAACCGACCATCCACCAAGGCCCGCCATAGTTCCATCCATTTGCTTCAAAACCATCGGAATACTCGGCTCAGGTTTTGTATGGTCAGCAACAACAGATGGCGATACGTTCAGGGCAGGATACGTATGCTCCACGCCGCCTCTGCGCAATGGCAGATATAACTCAAAAGTGGCACCCTGTCCTGCTTGCCCCTTTGCCTTAACCATTCCCCCATGCCGTTCAACAATCTTTTTTACATTCGCCAGCCCCATGCCGTGGCCATGAAACTCCGTTTGATCGTGCAAACGCTGGAACGGTTTAAAAAGTCGATCCGCCAACTCAGGGTCAAACCCTGCCCCATTGTCCTTCACCGAAATGCACGCAAATTCGTTGAATAACCTTGATTGAACCTCGACCACAGGATGATCTTTCCGAGCGGAGTACTTCAATGCATTGGAAAACAAATTAATGAACACCTGCTCGATCAACGCCGGGTCAACGGGTACTGCTGGCAGATCTGAAATTTTCCAGGTCGGGCGTGGACCGTCATGATCAAGTTCTGCAATCACTTTGGATCGATGAACAATGTCATTTAAATTTGTCTCGACAGAGGCCAACGGAGATGCACCAAGCCTTGCAAACTCCAGGAGATCACTGACCAGCTTACCGCCCCGCTGACTCGACTCGAGAATTCGCATGACAGAGCGATTCAGGTGTTCTGGGGAGGACAAGACTTCTTGTTCTTTTAGGCGGGAAGCGTAGCCCTGAATCAAATGAATTACCGAGTTCAAATCGTGTGCAATCCGCCCTGCGAAGCTGTCAAGCTCGCTGTTCAGTTCTTTGAGTTGCTGATTGGACGTTGACAATTGCTGCAGCAATGTCTCATTGTTTTTCTTGAGTTGCTGAAACTTCAAGGCCTTGTGGATGGATGAAAGAACCTGGCCTATCTTGAAGGGTTTCAAGACATAATCTTGAACACCCAGATTCAGTGCCTCGACTGCTGTTTCCACACTTCCATGGCCTGTCATCAAGATGCAGGGGAGATCGGGCTGAACAATCTTCACCTTACCTATTAGCTCAATACCAGTGAAGCCGGGAAGCTTTAAATCAGTCAACAAAAGATCTGCCGGATTGCAGCTGATGAAATCAAGCGCCTCCGCTGGTGTAGAAAATCCGAACACCTCGAATCCTCGTTCCTCCAACAGAAGGCAAAGCGCTTCTTTCTGGGCTCGCTCATCATCTACGACTATCAATTTCGGTGATGAATTAATCATCCAATACATCCTTAAACCGTCTTTGAATTAATGCACGATGAACTATCGTTGCGCGAAGTGCTCAAGCACTTGCTTTAGTTTGTATTTGTGCTTGATTGCTGTCGAAACAAATTTTAACAATCACCATCATAAAAAAACATACCTTTTTTGACCCCCCCCTCAACAGGTCGCAAAAACAAAAAACCCGCCACAAAGGCGGGTTTTCATGTTTTTGGCGGAAGCTGTGAGATTGTTATCGCGCCTAGCGGCGCTCCCTCGTTTCGTTCACTTGCGTGAACTCCACCGAACTATTATTTTTACGATCCGTTCGTTCGAATCTACTCACAGGTCGCAAAAACAAAAAACCCGCCACAAAGGCGGGTTTTCATGTTTTTGGCG
>NZ_DAIUBR010000019.1:0-14188 GCF_036846585.1 Limnobacter sp. | reverse complement strand
GAAGCTGTGAGATTCGAACTCACGGAAGGTTTTCACCTTCGCCGGTTTTCAAGACCGGTGCATTCAACCGCTCTGCCAAGCTTCCGAGCCCGCAATTATAACCACAAACCCCAAGCTTTGGAAACCCGGTGTGAAGATTTTTCAAGAAAACTTAGGCTTTCAACCCCATGCGTTTTTTCATGGCCTGCATACTGAAATACGCCAGCACCGCAATCGTGGGAATGGCCACAGCAATGGCCAGATCGGGCGACACAGGAATACCCAGCACCTTGGCGCCCTTGGCCAAGTACCCGATCAAGCTGGCGCCGTAGTAAGAAATCGCGACAATGGACAAACCTTCCACGGTTTCCTGCAAACGCAGTTGCACCTTGGCCCGCTTGTCCATGCTGGTCAACAGGCGCTGGTTCTGGCTTTCCCGCTCAATTTCCACGCGTGTACGCAACAACTGGGTAACACGGGAAATACGGGCGGCCAGTTCATCTTGCCTTCGCGCTGTCCAGGTGCAGGTTTTCATGGCCGGGCCCAAGCGCCGGTCCATGAATTCACCAAAGGTTTGCATGCCCACCATGGGAATTTCCTTCAGCTCGGCAATGCGTTTTTTCACTAAATCGGTGTAGGCTTCGGCCGCAGTAAACCGCACCCGGTTTTCTGCGCTTAACTGCTCAACCTTGGCCGCCAAGTCGGTTAGATGGCTCAACAACTTGCGATCCAGCTCAACGTCCTCGGAAGTAACCTCCGCCAGGTCTTCCGTTTTGCTCGTGGCCGCCATTTCCGTGGCCAGCTTCACCAGGCGATCCTCATGGGATGACAATTTCGGCAAAGTAGCGCGCGCCACCGGGAAACTGAGCAGCGCCATCATGCGGTAGGTTTCCATCTCGATAGTTCGCTGTACAACCCGCCCCAACTGGCGTGAACCCATTTTCAGATTGCAAATCAAAATGCGTGTGGCACCACGGTCTGCAATGCGCAAATCAGAAAATGCCTGCCCCGCCCCGTTGGCGATCATGCCGCCAATCAGTGTGTTCCCATCAAAATACCCTGACACGCTTCGAGGTTCGCGCGGGTTTTCAGTTTTCTGCACAAACAGTTCAATGGCCACCAGCATTACGCCGGGCAAGGAAGCCATCCAGCTTGGGGGCAAACGGCGGGTTACCGGGCGGTCAAACACGATGGCGTGGTCGGCCCGCTCAAAGAAGGTCAGCGTAATGAATTCGTTGTGCCGCTCCACCCGCAGGCGCAGGGCTGATTCGCCCCCGCACAGGCTCAGGCTGATCTGTGGTGCGGCCAATTCATCGTTTGAAACCGGTTTCGAACCGCAATAATCGACCAGGGCTTGCAATTGATCGACAATTTGAGCAGTTACATCCCCCTGAACCAGCAACGCGATGTGAAACACCCGCTCCTGCGGCCAAAGGGCCTCGGTTGGTCGTGAATGTACCTCGTCGTTCAGCGCTTGCCGCAAGGGGTACGGCTGTGGAAGTAAGTTGCTTTTGTTCATGGCTGTGCAGCTTGAAAAACTTTCAGCTTCGGTCCCGAATGTCGGGCCAGGCTTTCATCAGGTAATAACACATGGACCACACGGTCAATACCGCGGCCACATAAATGGCCAACGTGCCCAGCAACTGAAAATTAATGCCCATCCATGTTTCATGCGCCAACAACATGGGAATGGCCACCATCTGCGCAATGGTTTTGAATTTGCCCAGCCAGTTCACGGCCACGCTGTTGCGGGCACCAATGCTGGCCATCCATTCACGCAGGGCAGAAATTGTTATTTCACGGCCGATAATAATGAGTGCGATAAACGGGCCAATGCGCCCAAGATCAACTAGCACAATCAGTGCGGCACCCACCATCAGTTTGTCAGCCACGGGGTCAAGAAACGCGCCAAAGGCCGACATTTGGTTCCAGCGTCGGGCCAAGTAGCCATCCACAAAGTCGGTCACCGCAGCGAACACGAACACCCATGCACCCACCCAGTTTTGCATGGAAATGGACATGACCGTTTCTGGCAGAAAGTAAATGCCAACTACCAGGGGAATTAGAATAATCCGGACCCAGGTCAGGATCATGGGCAGGTTCAGTGGCATGTCTGTTTTTCTTCTGTTAGGTAAAAATACACTCTATGGAGGTACAGAATATATCAGCGCACGCACCTGTTTAGGCGTACCTCCTTAATGCAAGCGCCGATAAATTTCCTCTGCCAGTGTTTTCGAGATGCCATCCACCGTCAGCAAGTCTTCCACACTGGCCGCCTTCACACCGCGCAAACCGCCAAACCGGGTCAACAGCTTTTGCTTGCGGCGCGCGCCAATGCCTTCAATTTCATCCAGTTCAGAAGCCTGTCGGGCCTTGGCACGCTTGGCACGCATGCCTGTAATGGCGAAGCGGTGCGCCTCATCGCGTATCTGCGCAATCAACATCAGGGCTGGGTGCCCCGGGCCAAGCTCAAGGCTGGGGCGGCCATCGGGAAACACCAGGGTTTCCAGCCCCACCTTGCGGTTTTCACCTTTTTTCACACCCACGATCAGGCCAATGTCCATGTCCAGTTGCTCAAACACCTGGCGGGCCACCTCAATTTGCCCCTTGCCACCGTCAATCAACACCACATGCGGAACCACCATGGGGGTTTTTCCCTCGCGCTGATAACGGCGGGTTACAGCCTGCCGCATGGCAGCGTAGTCATCGCCGGGGGTAATGCCTTCAATGTTGTAGCGGCGGTATTCGCGGCTTTGCATGTCGTGGTTGTGAAACACCACGCACGAAGCCTGCGTGGCCTCGCCTGCGGTGTGTGAAATATCAAAGCACTCCACCCGCAAAGTGGCCAACAAATCGATTTCTTCTGACGCTGTTTCAACGGCCTGTTCGGTGCCAGGGGGCAAGGCGGAATCACTGGAAACATCAGCCTGCAATTTGATAGTGCCACCCAATAACTTGCTTGCCTCGCCTTCCTGCAAGGCTTCTTCAAGCCGCGCCTCGAGACCGAGTGTTTCCACCAGGGCACGGGTTCGAAATTGCGCTGAACCCTGTTCGGCAATGCGTCGGTCTATCGCAATTTGCGCATTGTCCACCGCCATGTCCAGCCACTTGCGTCGATCGCTTTGCGGCTGGCGAATCAGGTTGATTTTTTTGCCCGCCTGCTGGCTTAGTGCCATCAACAGTTCCGGGGCATCCAGATCCTGGTTCACAATCAACAGGTTCGGAATTGGACGATCCACATAGGTCTGGCTCAGGAACGCCTCCAACACCTCGGGCCCAATATCCTCGCTGACCTGCGCCACACTTGGAAACATGGGCTTGTCGCCCAGATGCCGCCCGCCGCGCACCATGGCCAGGTTCACGCACACCGCCCCACCCTTGATCACCACTGCAATTACATCTGCGTCGTCATCGCCACCAGTGGTGTCGACCGACTGCTTTTGCAACACACGGCCAAGTGCGCCCAACTGGTTGCGGTACATGGCCGCTTTCTCAAACTCCAGCAGGCCGCTGGCCTCCAGCATTTTTTCTTCAAGGCTGGCCAGCACTGCCTTGTGGTCGCCACGCAAAAAGCGCGATGCGGCTTCCACATCTTTTGCATAATCTTCAGGGCTGATCCAGTTCACACAAGGTGCGCTGCACCGTTGAATTTGTGCCTGCAAACAGGGCCGGGACCGATGCGCAAACACGGTGTCTTCACAGGTGCGCAACAGGAACACGCGCTGCAGCACCTGAATGCTTTCTTTCACGGCCCACGCATTGGGAAATGGCCCGAAAAACTGGGATTTTTTGTCCACCGCACCCCGGTAATAAGCCACACGCGGGTACTTGTGGTTGGTCAGCCGAAGGTAAGGGTAACTTTTGTCGTCGCGAAACAGAATGTTATAGCGCGGGCTTAGCGACTTGATCAGGTTGTTTTCAAGCAGCAGCGCTTCTGCTTCGGTGCGGGTGGGCGTTACATCCACGCGCACAATGCGCTCGACCATGTGGCTGGTGCGCGGGCTAGCGTGGGTTTTCTGGAAATACGACGACACCCGTTTTTTCAGGTTCTTCGCCTTGCCCACGTACATCACCGTGCCGTTCGCATCGATCATGCGGTACACGCCGGGGCGGGTGGTCAAGTCTTTCAGAAACGCCGCAATGTCGTCAATCATCACCCTGCCCTCACACCTTCAGGTAGTGGCTGATTGCCTTCAGCACTGCTTCAAACATGGGCACAGTAAGCCGACCAGTCTGTGTGTTGTAACGGCTTACGTGATAACTGTCGAACAAACGGAACGCGCCCAGATCGTGTTCAGCCGCATGACCAAACTTGAATGCGCTTTGCTTTTGATCCATGGCCTTAAGCACAGCCTGGTGCCCAACCAAACCCAGTGCCAGCACCGCCTTGGGCGGGTGCACCTTGAACTCATGTGAAATGAACTGGTTGCAGGTTTTAATTTCAGCTGGTGTGGGCTTGTTCTCAGGCGGCACACACTTCACGGCATTGCTTACACGCGCGTTCACCAGCGCCATGCCATCGCCAACCGCGGTGGACACGGGTTTTGTCGCAAAACCATACTTGTGCAGCGTGCTGTACAGCAAATCGCCGCAATAGTCGCCTGTGAAAGGCCGCCCAGTGCGGTTGGCACCATGCAAGCCGGGCGCCAAACCAACGATCAACAGCTCAGCATTTTCCGGGCCGAACGGCGGCACCGGGCCATTGAAATGATCGGGAAACTTTTGCCGGTTCTGTTCGTGAAAAGCGTGCAAGCGCGGGCATGCCGTGCAATGCACATCAAACACCCTGGCGGGCCAGTGCTGATCCATTTGCAGGGGCTGCCATGGATGTTGGGCGGCATCCGTGAAGGCCAGGTTGTTCTGTGACTTGCTCATTGTGGGCTGTGTGTCCATGGTCGAATGGACACCATTCTAACGGGTTTGGTACAACCCAGTTTACACCTGCGGTACGGGGCGGCCAGTCAGTTCGAAATAACCAAAACAAATTAGAGACAAGAAAAAGGCCGCAATTGGCGGAATGAAGATTAGCCAAAAGTACACCCAAGAAATAACAAGCCAGTAGGTAGGGCTGTCTTTCCGCAAATCGTAGGCCTTGCGCCGGTGTGCAAACCACTTGCAAGCTGTTAACTGCGCAATCCATAAGGTGAGGTAGTACCGAAATGGGAATAGCTCAAATAGCTCGTCATCCCCATCGTTGAAATGGGGTTGCCGAAAGTACTTACTTACAATTGCCTTGGGTACCGCAAATGCCAAAAAGTAGGTTGAAACTGGAATCAGTAAACCCGTGTAGACGAAATAAACCACCGTGTATTCCCACGCGGCACTCATAAAATAGTCCAGTGTCATTAATTGCACCACGCGTTGAGCAATTTGCCATCTTTCAAATTAAACACATCACCTTTTGCATCATAGAAGCCGCCAACTCCCAATTCACCCAATTTTTTTCCGCCGTAAGCTGTCCCCGCACTAATTACAATAGCACCGACCCAACCAACGGGCGTTGCCATGGCCACAACCGCCGCACCAACAACAGCACCTGTTAGCAACGACCCAAAAAAACCACCAATTTCCCTATACGCTGTTTGAACTTTGTCCTTTGGCGCAGTGGCCGACAATTTTTGACAGGTCAACCCTGCATCAACAAGCACCAAAGCACCGCCACCAAACTTGGCCGCACCGGCCACCTGTTTAATGCGCTCGGCCGCGCTGATGGTGATCGGGTCAGGCCGCAGGCTTTGCGGTACACCATTGAACAATGCGTCTTTGGTGCCAACACCGTTAAACAGAAAACGCTGTGTGGGGCCAAGCCGCCCCTTGATGCGTTTTACCACATCGTCCATACGGGCATCGTAATGATGAAGTATGTCTTTGCCCCGCCCTGTTTTCAGCAGGCTGGCCTTTTGATTGGCCCACCGGTTGAAGTCCAGAATATCACCGTGCAAATGCCGCCCCGTCAGGGTTCCTGCGGTGGTCGAACCGATACCAAGCCCGGTGCCAATTTGGCCCATCACTTCGTTAAAACCCAACACGAAACGCATGGCCTCTACTTCCACGGCGCTACGGGGAACAATCGTTTCCAGATGTTGCTTTGAACCTGCAAGGTTGGCTTTCTCGACATTGAGCTTACCCAACAAAGCATTTCGCTGGCTTGCACCCAATGTGCCACCCCGGGGCATTTGCAAGTCAGCCAGATAAATCACCTTCTGTTGCAAAGGCCGGTGGGCCGCAAATATATCGGGGTTCAACGCCATGTGCAGGGCAAGAACGTCCTTCAGCAGGGGATCCACCTGGCTGATGCCGTACACCTTGCACAGGGTTTGGGTCAGGAATCATTGGGCTCGGGAAGCCACAGCCCAAGCTTGGCAGACTGGATACCAGGGATAGTTGAGAAAGGCATGAATGGACATGGTTAAGTGGGGCGAGAGAAGAGCTTAAAAGCATTCTGGCGAGCAGCCAAAAACCCGCTCAACTGGGTCACTCTTTGTGGGTAGGCTAAATCTAAAGTGACTTTCAAGCAGACTCAATAGTTCATTTACATAAATCAATCGCTGCGAATACAATCAATTCACAGTGCAGCAAAACACCCTAAAAACAAACAAAAGGTTTCACTTCGTGAATCAAATTGAGCGTGTTTATAAAATTGATCGTTTGTTGCGCATTCAACCCCGGTCTGCAACCGCACTGCAACATGAACTCGAAGTTTCATCAGCTACCCTGAAACGCGACCTTGAGTACATGCGCAGCAGGCTATACGCCCCCATAGTGTTTGACCGCACAATTGGTGCCTACAGGCTAGATAACTCCCTACCCGATTCACACCGATACGCCCTGCCAGGCTTGTGGTTCTCTGCGGCTGAAATTCACGCGCTACTTGCATTGCAGCACCTGATCCACGAAATAGAACCCAGTGGGTTCATGCAACCACACATTCAACCGTTGGCCGAGCGATTAGAAAAATTGCTGGAGGATCAGAAAACGACAAGTGACACCATTCGGCAACGTGTTCACATTATTGGCCTTGGACAACGCAGCCAAAACCCGGCCTTCTTTGAGAAGATAGGCCATTCACTCATCAACAGGTTGCGTTTGAAAATTCGCTACCTTGCGCGCAGCACAGCCCAAACCACGCAACGTGAAATATCACCCCTGCGATTGATCCATTATCGGGAAAACTGGTACCTGGACGCATGGTGCCATGAACGAAATGCAGTTCGAAACTTTTCGGTAGATGCAATTGAAGAACTGGAAATTCTCGAAGTGACTGCATTAAACATTGAACTTGATCATGCCGAATCCTCATTTGGTACTGGCTACGGCATTTTTTCCGGGAACCAGATCAACACCGCGAAACTACGTTTCAGCCCCACACGCGCACGCTGGGTGGCCAATGAACAATGGCACCCCCACCAAAATGGGTCCTTTGACGAAACAGGCCACTTTGTTTTAGAACTGCCCTATGCCGACCATCGTGAATTAACCATGGACATTCTGAAACACGGGCCAGACTGCGAAGTGCTTGAACCATTGGAACTTCGAGAACATGTGTTTAGCCAGATCGAGGCGATGCAGAAAAAATATTCTGGGTGAAGGTTGCAGGATCATGCTGTGAGCTTTGTGTCCTGTACGTTAACACCAACATCTCGCAAACCAGTCAACTCAGATTCAAAGAAGCAAATGGAACAACTAACCGATCTAAAAGCCATTCTGCATTCCAAACGCGCCAATATTTACTATCTGGAAAAATGTCGCGTGATGCAGAAAGATGGGCGGGTGCTTTATTTGACTGAAAACAAAGAAGAAAACCAGTACTGGAATATTCCAATTGCCAACACCACTGTCATTCTTCTCGGCACAGGTACCTCCATCACTCAAGCAGCCATACGCATGTTGGCTAGCGCCGGTGTACTTGTCGGCTTTTGCGGGGGTGGTGGCACACCACTTTTAAGTGTGACCGAAATAGAGTGGCTCTGCCCTCAAAGCGAATATCGACCCACTGAATATATCCAAGGATGGCTTTCATTTTGGTTTGAAGACGCGAAACGGCTAATCGTAGCAAAAGAATTTCAAAAAGCGCGCCTCGAATTCATTCAAACAACCTGGAACAAGGACAAAGACTTACGCGCTGAACATTTTGATCATGATGATTACGAAATCTCCAGAGCACTGGATTCACAACAGAGGCAAATTGACACGGCCCGCAATGTAAGTGAGCTACTGCTGCGCGAAGCAAGCCTGAGCAAACAATTGTACAAATATGCCTCCAAAGTGACCAAATGTGGTGACTTTAAGCGCAATCACGATGCCACTGATTTAGCCAATCAATTTTTGAACCATGGAAATTATTTGGCCTACGGCTTGGGAGCAACCACACTATGGGTTCTTGGCATACCTCACGGCTTTGCTGTAATGCATGGAAAAACCCGGCGTGGTGCCCTGATCTTTGACGTTGCGGATTTGGTGAAAGACGCCATCGTATTGCCTTGGGCTTTTGTATGCGCCAAGGAGAAAATGAAAGAACAAGAATTTCGCCAACAAATTTTACAGAAATTCACCGAGCACAAAGCACTGGAATTCATGTTTGATCGGGTCAAGGAACACGCATTGCGAGGTGCCAAGCAATGATGGTTACCTTTGTCAGTCAGTGCGAGAAAAAGGCGTTGGCCCGCTCGCGCCGCGTTCTGGATGCATTTGCCAATCGAATTGGCAATAACACTTGGCAAACCGTGATAACTGAAGATGGGCTGTTGGCTGTCAAAAAACTGCTGCGTAAAACGGCCACTAAAAATACAGCGGTGGCCTGCCATTGGCTTCGATCCCGCAGCCGCAGTGAGCTGGCCTGGGTGGTTGGCAATCGAAAACAATTCAGCCCTGAAGGGGTTGTTCCTGTCAACTTGACTCAAAAAAATATTTCACCCAACGAATGGGAAAACAATTGGGCTTATCTGCCCTGCATCAAGTCCTTGGTGGCCGTTGCTGCCCTTCTTCATGATTGGGGTAAGGCAACGGTCTTGTTTCAGAAAAAATTATTACAAAATCAAAAAAAAGGAGACCCACTTCGTCATGAGTGGATTTCCTGCCTGTTATTTAAATCACTGGTGGTGCTATCGGGCAACACCGATGAAGGATGGCTGAATGCATTTGCATCTGGTGCACTGAACGAAAAAGCCATTCAAAAACAGATTACTGAGTTTAGCGAGGTTGATGGAAAATCGGGGTTCCAGGCACTTCATGAACTTCCACCAATCGCCCAACTGGTTTGTTGGCTAATTGTTTCGCATCACCGCCTACCAAACTTACGCGACAAAGGCCAACGGAATCACTTTGCGGAAGAATCAAAATCCAGTCTCGTTGAATTGCTCAAAAGCGTTACAGAGCGATGGGGTTATGAAAATCGCTTTGATGAAGATGATTTCAAAAACAGGCTAAAACAATGCTTTCAGTTTTCAAACGGTTTGTTGAGTGATTCAAGCGCGTGGATGAAAAGCCTGAAAAAATGGGCAACACGGCTACTGGGCAACGTTGACCCAATTAACACCTTGATCGAAAACGGTACTTATCGAATTGTGCTTCACCATGCCCGGCTTTGCTTGATGCTGGGTGACCATTACTATTCATCACAAGCGAGTGATAACAAATGGAATTCGGTTATTGACTTGTGGGCGAACACTGACGACAAGAAAAAACTGAAACAAAAACTTGATGAACATTTGGTGCATGTGTGCGATCAAGGTTTGCGTGTTAGCCAAAGTCTGTCCCGTTTTACCACAGACATGGGCATGGCCCAGGATGTAAAAAGCCTAAAACAAAAAAGCCCACCCGCTTTTGCATGGCAAGACAAGGCGGTTGAAAAAGTAAACCGATTCAAGAAATCCAATGAATCATCCAACACCTGTGAGCATGGCTGGTTCGTCGTTAACATGGCCAGTACAGGCTGCGGCAAAACCCTTGCCAATGCAAAAATAATGCAAGCATTGTCGAATAGCGGCGAAGATCTGCGCTATGTGCTGGCCTTGGGTCTTCGTACGTTGACATTGCAAACAGGTGACGCATATCGCCAACAAATCGGTTTGGACAATGATGAGCTTGCTGTGCTGGTGGGTTCAGCGGCAGTACAAGAACTTCACAATGAAAAACAGAAAGCCGATGCTAGGGAAATCACATTTGAAGAATCTGGCTCTGAATCAGCAGAAGAACTTCTAGGTGAAGAACTGGACTATGAAGACGCCCCTTCCGCCGAGTTTTTGAATGCCATTCTTCGTACGGAGAAAGACAAAGCTTTTCTATACAAACCAGTTCTGGCTTGCACTATTGACCACATTATTGCCGCCACAGAAACAATCAAGGGTGGCAGATACATCCTTCCAAGCCTGCGTTTGCTTTCTTCCGACTTGGTAATTGATGAAGTGGATGATTTCGACGGAAAAGATCTGATCGCAATTGGCCGCTTGGTCCATTTGGCTGGCATGCTAGGCCGGAAAGTCATGATTTCGTCTGCAACTATTCCGCCAGCATTGGTCGAAGGCTTTTTTCACGCCTATGCAAAAGGCTGGCAATTGCACTGCAATTTCATGCAGGTTCCACAAAAAATTGCCTGCGCATGGGTGGATGAATTTGATTCAGCCATTGAGCATGTCGAAAATACAGATGACACAGAACGATGTATGCAATACCAAAAGGTACATCAGGATTTTGTTGAAAAGCGTATTAAGCAAATAAAAACACAACCTGCTAAACGTAAAGCCATAATTGCCGATTGCAGCAATTTAATGACAACTGGTTCTGGAAAAGCTGAACGAGAATCACAGCAGCAGTATTTTAAGATTGCAAAAAATTCTTGTATTGGTTTTCACAGTAAACACCATTATGTTGACCCAAGCACGGGTAAATGTATTTCTTTTGGTGTGGTGCGCGTGGCAAACATCCCTCCCTGTGTGGCGTTGACACAATATTTGCTGGAAACAGATTGGCCTACTGGCTTTACGCCAAAAGTAATGGCGTACCACAGTCGACAAGTGTTGCTATTGCGAAGTGAGCAGGAACGGCACCTTGATTCGATACTGAAGCGAAACGAGAAGCCTAACGCTGTGCCACAAGCACTTCAGAACCCTATTATTCGCCAACATATCGACAACACCGATGCTGAAAACCTTTTGTTTATCGTGGTAGCCACCCCAGTTGAAGAAGTGGGCCGAGACCACGATTTTGATTGGGCCGTGGTCGAGCCTTCCTCATACAGATCGATTATTCAACTGGCAGGCCGTGTGCGCAGGCATAGGACCATGGGGGTGGACAGCGCCAACGTGGGCATCATGCAGTACAACCTTAAGGCACTTCGAAACAAATCCGCGGCTGTTTTTTGCAGGCCGGGTTACGAATCAAATAATAACAAATTGAACACCACTGATATTCACAAGTTACTTGATGAAAAAGAATTGGCTGAAGCAATCACAGCCATACCCAGAATTGCTGAAGTACACCCGCTAAACCCAAAAACCCAACTTGCAGACTTGGAACATCATGTCATTCGAAACAGTCTGACCACCTATGACAAAAAAGGGCCTGCAAGCATGCAGGGGTGGCTGAAGGAAGCATGGTGGCTAACTGGTTTGCCGCAGCAGTTCAACCGCTTCAGGGAGGGTGCCCCGACCAAAAGTTTGTTCTTGGTCTGGAAAGACGGGGCACTTAAGTTTTGCGAGCGAAGTGAGCGAGGCGAATTTATTGCTGCCGAGAAGTTGAACAATATTGAAAGGCCCAGCAAATTGAATTCGATCGCGCTTGAACGGCTTTGGTTGGTGCGTAGCTATGAAGAACTGCTGCTGGAGCGTTGTACAAACGCCCCATTTGAAGACGAAGACCGATGCATGCAAAAACAATCAAAGAGATACGGGGAAATTACAGTGAATGCAGAAGAAAACCCTTCCCCTTATTTTTACTCAGACCACTTTGGAATGTGGCCCAAAGATAGCAAGTGATGAAAACCCGCTTGAAGCCGCCTATTCGGCGGGAGAATAAATTCGTTGGAAAAACAAACGATAAGGTAAACATATGAACCCGATACAACAGTTTCTTGATGAAAAAAAAACAGCGTGGCTAAAGACCAAGTTGAAGGACGTTAAACAAAACCCTGCTGAACAAGCTGCACTTGAGTTAGCGGCAAACGAGAAATTTCAATTAAGTGGATGGTTACCTTCCATAGCCCAACTCACAGACAAATTAAAAATAGCAACTCATCCCGGGAAATTTAGCCACCCAAATGCAAAAACCTCCGCAATCATCGCAAATAAGAAGATCCGATTTGACGGATATTTACGAAGCGGTAATTTTTCACACGTTTCTTTAGATGCTTTTTCCACTAAAAACGGACTTGACGGTTGCGTATATGATGCCAAAGCACTACCCGTCCATAGCTTCCTGAATATAAAGATGAATGACAACCGTACGGTGCTTGATCATCTTGAAGAAAACAGTGCTGAAATTCGGCATTTACTCTCTCTTTCGTCAATAAACTATGACGAGATTCGTGAGTCTTTTCTAAAAATCAAACAACCGGATACAACAGTCACAACAGACCCATTTGTCAAACAGGTTTATTTCCCTGTCGATGAAGGCTACCACTTGCTTTCCTTGTTGACTCCATCAAGCTTGCTCTGCAAAGTTAAAGAAAAAATAGACTCCATGCGTTTTTCTGATGAAGCCAAAGAGGCGCGAGAGTTCCGCAACGGCAAGGAGAAGAAACACCATGAAGTTGGTTTCAGTGATATACCGCACCTGACCGAAACAGCCTACGGTGGAACCAAACCCCAGAATATCAGCGTATTAAACAACAGCCGAAATAGAGGAAGAGGACGTGCTTACTTGCTACCTTGCATGCCCCCACAGTTCGATTCAAGGAAAGCTCGTTTACCAAAAAACGATTTTTTCAAAGACACATTGAATCCACGGCATTTCAAAGATGCATTTGCTCCCCTACACCGTTTGCTAGCCACCGACAGAAACAACATCAAAGTTCGTACCTCCATTCAAAAACACATTCAAGAAATTGCTCTGCAAGTTTTGTATCAGGTGCAGGGAGTTCGTGTACAAGGTACTCGTTCACATGGCCCCGCTTGGTCTCAAACAGATTACTTTGAAAACCTGCCTGGCCCACAACGGATATGGCTGGACGACCACAACCTCAATGTGAGGAATGAAACTGATGAATGGCTGGATGTCGTTCTTTCTGACTTTTCCCGCTGGATTGTAAACACTTACAAATACCTGTTTAAACAAGATGCGGTGGATTTATCAGACGATGAGTTCAACGCACTGTGCGACACAGTCCAAGAAGCACTTTTTGACGAAGGGGAAATTTTTCGATGAGCTACCGGACGTTTCTATTAATACCCCACCTAAAAATTCACAATGCCAATGCGATGAGCAGCCCCTACACCATTGGTTTTCCCGCCATGACCGCTTGGCTGGGTGCAACACATGCCTTACAAAGGCGCATAAATCAGCAGGGCTTTAATTCATTGGCTTTTAAGGCTACGGCGGTTAGTTGCCACCACATCGACCTACAAACCTACAAAGGCAAAGGCGACTACGTTTACTCAATTATCGGTACTGCCAACCCTTTGGACAAAGACGGAAATCGCCCCGCTTTTGTTGAAGAGGCACGCTGCCACATCGAAGTGACCTTGCTGGTTGAAACTGAAGGCTTGAGTTCTGATGATATGGAGCAGGTGAAACATTTGATTAATGAACAGGTTCAACAAATGAAGTTTGCAAGTGGCGACGTGATGTCGGTGAAGAAGGTGGATTTTTATACAGTCGATACGAACGAGACTACGGAAGTTCGCAAACTGTTGAACAAACTGATGCTGGGTACAGTGTTAATTGAACGCCGAGATCTGATGATTGAAGCAATGAAGCAGGGGCAGGACGCGTTGGACGCACTGCTTGAGTACATCAAAGTAAATCATCGATCTACGCAAAGCGAAAATGGGGAGGTGACTTGGCGCACTGGGCGCAAAACGACCGGCTGGATTGTTCCGATCGCCGTGGGTTTTCAAGGATTGACTGAACTTGGTTTTGCCAAGAACCAACGCGACACTGACACACCCCATCGATTTGCCGAAAGTGTGCTGACTCTGGGCGAATTTTTGATGCCCTACCGCGTAGACAACCTTGACACTATTTTATGGCAATACCACTCAAATATTGATCACGA
>NZ_DAIUBR010000018.1:0-66514 GCF_036846585.1 Limnobacter sp. | reverse complement strand
CAAAAAATCAATACGTGGGGACACGCATGGAACAATGGATCAACGAAGCAATGCCCGCTTTCAACTTGTTTTTCGGCCCGAACCCGGACTGGAAGCAGGTGCTGCTTACCTTGCTCACCCCGGTCTTTCTGGGTGCAACATGGGTTGAATACCTGTACCTGAAAAAAATTGGTAAATCATTTTTCTTTAAGAAAAGTGAGGTTGTCACCAACATGCTGCTGGGCGGTACCTACCAGGCCATGGAACTGGTGTGGTTTGCGCTGTTTGTGTCTGCGTTCATGGAATGGATTTACACCTTCCGAATTGCAACCTTTGAGGTCACACCGCTTAGCTTCGCAGTGCTGCTGTTGGGCATCGAGTTTTGCTACTACTGGTTTCACCGTGGCAGTCACAGGGTGCGCTGGTTCTGGTGCGCCCACGTGGTACACCACAGCGGCGAGAACATGACCACCACCACTGCCATGCGCCAAAGCCTGTTCTATGCCGTGAACCTGCACCAAATTTTCTGGGCCCCCATGTTGATCATCGGATTCCCGGTGTGGGCGGTGTTGCTGGCCTACGGCGTGAATTTGGGCTACCAGTATTTCGTACACACCCAGGCAATTAACAAATTCCCGAAGTGGTTTGAATATATTTTCAACACGCCCAGCCACCACCGCGTGCACCATGGCCGCAACAATGAATACATCGACAAAAACTACGGCGGCGTGCTGATTATCTGGGACCGCATTTTCGGCACCTTTGTACCTGAGGCAGCACCTGTCGACTACGGTATTGTTCGCCAACCCAAAACCAGCAACATCTGGACCCTGAACACGCACGAATGGCGTGACATGTTCAGGGATGCATTGAAACCGGGCCCGATCTGGCAGCGCATCAAGCACATTTGGGCTCCGCCCGAGTGGGTTCGGCCAGGCCTGAACGATCAGTCCAACCTGCGCAATAAAACAAATTAGGCAATCTTCTCGTACTACAATGGGTAGAACCACAAAAGGACTACCCATGCGCAGAAAACCATTAAACACCGCCTCACGATCCAAACTGTCCAAATACGCCAAACCGCTGGCGAATCTGGCCATTCTGCTTGCCGATGCAGGCAGCCGACTGGAGCGGCGTTTCTGGAAAAAGAAGCTGTTTGCCGCGCTGGCCCCCATGCTGGAGGGCCGCAGCGACACCACGCTGATGCAAACCCTCGACCACCTGTACAACACCAACTACCGTGCTTACGACGAATTGGCTTTCGCCATTGAAAACACGGTGGAAAGCCCTGAGCTGGGTCAGGAAGAAGACATTTTGTTGATGGCCGCACCGGTGCTGGCCTGGTCTACCTACAACATACCTTCGGGCAAAATTGAGGAAGCCACGGTGGCGGAATTTACAACGTTGCTACAGAAAAACGTGTTGTCTGATCACGCACATTTGGTGCTGACCAACATGCTGTTCAGCCCCGACCAATTACCTGAAAGCTACACCGCTGCAGCCGAGCTGGCACGCCAGTTGGGCCAGGCCGCAATTGACCGGGTGAAGGTGCGTATTGACACTGACAACTTGCCCGCAACCCAAAGTTTTTTGAGCGATGTGCGCTACCTGATCGGTGCTGTTTCAGTACCGGCCGGTCAACCGGCATTCAAATGGCAAGTGGAAGCCCACAGCAACGGCACCTTGCTCAGCAAAGAAGAAGTGTTGGCCAACTGGCGCTTGACCGGGGGCCAGGCCTTGCAGAAAATCATGCCGGGCTGCCTGCTTGAATTGATGCTGCCCAACGGGCTGTACAACGCATGTCGCGAAGCTGAAAAAGAGGCGCGCGCCTATTCTGTTCGCGCATCGGCGGCTTTCCTCGAAAGCGCGCTGGACGTGCCCACCCAAAAAATTCGCGCCAGTGTGGGGGCATTTGTTGAACGTGGAGAAATTGAAGAATATCGCATCGGCTTTTCCGTGGAAGGCAACAGCGACATTGTGCACGGCGTGGTGTGGCCCCTGATTGGAGAAGAATACGGCAACGAACCCGACCCCGTGTACGAGAAAGACATTCAAAGCGAACCGGACAACCCGGTGATTCGTTCCAAGATTGAAGCCTTGCTGAAAGAAGTGGGCATACGCCAAATCAATGTGCTGGAAGAACGCTTTCCGCTGGAGTACTGTGAAGATTGTGGTTCGCCGCTGTACCCCAACCCGGAAGGGGAACTGATGCACGCCGAATTACCCGAAGATTCTGAACTGCCCAACAGCATGCATTTGCATTAAGGCGGGCACCGCACCATAGGGAGAAACAGGTATGTCAACCCTGCAACAATCAACACTCAGCACCTTCACCACCAAAACCGGCCAGCATGGCCAGTTTTACAGCCTGCCCAAACTGGCTGAACTGGGGTTTCCCAACCTGCAACGTTTACCCGTGTCGATTCGCATTGTGCTTGAATCGGTGCTGCGCAATTGCGATGGCAAAAAAGTTTCTGAAGGACACATTCAGCAACTGGCCAACTGGCAACCACAATCCAGACGCACAGATGAAATTCCCTTCATCGTGGCACGCGTTGTGTTGCAAGACTTCACTGGTGTGCCGCTGCTGGCCGACCTGGCAGCCATGCGCAATGTGGCTCGCGATGTAGGCCAAAATCCGAAGAAGATCGAGCCACTTGTGCCTGTGGACCTTGTGGTCGATCACTCTGTCATGATCGACCACTTTGGTACTGCCGATTCCCTGCGCCAGAACATGGAAATTGAATTCCAGCGCAACGGCGAGCGTTATCAATTCATGAAATGGGGGATGCAGGCTTTCGACACGTTCAAAGTGGTCCCACCGGGCATTGGCATTGTTCACCAAGTGAACCTTGAATATCTGTTCCGCGGCGTTCGCAGCGCGGTAAAACCCGGACAAGAAAATGAAAACACCGTGTTTTACCCCGACACCCTGGTGGGCACCGACAGCCACACCACAATGATCAACGGCGTGGGCGTGGTGGGCTGGGGCGTGGGCGGCATTGAGGCCGAAGCCGGCATGCTGGGTCAACCCGTGTACTTCCTGACACCCGACGTGGTGGGTGTTGAACTAACCAACGCACTGCGTGAAGGCATTACCGCCACAGACCTTGTGCTGACCATTACCGAGCTGCTGCGCAAGAAAAAAGTGGTGGGCAAGTTTGTGGAATTTTATGGCCCCGGCGCGGCGAGTTTGTCGGTAACCGACCGGGCGACGCTAGCAAACATGGCCCCCGAATACGGTGCCACCATGGGCTTCTTCCCGCCCGATTCAAAAACCGTCGAATTCATGCGCAAAACAGGCCGAACCGAAGTGGAAGCAGAACGGTTTGAAGCCTATTTCGAAGCACAGGGCATGCTGGGCATGCCCGAGCCAGGTGCGATTGATTACTCGGAAGTGGTAACGCTTGACCTGGATTCAGTTGAGCCATCACTGGCTGGCCCGAAACGCCCGCAAGACCGTGTGCTGTTGAAAAACATGAAACAACAATTCAACACGCTGTTTTCTGAACCCATGACAGCAAATGGTTTTGGCAAAGACGTAGCCCAGTTGAACACCCGCTACCCCACGGGGCTGAACAAGCTGAGCATTGGCCACGGCGATGTGTTGCTGGCAGCGATCACCAGTTGCACCAACACATCCAACCCAGGCGTGATGCTGGCCGCAGGCTTGTTGGCCAAAAAAGCAGTTGAAAAAGGTCTGAAGGTTCAGCAGCACATCAAAACATCGCTGGGGCCAGGCTCAAGGGTCGTCAGCGATTATCTGGAAAAAACAGGTCTGCAACACTACCTGGATCAACTTGGTTTCAACGTGGCCGCCTACGGTTGCACCACCTGCATTGGTAATGCAGGTGACTTGCTGCCGGAAATCAACGACACCATTTTGAAAAACGACGTGATCGGTTGCGCGGTGCTGTCAGGCAACCGCAACTTTGAGGCGCGCATTCACCCCAACCTGAAGGCGAACTTCCTGGCCTCGCCACCCTTGGTGGTTGCCTACGCGCTAAGCGGCAAAGCGAATATGGACATGACCACCGAACCCATTGGCACGGGCAGCGATGGCCAAGCTGTTTACCTGCGCGACATTTGGCCCAGCAATGAAGAAGTAAATGCACTGCTGCCCACCGCGCTGGACCCTGGCACCTTTGTTCGCCTGTACAGCAACTTCACCGAAGGCCATGACCTGTGGAACAATGTGCCTGCGCCGGAAGGCCAGGTGTACACGTGGCCAGGCTCCACTTACATTGCCAAACCGCCCTTCTTCGACGACTTCGCCATGCAGCCCACAACTGTGGAAACCATTCGTGGCGCGAAACCTTTGTTGATTCTTGGTGATTCGGTCACCACTGATCACATTTCACCCGCAGGTTCATTCAAACCCACCACCCCGGCAGGCAAGTTCCTGCAGCAACACGGTGTTGAACTGAAAGACTTCAACAGCTACGGGTCACGGCGCGGCAATCACGATGTGATGATCCGCGGCACCTTCGCCAATGTGCGAGTAAAAAACCTGATGATCCCGCCCGATGCCAATGGCAACCGAATTGAAGGTGGCTTCACCATCAAGGACGGCCAACAAACAACCGTCTACGATGCGGCAATGGAATACATCGCCCAAGGCACGCCAACCATTGTGCTGGCTGGTGAAGAATATGGCACGGGTTCATCGCGCGACTGGGCGGCCAAAGGCACGCAGTTACTGGGTGTGAAAGTGGTGGTTGCACGCAGTTATGAACGCATTCACCGCAGCAACCTGGTGGGCATGGGTGTGTTGCCACTGCAGTTTTTGGGCACCGATTCCATTCAAAGCCTGGCGCTGGATGGCAGTGAAACCTACGATGTGATCGGTTTGGCCGAAGACACGCCGCCACAGGCTGAACTGACGCTGCAAATTACACGCGCCAACGGCGACATTCGAAATGTGAGGGTGCTCAGCCGAATCGACACACCAATCGAGGTGGAGTATTACAGGCACCGCGGCATTCTGCCGTATGTGCTGCGTGAACTTCTGTCAGCGTAATGCCTTCCCCAACCGTTAACAAACCGGCAAGCACACCACCATGATTTTTATTGAACCCTTTTTTTAGAAACCAAATCGCATGGAAAACTCGTTTTCAGATCACCAAAGCTTGATGGACAGCTTGAAAGCACGCCATTCAGACATATTGAAGCTGATTGATGGAAAGCGAGTTCACCTGCTGGATATTCCGGTATACGGCAACGTGGGCGATTTGCTGATATTGAAGGGAACAGAAATATTTTTTAAAAAAAACAAGGTGAATGTTGTCCAGGTTGCCTCGGTTTACAACTTTCAAGACAAAGTGAGGCCTGGCGATGTACTGGCGTTTCAAGGCGGTGGAAACTTCGGCGACCTTTACCGGCTGCACCAAACGCATCGTGAAGACTTGATCAAGAAATACCCTGAAAACAGAATCATCATTCTTCCGCAAAGCATTTTCTTCGAAAGCAAAACAGCCTTTGAACAATGTGCAGCCGAACTAAGGCAACACCGCAATTTGCACATATTTGTGCGAGATGAAAAATCGCTCGAAAGTGCCCGGCACATGACGGCCAATTGCTACCTGGTTCCAGACATGGCGCACCACCTTTACTCAGCCACAGTCAAACCCAAAAACAGCGGTAAGCGGCTGCTGTTTAAACGGCTAGATAAAGAATCAACTGTTGAAAACATCGATTTGCAATGGCATACAAAAACCGACTGGGATCTGCTGATTGAAAACGAATTACAAACCATTGATTTGTTCAGAAGGCTACTGAGGAAATCAAAAAAACTGAACATGGACTGGCTGGTGATGCGCGCGTGGCTGGTCTACAAAAACATCTTGATTGACAAAGCCAAAAAATTCTTTTTGAAACATGACTTTGTAATCACGGACCGGCTTCACGGCCACATTCTTGCTTCGTTGTTGAACACACCAAACTGTGTGCTGGACAATTCATATGGCAAGAATTCCAACTATGTAAAAGCGTGGACAAACCCCAGCCCGTTTGTTTCACTGCACCAGGGCTAAAGCAGCATTACATACTGCTTCTGGCCTGCTTCGCACCCTGACGAATCAGCAGCAAAATAGGCACCAAAGCGATCACCACAATCATCAGTGCGGGCACAGCGGCTTCAGTCAAACGCTCGTCAGATGCAAACTGGTACGACACCACGGCAAGCGTATCAAAATCGAATGGACGCAACACCAGTGTGGCAGGCAATTCCTTGATCACATCCACGATCACCAACAAAGCCCCGGTGGCCACAGAACCCTTCAGCACCGGCAAATGCACATGCCACAGCACCTGCCTGGGCGTGCGCCCAAGAATGCGCGCGGATTCATCAATGTGTTTTGTAATTTGCTGCAAACCTGAATCAACCGATTGCAAGGCAGCTGATGTAAAACGCACGTTGTAGGCGTACACCAATGCCAGCACGCTACCAGTGAGCGCCGGGATTTGCCAGCCCATCTCGAACGTAAAACGGTCTATGGCGGCAAGTGGCAGCAAAATGGCAATGGCCAAAATGGCACCGGGCACGCCGTACCCCAAGGAAATCAAACGATAAATGGCACTGACCCACCACACTTGCGCCTGGCGCTTCACATAGGCCAGAAACACCGCAAGGAACACAGCGACCAGCGCTGCAATACCACCGAGCAACGCAGAATGGTAGGCCCAACGGAAGCTGCGCGCCCAATCAATGCTGGTGTCTACCTCTACCACCAAAGCCAGCAATATCAACACGGGCAGCACAAAACCCAACACAAGCGGCATGGTCGATAAAAACACCACCACCCAAGCCTGCCCGCCCTCAAGCGTCTTTCGCTCAATGGTGCTGTTTTTACCGGACTGGGTGTAAAACTGCGCGCGCCCCCGTGCCTTTGATTCAGAGGCAATCAACACCAACATGACCGCGAGCAACATGATCGCCAACAAGGCCGCGCTGTCGCGATCACCCAGATTCAGCCATGTATTGAAAATTGCCGTGGTAAACGTGCGCACACCGAAATACGACAAGGCACCATATTCCGCCAACGTTTCCATCAACACCAAGGTAAGCCCCACAACCCAGGCCGGGCGTGCCACAGGCAAACCCACTTTCAGGAATGCACTGGTGGCACTGTGCCCCAATGAACGCGCGGCATCCAGCATGGACGGGCTTCTGCCCAAAAACGCCGTGCGCGCCATAATGTAAACATAGGGATACAGCACAAAACTGAGCACCAGAATGGCACCCGTGGTGGAACGAATTTCAGGAATGCGGAAATCGCCACCGAACAGGCCGCGCAAATTGCTGGCCAGCCAACCCGAATACTGCAGTGCATCGGTGTAGGCATAGGCAATGACATAGGAAGGCATGGCCATGGGCAACAACAACAGCCATTCAAGCCATTTTCTGCCGGGAAATTCATGGGCTGATACCCACCAGGCAGGCAACACACCCATGGTGCTGGTCAACACCACCACGCCCATGCACAAATAGAGGGTTTGCCAAACAAGGTCGGGCAAAATGGTGCTGGCCAAGTGCCGCAACACCTCAGGGGCCTGCACCAGGCTTGCGCCGGCCAAACCAAACAGGTAGACGAATGGCAGCAGCAGCAACAATGCCAGCAGCGCAACAGAAATGCGACTTCTTAACCCCAAATTAAACAAACAAACCGCCCAGACATGGCAAAATAGAAGTGAGAACGATTTTACTTTAAGTTCAATGAATTCACCCCACGGTGCCACACAAAAAATGAAGCAATCAGCAGCCTTGAGCATTGAAAACCTGAGCATTCTGTACGCGGGGAGCAGCATTCCCGCCGTGCGCAATGTCAGCTTTGAACTGCCTCAGGGCGAAATAGCCTGTTTGCTGGGTCCGTCGGGCTGCGGCAAAACCACCCTGCTTCGTGCCATTGCCGGTTTTCTGATGCCCAATGAGGGCAGCATTTTGCTGAACGGTGAAAAAGCCAGTGAACCTGGCCGGGTGCGCAGCCCGGAAAACCGCAACGTGGGCGTGGTGTTTCAGGATTACGCCCTGTTTCCCCACCTGTCGGTTCGAAAAAACATCGAGTTCGGCCTGTACAAGCGCGGCGAACAGGAAAAACGCAACCGCAGTGGTGAGCTGCTCGACTTGATCGGGCTGGAAGCACTGGCAAACCGTTACCCACATGAATTGTCGGGCGGCCAGCAACAACGTGTTGCACTGGCCCGCGCGCTGGCACCCAAACCCACACTGATCTTGTTGGATGAACCATTTTCCAACCTGGATGTGGAATTGAAAGAACGGCTGACATTCGAAGTTCGGGAAATCCTGAAAGCCGAAAACATGAGCGCCATTCTGGTGACCCACGACCAGCACGAAGCCTTCAGCATGGCTGATCGCATTGGCGTCATGCACGCAGGGGAACTGCAACAATGGGGGTCTTCCTACAGCCTTTACCATCAACCGAATTCACGCATGGTGGCCGATTTCATTGGCCAGGGCGTATTTCTGCCAGGCAAGAAAACCGAGCAGGGTTTACAGATTGAGCTGGCACATTTGCGCCTGACAGGCGACCAGCTGCCCGGGAGCGACGAATTTGATGTGCTGATTCGGCCCGACGACATTATTCACGACGACGCCAGCCCCATGCAGGCCAAAGTAGTGCGCAAGGCATTTCGCGGCGCCGATTTTTTGTACACGCTGGAACTTGAAAGTGGCGTGCAGGTGTTGGCGCTGGTACCCAGCCACCACAACCACGCCATTGGCGAACCCATCGGGATCAAGCTTGAGCTTGACCACGTGATCACATTCGACAGGGCTTAAAACACCGGGGAATCAGGAAAGGTCAGAAGAACCGGGGCTTGAACCCACAACGCCACCCTCTGTTTCTGAATTGGAGACCGTGGAACTGATTGACGACGTGCCTCCGGTTGAGGCAAACAAATCGGAAGCTTCTTTGACACTGGTTGGGCTGGAAAAATCCATCGTTAGCGGAAACGACTCGGGGGAAGTGAACAAACCATCGAGCGTGGTCGAATAGACCGTGGAATCACCGAAACTGGCCAGAAGCGGTTCAGCAAAGACACTCGAATCAATTTGCATGGAAACCAGCAATGCATCGGCATCCATGTCACCCGCATTGGCAGCGGCCTCATTCACATCGCCAGACAAGTCGCCAAAAAGGTCTTGACTGAGTGTATTCAACTCAAGCACCTGCGCCTGAATGTCAGCAATTAACTGACTCAATTCTTCGTGACCAAGCTGGCCACTCAAGGCGTTCTGGACACGCGGCATGGCATCAAGCAGCTCGGCATTCAAGGCCTGAAAAGAAATTTGATCGTTCATATTGTTCATGATACCCGCCGAATCCACATTTGCAAGCAAGCCAGGGTCGACGCTGGCCAGGCTGGCATTGCTCTCGAACACGCTGATGTCACTGACACACGCTTGGGAAATACAGCGAAGCTCGCCCAAACCTGACGATTGCGCCGCAGAAAAGTCTTTGGAATGCACGCCATCCAGCGAGCCAAATGTAATCATTGAACCGGAAGAAGAAGGCTCAAAGCTTTCAAAAAACTCAATTGTCGCTTTGCTGATCGGCGCAAACAATTCGCCCACATTTTCGGGAGTATCTGCTTGGACCGACAGTTGAATGACTGAATTGGGCATGAATACAATTTAAAGGCACTTTATATAATTTTATACGAAGCCTTGTTCAAATTGGATTCAAAAACACCCCCCTTTCAAAGGGGTGGGGGGTTATTTGTTGGAATCGAGAGGTCCAAGTGCGCCGTCCAGAACACCACCCTCGGAACCTGCACTGGAGGAAATACCGCTGCTGAGTGGATCAAGCAAGCCCGTGTCGGAATTGCTCGGCGTGCTGCTTAGACCGGAGAGCAGACCACCATCAGTAATCGGGTCCAGGATTGGATCGAGGATTGGATCAATCACCGGGTCAATTACATCAGTTACCGGATCAATTACATCGGTTACCGGATCAATTACATCGGTTACCGGATCAGTAACGGGGTCCGTGATGTCGGTGATGATGTCCACAATTGGATCAATCACGGGATCGGTCACATCGGTGATCGGGTCCAGGATTGGATCGAGGACAGGATCCAGAACCGGATCAAGCACGCCGTCCACAACATCGAGTACCGGATCCGTGATCGGTCGCAAATCCAGTTCAGGCAGTGAGCCCACCAGTGACACCACATCATCCAGGGTCGAGCCAAGGCTCAACAAGCTGTCAATTTGCGGATTGGAAACAACATCTACTGAACCCAGCAAATCGCTCAGCGTGGTGGACACATCGTCCGCACTGTCCAGAATGGAGAAGCCAAGGTCTGTGCTCGACAGGGCATTCTGAACACCAACCTGGCTTTGCACTTCGCTGGCCAGGCCATCGAATACGGGCTCGAAGGTGCTGTTCAACAGGTTGATCTGTTCAAGCACCGCGTCAATTGCCACTTGCAGGTTTTCCGAACTGGGGGTTTGCCCCAGACCGTCCACCAAACCCATCAAGGCATTATCTGGGTTCACGCTGTCGCTGCCTTCAAGCATCGCAAGCAGTTGGGAAAATTCTGGGGACAAAGGCACCATTGAACCATCCGCATTGGCGAGTGGTTTAAGCAAGGCTGAATTGCCGTCAGCAGTTTGCTGCGCCATCGCCTTGTCGCCCAAAGCCGCCAAAGTGGCCGATTCGCCCACTGTTTCCTTGCCAAAAGCAACCGGAGCCGCGCTGGCCACCTGTGCCGCAATGCCCATGGCACTGGATGCACCACCCATGTCAGCTACAGCCACCGCGCCCAGCAAACCAGCGCCGGAATACGCTGGTGACAAACCGGGGAAACCACTGCCTGAATTGCTTGGAGTAGAAATTGATGATCTGGCAGACGCATTGAAAAATCCGGTACTGGCGCCAAGGCCATCGAATTGATTGTTTACAAGCGTGGACTGCAAAAACTGCATATTGGCCGCTGAAGGGTCAGCAAGTTGCTGCTCCGCGCGCTCAACCGCCAAGTCTTCTGCAGTGGTCTTGGTGCTCTGAATGTCGTCGCCCATCTGTATCAGTCCTTTGGGAATTCACCTATTTGTCCCAGTTTCTCAGGCTTTCGCAACTGCGAATGAATGAAATAAGGTCAAAAAGTACCTTTGTTTAATCAGTGTGAGCATTTTACTCACACAAATCAAGGCTTTACCGATAAAAGCGTGGATCCAGAATGGGGGCGGGTCTCAAAGCAGGTCGCAATTCCTTTTCGGCATCGCTGCCCTTAACCTTGTTGCGCTGGGAGCTCTTCTCGACCTCCAGCCGCTGTGCCGGGGTCAGCACAAAGCCGGCTGCTTTGTCCACCTCGGTCTGGCTGACATCCAGCCCCAGCTTTTCAGCAATCTTTTGGTCTGCCGGGCTGCTGGCAATGTCTGCTGTGTCTCTCAGGCTGCCCTCAAGGCGCTCGCGTTCCGGGATATTCGAGAAAAACAGTTCAAACCAGTCACCTTCCGCGCCAGCAGTGGGCATCATCAGGCCCATGGTGTGCATCAAGCGGAAACCGGCCTCACGGGCATCAAACACGGCATTGATGTAGGCGATCAGCACATTGAAATATTCCACTTGCGCATCCAGCATCACGATGACCGTTTCACGACCAAAATCGCGAAGGCGTTTGCGATTTTTAAACACCTGCAGTGAATCGGCATACGCGCCACGCAAGGTAACCGAACGGGACTGCCCTGCCGTCCACTTCCCCCACTGAAAACGTACACTTTCCTCAACCCGCAGGCGGGCCGCTGCCAACTGGGCGCGGCGTGTGTCAATGGTTGCAGCGGCCTGGTTTATGCGCGCCACCTGCTCACCGCCTGAAAAGGCGCTGTACTGCAAACGCAGGTTCACCGAACTGTCGGTTCTGTCGCCTGTGAAAGGATCGGGTTCACCGAAAAACTGTTGAATACCCACCAAATTCAGCGATGGGTAAAGGCTTGCGTCTTCCGCAGTGTAGGTGTGTCGGGCTTTCACGATCTGGCTTTCTGCCACCCGAATTTCCGGGTTGGAAAACAGTGCCTTGGTCACCGCATCGTCTACCAACGGAGGCAACATGGCGCGTTGCACTTCCAGTTCCGGCACGTTGTACCCCTCGGGGTACACACCAAAATAACGGAAGTAAGTGGCACGCGCTTCTTCAAACTGCCCTTCAAAATTCACCAGGCGATCGCGCGTTACCGCCAAACGGGCCTTGGCAAACTGGGCGTCTGTCACGCCACTGCCACCCAGTTCAACGCGGCGTTCCTCCAGCACAAGCAATTGCGCCACAGCAGCTTCGGCCGCACGCGAGGCTTCGACCAGCAATGAATTTCTGGACAAGGTGCTGCTGGCCAAAAAGCTTTCCAGCACCACATCCTGAACGGTTTTTACAAACTGCCCATCGGCAATGGTGCCATCCGTTTCTGCCGCTTTAACACGCGCCGTGATCCGACCCGCCGTGTAAATTGGCTGACTGACAGTAATGTCAGTCGATTGCCTGTTGGTTACCGTGGAACTGGAGCTGGCGTTCGCGCCCACCGTAATTTTGGGGAAGTAGGCTGCGCGTGCACCGTCTTCAATAAACTGGGACGCGTTCACATTGATGCGCGACGTCACAATTTCCGGATTGGTGCGCAGCATGTTCAGGAACCGGATTTTTGTCAGCTCTTCCTTGGACATTTTTGCGGCTTGGGCCGGTTCAATCCGGCGGGCACGAAACTCGTTGTTGTCATTGCCCAAAGCGGAACCCGCTGGCGCCGTTTCAGCGCCGGGTTCAGCGCCCGTTTCCTGCGCGCCGGCAGGCAATGCCATCAGGGCTGAAATGAGCACGCACAACATGTTACGAGCCAATTTGCCCCCACCCAGCTTGTCCAGTTGTGTTGTCATGTGTTGCTTTATGGTTCTCTGAAGGCTTCTTGCTTCAGCTTCAATACAGGTTTCAGCAAATAATAGATAAAGGGTTGTGAGCCCACATTGATGTCCACTTCGGCCGTCATGCCCGGCGAAATACGCAAAGGCGCATCGGGCGTACCAAAAAACGCCTTGTCAGTGCTCACGATCAGACGATAGTAAGGCCCCGTATCCTCGGTACCGGGGTCCGTGTCCGCTGCAATTTGTGTCACCTTGCCACTCAGGGTGCCATAGCGCAAAAAGTCATAGGCCGACACCTTCACTTCCGATGCCTGATCCATGCTCACATAACCTCGATCCGCAGGCGACAAACGGGTTTCCACCACCAGCACTTCGTCGACAGGCACCACTTCCATAATGGGCTCGCCTTGGCGCACCACGTTGCCCACAGCCTGCAGCTTCAGGTTTTTCACCACCCCATCAATCGGCGAACGAATCACGGCGCGGTCGCGCTGGTCACTGGCCCGGTTAATTTCGTCCTTCAAACTGGCCAGTTGACGCTCGAGCGTGGTCAGTTCATCGGCTGCACGGCGGCGAAACTTGCCATCTTCTTCCACGCGGCGTGCGCGGCTTTGCCCCACAGAAGCCTGCGCGGAGGCAATTGTTTGACGCATGGACGCGACCTCGGAAGTCAAGCTGTCGTAATCGCGTTTCTTGGTCAGGTATTCAAGCTGCGACACCAGGCGTTCACGCACCAGTTCACGGGTAATTTCAAGCTCACGCAACGTGGTCACAGCGCGGTTTTCCAAACCTTCCAGCTTGGCCTGCAGTTCACCCACCTTGCCCTGGTTGCCCAGCATCTGGCTGTCGTTCACACCCAGAATGCCATTCAGCTCAGTGATTCTGGCCAAGTAAGTGGCTTGCTCGGTTCGAAACAGATCCGGGTAATCAGCAACAATTTCGGTGGGGTATTCAGGCGCTTTGCCGGAAGCCTCGCCCAGCAAACGCGCGCGGCTCATTTCCAGCGCGGCCCGGCGGCTTTTCAATTCTTCAATGTTGATACCCGAAGTGGCCAGGTTCAACAGAACCAACACCGCCCCTTCTTTCACCACATCGCCTTCTTTCACAGCAAGGTCTTGAACAATACCGCCTTCCAGGTGCTGAATGCTTTTGATTCGCGATGATGGAATCACCTTGCCAGGCGCGGTCACCACCTGGTCGACCCGTATGAACAGGGATGCAAACAAGGACAGTGCAATCAGGCCCAACGCAAAACGGCTTTTGGTATCAAAGCCTCCGCCCTTGGGCTTGTACAAGCCGGGCACTTCGTAAGGCTTCAAGTCATTCTTGCCGACTTCGGCCAAGGCATTGTTGGGCTTCATGGTTTCCTTACCCTCGCTCATCAGGCTTGGGCGGCCTTGCCGCCCGCATCAGAATTGTTCTGGCCTTCCGCACCCACTGTGCCAAGGGGTTTCACGGTATCTGCTGAACCCACCTGCGAAGCCACTTTGGGCGCAGCAGGAACAGGTTTGGGGACCGAGATGCCGTACAGCAGCTTCAACATTTCAGGCGTTGACCCAACATGCAGCTTGGACGCTTTGTCCAGGTATATAATCTTGTCGCAAATCGACATCAAGCGAACCGAATGCGTCACCATGATGATGGTTTTCACCGTGGCCAGGCTTTTGAACACCGCCATCAAGTGCGTTTCAGCAGCGAAATCCAAATCGTTCGTGGGCTCATCAAGCAACAACACGGGCGCATCTGACAGAAAAGCCTGGGTAATCGCCACACGGCGGCGCTGGCCACCCGACAAACGGTTACCACCCTCGCCTACTTGCGTCATATAACCATCGGGCATTTTCGCGATGAAGTCATGTGCGCCGGAGCGCTTGGCCGCCAGAAGGATTTGCTCGTCACTGGCATCGGGGTTCGAGCGACGAAGGTTTTCAACAATCGTTCCCTCAAACAACTGCGATGTTTGTGGCAAAAAGCCGATCCATTTCGCCAGCTCCTGTCGGGAAAACTGCGACAAATCATATTCGTCCAGCAGCACCCTGCCACCCTGCGGTTCATACAGGCCACGCAGCAATTTCAACAACGTCGATTTGCCCGCACCGTTATCACCCGCCAAACCATAAATTCCGCGGGGACCAATTTGGGCCGAAACAGATTTCACCACTTCTTTTTGCGCGCCCACGTGCTGGTAGCTCACGTTTTCAAGTCGCAGTGCGCCAGAAGGCATGGGAAGATTCAAACCGGTGTGCTGCTTTTCTTCATCGGCCGCAAACACTTTGTTCAGGCGATCAGTGGCCTCGCGGGAATGGGCAATCGATCGCCAGTGGCCGGTCAATGCCGCCAGGGGGCCAATGGCCTTGGCCGCAAGCATGTTCGATGCAATCAAACCACCCACGGTCATCCACTGGTTGATCACGGCATACGCACCCACTGCGGTAATGGCCACGTTCACGCACAACATGATGGAAATGGACAGCTCACGCTGGTCTTCCATTTCGCCATTTTTCTGGAACGATTCCTGAACCCAGGAGTTGTAGCTGGACACCCATGCACGCTTGGCAGAATCATCTTGCACCAGGCTTTTGATGGCTTCGCGGCCACGGCACACCTCAGCCAACACTTCGTCACGGCGGCGCGCGCGCGAAAATTCCTCAACACGACGCTTGCGGAATTCACCAGAGCTATACCACGACAAACCCGCCAGGCAAGCCAAACCAATCAACACCACTGGCAACACAGGCAAAGCGATGGTGGCAATCAAACCGATGGCCAGGATGGCAAACGGCAAATCAAGAATGGTCATTGCCACTGCGCCGCTCCACACCACGCGCACGGTGTCCACATCTTTAAACAGGGAATACCAGGCCGCAGTGGAACGGGCTTCAAGTTGCCGCAACGGAATGGACAATATTTTGTTCATCAACTTGCTGGCGATCTGGCCGTCAATTTTCACAGCCGACACGCGCAATACACGGGCCCGGAAGGAACGCAAAATCAAATCTGCCGCTAACAAAATACCCATGCCGATCAACAAGGCAGTCAGCGTATTCAGGCCTGAACGGTAAATAACCCGGTCATAGACCTGCAAGGAAAATACCGCAGGAAACAGCGCCACGAGGTTAACAAATATTGACAGCAGCGCCGCGCGCTTGAGCAAGGGCAATGCGCTTCGGATTACACCTTCAACAGTTTTGGACTGGTTGGGCTCAATGCTGCCCCGATCCGCCTTGTCATCGTCCGAACGTTCGGACTTCAGACCAAAGTTCCAAAGTGCTTCCAGTCTTTCTTTGAACAAATATTTAACCGACATTGCGAGTCCCTAAGTTACAAAGCGCCCGCTGAACCGGCCATGCGCAACTGCTGCGCCTTCAGTCGTTCAAGCAATACCAGATACGAGGCAATCAAACGCACCACCGCCGGGCGCATGCCTGCCAACTGCTCCCGGCTCATCTTCGCCAAGGGGTTGTCCAGCCTGGTTTTAACGTCAGCCTGAGCATCAATGGCTTTGCACACACGATCAAATACACTGCTCAGCGCGGTATCCACTTCAGATTCCGACATCGTGGGGTACAACATCTGCGGCTTGGTATCAATCAGTCTCAATCTTTCCTGCCAGTTCAACACCGACCTGGCCAAAACGGGATCAAGCTTCAATTGACCTTCAAAGACGGTGCGTTCTGTGCCGCGCATGACGCCCAGCACATAGTCGGCTGCCAGCCAGTTTTTTTCATCGTCAGTCATGGGGCTTCTCCTATGCCAAATATCCGGATTGTTCGGCGTCCTGCCTGCGGGTATTGTTCGTCGCAAGCGTTGCCAAACCTTCCGACTGAAATTCGTCGTACACCGTTTTCAATTCAATCAAACCGCGGCGAACCCAGGTTTTCACGGTACCCAAAGGCACATCCAGGTGATCGGAAATTTCCGCATGGCTCATGCCATGGGTGTATGCCAGCGTCAAAACCTGACGGTATTTGCCATCCAGGCGCTGCACGCAAGCTTGCATAACCCGGCTGGTTTCCTTGTCATCACTGCTCACTGAATGGGCTTCGAAGACCAACTCATTGGGCTCGTCATCCTGATCAGAAAACTGGTCCAGAGAAATCGAGTTCACCGTGTGGCTTTGCTGGGCAATCAAATCCAGTGCCCTGTTCCTCACCACTTGGTGCAACCATGTTTCTGGGGCAGAAAGCTTGTTGTTAAACGTGTGCGCGTATCGCCAAAGGCGAATGTAGGCGTCCTGCAGCACATCCTGAGCCATGCCTGGCTCCCGAACAATGCGCAACGCCACTGCAAACATCTTCCGGGACGTGAGTAGATACAACTCCTCAAACGCCTTCCGATCACGGTTCGCGATCCGTTCAATTAAAGAAGCGAGTTCTTCTCTCAACCTGCTTGTCCCCGAGATGAAGTAATCCGTGTGTTTGATACGTTCTGATACTGTCAATTTACAGTTGAGCTGAACTTTGGTTTTATCAAAAAGGCCGAGTTTTACTGTTCAAACCACTGAATAGGGCCACCCTGTAAGGGGGATGTAACTCCTAAGTATCACCTAGTCTAGGGATACTAGCAAAAGTTCTGACATCCGAACAGTACCAACAATGTCTATTTGCTTACATAGATCGCTGAAAAACCACCCCACCCGCATTGTGATTAACCCGCCCGAATTTACCTACATCCAGTTGAATCCAATTTTTTGGGCCTGAAGTACAAACCTTCATAAGCATCAACCCAATCGATTCCAACAGCGGGGCATACATGACCTTAATTCCGAGCTGGCCAAGCCAGCCACACATGGGCGGGACTATGAAAAATGACAAGGGCTTGACCGGCAGATCTTCAACGCCCCGCGACCCCGGGCTGACAAGCCCAACCCCCGGTAGAACAGTCAGCCTTCAACCGATGTTCGTCACCAACCGCACCACTCTGGAAGAAATCGACAATCACCTGGCCAGCGCCGAAACCCGGATCGTGGTCATCACCATCGAAAAAGGCAACAAGCACGGTGAAACCGTGGTTCAACACATCGGCTCCAGTTATTCAGACGTACGCGTGGTGCTGGTGTGCGAGGGAACCGCACAGGACATTCTGGCCATGGCGTTCAAACCGGGTGTCTGGGCCTGTGTAAGTCGACAGTCCTCAGTGGAAACGCTGCGCGAAGCCATTGATACTGTGGCAACCGGCAACCGCTACGTGGCGCCTGAACTGGTCAGCAACCGCATGCCCGCAGGCAACGCACCCCACGACCGCCACGAACAAACCAGTCAGATGCACACCCTGGCAGAGCAGGACGATGGGGCACAACTGACCCGCCGTGAACGCCAGGTTCTGACGTTGATAGCACAAGGTCGCCCCCGCCGCGAAATCGCTGAACTTTTAAAGGTATCACCGCGCACAATCGACGCCTACCGCGCCCGCTTGTTGCAAAAGCTGAACCTGGATTCCAGCGTTCAACTGGTGAAATACGCCATTTCAGCAGGCATTGCCAACTAAACCGGCACTGCTTACTTGCACAAGAAACCCCGCAAACACAGCGGGGTTTTTTGTTTGTGCGGCTAAAATAGCGGTTTATTGCATTTTCTCGCACCAATCATGAATAGAAAAGCACTTGTGCTGTTTTCTGGCGGCCAAGACAGCACAGTTTGCCTGGCTTGGGCCTTGTCCAAATTCGACCACGTTGAAACGATCGGGTTTGACTACGGCCAGCGCCACCGCATTGAACTGGAATGTCGCCTGACCGTGCTGGACCGCCTGCGCGAGCAATTCCCCGAGTGGGCTGCCAAACTGGGCGAAGACCGTGTAATTGACCTAAGCTGGCTGGGGCAAATATCCGATTGCGCACTGACTGAAGAACGAGAAATCGAACTGAATGAAACTGGGCTGCCCAATACCTTCGTACCGGGTCGCAACCTGGTGTTCTTCTTGATTTCCTCGGCTGTGGCCTATCGCCGGGGTTTGGCTACCCTGGTGGGCGGCATGTGCCAAACTGATTTCTCCGGTTACCCGGATTGCAGGGAAGACACTTTAAAAGCACTGCAAGTGGCCACCAACCTGGGCATGGCCAGCGCCTTCCGGTTTGAAACACCGCTGATGTGGATCGACAAAACCGAAACATTCCAGCTTGGCGAACAATTGGGCGGTAAAAAATTGCTTGAAATTATTGTGCGCGACACCCACACCTGCTACACCGGCGACCGCACACATGAACACGATTGGGGTTTCGGTTGCGGAGAATGCCCAGCCTGCGATTTGCGCATGCGCGGGTGGAAAAACTACATTTCACAACAGAATCAATAGCTTGAACCTGAAAAACCCAACAAGCCCGAAAGCCGCGACAGGCTTGGGTTTGCACATTTTTTAGGCACCACGAAAATAAATGAAGTTATTTTGCGAAAACGTTTGACACAAAAAATTTTCTTGCTATAATTTCGTTCTCTCAACGACGACACGTTGTTGAAATGCGGGAATAGCTCAGTTGGTAGAGCGATACCTTGCCAAGGTATAGGTCGCGAGTTCGAGTCTCGTTTCCCGCTCCAAATTCCTAAGGGGAAGTGCTACACTTCCCCTTTTCTTTGCCCGCCACATTTTTGGTGGAACACCCTTGGCGGGGTGGCAGAGTGGTCATGCAGCGGACTGCAACTCCGTGTACGCCGGTTCGATTCCGACCCCCGCCTCCAAGTTTTTCAAGCCATCAGCCCGGGTGGTGAAATTGGTAGACACAACGGACTTAAAATCCGTCGCTTACCGTAAAAGGGGCGTACCGGTTCGATTCCGGTCCCGGGCACCACAGCCAAGCGCTCTTCAAGCCTTCAATCGCGCGTACAATATCGCATTGCGTCTTGAACCAACTCAAAGAACAACACCGTGACTCGCCGAATTCTTGTTACCTCCGCCCTGCCGTATGCCAACGGCGCCATTCACCTGGGCCACTTGGTTGAATACATTCAAACTGACATCTGGGTTCGCTTTCAGAAAATGCAAAGCAACGAGGTGTACTACGTGTGTGCCGACGACACACATGGCACGCCGGTCATGCTGCGCGCGCAAGCCGAGGGCATTAGCCCGGAAGAATTGATTGCCCGGGTCAGCACTGAACACCAGCGCGACTTCGCCAGTTTCCATGTGGGCTTCGACAATTACTATTCCACCAACGCGCCCGAAAACAAGGTGCATTGCGAAACCATTTACACGCGCTTGCGCGATGCGGGTTTGATCCAGACCCGCTCGGTTGAACAGTTCTATGACCCGGTCAAGGAAATGTTCCTCCCCGACCGCTTTATCAAGGGCGAATGCCCCAAGTGCGGCGCGAAAGACCAATACGGCGATTCCTGCGAAGTGTGCGGCGCCACCTACCAACCCACTGAACTGAAAAACGCATATTCAACCGTGTCGGGCGCAGCACCCGTGCGCAAAAGTTCAGACCACTATTTCTTCAAGCTTTCCGATCCGCGCTGTGAAAACTTCCTGCGCCAGTGGACACAAAGCCCTGGGCGCCTGCAAGTTGAAGCAAGCCGCAAAATGCAGGAGTGGTTGGGCGAGGAAGGCAGCGGCAAGCTGGCCGATTGGGACATTTCCCGCGATGCACCCTACTTCGGTTTCGAGATACCCGATGCGCCGGGCAAGTATTTCTATGTGTGGCTGGACGCACCCGTGGGTTACTTCGCCAGCTTCCAGAACCTGTGCGAACGCATTGGTGTGGACTATCAGGAATTCCTGAAAGCCGACACCAACACCGAGATGATTCACTTCATCGGCAAAGACATTCTGTATTTCCACGCCCTGTTCTGGCCTGCCATGCTTGAGTTTGCAGGCCTGCGCACGCCCACCAAAGTGAATGCGCACGGCTTTTTGACCGTGGATGGCGCGAAGATGAGCAAAAGCCGCGGCACCTTTATTACCGCAGAAAGCTTCATTCAACAGGGCTTGAACCCGGAATGGTTGCGCTACTATTTTGCTGCCAAGCTCAACTCCACAATGGAAGATCTGGACTTAAGCTTTTCAGACTTCACCGCGCGCGTGAACAGCGACCTGGTGGGCAAGTACATCAACATTGCAAGCCGCAGCGCTGGGTTTTTGGTGAAAAACTTCGAAGGCCGTGTTCTCGATTCAGCCATGCAGCACCCGCTGCTGCTCGAAATACGCGCGCAAGCTGAGGCCATTTCCGAACACTACAATGAACGAGAATACGGCAAGGCCATTCGCGAAGTGATGGCTTGCGCCGACAAAGTGAACGCCTTTGTTGATCATGAAAAACCATGGGAGCTTGCGAAAAACCCGGACAAGCAAGCCGAGTTGCAAACCGCATGCTCCATTTGCCTGGAAGCATTCCGATTGCTGACCCTGTACCTGAAGCCCGTCTTACCCGTACTGGCTGGCAATGCTGAAAGCATTCTGGATGTTGCCCCCATGACCTGGGCTGATGTCAACACACCATTGAGCAGCGCCACGCCCGTGCAGGCATTCAAACACCTGATGCAGCGCGTGGATCAAAAGCAGATTGATGCACTGATTGACGCCAACAAACAATCGCTTTCACCTGCTGCACCAGCCCCGGTAAAAACCAATACCAAAAAACCTGCCAAGGAAGCCACAAGCACCATGCCAGGCGAGTTCATCAGCATTGACGACTTCACCAAAATTGATCTTCGAATTGGCTTGGTAAAAGAATGCAAAGCTGTTGAAGGTTCAACCAAATTGTTGCAACTGACTGTCGACCTGGGCGAGGAAAAACCACGCAATATTTTCTCGGGGATTGCAGCGCATTACACGCCTGAAAACTTGACTGGGCAATATGTGGTGGTGGTCGCCAACCTGGCACCACGCAAAATGAAGTTTGGAATTTCTGAAGGCATGGTGCTGTGTGCTGCATCAGAAAATGACGCTGCACTAAGCACACTGACCGCCTTGGGCAAACTGACCCCGGGAATGAAAATCAGCTAAAAGGAAAGCATGGCCACCCCCCAGTTTCTGAAAACGCTTAAGCCGTTCAAACCACGCATCGTGGAAAGCATGCAGGGATACAATTCCCGGCGATTTCTGAAAGACCTGGGGGCGGGTGTCACCGTGGGTGTAGTCGCCCTGCCCCTGGCCATGGCCTTTGCGATTGCCAGCGGGCTTGAACCCCAAACCGGTTTGTTCACTGCCATCGTGGCGGGCTTCATCATTTCCGCATTTGGCGGATCCAACTATCAAATTGGTGGCCCCGCCGGGGCATTCATTGTGGTGGTGCTGGGCATTGTTAACCAGTACGGCGTGGCCAATTTGATTGCCTGCACCTTGATGGCAGGCGCCCTTCTTTTTCTGATGGGGCTGACCGGGTTGGGCAGTCTGATCAGGCTGATCCCGGTCAGCATTGTGATCGGTTTCACCAACGGCATTGCAGTGTTGATCGCGCTGTCGCAAGTCAAAGACTTCTTCGGCCTGAACATTGACACAATTCAAGGCAACTTCTTCGAAAAAAACTGGGCCTTGCTTCAAGCCATACCCGGCTTGAACTGGTCTGCATTCTTGTTGGCCAGCCTCAGCCTCACTTTCCTTTTTGTGTGGCCCAGGTTATTTGGACTGCTTGGCAAAAACCGCACTGAAGGTGCATTCCCTAAAATTCTGCAAAGTGTTCCTGGCTCGGTGTTGCTGCTGGTCGTGGGCACTTTGATTTCATTCAGTCTTGGACTGAATGTAGAAACCATCGGCAGTAAGTTTGGAGAAATTCCGCGCAGCCTTCCCACCGTGGCCTGGCCGTCAATCGAATTGGCCAGCATTCAAACACTGATCGGCCCTACCCTCACCATTGCCTTCCTGTGCGCAATTGAATCGCTGTTGTGTGCCCGCGTAGCCGATGGAATTACCCATGAAAAGCACGACCCCAATCAGGAATTAATGGCTCAGGGTTTGGCAAACATGGCTTCGCCCCTGTTTGGGGGCATGCCCGCCACGGGCACTATTGCCCGCACAGTAACCAACATTCGTTCGGGTGGTAATTCCCCGGTTGCCGGCATTGTTCACGCGTTTACCTTGCTGATCATCATGCTGGTGGCCGCCCCCCTGGCATTCCACATACCGCTGGCCGTGCTGTCGGCGGTGCTGATGTTTGTAGCCTACAACATGGGCGAGTGGCGCGAATTTCCGAAACTTAAACAGTACAGCACAATTTACAAAGTCATCATGCTGGCCACATTCCTGTTAACGGTCATCGTTGACCTTACAGTGGCCGTGCAAGTTGGTTTGGTGTTGGCCGGTGTGTTTTTCATCTACAGGGTTTCAACCCTGACGGAATTCATCCCCATTTACCTGAAAGATGAAGACCGCGCCAAAGGCATCGTGGCTTACAAAATCTACGGATCACTCTTCTTTGCGGTGGTCGGCAAAATTGAAAACCTGATTTTGAACACCAAAAAATCCACCAAAGTGCTGATTCTCGACCTGCATCAAACCATTTCAATCGATACCACTGCACTGGAAGGGCTGGAAGAATTGAACGCCGAACTGCAACGCGCAGGCCACACACTGGTTTTTTGTGGTTTGAACAATCAGGCTTTGTCCCTGTTCAAACGCAGTGGTTTTTCCGCCCAGCTGCTGCCAGGGCAAATTCAGGAGGACTTTTCATTGGCGATATTGCACGCCCATGCAATTTCCATCGAGGATCAGGCTGGCGCCTGATAAAATGAAAAAATTCCTTTTAAACCATTTGTTTGGTGCACCACCATGAAATACGAATCTGAAGCAAGCCAGTTTTTGACCCAGCTCAAGAACGAGCGCCCTCACCTTGAAGGTGAACAGCGAAAAGGCAGATCCCTGCTGTGGGACAAACAACTGGACCGCACCCTTCAAGAAGGCTTTGAAAAAGCCAAAGTGCCCCAGAAGCCCTACGTGTACCAAACCAAGTAAGCAGCCCGCAATTGAACAGCGACCTGGATGATGTCAGTACACTGACACCCAAAGACAGCACACCCAACACAGTAGACGGCGTTGGGCTGGCCCGTTTGTATGGTTCGCCGCTGTTCAACATGCCCAAAGACCTGTACATTCCGCCCGATGCGCTGGAAATTTTTCTGGAGGCATTTGAAGGGCCGCTGGACTTGCTGCTGTATCTGATTCGCAAGCAAAACTTCAACATTCTCGACATTCCCATGGCGGAGCTGACCCGCCAATACCTCACCTACGTTGAAGAAATTCGCACACGCAACCTTGAACTGGCTGCCGAATACCTGCTCATGGCCGCCATGCTGATTGAAATCAAGTCACGCATGCTGTTGCCAGTCATCCCGAAAGAAGGGCAAGAAGAAGCGGAAGATCCGCGCGCGGAATTGGCGCGCCGCTTGATTGAATACGAGCAAATGAAACTGGCTGCCCAAGAACTGGACAGAGTACCCCTGGTTGGTCGCGATTTCTGGATTGCCCACGCATATCACGACCCCAACACCGTTGAGCGATTCCCGGATGTAAACCCCGATGAACTTCGCGATGCATGGCAGGCCATCTTGCGCCGTGCATCACTGGTGAAAGCACACACCATTTCCCGTGAAGAATTGTCGGTGCGCGAGCACATGACCATGATTCTGCGTCGCCTTCAAACTCAAAAATTCGTCGAATTTTTCGACATGTTCGACATTGAACGCGGAGTGCCTGTTGTCGTGGTGAACTTCATTGCCATGCTTGAACTGACGCGCGAGGGATTGGTGAAGGTAACCCAGGCCGAGCCGTTTGCGCCCATCTATGTGCGCTTGGGCTACGAAGCCACGGGCGGCAGCAGCGCAGACAACATCGTTCCTGCTTAAGTAGTCGCTTACTTTGTTCCAGTGCATATGCGAAGTCGCATGCCCTGAGCCTGTATCAAACAGGGGAATTCGACTTGATCAAGGCAGAATGAGTGGCGTACTGCAAATCACCAATCACCACAATTCCACATCAACATTCAACCAAAGAAGTCCTTCACCTTGTCCATCCATCCCTTCGCCCGTGGCGAATGCTTGTCACCATCCGCCGTGCAGGAAACCTCGAATTCCTTGAGCAATTCTTTCTGCCGGTCCGACAAACGCACCGGCGTTTCCACCACAATGTGGCAGAACAAGTCGCCAGGGTAAGATGAACGCACACCCTTGATGCCCTTGCCACGCAAGCGGAATGTTTTACCGGTTTGCGTGCCCTCGGGAATATCAAACGATGCTTTGCCGCCCAGGGTGGGCACTTCAATGGTGCCGCCCAATGCCGCCGCAGCGAAGGAAATTGGCATTTCACAATGCAGGTCATCACCATCGCGCTGAAACACCGAGTGTTCTTTCAAGTGCACCTCAACGTACAGGTCGCCCGCTGGGCCACCATTCACGCCAGGCTCGCCTTTGCCACTCAAGCGAATGCGCATGCCATCGTCAATGCCGGCAGGCACTTTCACCTCCAGTGTTTTGTTGGTTTTCTTGCGACCCAAGCCTTCACAATCGTGACAAGGGTGCGGAATCATTTTGCCTGTGCCATGGCATTTGGGGCAGGTTTGTTGAACACTGAAAAAGCCTTGGGTCATGCGCACCGCGCCAGAACCACCACAGGTGGAACAGGTTTCAGGCTTGGTACCAGGCTTTGCGCCACTGCCTGAACAGGTTCCGCAGTTGTCCCACACTGGCACACGGATCTGCGTATCGAAACCCTTTGCGGCCTGTTCCAGCGTAATTTCCATGTTGTACTTCAGGTCTGAACCCCGGTACATCTGGGATTGACGAGAACCACCGCCCCCGCCCGCACGGCCACCGAAAATGTCGCCGAATATGTCGCCAAAGGCATCCGAGAAATCATTAAAGCCACCTGCACCACCGCCGCCAGCGCCCATATTGGGATCAACACCAGCATGGCCATAACGATCGTAAGCAGAGCGTTTTTGGGGATCGGTCAACATCTCATAGGCCTCTTTGGCCTCTTTGAACTTGGCTTCCGCATCCGCATTGTTGGGGTTGCGGTCGGGGTGATACTTCATCGCCATTTTTCGATAAGCTTTTTTCAGATCATCGTCCGTGGCATTTTTTTGTACACCCAAAATGTCGTAGAAGTCCCGTTTTGCCATGTCAGTCTCAATTCGTGCAGTTCACGGTGTTCGCGAATTACTGCTTTTATTCGTACAAAAAGGGCTTCACTGAAAAACTGCAGAATATGCAGCCAACCAGTGTGCCCTTGGTTTCATGCGGAACGCCAAAAGGCGCCCCGCTACCCCAATTACTTGTCTTTCACTTCCTTGAAATCAGCGTCGACCACATCATCGGCATCATTTCTGGAAGCAGACTGCTGATCACCACCGCCGGGCGCAGCACCCTCTGCAGCACCTTCAGCAGCCTGTTGGGCCTGCATGTCGGCGTACATTTTTTCACCCAGCTTTTGGGCTGATTCCGCCAACTCCTTGGTGCGGGCATCAATTGTTTCTTTGTCGTCACCTTTGGCAGCTTCTTCCAAAGCCTTGCATGCAGCTTCAATTTTTTCCTTCTCGCCTGCTTCCAGCTTGTCGCCATATTCGCCCAAGCTCTTGCGGGTGCTGTGCACCAGCGCATCGGCCTGGTTTTTGGCTTCGGCCAGTTCACGGCGCTTGGCATCGTCGGCCGCATTGGCTTCGGCGTCTTTCACCATTTTCTGGATTTCGTCTTCACTCAAACCAGAATTGGCCTTGATCACAATCTTGTTTTCTTTGCCAGTGCCCTTGTCTTTCGCTGACACATGCAAAATACCGTTTGCATCAATGTCGAAAGTCACTCCAATCTGGGGCACACCGCGTGGTGCGGGTGGAATGCCTTCCAGGTTGAATTCACCCAGGCTTTTGTTGTCATTCGCCATCTGGCGCTCACCCTGGAACACCTTGATGGTTACGGCAGGTTGGTTGTCGTCTGCAGTTGAAAACACCTGGCTGAACTTGGTGGGGATAGTCGTGTTTTTCTCGATCATCTTGGTCATCACGCCGCCCATGGTTTCAATACCCAGTGACAGTGGCGACACATCCAGCAGCAACACGTCTTTGCGGTCACCACTCAACACGGAACCCTGAATTGCGGCACCTGCGGCCACGGCCTCGTCGGGGTTCACGTCTTTGCGAGGCTCTTTGCCGAAGAAGTTCTTCACCGCTTCCTGCACTTTTGGCATGCGGGTCATGCCGCCCACCAAAATGATGTCGTCAATTTGTGAAGTAGACAAACCTGCATCTTTCAATGCCATTTTCATCGGCTCTACAGTGCGGGCGATCAGGTCTTCAACCAGGGCTTCCAGTTTGGAACGGCTCAACTTGGTGGTCAGGTGCACGGGTGCGCCATTGGCCATCGCAATGTAGGGCTCGTTGATTTCTGTTTGCTGTGAAGAGGACAACTCGATCTTCGCGCGCTCGGCAGCAGCCTTGATACGCTGTAATGCGATCGGGTCTTTGGACAAATCAACGCCGTTATTCTTTTTGAACTCGTCGATGATGTGGTCAATAATGCGCTGGTCGAAGTCTTCACCACCCAGGAAGGTGTCGCCGTTAGTCGACAACACTTCAAACTGCTTTTCACCGTCGATGTCGGCAATTTCAATGATGGACACGTCAAACGTACCACCGCCCAAGTCATACACCGCAATTTTGCGATCTCCCTTCTCGGCCTTGTCCATGCCGAAAGCCAACGCTGCAGCGGTGGGTTCGTTAATGATGCGCTTGACATCCAGGCCAGCAATGCGACCTGCGTCTTTCGTGGCCTGGCGCTGGCTGTCGTTGAAGTAAGCGGGCACTGTAATCACGGCCTCAGTCACTTCTTCGCCCAGATAATCTTCGGCGGTTTTCTTCATCTTGCGAAGCACTTCAGCCGACACCTGGGGGGGGGCCAATTTCTGGTCGCGCACACTGACCCATGCATCGCCGTTGTCGGCTTTCATGATAGTGAAAGGCATCATGTCGATGTCTTTTTGCACTTCATCGTCTTCAAACTTGCGACCGATCAGGCGCTTTACAGCGTACAGGGTGTTCTTGGGGTTGGTTACAGCCTGGCGCTTGGCGGGTGCACCCACCAGAATTTCACCGTCTTCCATGTAAGCAATGATGGAAGGGGTTGTGCGCGCACCTTCAGAATTTTCGATGACTTTGTAGCCACCACCTTCAAACACTGCAACGCAAGAATTGGTGGTTCCCAAGTCAATGCCGATAATTTTTCCCATGAATTTCTCCGTAATTTCCAGATTCTGTCAATTTTCAGTTAAAACCAATATGGGGCTAAAGCCCTGTAGTTCAAGGGGTCTTTAGACCCGGTTCAACAATTTATTGCGCGACCGACACCAAAGCAGGTCGCAGCACGCGATCATTAATCAGGTAACCCTTTTGCAGCACCATCACCACATGGTTGGGTGCCACCGCTGGCTCTACTGAACTGCCGGGCACCATGGCCACGGCCTGGTGCCTGTTCGGATCAAACTTCTCGCCCACGGGGTTCAACACCACCACCTTGCCGCGCTCAAATGCGGCCTCAAGCTGGCGCAAGGTTGCAGCCACACCGTCTTTCAACGCTTCCGGGGTTTGATTTTCAACGGCGAGCGCCATTTCCAGGCTGTCGCGCACAGGCACAAGCGACTCAGCAAAAGATTCAATCGCGTACTTGTGGGCCTTGGCCACATCGTCCTGAGTGCGGCGACGCAGGTTTTCCATGTCAGCAGCCAGGCGCAAATACACTTCCTTGGACTTCTCAACCTCATGGTGCGCATTTTCCAGCGCAGCTTTCAGCACAGAAACTTCGTCTTGAGGTGCTTCTTGCTGAACAGCCTGCTCGGTTTCACCTTGGGTCTGCGCACCTTGCTGCTGACCTTCTGGGGCCTGGGCGGCTGACGTTTGTTCGTCGACGCTCGGCTTTCCAGTGGGTTCTGACATGTCTTTTCCTCCAAATGAATTTAAAGGAGGCGACAAGCACACACCCATCGCCCCCACACTGGACGGCAAATGGGGGCTTGAACGTGAATTTCAAGCCCCCAAGGTCCACTATTTGCCATTAATTGCAGAAAATTCTTACTGCGCGCCCATTTCAAGCGCCAGTTTTCGGCTTTCAGCCAGTTCATGCGCCATGGATTCTTCATACCCCATGTCGACCGGCCACCCCTGCATGTGCTGTGCGGTAATTTCAGACAGCATGGCCGCTGACAAATCGCTATCGTTCAAACAGGCAATATAGTGAAACTCGCCACCACCTGCGTGCTGAAAGTCTTCGCGGCCTTCCTGGTTAATTTCCTCCAGTGTTTCAAGGCAATCGGCCATGAAACCGGGGCACATCACATCAATGCGCTTGGTGCCCGCCTGCCCCAAAGCCTGCAATGTTTTGTCCGTGTAGGGTTCAAGCCATTTGGCCTTGCCGAACCGGCTTTGAAAGGTGACCCGGTAATTGCCTTTTTGCAGCCCCAGTTCTTCGGCCAGCAAGCGCGCGGTTTTTTGGCACTCGCAATGGTAGGGGTCGCCCTTTAGCAGCGTCATTTCTGGTACGCCATGAAAGCTGAACAGCAACACATCGCCCTGCGTGAAATTCGGTTTGCCGTTGGCCTGCCAGTGCTTGCGCACGCTTTCGGCCAGCGCATGAATGTAGGCCGGGTGGTCATGATAGTGCTTCACCAAACGCAATTCAGGAATGTTGCGCACGGGCTTGGCCCAATCGAATACCGCATCAAACACAGAAGCGGTGGTGGCGGCAGCATATTGTGGGTACAGCGGGAACACCAACACATGGTCGTAACCATCTTTGCGAAGCTGATCCATGCGGCTGGCCACCGACGGGTTGCCATAGCGCATTGCCAGTTCAACACGCACATCCCAGCGCCTGGCTTTGAAAGCGTCGCTGAGTACTTTGACCTGTTGCTTGCCAATGGCCAGCAAAGGCGAGCCTTCATCGGTCCACACGGTTGCATATTTGGCTGCAGATTTTTTGGGGCGAATCTGCAAAATAATGCAGTTTAAAATAATCCACCAGATCAACCTTGGAATTTCCACAACGCGAGGGTCTGAAAGAAATTCCTTTAGGTAACGCCGAAGCGATGGTGTGTCCGCATGGTCGGGGGTACCCAGGTTGACAAGCAGCACTGCCGTTTTTTGAGGCGTGCCGTGACGGAAAGGGGCTTCGGTGCGCATGAATACTACCTAGTGAACATCAAGCCTGAAAGTATACCCAAACCCTGTGAAGGGTATGGCTACCCTTAGTCCGGATCAGACAATGCCGAAGACACCAGCTTCGATGTGATGTCCACAATCGGGATCAAACGCTCGTAGGCCATGCGGGTCGGTCCGATCACGCCCAAAGTGCCCACCACCTCGCCATTGACCTGGTAGGGAGCAGAAATCACGCTCATTTCCTCCATCGGCACCAGGCTTGAATCCCCACCAATGAAAATCTGCACGCCCTCGGCCCGGTTAGAACTTTCCAGCAAACGCAACAAGGCGGTGCGCTGCTCGAATACACCGAACATTTTTTTCAGCCTTTCCATGTCGGTGGACAAATCCGACACCTCCATCAACTTGCGCTCACCAGAGAACATCACCCCGTCAGACTGGCTTTCCTCGGCTTCCGTACCCGCATTCACTGCGGCTTGCATCAGCTTGCTGATGTCCTGGCTGATTTGGTGCAGTTCCTCGGACAGGCGCTGTTTGGCCTGTTGAAAGGTCAAACCCGCAAAATGCTGGTTGAAGAAATTCGCAGCCATGGTCAATTCGCTCTGCGTGTATGGCTTTTCAACAATCAGGATGCGATTTTGCACATCACCATCGGGCGTCACGATAATCAGCAACACCTTGCGTTCAGACAAACTTAAAAACTCAACGTGGCGAAACAGTGCGGCTTTTCTCGGTGCAGTAATAACCCCTGCAAACGAGGACAAACTGGAAAGCAGGTTCACCGCCTTGCTCAGCACACGGTTTGGGTCTTCGCGTTGAATGCCGCCGCTTAATGCGGTTTGAACGTCAATGGCCAAGGGCTTCACAGTGAGCAGGGAATCCACAAACATGCGGTAACCCTGCGGTGTGGGCACGCGGCCAGCAGAGGTGTGCGGCGACACCACCAGCCGCAATTCCTCAAGGTCGGCCATGACATTTCGAATGGTGGCCGGACTCAAATCCAGGGTAGACCACTTCGACAAGGCCCGCGAACCCACGGGGCTACCCTCGGTAATGTACCTTTCAACCAATGTTTTCAATATGGAACGGGCGCGTTCGTCTATCATCAATGTCACTTCAAATGCGTGTTGCGATACGATTGGGTCTCAGGCCTCACTTTACGACAAAAACAGGGAATCAAGAATGCCAAAACAGAAAGGGATGTGCATTGCCGTGTTTGCCAAACATGGCGCCTCCCCAAAACAGGCCATTTGGCGAAGTGTGGTTGACCTGTTGGCCGCAAACGCGTTCAACGTGCTGGTCTGCGATTCCATGTTGACCCGCAGCACCTCCAGAAAAAGCAAGGCCGAAGACGATCACCCTAATTTCGAATTTGCCAATCTTGAACAGATCAAGAAGAAAGCAAAAATTGCGGTCATCATTGGTGGCGACGGTACATTTCTAGGCACCGCCCGCGAGCTGGCCGATTGCAATATCCCTCTGATTGGCATTAACCAGGGCCGCCTGGGCTTTTTGACCGACATTCGCCTGGACGACATCAACCCCACCCTGATCGACACCATCAAGGGCCAATCTGTTTCAGAAGCACGTGCCTACCTGCAAGGCCAGATTTTGCGACAAGGCAAAGTGGTTGAAAATCACATCGCCCTGAACGACATTGTGATCAGCCGCGGTATTGTGGGCGGCATGGTTGAACTGCGTGTGGAAGTTGACGGCACCTTCATGTACGACCTGCGTGCAGACGGCCTGATTGTTTCAACCCCCACCGGCTCAACAGCCTACGCCTTGTCGGCAGACGGGCCCATACTGCACCCCAGCCTTGCCGGCTTGCTGATTGTGCCAGTGGCACCGCACGCACTGACCAACCGCCCCATTGCCCTGCCCCAGCACAGCACAATCGATATTTTTGTGACGGGCGGCAAACAAACCGGCGTGCACTTCGACATGCAGTTCAACGGCCGCGCCAAAGTGGGTGACCAAATACGGATCAAGGTGTCACCACACCCTATCCAGCTTTTGCACCCGGCGCGCTATGATTACTTCGCCATGTTGCGGCAAAAACTGCACTGGAGTGCAAGCCCTACAGAAGCCCCCCACAGAACACGCGGACTTAGAGACAGCGGCCATGCTAAATAGTTTGACCATTCAGGATTTCGTTATTGTCGACAAACTCGATTTGCATTTTGCGCAGGGCATGTCGGTGCTGTCCGGTGAAACCGGCGCGGGCAAATCAATTTTGATTGATGCCCTGTCGCTGTGCCTGGGCGCACGCGCTGATGCCTCACAGGTTCGCGAAGGTTGTGAACGCGCCAACATCACCGCTGTGTTCGAGATCAACCCGGCGGCCAAAGCTATTCTGGATGAACAATCCATTGATTGCAGCGAGGGCGAGATGCACCTGCGCCGGGCCATCGAATCGAATGGTCGATCCAAGGCCTACATCAATGGCACACCGGTGCCCGCAAGTACATTGAAAGAATTGTCAGAAACACTGATCGACATTCATGGTCAACACGCCTTTCAAACCCTGGCCAAACCCGGTGAGCAGTTGCGCCTGCTGGATGATTTTGGTCAGCACGGCCCGCTGGTTCAACACATATCGCAGGCGTATTCCCTTCTTAAAAGCGCTGAAAAAGCCTTGAAGCAAGCCCAAAGCAGCCAGGAAGACCGGGCCGCCCGCCTTGAAAACCTGCAATGGAAAATGGATTCGCTGACCAAAGTAGCGCCCAAACCTGGCGAGTGGGAAACACTGAGCAGCGACTTTGACCGCTTAAGCCATGGCGCTGAATTGATCGAGGGCACCCAACACGCAAGCGATGTGCTGTCGCAAAACGAAAATGCACTGCTCGACCAGCTAACGCATGTGATCGAAAAACTGAGTCACCTCAGTACCCGCGACTCCGCGCTTGAAGGCGTGGTAAAAACACTGTCGGAAGGCGAAATCCTGATTCGCGAAGCCAGCTACGATTTGAGCCACTACCTGAAACACAGCGATCTGGACCCCGACACCTTGGCGCAAGTTGAAGCACGCATGTCCTTGTGGCATGAAACTGCACGCAAGTTGCGCATTCAACCCGAAACACTTCATTTTGAGCTGGAAAGCGTTCAATCCGAAATCAAAGGCCTTGAAGAGGGCTTTGATGTAGAAAAACTGCAGAAAGAATTGACTGCAGCACGGCAAACCTATGAAACACAGGCAAGCCTGTTGACAACAGCGCGCAAGAAGGCCGCCCAAGCCTTGTCCAAACGGGTTACTGAATCGATGCAAACGCTGAGCATGCAGGGCGGTGTGTTTGTGGTGGATGTGGCCAAGGGCGACCCCTGCGCCAAAGGCAGCGACGCGATTGAATTCCGTGTGGCAGGCCACCCCGGTGTCACGCCACAGGCCATTCAAAAAGTAGCCTCGGGTGGTGAACTGGCGCGGATCAGCCTGGCCATTACGGTAAACACCGTAGAAAGCACGCCTGTACCTACTTTGATATTCGATGAAGTAGACAGTGGTATTGGCGGCGCAGTGGCTGAAACCGTGGGGCGCTACCTGCGCCTTCTGGCCAAAAACAAGCAAGTGCTGTGTGTGACCCATCTGCCCCAGGTGGCGGCGCAGGGGCACAACCACTTTCAGGTGAGCAAAGACATTTCCGCGCAAACAACGCGGTCAAAAATTGTTCAACTTGAAACCAAAGCCCGCGTAGAGGAAATTGCACGCATGCTGGGTGGACAGGTGATCACCGAGGCCACACGCACAGCAGCGCACGAAATGATTGCCTCGGCAAGTCAGTAACAATTTACTTTCTGCGGTTCTCGCAGTCTTTCTTGGTGCAGGAACCGTAAAGCGACAAGGCATGATCGTGAAGTTCAAACCCGCGGTCCTTCGCAATCATTTTCTGGCGGCGCTCAATTTCCTCGTCAAAAAATTCGACCACCTTGCCGCACTGCACGCACACCAAATGGTCATGGTGCGCGCCCTCGTTCAATTCAAACACCGACTTGCCGGTTTCAAAGTGCTGGCGGGCCAGTAAACCAGCCTGCTCAAACTGCGTTAAAACACGGTAAACAGTGGCCAGGCCAATGTCCAGATCCTCTTGCAGCAACAGTTTGTACACGTCTTCCGCGCTAAGGTGACGGTGGCTCCCGCTTTGGAACAATTCCAGAATTTTCATTCGTGGCAGCGTTGCCTTTAAACCAATGCTTTTTAGATCCGTTGCTGTAGTCATGACTTTGGTACCATTCTGAGGCTTAATCGGGTTCAACTAGCTTATGATAACGCCTTTGCAGGACAAGTTAACGCACCGGATAAGGTACTCTGTTCCCACTTCACATGCGAATTCACAAAACAATGCGTATTTTACGACTGAATTTGATTTTTTGCTCAGTGCTCGCCCTTGGGGTGTCGGCCTGTTCAATTATTCCCGACAACTACGTCCCCTCGTTTGTCAAGCCTTACAAGTTTGATATTCAGCAAGGCAACTTCGTGACCCAGCAAGATGTTGCCAAGTTGCAAGTGGGAATGACCAAGGAACAAGTTCGTTTTATTCTGGGCACACCGCTGCTCAATGACGCATTTCACAGCAACCGCTGGGATTACGTGTACCGGCTGCTTCGCGCAAATGGTGAAACCACCCAATCCCGATACACCGTGATTTTCGAGAACAATTCCGTAACCCGCCACGGCGGCGAAAACCTGCCTGCAGACCCCACCGATGTGCTGGGCCCAGACGCAGGCGGCAAAGTACCCACCGAACCGCTGCCGTCTGAAAAGCCGGCCGACGACATCAAAGATTCCGAATCCCCGGTGGGCGGCTCGGATCGTGCACCCGTACTTAAATAAACTGCCATGAACAACAAGCCCATTCAAATTGCAATTGCCGGCGCCAGTGGGCGCATGGGCAAAACTTTGATCGAAGCCATTTTGAACCATCCGGATTGCGAACTGGCTGGTGCGTTTGACCAGGCAGGCTCGACCAGCATTGGGCGCGATGCTGGCGATTTCATGGGCATTTCCTCGGGTGTGCTTGTGACAGGAGACGCCGATGCGGCCTTGTCCAAAGCCGATGTACTGATCGACTTCACCCGACCCGAGGGCACACTGCACCACCTCACCCTGTGCGAAAAACATGGTGTGAAAGCCGTGATCGGCACCACCGGCTTCGAGCCCAAGCAACTGGAAGAACTCAAACAAGCCTCAGAAAAGGTGGCCATGGTGTGGTCACCCAATATGGCAGTCGGCGTGAATGCCACATTCAAATTGCTGGAAGTGGCCGCCAAAATTCTGGCCCAAGGCTACGACATTGAAATCATAGAAGCCCACCACAGCAAAAAAGTAGACGCACCTTCGGGCACAGCGCTGCGCATGGGCGAAGTCATTGCCAATGGATTGGGCGTTGACCTGCAAGACGTGGGTGTGTTTGCCCGCGAAGGCATCACTGGTGAACGCAAGGCGGGCACCATCGGCTTTTCCACCATTCGCGGTGGCGACATTGTGGGCGACCACACTGTACTCTTTGCCGGTGCGGGCGAACGAATTGAAATTACCCACAAGTCATCAAGCCGGATGACCTACGCGCAAGGCTCAATTCGCGCTGCGCAGTTTTTAATGAACCAAAACAAGGGCTTGTTTGACATGCAAGACGTACTGGGCCTGAAAACTTTGTTTTAACCTCATGCAAAACTGTAGTAGATTGCCGTAAGCGCCTGTATAGTCTGGTTAAAATACACACAACAGTAACCCTAGAGTGAATCCACTCGAAGATGGAGCCAGCCAATGACGCAATCCCTGCTTGCGAAACTCGACGAACTTCAAGTGAAAGTGTCCAGCCTGGCCAAAGCGCTTGAACAAAGTCGGTATGAAAGCAAAGTCACCAAAGAACAAATCGAAGCCTTGCGTCGCGAAAACGAGCAACTGCACAAAAAAGTGAATCACGCCCAGGGGCAGATCAATCAAATGCTGAACCAATGGTTCCCTGAACTGGAACTGAACGCGGAGGAATAAATTGGAAGCACTTGACGTCAAAATCATGGGTCGGGAATTTCGCATTGCCTGCAAACCCGAAGAACGCGCTGCCTTGCAGCAGGCTGTGAATATTGTAGAAACCAAAATGTCGAGCATCCGCAACACTGGCAAGGTTGTTGGGCTCGATAAAATCGCTGTCATGGCGGCTTTGCAGATCGCCCACGAATCGCTCGTTGGAAGTAATCCGTCCAACCCCGTTTTAGGGCTGGACATTGAGACGATTGAGCGTAAAATCGAGGCCATAGAACAAATGGTTGACAGCAGTTTAAGCAACCTGGCCGGCAAGCCCAAAAACGCCGATTTGTTCGAATAGATAATTCGTTTAATCTCTGCCGTGCCCGTATTGGTCAGTATTCCGTGAACCAATATCTGTGATCCCGGTTGCGGACTTTTCGAAGTCGGTGTGATTCCCTCTTAGTCAGGGAAACCTGAAGACTTCAATACTGCGACCCACTTGAACCCTAGGTTCAGGGATCGGGCCAGTATGGCATCGGCAGAGACCCCACACCGGGGCGATTGAACCCAAGTTCAGTCGCCTCTTTTTTTGTGCCTGTTTTGGTTTCATACATGATATTTGACCCGGTATTTATTGTTTCCCTACTTGTGTTGGGCGTTATCAGCGGCGTGTTGGCCGGTTTGTTGGGCATCGGCGGCGGCATGCTGCTGGTGCCGTTTCTCACCTTCCTGATGGTGGGTCAGGGTGTACCGGTTGAACACGTGGTGCACTCGGCCATTGCCACATCACTGGCCATCATTATTTTCACCAGTATTTCAAGCGCGCGCGCCCACCACAAGGCAGGGGCCGTGCGTTGGGACATCGTGAAATTCCTGACCCCCGGCATTTTAATTGGTGGCTTCATCGGTTCAAAAATTGTTTCCTACCTGCCAACCCGTGAACTGGCCTTGGTGTTCGGTATTTTTGTGTTTTTCTCGGCCTACCAGTTGTACGCAGACAAAAAACCCAAGCCCACACGAACCCTGCCCAAAGCAGCGGGGCTTACCGGTGTGGGCACGGTGATTGGCACCGTTTCAAGCATTGTGGGTGCGGGCGGCGGTTTTATTTCCGTACCGTTCATGGTGTGGAGCAATGTGCCACTGCGCAATGCAGTGGCCACATCAGCGGCTCTGGGCCTGCCAATTGCTGTGTTTGCCAGTATTGGCTACGTCATCAACGGCTTGCACCTGCAAGGCATGCCACCCGGTTCGCTGGGTTATGTGTACCTGCCCGCCGTGGTATGCGTGGCAGGCTTGAGCGTGTTCTTTGCGCCGCAAGGTGCAAAGCTGGCACACACGCTACCTGTCAAAAAGATCAAACGGATTTTCGCAATTTTGCTGACATTCATCGCCCTTTCAATGATCTACAAAGCAAGCACCGGGTTTTAAGCTTTTTGTTGTTTCAACAAGGCAGTCATGGTGTCAAGCCCGGTGGGCTTGTTCCTTGACCACGCCAACAACGCAATCCCGCCCAGAATCATCGGCACGCAAAGCCACTGTCCCATCGACAAGCCCAGAGAAAGGGTACCCAAAAACCGGTCAGGCTCGCGGGCGTATTCAACAACAAAACGGGCAGCACCGTAACCAATCAAGAACCAGGCAGACACTGCCGCGCGTGGGCGAGGCTTGCTGGCAAACCACCACAGACCGATGAACAGGGCAATGCCCTCCAGGCTCATTTGGTACAACTGCGAAGGGTGGCGCGCAAGGGCGTCACCTGCCTGGGGAAATACAACCCCCCACCAACCATCCGTTGGGCGGCCCCACAACTCACCGTTGATGAAATTGCCCAAGCGCCCCAAGGCCAGACCAATGGGCACAGCCGGTGCAACAAAATCCATCACATCGAAAAACTTCCAGCCTTTGAACCTGCCATAGATGAAACACACCAGCAGCACACCAAGGAAGCCACCGTGAAACGACATGCCCCCTTCCCAAATCGCCAGAATTTCAGCGGGGTTGGCAATGTAATAGTCGGGTTTGTAAAAAAGCACATAACCCAGACGACCGCCAAAAATAACGCCCAATACAGCCCAGGTCAGCATGTTGTCCACATCAACCACCTTGATGGCTGGAAACAAATGCAAGCGGCGCTTAGCCAACATGATGAACGCCACGAAGGCCAACAGATACATCAAACCGTACCAGCGAATGGCCACAGGCCCAATCGAAATGGCAATGGGATCAAATTCAGGATGAACAAACATGGGAAGCCCGGAATATGGAAACCGCTCAATTGTACTGCCCTGAGGACTACCGGTTGATGAATGAGGGCATTCATGCGCCCAGCGGTACGTCATAAAATGGTAAATTCTCGTTTTGAATCCAATTCCACCTGCGAGCTTTTGCAATGAGCATCAATCGACGTTCCAAGAACATCACCCAGGGCGTGGCCCGTTCGCCCAACCGCGCGATGTACTTCGCCATGGGGTACAAAGACGAAGACTTCAACAACCCAATGATTGGCATTGCCAACGGCCATTCCACCATCACGCCTTGCAACAGCGGCTTGCAGCCCCTGGCTGATGCAGCCGTGGCGGCAGTGAAAGAGGCTGGCGGCAACCCACAAATTTTTGGCACGCCTACCATTTCCGATGGCATGAGCATGGGCACCGAAGGCATGAAATATTCGCTGGTAAGCCGTGAAGTGATTGCTGACTGCATTGAAACCGCGGTGCAAGGCCAGTGGATGGATGGCGTGCTGGTGATTGGAGGCTGCGACAAGAACATGCCCGGCGGCATGATCGGCATGGCCCGCATGAATGTGCCCGGCATTTACGTGTACGGCGGCACCATCAAACCGGGGCGCTACAAAGGCAAAGATTTAACCATTGTTTCTGCGTTTGAAGCCGTGGGTGAATTCACCGCTGGCCGCATGAGCGAAGAAGACTTCAAAGGCATCGAGAAAAACGCCTGCCCCAGCTCCGGTTCTTGCGGTGGCATGTACACCGCCAACACCATGAGCTCTGCTTTCGAAGCATTGGGCATGAGCCTGCCCTATTCCAGCACCATGTCGAACATTGATGCTGAAAAGGTAACGTCCACCGCAGAATCTGCCCGGGTACTGATCGAAGCCGTGCGTAACGACCTGAAGCCCCGCGACATCATCAACAAAAAATCGATTGAAAACGCCGTGGCCGTGCTGATGGCCACAGGTGGTTCCACCAACGCTGTGCTGCACTTTCTGGCCATTGCCAAGGCGGCTGACGTGGCTTGGGACTACGAAGACTTTGAACGCGTGCGCCTTCGCACACCCGTGATTTGTAACTTGAAGCCTTCCGGCCAGTATGTTGCAACCGACCTGCACGATGCGGGCGGCATTCCCCAAGTCATGAAAATTCTGCTCGATGCTGGCTTGCTGCACGGCGATTGCATCACCATCACTGGAAAAACAATTGCTGAAACACTGGCAGATATTCCTTCGGTGCCCCGCGCTGATCAAAACGTGATCATGCCGATCGAAAAAGCCCTGTACAAGCAAGGCCACCTGGCGATCCTGAAAGGCAACCTGGCCCCTGAAGGCGCTGTGGCCAAAATCACCGGCTTGAAGAACCCGGTCATCACCGGCCCAGCCAAGGTGTTTGACGACGAACAAAGCGCAATGGATGCAATTTTGGGCGACAAGATCAAAGACGGCGATGTGATTATTCTTCGCTACCTGGGCCCGAAAGGCGGCCCCGGCATGCCTGAAATGCTGGCCCCCACTTCGGCCATTATTGGCAAGGGCTTGGGCGAAACAGTGGGCTTGATCACCGATGGTCGTTTTTCAGGCGGCACCTGGGGCATGGTGGTGGGTCACGTTGCGCCCGAGGCCTACGTCGGTGGCCCTATTGCGCTGATCAAGGAAGGCGATTCCATCACCATGGATGCACACCAGAAATTGCTGCAAATCAACGTAAGCGATGAAGAACTGGCCAAGCGTCGCGAAAGCTGGGTGAAACCCAAGCCACGTTACACCACTGGCGTGCTGGCGAAGTTTGCCGCATTGGCCAGCAGTGCCAGCAAAGGCGCAGTAACCGATGGCGACCTGAACCTGTAAACCCTCAAACACCCTATCGAAACGGAAAACCCCGGCGCTGGCGTCGGGGTTTTTTGTTTTGGAATCGCTGAACCCTGACTTCAAATTGTTGCTTTCGATGCTGCTGACGCCGCACATCCAGCCCCAACAAAGGCTCCACCATTTCAAACCAGCAGATGGCCAAAATGAAAGGAACAGCGATCTCAAACCATTGCCAATCTGCGACAGGATAAATTCCGCCAAGTTTCATGATGAGCAAAAGGATGCCAAGAAGGATAAAAATCATGCTGTTCCACATGACAAACAAGCGGATTGTCTGCCAAAATGACGCCCGAGACGTTATTAATTTGATAACTGTAACAAGATGAGGAGTTCAGTATGATCAAGCAAATGGGTGTTCTGGCGATTGCAGCCACCATGGTTGCTCTACCGTTTTCTGCCAGCGCCGATGAAACATTGGCCAAGAGCAAAGCCTGCCTGGCCTGCCACCAGATTCAGAAAAAGGTAGTTGGCCCGGCGTTCAAAGACGTGGCAGCCAAGTACAAAGGTCAAGCTGGCGCGGAAGCCATGCTGGCAGGAAAGATCAAAAACGGCACCAAAGGTGCTTGGGGCCCCGTCCCAATGCCAGCACAGAACGTAACCGAAGACGAAGCCAAGAAACTGGCAGCTTGGGTACTGTCGTTGTAATTCAAGGTTTTCCTGAAAAAAAAGCCAAGGTGTTGCGCCTTGGCTTTTTTGTTTTTCAGCAGGTTTTAGTTCACGATCTTCACTGGAAACTTGCCCTTCGGCCCATACGAATTCAGTGTAACCGCGGCGTTCAGCACATCGCCCACCTCGTCAAACGCGATGGTTCCAATCACGCCGTCATGCCGAATGTCTTTCAGTTTGGGAAGATATTTTTTCGGATCGGCTGATTTGGCATTTTTCATGGCCATTCCCATGGTCATGACCGCATCGTACACAAAGGGCGCATACACCTGAATCTCTGTTTTAAACCGTTCCTTGTAGCGCTTCTCGAAAGCGGGGCCACCGGGCATCTTGCTCAAGGCCATTCCCCCTTCAGCACACAACACGTTCGGCCCCACATTGTCGCCCCCCAGGCGCACCAGCTCTGCCGTGCAAATGCCATCACCGCCCATCAATTTCGCCTTGATACCCAACTGTTTCATTTGACGTAACATGGGGCCAGCCTGTGCGTCCATGCCGCCATAAAATATCAGGTCAGGATTCACACGCTTGACCGACGTCAAAATGGCCGCGAAATCGGTGGCTTTGTCGTTGGTGTAATGCCGCTCCAGCACCTTCACGCCTTTGGCCTGAAGCTGGTTGGTGAAAATATCGGCAAGGGGCTGCCCGTAGCCTGTGCGGTCATCAATCACCACCACGCGTTTTGCTTTCATGTCTTCTGCAGCATATTTGGCCAAGGCCACACCCAGCACACCATCGTGCGCGATCACGCGGAACACCGACTCGAAACCTTGTTTTGTGACTTTGGGTGTTGTGGCCGAGGGTGTAATTTGTGGAATCCCGCAGTCGTAATAAATGCGCGAAGCCGGAATAGTGGTGCCACTATTCAAGTGGCCCACGATGCCATTGACTTTCATGTCGCACAATTTCTGCGCGACAATAGCACCGGTTTTGGGGTCCGCCGCGTCGTCTTGCGCAATCAACTGGAATTTGGCGGTGCCCCCGTCCAGTTGAATTTTCAGCTTGTTCAAATCATCAATCGCCATGCGGGCGCCGAATTCATTGTCTTTCCCGTAATGCGCCTGCGGCCCGGACAACGGCGCGATATGCCCGATTTTCACAACCACATCCTTGGCCACAGCCGTGCCGCTGAACAACGCCATCCATATGGGTGCAAGCCACACCGCCCAATTCAATTGCCTTGCCAAATTCGCGCGCATAAACACCTCCGTTCGATTTTCTTCGTTCTTTGTTTGTGCAATGTAGCATCTAAATCGAATACAACGGCACATGTCAATTAAGTACCTTCTTTCTGAATAAGACATGCACACGCAGACAGTTATTGCACTATGCTTTTTCCAGCACACCAACTTTCAATTGCACTTCCGGCCTATGGATATTTTTGCGCAACAGATCATCAACGGTTTGGTATTGGGCAGCATCTATGCGTTGGTCGCGTTGGGCTACACCATGGTGTACGGTGTGTTGGGTCTGATCAATTTCGCGCATGGAGAAGTGGTCATGGTGGGGGCCATGGTGGCGTTCAGCGCAATCACTTTTTTCATGGGGGTTTTTCCCGAAGCGCCCGGCTGGGTGCTGGTTCTGATCGGGGTGTTGTGTGCTGTGCCCGTGTGCATGCTGGTCAGTTTCACCATAGAGCGTTTTGCGTATCGCCCCTTGCGCAATGCACCGCGCCTGGCCCCCCTTATTTCCGCCATTGGTGTTTCCATCATTTTGCAAACCCTGGCCATGATCATCTGGGGTCGAAACTATCTGATCTTCCCAAGCACCCTGCCCACCGACCCAATCATCCTTCACACCTTCGCCCCAAATCCGCAGGCAGATTACGAACGCATCGTGTCCATTACGCCTGTACAAATCCTGATCGTGGTTGTGTCCGCGGCGCTGATGTTTGCACTGACTTTCATGGTGAACAAAAGCCGTTTGGGCAAGGCCATGCGGGCCACATCGGAAAACCCGCAACTGGCCGGCCTGATGGGTATCAATGCCAATTCGGTGATTGCCGCAACCTTCGTAATCGGCGCTGCCCTGGCTGGCGTTGCGGGTGTCATGGTGGCAGCCAATTATTCAGTAGCCCACTTCTACATGGGTTTTTTGCCTGGCCTGAAAGCCTTTACCGCTGCGGTACTGGGCGGCATCGGCAACATTTACGGCGCCATGCTGGGCGGGCTGCTGCTGGGCATTGTTGAAAGCCTGGGTGCGGGCTACCTGGGCCAACTGACCGGGGGGTTTCTGGGGTCGCACTACCAGGACATTTTTGCTTTCGCCGTGCTGATCCTTGTATTGACGCTTCGCCCATCGGGCCTGTTGGGTGAAAGGGTGTCGGACCGCGCATGAACATGTTCAGCACACGCCAACAACAAATTATCGGATTCCTGCTGGTGGCCATTGCACTGGCTGCCCTGCCTTGGGTGGCAGGCCTGTTGGGCAACAGCTGGGTGCGCATTCTGAATATTGCCTTGCTGTACGTGATGCTGGCCCTGGGCTTGAATATTGTGGTGGGTTTTGCCGGCTTGCTGGACTTGGGTTATGTGGCCTTCTATGCAGTGGGCGCTTATGTGTACGGCCTGCTGGCTTCGCCACACCTGACAGACAATTTCGAAGCAATTGCCGCACTGTTTCCCGATGGCCTGCACCTGTCGATCTGGGTCTTGATTCCGTTGAGCGCACTGATAGCAGCATTCTTCGGCGTGCTGCTGGGCGCGCCCACACTGCGTTTGCGCGGCGATTACCTGGCCATCGTCACTCTTGGGTTTGGTGAAATAATCCGGCTGTTTTTGAACAACCTGAATGCGCCACTGAATATCACCAATGGTCCGCAAGGCATCAACATGATTGAACCCGTAAGCATTGCGGGCTTGCGGTTTTCACGAACCGTTGATTTGTTCGGGCTGGATGTGCCTGCCCTGCACCTTTATTACTACCTGTTTCTGGCGCTTGCACTGATCATCATCGGGGTGTGCATGCGTTTGCAGCACAGCCGGGTCGGGCGTGCCTGGACAGCAATTCGCGACGACGAAACCGCCGCCAAAGCCATGGGCATCAACACACGGAACATGAAGCTTCTGGCGTTTGCGCTGGGTGCTTCATTCGGTGGCGTGGCCGGTGCCATGTTTTCTGCATTTCAGGGATTTGTCAGCCCGGAATCGTTTGGATTGATGGAATCCATCATCGTGCTGTGCATGGTGGTGCTGGGTGGGATGGGCCACATACCCGGAGTAGTTTTGGGTGCATTGTTGCTGGCAGGCTTTCCAGAAATGCTGCGGCAAGTTGTTACGCCCATTCAGGAATTTCTGTTTGGCGCGGTGTTGGTGGATGCAGAAATTATCCGTTCACTAATTTATGGCCTGACCATGGTGCTGGTGATGTTGTATCGCCCGCAAGGATTGTGGCCACAAGGCAAATGCAAAGCAGCCCTTGAGAAGGTGCCCACATGACGCCGCTTCTGTTTTCAGCAACGGGCTTGAAAAAACATTTTGGCGGCATCAGCGCTGTTGACAATGTAAGCCTGCGCATTGAAGAAGGTCAGGTATTCGGGCTGATCGGCCCCAACGGAGCAGGCAAAACCACTTGCTTTAATTTGATCACCGGTTTGTACACGCCCGATGCAGGGCAGTTTTCATTCAAGGGAAAAACCTACAACCCGGCTTCCCCCAATGAAGTTGCGCGCATGGGTATCGCCCGCACCTTTCAAAACATTCGCTTATTCAAAAGCATGACAGCCCTTCAAAACGTGGCCGTGGGCATGCACACCCAAACACGTCAGGGCGTTCTGGGTGCCGTGCTTCGAACCCCGGATCAACGCCGCGAAGAACAACAGGTGCACGAGCGCGCACTTGAGTTGCTGCATTACGTAGGCATTGGGCAATCGGCCCACCACCTGGCTGCGCATTTGTCGTACGGCGATCAACGGCGGCTGGAAATTGCGCGGGCTTTGGCCAGCAAGCCCAGCCTGCTGGCACTGGACGAACCTGCTGCTGGAATGAACGCCACGGAGAAACTGAGGCTTCGCGAACTACTGCTTCGAATTCGGGCAGACGGCAAATCAATTCTGCTGATTGAACACGATGTGAAACTGGTCATGGGAATTTGCGATCAGGTCACCGTGCTGGACTACGGCAAAGTAATTGAACACGGCACACCTTCGCAGGTGCAACAGTCCCCCGCCGTGATTGAAGCCTACCTTGGGGGCCTGCACCATGGCTGATCCCATGCTGAGCATTCAAGGCTTGACTGTAAGCTACGACGGCATTCAAGCCGTGAAGGGCCTGAGTTTCCACGTTAGGCAAGGCGAAATGGTGTGCCTGATCGGTTGCAACGGTGCTGGCAAAACCAGCACCTTGAAAGCCATCGCCGGCTTGCTGCCATTCAATGCACACAAGGCGCTGTTCAAAAGCACACTTGACCTGCGTCAATTGCCTGCCCATCAACACCTGTCAAACGGCATGGCCCTGGTGCCTGAAGGACGCGGTATTTTCACGCGAATGACAGTGAAGGAAAACCTGGAACTGGGTGCCTACCCACGCTTGCAAAGGGGCCACCGCAAAAACGAGATTGAACTTGACCTGGATCAGATGATGGGCACATTCCCGCGCCTGAAGGAGCGGCTGAAACAATCGGCTGGCACACTAAGCGGTGGTGAACAGCAAATGCTGGCCATGGCGCGTGCGCTGATGGGTCGGCCAGACATGTTGCTGCTCGATGAACCCAGCATGGGCCTGGCCCCGCTGATGGTAGAAAGAATATTCGAAGTTATTCAGCAGGTACACCAGCAAGGCATCACCGTGCTGCTTGTGGAGCAAAATGCCCACATCGCACTGCAAATTGCAAACCGTGCGTATGTGATGGATTCAGGCTTGATTGACTACGAAGGCAAGGCCAGCGAATTGATTCACGATATTCGAATTCGTGAAACCTATCTTGGCCTGTGAGTTGATTCGTTGAATTAAATCAACGTATCGGCCATCGACGTGAACGAATCAGCAAAAAACTCGTCTTCATGCAAGCCACACACAGCAATGAAATCTTGCCGGGCCGAATCCACCACAATGGGCGCACCGCATGCATACACCTGGTGCTGGCTTAAATCGGGAAAGTCCTCCATCACTGCACGGTGAACAAAACCGGTTCTGCCCTGCCAGTTGCATTGGGGTGTGGCATCCGACAACACAGGGACAAACCTGAAGTTGCCGTGTTCCAGGGCCCACTGTTCAGGCAATTCCTGCATATACAAATCAGCCTTGGCGCGCGCACCCCAGTACAGCACGAATTCGCGGGTGTTGTTTTTGAAAAAGGCCTGCTCAAGCAGCGACTTGATTGGTGCAAAACCCGTGCCACTGGCCAGCAACACCACAGGCTTGCTTGAATCATCGCGCAAAAAGAAGGTACCCAGTGGGCCTTCGAAGCGCAAAATTTCACGTTCTTTCATGGTGCTGAACACGTGGTCGGTGAACACACCGCCGGGCATGTGCCGAACGTGCAGCTCGATTCCGCCTTCCTGATACGGCGCATTGGCCAGCGAATAACTGCGCCGCGAGCCGTCTCTCAGCATGAATTCGATATACTGACCCGCATTGAATTGCAACACCTCATTGGCTGGCAGTTGAAGTTTCAGCACAGCAACATCGGCGGCAGGCTTTTCAATGCTTTGCAAACGGCAGGGCATTTTCTTCACCGGAATATCGCCCAAACCGGAAAGCTCGCGAACCTTCAACTTGACGGGGCCGAGGGGTTTGGCACAACAGGTCAGCACTTTGCCGCGCACGCGCTCTTCTTCGCTCAGGGCGCGAGATTGATAGGTGCCGTAATCCACTTGGCCTTCCAATAATTCTGCCTTGCACGATCCACACGCGCCGTCTTTGCAGCCGTATGGCAAAATAACATTTGCGCGAAGTGCTGCAGACAAAATGGTGTCATCGGCTTCGCATTCAAACTGTTTATGACTGGGAAGAATTTCTACGTTGTGATTCATCAAACTACTTTCCGTGACAGCGACAAACCCAGCGGGTCCTTTTTCAAACGCAGTTTGCCCCGGCGCTTTCGACGCAGCAATATTTCAATTGCAGGTTGTGGGCAAGTGGGTTTTGTGATGTTGCAAACCTTTCCAGACCAACATTTTACCGCGACTTACCGCCCGGGTGCCGACACTTCGGCAAAGCGTAGTGCCATCGCAGCCCACAAGGCACGGCCACTGGCTATTGACCTGAATTGCAAAACCGGTTTGTTGCGTTTGATCGCCGTGTCCAATCGAATTGTGTGGATGGCCCCACCCAATGCGCAAACCAATATCGACAACACATTGAAAAAACTGGTGCTGTGGGCAGCAAGCCGTGCACACGCATTTGACAAACCCGCGCCACGCATCAGCTATGTGTCAACCACTGGGGTGTATGGCAATGCGCAGGGGCAGTGGATCAATGAATACACGCCATTGAATGCTCAATCAGACCGGGCCAAACGGCGTGTGCATGCCGAAACACAATTGCGACTGGGCTTAAAGCACGGTGTGCATGTTCACCTGCTGCGCGCACCTGGCATATACGGCGATCAACGTTTGCCGGTCGACCGCATCAAAAACGGAACACCCGCGCTGATTGCACAGGACGACGCATGGTCAAACCACATTCATGAACTGGATTTGGGCAGGCTTTGCCGCTGGGTGAACTACACCGGCGGTGCATTTGAGGTGGTCAACGCATGCGATGCAAAGCCAAGCAAAATGGGCGACTATTTCGACTTGGTGGCCGATGCCTTTCAGTTGCCCCGCCCGCCACGCTTTCCACGCGAGCAGGTGAAACAGATGGTCAGCCCCATGATGTGGAGCTTCATGTCGGAATCGCGACGAATTGAATCACTGAACCAGAAGAAGCTGGGGTTTCATTTGCGCTACCCCAGCGTGGCTGACTTTTTGAAAGCGAAGGCCTGAGGCAATTCAATTTTCTTTTTCAGGCAAACATTTTGTCCAGGTTCTTGTCGATCTCAGCCTGAATTTTGCCCTTGAAAGCCTTCAGCATGAAGCCAAGTGAAATGTCGAGCGACACATCTTTGTCGGTCACATCCAGCTTGCCTTTCACCCCTGACCGTGTGAAATTGAGCGTGTTGCCCTGCCACTGGCTATCAAGCTGAAATTCTTTTTGCAGTTGATCTGCAAATTTCTGGGCAGTCTTCTTTGCGTCTTCCAAAGACAAATTGTGTTCTTTGCGTGCATGGATGTCTGACATGATGTATTCACTCTTCAAGGTGTTATGTCGGCATATTAACCCAGCCTCCCGCTACACGGTAGAGAACCAGAAATCGAAGGCCATTTTAGAGGAAGGTGTCAGGTCATTCTCAAACCCTACCACCCGTTTGGCAAAACGCATCTGGGAATCAATGATGCGTTTGAAAATTCGGCTGCTGCCCGATTCACGGGCAATGATTTTTCGCCATGCATTTAACTGCGCTTTCAGAATGTCGTCGGGTGTGAAGTAATAGCGAACACCCTGCTTGCGGCGCATTTCTTCATAGTCGGTCGAAAAGCGATCTGACGCTTTCCAGCTTAAATCGGCTGAGGATGCTTGCAACGCATATCGAATGATGGATCTCAATGCAAACGGCAAACTGTCAAAGCGCTGTTTGTTGAAGATCACTTCGAACACTTCGCTGCTTTGATGAAAACTTCGGATCATGCACACCGATGACACACTAGGGAAACCCAATGCGCGGTCTGAACTGGGATTGTTGAACTCTGCCGCATCAATCAGCCCCTTGTCCAGCCAAGGCACAATATCGGCAGGCTGCAACGCGGTGGTGTTCAAGCCCAATTCCTTGAAAACCTCAGCGGCCAAACCCACCGCCCTGAAACGCAATTTATCGAGATCTTTGATGTTTTCAATCCGGTTCTTGAACCAGCCCAATGGCTGGGGTGTCAATGGCCCGTACATGAACCCCTGTATGTTCAGGTTCATTTCCTTTTGCACCAGCTCGTCGTACAACTGCTGACCGCCGCCGTACTGGAACCAGGCCAGAATTTGATTCGAGCTCATGCCAAAACTGGGGCCACTGCCGAACAGGGAAAACGCGGCGTGGCGATCATGCCAATACGTGGGCACGCCATGGCCGCCATCCAGTTGGCCCTTGTGCACCGCGTTCTGTATACCGAAAGCTTTCACAATGCTGTTGGTGGGGTACACATCAATGCGCAATTCACCGCCCGACATGTCGTTCACCTTCTTGGCGAAGTCCTGCGCAAATTCATTGAAAATGTCTTTGGTGGGCCAAGTGCTTTGAAACTTGAATACAACCGGTTTGATGGTTTTTACCACCGCAGGGGCCTGGGCCCGCAACGGGCCGGCCAGCACGCCACCTGCCCCCACAGCCAGTGCTTTTTGAACAAAGCGTCGTCTCGAGTTGTCGCCCATGTTTTACTTTCCGACCAGAATCAAATGCACCCGGTAGGGGCCATGGGCACCCAATACAATGGTTTGTTCTATGTCGGCTGTTCGGGATGGCCCGGACACAAAATTCAAGGCGCGCGGCATGGCCCGCCCGTCTTTGCGCAAACGCTCGAATGCGTCTTCCATGGTGTGTACCACCTGGTCTTCACGCACAATCGCAATGTGGGTCTCGGGCAGCAAATGCGTGCTGGCTGGCTGATCAGGCTGACTGGCAAACACCAGCGTGCCTGTTTCTGCAACGGCATACGCCACAGCGCTGATGCCAATCAGGTCATCCCCCGTGGGCGCACCCACGCGGCTTTCATGGGTCAACACCGTCCAGTCCATGTGCTTCAAGGCGGGCCAAATGGCCACCGTACCTTCCAGCTGGTGTTCCGCCAGGTAATCGGCACAGGCCTGTGCAGCGGCTTGTTCGGTCTTGATTCGCTGCACCGTACACAACATCGCCTTGGACTTTTCTTCAAACAGGGTGACCACATTTTCGACTGGCTTGGGCGCAGGCCCCCGGTTGTGCCTGTCGACATACCCCTTGGCCAGAGTCATTTCGTTATTGTGCAGGGAAGCCGGCCTGGACTGCAGGCTGCGGATTCGCTTCAGAATTTCCGACTTGGCAACGGTGGTGTCCAAATCATCGTCATTGACAGGAGTGCTCAAGTTTCACCTTTATGTGCTGCTTTCAGCTGGGGCGGGGCATCGCCCAACGCAGGCGAAGAAATACCGGAACCCTCATTATAGAAAAACAAAGTTCCCCTTACCCCTAGGGAATGCCCCATGACATTCAATGAAATGGAGCAAGTCTTCGGGTGTAAAGCGACGCGATGGATTACAATATGACGTTGCCTTGTTTAACCACACATTCTTACCATGACACACGTTGTTACCGAGTCCTGCATCAAATGCAAATACACCGATTGCGTGGACGTATGCCCAGTTGACTGTTTCCGTGAAGGTCCCAACTTTCTGGTGATCGATCCAGATGAGTGCATTGACTGTGCGGTTTGCATTCCAGAATGCCCGGTGAACGCCATCTACGCTGAAGAAGACGTGCCCGCCGACCAGGTCAAATTCATTGAAATGAACGTTGATCTGGCCAAAGGCTGGCCCAGCATTACGCGCATGAAAGACCATCTGCCCGATGCCGATGACTGGAAAGACGTCAAAGACAAACTGCAGCATCTCGAAAAGTAACAAACAATTTTTGGCTGTTTCATGAGTGAAGTAGAAAGCAAATACACCCGGGAAACCATCACCAGCCTGAAGGTGTGGGTACCCGGCAAACTGTTTTCCTTCACCTGCACGCGCCCCTTGGGATTTCGTTTTACGGCAGGTCAGTTTGCCAGGCTTGGCGTGGACAACACGCTGCAACTGCCTGGTGAACAAGAAATCATCTGGCGTGCCTACTCCATGGTTTCCGGCCCTTACGACGAACAGCTGGAATTTTTCTCCATCGTGGTGCCTGATGGTGCCTTCACCAGCCACCTCAGCCAGCTGCAAGTGGGTTCACCCATTTACATCGACAAAACCAATTTCGGCTTCCTGACCACCGCCCGCTTCGAATCCGGAAAAGACCTGTGGTTATTGGGCTCCGGCACTGGCCTGGCACCGTTTTTGTCCATTCTTCACGACCCACACACCTGGGAACAATTCGACAACATCGTGCTGGTGCACAGTGCACGCACAGCCGAAGAACTGGTTTATCAGGACATGATCAACGGTTTTACCGAGCACCCCGTACTCAGTGAACTGATCCAGAACGTGGACAAACGGTTTTTTTATGTGCCCGTGGTCACTCGTGAACAATTGTCAAATTGCCTTACGGAACGCATTACAACCCTGCTGGAAAACGGTGAATTGTCCAGGCACACCGGCCTGCCGATGAACACCACGCGCAGCAGATTCATGATTTGCGGCAACCCGGAAATGGTTACGGACATACGTAAAATATTGAAATCAAAAGGCTATTCACCCGCTCGTCGCAACAACCCAGGTGAAATTGCGGTTGAAAACTATTGGTGATTAGCAAATCATTCGAACATGTTGCGTTGCAACAATGTTTGCACGATAATGATCGAACAGTTGATGCATAATTGTCAAATCACTAAATTTGCCTAAAAAACCGGAGGCACACATGCTGTACCAAATGCACGAATTCCAGCGAGCACTGCTCAATCCAATGACCATTTGGGCAGAAGCCGGTTCCAAGCTTTACAGCAACCCGTTCAGCCCTTTGGCCCACCTGCCCATGGCCCGCCGTATTTCGGCCGGTTTCGAGTTGATGTACCGCTTGGGCAAGGAATACGAGAAACCAGAATTTGGTATCACCACCGTAAAATGTGGTGATCGTGAAGTGTCCATCGTGCAAGAAATTGTGGAAACGAAACCATTTTGCAAGCTGATCCACTTCCGCAAAATGATTCCGGCTGAAGCCAAGCCGTTGAAGCTGCAGCCCAAGGTGCTTGTTTTTGCGCCGTTGTCAGGCCACCACTCCACGCTGCTGCGCGACACAGTGAAAACCTTGCTGCAAGACCACGACGTGTTCATTACCGATTGGGTAGATGCGCGCATGGTGCCATTGTCCGAGGGTGAATTTCATCTGAACGATTACGTGCATTATTGCATCGAGTTTATCCAGCTTCTAGGCCCCGATGTTCACTTGATCTCCGTGTGCCAACCCACTGTGCCAGTCATGGCAGCTGTGTCACTGATGGCATCAAACAACGATCCCAAACAAGCCAAAAGCATGACCATGATGGGCGGCCCGATCGACACCCGTGAAAGCCCGACAGCCGTGAACAACCTGGCCACAAAAAAACCGCATTCATGGTTTGAAAATAATGTGATTTACAGCGTGCCACACACTTACCCGGGTTACCTGCGCCGCGTTTACCCCGGCTTTTTGCAACACCTTGGCTTTGTCAGCATGAATCCGGACAAGCATGCGCAAAGCCACTACGACTTTTACGAACACTTGGTAGAAGGTGACGGTGAAAGTGCCGAAGCGCATCGCCAGTTCTACGACGAATACAACGCCGTGCTGGACATGCCCGCCGAATATTACCTGGACACCATCAAAACCGTGTTTCAAGACCATGCCCTGCCCATGGGCACCTGGAAAGTTCGCGGCCAACTTGTGAAGCCCGAGGATGTAAAAACCGTTGCGCTGCTGACCATTGAAGGCGAGCTCGACGACATTTCAGGCCCAGGCCAAACCAAAGCAGCTTTGGGTCTTTGCAAGAACCTGCCTGCGGCCAAGAAAGAACATTACGAAGCCATGGAATGCGGACACTATGGTATCTTCAGCGGTCGCCGTTGGCGCGAGAAGACTTACCCGAAAATCCGTGAATTCATAGCCAAGAATGCATGAGCAGCTTGTACAGCAAATAGATGATTTACTGCCCCAAACCCAATGCACCCAGTGCGGGTTTGCGGGCTGCTTGCCTTACGCCACCGCCTTGGCCAATCAAGAAGTTGACTTAAACCGCTGCCCCCCTGGCGGCGAAGCCACCACAATCGCCCTTTCCCACCTATTGAATAAACCTGTCAAGCCGGTTGACCCAGCCTGCGGCATCACGATAGAACGGCACATTGCCAGCATCGATCCCCAACATTGCATCGGCTGTACCTTGTGCATCAAGGCATGCCCCGTGGATGCCATTGTGGGCAGCAGCAAACGCAGGCACGCCGTACTGGCTGAACTGTGCACGGGTTGCGAACTGTGCATACCGCCCTGCCCCGTGGACTGCATCGACATGGTGTTCATTCCGGAATACAGCGGCTGGGATCAAACCCTGGCCCATGCAGCACGCGCCAGAATGCAAACCCGCGAAGTTCGCCTGGAGCGCCAGCAAGAAGAACAAGCCCAGCGCCTTGAAGCCAAAGCCATTCACAAGCTGGACGAACTTGACGATTCCCCAAGCCCCGACGCTGCCACCAAGAAAACCGTGGTGCAAGCTGCACTGGCCCGTGCACGCGCACGCCGACAAGCTCAAACACAATGAATAAAGAAAAACGAACCGAAATTTTCACACGCTTTCAGCAAGCCAACCCGGAACCAAAAACCGAGCTGGAATACCGCACACCTTTTGAACTGTTGGCAGCGGTGCTATTAAGCGCTCAGGCCACAGACAAAGGGGTGAACCTTGCCACGCGAAAACTGTTCGCCGTGGCCAACACACCAGCTACCATCGCGGCCTTGGGTGTTGAAGGGGTTGAGCAATACATCAAGACGATTGGCCTGTTCCGGTCCAAGGCCAAACACTTGGTGCAGACCGCAGAAATTCTGCGCGACAAATTCAAGGGCGAGGTACCCACCAATCGCGAAGACCTTGAAAGCCTGCCCGGCGTGGGTCGAAAAACTGCCAATGTGGTACTGAACACTGCGTTTGGCCAGCTGACCATGGCCGTGGATACCCACATATTCCGGGTAAGCAACCGCACCGGAATTGCCCCGGGCAAAGATGTGCTGGCCGTGGAAAAAGGCCTGCTCAAATTCATTCCCCAAGAGTTCATGCTGAATGCCCACCACTGGTTGATTTTGCATGGCCGCTATGTGTGCAAAGCCCGCAAACCTGAATGCGCTCGTTGTAGTATCTTGGACTTGTGCGAATTCAAAAAGAAAACAACATGAGCCACGCAATCAGCGTTCAAGTGTTTGACGAAGCCACGCTGGAAAATGCCGCAGCAGTAATTGAAAGCGCCGTCGAAAAAGCGGGCTTGCGCCGACACTCCGATTACATCAGCCGTGTCATTCTGTTGTGCACCCCCCATTTCGCATCCATTCTTTCAGAAGTGGCCCAACACTGCGTCAGCAAAACCAACTGCATGAATGTTTGGGGCGGTTGTGCGTCTGGCCTTTTGGGAGAAAAGCAGGTTTTCAGCAACGAAGCCGCTATCCTGATTGCCGTGTTTGGCAAAGAATTTGAAGTGCGCCAAGACAAAAACCCCGACAACCATGCCGCCTTAACCTTGTGCATGGTTGAACATGAACAGGTTTTGACTGATCACTGGCAACTTGCCGAAACGGAACCTGAATCCACGCAAGTGCAGGCAGATGCGCTGGGCTTACTTTCCTACGGTGCAAATTACGCCAAAATGCCCCGTGTAGAACACGGACGAATTTGTGGCGAAGCCATTTGTTCCACTGAACTGTTGGTCCAACACCCCATGGTGTTGAATTCCGAAGGGCTGACTTTTTTGACTGCCCCAAAATCCGTCAGCGAAAGCAATGGCCTGTTTTTGATACTGGTTGATGACAACAAGGCAGCGAAAGCCCTGAACTGCCCCCCCGAGCAACCTCGCCCAGTGGGCTTGCGCCTGCAGGTGATTCATGACAAAGGCGAAAGCTGGATACCGGTGATGGAAATTCACGCCGATGGCACTTTGGGTTTGGCAGCACCTGTGTTAAAAGGACAGAAAGTTCGCCTTGCACACAGAACACCCAAAGCGATCGACCTGGAAATCAAGCAGTGGATACCAGCGGTTCAAGCACATTTCGGCGACACGCCGCCCCAAATCGGCATTCTGTTTGCCGGGTTTGAGCGCAGCCAGATCTGTCATGCCGATGACAACGACATTGCAACCGTGCTGGCCCATTTCCCAAACACCGAGTGGATTGGTGTGTTCGGTCAGGCCGCTTGGCTAAACAACGGAAATGTGGTGGTTACACCACCGCGAAACAATCGACTCAGCCTGTGCCTGTTCAACAGTCCACAGGTGTAAAACCCGGAAGATTATTGCCATGTTCAACCCCACTCGCGATCAAGCCCGCCTGTTTTTCTTAAACAGCTGGAAAAAATACCACAAGGAAGAACCACTGAGCGAGGCGGAAAGCCTGGCCCTACAGTGGATGACCCGCCACCCTGAATACTTCGCTGTGTTTGATGCCGAACCCGAAGCCATTCTGGCTGCCGACTACTCTGTTGAGGCTGGGCAAAGCAATCCATTTTTGCACTTGTCCATGCACTTGGCCGTGGCCGAACAGGTCAGCATTGACCAACCCCCCGGCATTCGAAGTGCGTTTGCCAAACTGTGCGAAAAAATGGGTGATGAACACAAGGCCGCACATCAAGTGTTTGAGTGCCTGGCAGAGCAGATTTACCAGCAGCAGAAAAACGGCGTGGCGTTTAGCAGCGAAAACTACATTCAGTGCATTCTGGAACACAGTGGGGTTTGATCTTCAACCGGCGCGAATCCCGATCACCGGCTGAGTTGGCAATACCCGGCAACCCAGCCGGGGTTGACCAAACAAGCCGGTTGGCTTACTTCTTCAGGTACAAATCGCCTTCAAGCGAAGCGAAGAATGCGGACAAATCCTTGATGTCTTGCTGGCTCAGGCCAGCGGCCATGCCACCCATGATGGCGTTGTTACGGCCGCCTTTCTGGTACTGCTTCAAAGTGTTGGCGATGTAATCAGCATGCTGACCAGCCAACTTGGGATAAGAAGGGTCCATGGTTTTGTTCCAGTTGCCTTCCACAGCATGGCAAGCAGCGCACTGTGCTTCCGCTTTGGTTTGACCGGCTGCAATGTCAGCAGCCTGAACAGAAAATGACGCTGCGAACAAGGCAGCAGCAATTGCGAATGTAGTTTTCATTTCAATGTGTCCTTGTTGCGAATCACTTGGCTTGTGCGTAGTACGCAGCCAAATCAGCGATGTCTTGTTCGGTCAGTGTTTCAGCAATACCGCGCATGGTGGGGTGCTTACGATCGCCTTTTTTGTAGGCAGTCAAAGCAGCTTCAATGTACTTGGCGTTTTGGCCAGCAATGTAGGGCACGTTGTACACCGCTGGAAAGCTGGCTTTGTAACCGGGAATACCATGGCAACCGATGCACATGGACTTCTTGGATGCCGCAGCTTCGGCGTTGCCTTCAACAGCCATGGCGGGGGTGGCAAAAGCCACAGCAGCCAACAGGCCCATTGCGCTTGCAGCGCGAACAGTCAAACCGATACGTTTCATCTCGCTCTCTCGTCAACAAATGTAATTGGTGGTCAGCGGCTCTGTGGCGCTGGACAAAAACCTTGCCATTCTACGTTTGATCGAGCACTTAGTCTATGAACAGGCCACCGAAAGCACCAAATTGGATGGAAAATTCAGCAAATAAGCATTGAATTGCACTTACACTGACGATACTGAATTACAAGGAATTACTAAAATGCGTTTTGAAGGTAGCAAAACCTACGTCGCCACCGAAGACCTGAAGCTGGCAGTCAACGCAGCCATTACCCTGCAACGTCCTTTGCTGATCAAGGGCGAACCCGGCACCGGCAAAACCATGCTGGCCGAGGAAGTGGCTGAATCGCTGGGCCTGGAGCTGATGCAGTGGCACATTAAGTCAACCACCAAAGCCCAGCAAGGCTTGTATGAATACGACGCGGTTAGCCGCCTGCGCGATTCACAACTGGGTGAAGAGCGCGTTAAAGACATCGCGAACTACATCGTGAAGGGCGTGCTCTGGCGAGCCTTCGAAAGCGACAAGCCCATTGTGCTGCTGATCGATGAAATCGACAAGGCCGACATTGAATTCCCCAACGACTTGCTGCGTGAAATTGACCGCATGGAATTCTTTTGTTACGAGACCAAGCAGTTGATCAAGGCAACACACCGCCCCATCGTCATCATCACATCAAACAACGAGAAAGAGCTGCCAGACGCCTTCCTGCGCCGGTGCTTCTTCCACTACATTCAGTTCCCCGACAAGGTCACCATGGAAAGCATTGTGGCTGTGCATTTCAAGAACCTGAAAAAGGAATTGCTGGACGCGGCCATGGCCAGCTTTTTTGGCATTCGCGCCCTGCCCGGCCTGAAGAAAAAGCCCACCACATCCGAGTTGATCGATTGGCTGCGCCTGCTGCTGGCTGAAGACATTCCTGCAAGCGCCCTGCAAGCCAAAGACGGTAAGGAAGCCATACCACCCATGCACGGTGCCTTGCTGAAAAACGAGCAAGACATTGAACTGTTCAACCGCTTGGTGTTCATGGCCCGTCAGGGTCGCTAAAAAGGCTTTTGCTGTGTTACTGGATTTCTTCTTTCAACTTCGAGACGCAAAAATTCCCGTCACCGTGCGGGAATACCTCACCCTGCTTGAGGGGATGAAAGCGCAGTTCATGACCCCAAGCCTGGACAACTTCTATCATTTGTCCCGTCTTACCCTGGTGAAAGACGAACGGTTTTTTGACCGCTTCGACCAGGTATTTGGCAACTACTTCAAGGGGCTGGAAAAGAACATGGACCTGTTCGCCCAGCTGCCCAAGGATTGGCTGGAAAAGCGCTTTAACCGCGAATTCACACCCGAAGAGATGGCAGCCATTGAAGCAATGGGCGGGCTGGACAAGCTGATGGAGCGCTTGAAAGAACTGTTGAAAGAACAGAATGAACGCCACGAAGGTGGCAGCAAGTGGATTGGCTCGGGCGGCACATCGCCGTTTGGCAACAACGGCTACAACCCGGAAGGCGTGCGCATTGGGCAGGATGAAAGCCGCAACCGCCGTGCCGTGAAGGTGTGGGATCAGCGCCTGTACCAGGATTACGACGACGAACTGGAAATTGGCACACGCAACATCAAAATTGCACTTCGCCGCCTGCGCCGCTTTGCACGCGAAGGTGCGCAGGAAGAACTAGATCTGGACAACACCATTGAGTCCACTGCGCGCAATGCAGGCTGGCTGGATCTGAAAATGCGCCCGGAACGCCACAATTCCGTGAAGGTGCTGATGCTGCTGGATGTGGGTGGTTCGATGGATGACCACATTCGCCGCACCGAAGAGCTGTTCAGCGCCGCGAAAAGCGAATTCAAGCATTTGGAGTTTTATTACTTCCACAACTGCGTTTACGATTTCTTGTGGAAAAAAAACCACCGTCGCCACAGTGAACGTTTTCAGACCGCAGACATACTGCGCACGTACAACAGCGATTACCGCTTAATCTTTGTAGGCGACGCCACCATGAGCCCCTACGAAATACTCCAGCCCGGAGGCTCGGTCGAGTATAATAACAGGGAAGCTGGCGCAGTGTGGTTGCGTCGTTTTCTTGATCGATTTCCGAAAGCCGTCTGGCTTAATCCGGAACCTGAAGGGCTTTGGCAATATCGCCAAAGCGTTGAAATCATTCAAAACATCATGGAACACCGCATGCACCCCCTCACGGTCGGTGGGCTTGAAACGGCAATGCGATACCTTAGTAAGTAATCCTTGTATTCCTTTTTTTGTCCCTCCCCGTTAATAGCAGCACAAGCACATTTCGTGTGGAGAAAGAAAATGGAAATGAAACGTACTCATCCCCTGATCATTACAGCAGCAGTGGCCGTTATTTTGGCCGCTGGCATCGCAATCGCCTCCATGACAGGCTTGCTACCCAATAGCCAGGCCAACATGAGCGAACAAGAAATCGCCCAAATGGAAGAAGAAAAACTCCTGGAAGAAAAAGCTGCTGCCAAGGAAGAGGCAGCCGCCAAAAAAGCGGCGGCAGCCCATTCCCACAAACCTGCTTACAAGCCGGCCCCGGTGCAAACTGCAGCTATATGCAACAACTGCGGCCGTGTTGTGGAAGTTCGCCAAACCCGTGTTCAGGGTGAAGGCTCTGGCGTAGGCGCCGTGGCCGGTGGTGTGGTTGGTGGTCTGCTGGGCAACCAGATTGGCGGCGGCAGCGGCAAGAAAGTCGCTACGGCAGCTGGTGTGGTTGGTGGTGCATTGCTGGGCAACAAGATTGAAAAAGACCGCAATTCGAGCACCCAGTACGATGTTGTTGTGAAATTCGAAGATGGTTCTTCAGACGTGTACAGCTTTTCGAGCCAACCCAACTGGCAAGCCGGCGACCGCGTCAAGGTTGTCAACGATCAGCTCACCTCTAACCTGTAAGCTTGCTCATCTGTTTACAGGATTTGTTTGGTCACCCAGAAATGGGTGACCTTTTTCGTTCAAAGCCCCACTTTGGAACCAGTTGAATTTGCAAGGCACTCAATTCAAATTTCACCATGAACTTGAGAGCATACAAATGACTGCACTGCACGATCCCGAATTGATCAAAGCGCTGGCCACCTGGGTGGGGAAACTGAAAAACCCGTATCACGAGGAAAAACAATTGAACAACTATCCAGTCAAACTGATGACAAGTTCCCCCAACGCCTGGCTTGAGATCAAAGAGGTCGAACAGGGCAAGATGGAAATCACCTGCATTCACCGGGTGATGAATCAAGATGAAAACAGCGACCTTGAAGAAATACGCAAAGAATGTACGCAGTTCAATTCACTGATGGAACGCGTTCGCCTCCCTGTTTACATGTGGGAGGACAAAAAAACATCCGAGTTTCAACTGCGCTGGCAAGAAACACTGCTCACGCAGGCCGACCTGAAATACGTGCAACGGTTTTTCGAGCAGTCACTTTATCTGGCCAATGCACTTCAAAGCCGCCTGGGTTGGGCCTTGGTGAACCAAACCCAGACACTGCCACACTAAAAATCAGGCTTTCACAGTCAACAGCAGCATGTTCAAGCGCCGAACAAACCCAGCCGGGTCTTCCAGCTGGCCACCTTCTGCCAATACCGCTTGATCGAACAGCACATTGACCCATTCATCAAAGTGCTCTTTCTCAATTTTCAAACGCTGAACGAAAGCATGCTCGGGGTTTAGCTCCAAAACAGGTTTGGTGTCGGGTGCATTCTGGCCAGCCTGCTTCAACATGCGCTTCAAATGCTCGCTCACACCCGACTCATCAGCCACAATACACGCAGGGCTGTCGGTCAGGCGCAAGGTAACACGGGCTTCCTTGATGCGGTCTTTCAGCAGGTCTTCCACCTTCTTCAACACATCCTTGAACTCGTCTTCAACCTTCTTTTTGGTTTCCTTGTCCTGCTCGTCTTCCAGGGCACCCAAATCAAGGCCTCCCTTGGCACAGCTTTGCAATTCTTTCCCGTCGAATTCCTGCAGATAGGAAAGCATCCACTCGTCTACGCGGTCGCTCAGCAACAGCACTTCCACGCCTTTCTTTTTGAACACTTCCAGGTGCGGGCTGTATTTGCCCGCGGCATAGGTGTCGGCGGTCACGTAGTAAATCTTTTCCTGCCCTTCCTTCATGCGGCCCACATAATCGGCCAGCGACACGGTTTGTGCCTCGCCCTCGCTTTGAGTTGTGGCAAAGCGCAGAAGCTTGGCAATGCGTTCCTTGTTGGCGGGGTCATCGCCCATGCCCTCTTTCAGAACCTGACCGAATTCTTTCCAGAAGGTGGCGTATTTCTCCGCTTCGTTGGTGGCCATGTCCTCGAGCAGGCCCAACACCTTTTTCACAGAACCTTCGCGAATGGCTTTTACATCGCGGCTTTCCTGCAAAATTTCGCGCGACACATTCAGCGGCAAATCAGCCGAATCAATCACGCCTTTCACAAAGCGCAAATAGGGGGGCAGCAGTTGTTCCGCATCGTCCATGATAAAAACGCGCTTCACATACAGCTTGATGCCCTTTTGCTGATTGCGGTCCCACAGGTCGTAAGGGGCTTTCGCGGGAATGTACAACAGTGAGGTGTATTCCGAACGACCGCCTTCCACGCGGTTGTGCGTGTGCGCCAGCGGGTCGGCAAAATCGAAGCTGATGGTCTTGTAGAATTCGTTGTACTGCTCGGGCGTGATGTCGGCCTTGGAGCGTGCCCACAAGGCATTGGCCTTGTTCACGGTTTCCCATTCGCCCGTGGCTTTCATTCCACCGGCTTCCTCGTCCCATTCTTCTTTCAACATTTGAATGGGCAAGGAAATGTGGTCGGAATATTTGGTCAGAATACTCTTCAGTTTCCAGCCGGAAAGCAGTTCGTCTTCATCAGCTTTCAGATGCAACACAATTTGCGTGCCACGGTCGGCCTTCTCGATGGCTTCCACGCTGAATTCACCATCGCCTTTGGACTCCCATTCCACGCCTTCGACAGCGGGCAAACCGGCCCTGCGGGAACGCACAGTCACCTTGTCTGCAACAATAAACGCGGAATAAAAACCCACACCAAACTGGCCAATCAAGGCAGCGTCTTTTTGCTGGTCACCGCTTAGCTTGCCAAAAAATTCCTTGGTCCCGCTTTTTGCAATGGTGCCCAGGTGTTCAATGGCGTCTTCGCGGCTCATGCCAATGCCGTTGTCTTCGATGGAAATGGTGCGCGCTTCCTTGTCGAAGGTCACACGGATTTTCAAGTCGGTGTTGTCTTCAAACAAGCTGCTGTTGTTGATGGCCTCGAAGCGAAGTTTGTCGCACGCATCTGATGCATTGGAGACCAGCTCCCGAAGAAAAATTTCCTTGTTGGAATACAGGGAATGAATCATCAAATGCAGAAGTTGTTTCACTTCTGTTTGAAAACCCATCGTTTCCTTCATTGAACCCATGTTCTTGCTCCCTTCATGTTCTGTTTTGGAATGAGGGGCATATGGGGATTCCACAGCAAATTTCAAGGCAAAAAAAGAGCCCCGGAGGGCTCTTTTTCCTACACCACCTTGCGAAGCGTGTCGGCTTTGAACTTGATGTCCAGTTCCTTGCCTTTTCGACCCCGCTTGCCAAGGCGCTCGGCCAGCACGGCAGGCTTTAGAACCTCTTCGCGGTCTTTGCCGCCGCGGCCCGTGCCAGCAACCACCAAACTGTCGGCAGGACCGAATGCAAGTGCAGCCACAAGAGAATCCTTGTCATCCAGCGGCAGCAGCTGTACTCCACGTCCGCCACCGCCAAGCTGCTTTAGTTCGTCCAGCATGAACACATGGAAGCGCCCGCTTTCGGCCAGCACCGCCACGCGGTCATCTGTGGCTTGCAGCAGCACGGGTGTCAACAGCTTTTCACCCGGGTTCAGGCTGATGAACTGCTTGCCCGCCTTCATGCGGCTTTCCATATTGCCAGCAGTGGCCAGAAAGCCGTAGGCTGCGCTGCAGGCCAACAACACAGGCTGTGTAGCCGGTGCAGCCAGTGCGTGGCTTAGCGTGCCACCATTCAGTTCCACAAGGCTTTGAGCAGGTATGCCATCGCCACGGCCGCCAGGCCATGCGCCCACGGGCACACTGAACACTTTGCCCAGCGCATTGCCCGCGCCAAACAAGTAGGTATTGTCGGTGGTTTTGCATTCAAATGCGGCGTACAAACCATCGCCCACTTTGAAGCTGAATTGCGAGGCATCGTGACCGTGGCCCTGGCGGTTTCGAATCCAGAACTTCTGGGAAACAATCACCGTGGTGGGTTCTTCCACCACTTTCACTTCAATGCTGGCCTTGACCGCTTCTTCAATCAGGGTGCGGCGGTCATCGCCGTAGGTGTCGGTGTCTTTGCGAATTTCGCCAACAATTCGGGTTTTCAGCTTGCTGTCATCAGCCAGTAAGGCCTCCAGATCCGCTTTTTCTTCGCCCAGCCTGGCCAATTCCTGCTCAATCTTGATTTTTTCAAGGCGGGCCAACTGGCGCAGCCGAATTTCAAGAATGTCTTCGGCCTGGCGGTCACTTAAGCGAAAGGCTTCAATAAGCGCGGGCTTGGGTTCGTCGCTTTCGCGAATCACCTTGATCACTTCATCAATGTTCAGCCAGGCAATCAGGCGGCCTTCCAGCACATGGATTCGGTCGTTCACCTGCGCCAAACGGTGCTGGCTGCGGCGGGTTACGCACACCTTGCGGAATTCAATCCAGTCCAGCAGCATGGCGATCAAACCGCGCTGGCCAGGGCGACCTGCGTTGTCGATACTCACCAGGTTGATCGATGTATTAATTTCCAGGCTCGTGTGGCTGAGCAGCAGGTTCGAAAACTCCTCAACCGACACATTGCGGCTTTTGGGCTCAAACACCAAGCGCACCGCGTTTTCCTTGCCAGATTCATCGCGCACGGCATCCAGCATGGCCAACACTTGCGCTTTCAAATTCTGCTGCTCGGTAGAAAGGCCTTTCTTGCCAGCCTTTACCTTCGGGTTGGTCAACTCTTCAATTTCTTCCAGTACCTTCGCGGTGCTGGTGTTCGGTGGCAGTTCTTTGACCACCAATTGCCACTGACCACGGGCCATTTCTTCAATTTCCCAGCGGGCGCGCACCTTGATGGAGCCTCGGCCGCCGGCGTAAATTTCCCTCATCGCACTGGCGGGCGAAATAATTTGCGCACCACCGGGAAAGTCGGGGGCGGGCAACAGGCCCATGATGGTGTCCAGGTCCGCATTCGGGTGCTTGATCAAATGGATCGTCGCTGCAGCCACTTCCCGAATGTTGTGCGGAGGAATGTCAGTTGCCATGCCCACGGCAATGCCTGAAGCACCGTTCAACAGCACGAAAGGCAGGCGCGCGGGTAGCAGCTTGGGTTCCTGAAAACTGCCGTCGTAGTTGGGCACGAAATCAATCGTGCCCATGTCCACCTCATCCAGCAGCAGCTTGGCAATGGGCGTTAAGCGGGCTTCGGTGTAACGCATGGCTGCGGCACCATCGCCATCGCGGCTGCCAAAGTTGCCTTGGCCATCAATCAGTGGGTAACGCAGGGTGAAGTTTTGCGCCATGCGCACCAGCGCATCGTAAGCAGCCTGGTCGCCATGCGGGTGGTATTTACCCAGCACATCACCCACCACACGGGCTGACTTCACTGGCTTGGCATTGTTGGCCAAGCCCATTTCATTCATGGCGTACAAAATTCGACGCTGAACCGGCTTTTGTCCGTCTGAACACTCAGGCAGGGCCCTGCCCTTCACCACGGAAATGGCGTAGTCCAGGTAGGCGCGCTCGGCGTACAGGCCAAGCGTTATTGTTTCAGAATCGTCGCCAGAAGGAGGCGTTGCGTCCAGGGTAAGTTGTTCCATGCGGTGCTTCGAGGTTTCTTATTTTGAGAATTGACGTTGACGAAGGGTTTCAAACAGGCACACCGAACTGGCCACCGACACGTTCAGGCTTTCAACACTGCCGATCATCGGAATTTGCACCAGCTGGTCGCATTTCTCGCGGGTCAGGCGGCGCATGCCATCGCCCTCGGCGCCCAGCACCCAGGCGATGGGGCCGTTCAAGTCGGCGTCGTACAGGGTATCGGTGGCTTCACCCGCCGTGCCAATGCACCACACCCCGGCGTCCTGAATTTCTTCCAGTGTGCGGGCCAGATTGGTCACCGTAATCACAGGGATTGTTTCAGCCGCACCGCAGGCCACTTTCGACACCACCGGCGTAATGCCTACCGATTTGTCTTTGGGCAGCACCACCGCATGCACACCCGCCGCATCGGCGCTGCGCAGGCAGGCACCCAGGTTGTGGGGGTCGGTCACGCCATCGAGCACCAGCAGCAGCGTGTTTTTGCCGTGGGTCTCGATGATTTCAAACAGGTCGTTGGATTTCACCAATTCCTTGGCAAACGCCACCACGCCCTGGTGCTGTTTGTGACCCGCCGCTTTTTCCAATCGATCAGAATCGGCTGCGCTTACTTTCACGCCGGCAGCTTTCACCTTGTCGATGAACTGCTGCATGCGTTTGTCTTTGCGGTGTTGGTCCACCAACACCTCTTCCACGCTGGCTGGGGCTGTTTTAACCCGGGCCGACACGGCATGAAAACCATACAAAATGGCCAATTGATACGCTCCGCTTATCGAGATTTTTTCGCTGCAGTGCGCATTTTAGACCCTGTGGCGGGCTTAGGGCGGGCAACACGCTTGGCTTTTTGAATTTCTTCCTTGCGTTTTTTCTCGGCCGCCGCTTTGCTGCGCGATTCATCGGCTGCGCGTTTTTTGTTCACGCCCCGTGAACTGGTGCTGTCCTCGGGCGGCAGCACAGGCGCTGTTTTGCCTGCATCTTCAACTGCCTGCTGCAATTGACCCGTGTTTTTTCTCCGCCCCTGCTGGCGCTGTGGTCGGTTGCCGGGCTTGCCGGCGGTTTTGGCTGGCTCGCGCATCAGGCTTTCAAATGACACGCCTTGCACCAAGCGGAATTCAATGCGGCGGGCATCCAGGTCTACACGTGATACCTGCACATTGATTGCATCGGTCAACCGGTAGCGAATACCACTGCGCTCGCCCCGCAATTCATGCAGGCTGTCGCTGTACTGAAAATACTCGGTACCAAGTTCAGACACATGCACCAAGCCTTCCACATAAAGGGCATCGAGCGTGATGAACAAACCAAAACTGGTTACGCCAGACACATGCCCCTGGAAGGTGTCGCCCACGCGTTCTTTCATGAAGAAGCATTTCAGCCACGACATGACGTCGCGCGATGCTTCGTCTGCACGACGCTCAGTAGAAGAGAACCAGTTGCCAGATTGATCCCAACGGGAAATTTCTTCAGCCTTGTCAACACGTCGCTTGGGATCGTAATCCTCGAACTCTCTTTCATCAAGCGGCATGGGCACATACCGTTTCCCACCGAGCAAAGCCTTGATGCTTCGGTGAACCATCAAATCGGGATAGCGGCGAATGGGCGAAGTGAAGTGTGCATAAGCCGGGTAAGCCAGGCCAAAGTGGCCGCTGTTGTGCGGCGTGTATATGGCTTGCTGCATGGAACGCAACATCATGGTTTGCAACAAGGCCTGATCGGGACGTCCCTGAATTTTTTTCATCAGGTTTGCATAGTCCATGCTGGTGGGGTCATCGCCACCATCCAGGGTCAAACCAACGGACCGCAAAAAGGTACGCAAATTCTGCAACTTTTCGACGGTGGGGCCTTCATGCACCCGATACAAACTGGGGTGCTTGCTGCGCTCCAGAAAGTCCGCTGCGCACACGTTGGCGGCCAGCATGCATTCTTCGATCAAGCGGTGCGCATCGTTGCGGCGCTTGGGCACAATCTTGTCGATCTTGCCATCGGGATCCAGCATCACCTGCGTTTCAACGGTGTCGATTTCCATCGCACCACGGCGCTGGCGCGACTCGAAAAGTACCTTGTACAAGGTGTAAAGGTTTTCCACATCGCCATACACGTGGCCCATGGCTTTGGCAGCCATGCTTTGTGAATCGGTCAGTGCGTCCCACACCTGGTTGTAGGTCAGGCGTGCAGTGGAATGAATAACCCCGTTGTAGAACTGGTAAGCCTTCATCGCACCCTTGGGGCCAATGATCATGTCACAGACCAACACCAGGCGGTCTACACCAGGGTTTAGCGAACACAAACCGTTCGATAATTTCTCAGGCAACATGGGTATAACCCGGCGCGGAAAATACACGGATGTGCCGCGCTTGGTGGCTTCCTGGTCAATCGGCGTACCGGGCAGCACATAGTGGCTTACATCGGCAATGGCCACCAGCAAACGCCAACCGCCCTTGGTGTCATTCGATGGGGTGCAATACACCGCATCGTCGAAGTCGCGGGCGTCTTCGCCATCGATGGTCACGAAAGGCACATCGCGCAAGTCCACGCGGCCTTTCAAATCCTTGTGTTCAACCTCATTGGGAATGCTTTCAGCCTGGTTCATGGTCAACAGGTTGAATTCATGCGGCACATCGAATTTGCGCACGGCAATCTCGATCTCCATGCCAGGGTCATCCAGCTCGC
>NZ_DAIUBR010000017.1:0-68974 GCF_036846585.1 Limnobacter sp. | reverse complement strand
CGCCACGGTGAACGGGCGTGAAATGGTTTGCTGGTGGCCAATGGGCAAGGCTGCATCTTCGTAAGCGCGGGAAGCAAAGCCTTCGTCCACAAACAGATGGCGTGGCACTGTGCCGATCACGTCAAGCACCTGCTGATTCACAATGCCCAAAGTTTTGAGCTTTTGAACCAGATGATCGCGTGCGCGATCAGAGGTCAGGCTTGACCCGCCGAGGCGTTCCGGAATCCGGTCCAGCTTGCGTGCTGACTGGGTAATCAGCGCGGGGGCCGGCTTGAAACGGGGCTTTTGATCCATGTTGTTGTTATAACCAGTCAGCCAGGGTTTTCATTTGTTCAATGTGCGTCAAATCAGCCTTCAATGGGCTGATTGAAATTTTACCCTGCTTGACGGCAAAAAAGTCGGTGCCGGGGCCCGCATCTTTTGCCCCGCCCGGGGGGCCTATCCAGTAAACGGTTTCATCTTTGGGGTTTTGGATCGGAATAACGGGTTCCGCATGATGGCGTTTGCCCAAGCGCGTGCATTCATATCCTTGCATGTCATCGTAGGCAATTGGTGGAATATTCACGTTCAACAAACAGTGTTCCAAACCCAGCTTGTTGTTCAGAAAACGATCCACGATTTCAGCCGCCACGCGGGCCGCGCTGTCCAGGTGCGCATAACCTTTGCCAGCCAGCGAAAAAGCGATTGCAGGCAAGCCACACTGAAAGCCTTCCATGGCCGCAGCCACTGTGCCGGAATAAATGGTGTCATCGCCCATATTGGCACCGTTGTTAATGCCCGAAACAATCAGGTCAGGCCGTTGTTCCAGCAAACCTGTAACCGCCACGTGCACACAATCGGTCGGGGTGCCATTCACATAGCGAAATCCGTTGGCTGCAGTGCGCACGGTAAGCGGCCGATCAAGGGTAAGCGCATTCGACACACCCGATCGGTCCTGCTCCGGCGCCATCACGTCCAGATGAACCGTGTTGCCGAAGCGTTCAAGCAAAGCGCCGTGCAGGGCCAAAATACCGGGGGCACTGTAGCCGTCATCGTTACTAATCAAAATTCGTGTAATAGCCAAGATCAGTCTTCCTTGCGGCGAAACACCCAGGTATTTTCAGAAGATTCCCTGGCAGAGAATGCATAGCCTGCCACCTTGAATTTTTTCAGTTGCTCTACATCGGTGACGCGTTGATCAACAATGTAACGGGCCATCAGGCCACGCGCTTTTTTCGCAAAGAAACTAATGATTTTGTACTGCCCGTTTTTGAAGTCTTGAAACACGGGTTGAACCACGCGCGCATTCAACGCTTTGGTGTCAACTGACTTGAAATATTCATCCGAGGCCAGGTTCACCAACACCGGGTCTTTCTTGCCCAGTTCCTTGTTCAAGGCGGGCGCCACGGTTTGCTTCCAGTAGGCGTACAAATCTTTGCCAGCCGGATTGGGCAGCTTCGTGCCCATTTCAAGACGGTATGGCTGCATTAAATCGAGCGGGCGCAAAATGCCGTACAGGCCCGACAAAATGCGCACATGCTTTTGCGCAAAAGCCAAACCATCTTCATCCAGGGTTTTGGCGTCAAAACCGTCGTACACATCGCCATTGAAAGCCAGCAATGCGGGGCGCGAATTTTTCTTGGTGAACTTGTGCGACCACTCGGTGTAACGGGTTGCGTTCAATACACCCAGTTTGTCGGAAACCGACATGAGTTCAGAAATATCAGCCGGGTTCATGGGGCGAAGAATGTCCACCAACTGCGCAGCCTGCTCAACAAATTGTGGTTGGGTGCTGGTTTGAACGGACAAGGGTGTTTCGTAATCGAGCGATTTTGCTGGGGAAAGAACGACAAGCATGGACATGAATCACCTGGTTGTTACTACGGGTTTATTATCGCAGGATCTGGCAGGTGAATCAGGGACAGGGTGGTATGAACCCGGGAAAAATACCCATTGCAAGGTACGAGAGCAGTTGGCTTTGTGAGGTTGGCCGCGGATGCGACCTTTGTCGCCCCGCTTGTGGCCGTGTCTCCCAGACTGTCTCTCCCGAAGATGTATGTATTACTCGGCTAGCCCCCAATCGGATTCAGACAAATAAGTTTGCAAGTTTTTATTTACTGTATATAATCACAGCATATCAATTCGAGATTGGTGCCATGAAAGGTTTAACTGCTCGTCAACAAGAAATTCTTGATCTAATTCGCGACCAAATTGCCCAATTTGGCAGGCCACCCACCCGTGCTGAAATTGCACGGCAATTGGGCTTTCGCTCGGCCAATGCCGCTGAAGATCACCTGCAGGCCCTGGCCAAGAAAAACGTGATTGCACTAGATGCAAGCACGTCACGCGGCATTCGCCTGCTGGGTGAATATGCCGAAGGCTTAGAGGAAACAGCCAGCAAGGTCGTGGAGCAATTTATGCAACTGCCGCTGATTGGGCGCGTGGCTGCCGGCAGCCCCATTCTTGCGCAAGAGCATGTGGAAAAACAAATTCCCGTTGATCCATCGTTGTTTCCTGACAAACCCGATTACCTGCTGAAGGTGCGCGGCATGTCCATGAAAGACATCGGCATCATGGACGGCGACTTACTGGCCGTAAAAAAAGTCAGCACCGCACGCGCAGGCCAGGTGGTGGTTGCACGTGTGAACGACGACGTTACCGTGAAGCGTTTTTTCCAAAAAGGCCATGTGGTTGAACTGCAAGCCGAGAACAGCGATTTCGCCCCCATCCAAGTAGACCTTCGCACAGAAACGTTTGCCATTGAAGGCTTGGCTGTTGGTTTGATTCGCCAGGGCCAGTTGCACTAAAAAGCAATGTCGGGGGTTGTTGTGTCGTTGTTCGATCTTGCCAACATTCACCCTGGCGTGTGGCGGGCCCACCAGCTTGGCAGCGACAACAGCGCCAGAATACCCAGCGGCTTTTCATCCCTTGACCAACAATTGCCAGGGGGTGGCTGGCCCACCCGCAACCTGATTGAACTGCTGTTAAAGCACCACGGCATCGGTGAACTTCGTTTTCTCATGCCGGTGTTGCGCAGGCTTTCACTGGAGCAAAAAAAACTGGTGCTGATCGGTGCGCCACTGCTTCCACTCACCCCAGTGTTTGAACAGTTTGGCGTGGCTTTGGATCAAGTCCATTTGATTCAAACCGACAAACCCCAAGACCGGCTTTGGGCAATTGAACAGGTTCTGCAAAGCGATTCCTTCGGTGCCCTTTTTATGTGGCTGCCTGAAGAAAAAACCCTGTGCAGCCACACCGTGTTGCGCCGCTTGCAGTACCAGGCCACGCGATCGCAGGGCTTAAGTTTTGTGTTTCGCCCCATTCGGGCACAAATGCAGCCCTCCCCGGCCTCGCTGCGCCTGTGCCTTACGGCACAAAGCCCCAACAGCTTGCGTGTGCACTTGATCAAACGCAGGGGCCCTGTGCTTGAACAGCCTTTGCTGATTGATTTACCCAAAGCGCAAAGTGCTTTACCCAACACCCCGCAGCCACAGGAGCTTGTTCGTGCGTTGGATCGCCCTGAGTTACAACCAAACTTTCAAACAACCCCGCAACCCGCAGGAAACCTCACCACAGTTTGATGCCAATTCGCTGTTTGAATTGGCAGCACATTACAGCCCCGTGGTGTGTTGGCGGCAAGACAAACACCACGAACGCGCTGGCTGGCTGGTTGAGGTACACAGCAGCTTCAGGTTGTTTGGTGGTGCACGGGCTTTGCTTTCACAGCTGTGGCAAGGCGCTGCAGAATTTTCTGTTGAATTGGAACTGGCCCACCACCACACCGCCACCGGCGCGTGGTGGCTCAGCAAATGCGCACCTGCACACACTGAAGGTGATTTTTTAGCCATGCTGAGTTTTAATGAAAACAGCTTGCTGGCCTTGCCAGTTTTGGTACTTGATTGCGATTCAAAATTGCAATCCACTTGGCATCAGTGTGGCTTTAACCGCCTTGGCGATTTGTGGCGCTTGCCACGCGACGGGTTTTTAAAACGCTTTGGCGCACAGGCATTGGCTGAACTTGATTCAGGCTTTGGCGTGCAAAACAAATTGGCACCGGCCGCAACAGCACATCAACCAGCCGACACATTTGAGCAGGAAAAGGAATTGCCGTTTCACAGCGACCGGCTTGATCTGATTGAACACCAGACACAAACTTTGCTTGAAGCAGTGTGCAACTGGCTTCAGCAACAAAAACGGGGCACGCGTGAATTGCACTGGGCATTCATTCACACGCACGGCGAAAAAGCGCTGCGCCTTCGAAGTGCACAAGCCACTGATTGCCTTCAAACATGGCAACGCCTGCTACACCACCAACTGGTGCGCATGCAATTTCACGACGACATTCGAAGCATTCGAGTGCACTGCGCGCACAGTGAATTGCTGCCCAATGTGAACAACAGTTTTTTGCCCGACCCTGCAGAAGGCACACGCAATTGGGACAACACCTGTGACGTGCTGCGCGCACGCCTGGGTGAACAAACCGTGTTGTTTGCAGCAACAGAAAGTGACCCCAGGCCAGAATGCAGCATTGTGTTGCAGCACACACCCCGGCTTAGAAATACAAATATTGCTTTCAAGAAAGTAGAAAAAAAACACACCCCTGAACTGAACAACACCACCCTGCCCTGCAGCGCACCAAGGCCTTTGTGGCTTTTACCGCAGCCCAAACCCCTGCAAGGCAAAACCCCGAGCTGGCAGACCGGCGGCCCATGGCAATTGCTCAGCGGCCCGGAACGTGTTGAGTTTGGCTGGTGGGATGCCCAACCCTGCAAACGAGATTACTACTGCGCACTCGACAGCAATTCCAGTTTGGTGTGGCTGTACCAAGACCTGCTTGAAGACGATTCACGCTGGTTTTTACACGGCTACTTTGCATGACTCAAAACCCAAGGCACTTTGCTGAAGCACTGGCTTTGAGCAACTTCAGTTTTTTGAAAGGTGCATCGCACCCGGAAGAACTGGTGCAGCAAGCCAAACTACTGGGTTACAGCGCCATTGGCATTGCTGATGAATGTTCGCTCGCGGGCATTGTTCGCGCGCACCAAGCCGCCAAGGAGTGCGGCATTCAACTGCTGGTGGGCGCACAGTTTGTGTTTGCACACAGCAGCGCGTTTGCTGGCCAGCGCATTGCCTTGATTGTAAAAAACAAAACCGGCTACACCCACTTGTGCCGTCTGATTACACAGGCCCGAAGCCGCGCATTCAAAGGCGATTACCTTTTTACACGCGACGACCTTGCTGACATTCCACCCGGATTGCAGTTGCTGCTGGTGCCCGATGAGCGCAACAAGGAAAATTTTCCTGCCCTGTTAAGATGGTGTGCCAAGCGTTTCACTGGCCGAATGCACCTGATGTGCAATTTGCAGCACCGTGGTTTTGACAAGGCATGGCTACTTCATTTGCAGACCTTGGCCCATTTGCACCATGTTGAATTAATGGCCAGCAACCTGCCCGTGATGCACTCAGGCGAACGGAAAAACCTGCACGACGTACTCACCGCCATTCGACTGAACTGCAGCCTGAACGAGGCCAAACCATTTCTGGAAACAAATGCGCAACGTTGCCTGCAACCCTTGCAAGTGCTTGCCCAAATTTATCCGCACACCTTGCTTGAGCAAACCACAACACTGGCGGCACAGTGTGTATTTTCGCTCGATGAGCTGCGCTACCAGTACCCCCGTGAAATCAGCCCCGAAGGTCTGGAACCCACACAATACTTGCGTCAGCTTGTAGAACAAGGCGCAGCCCAACGCTACAACGGCACAGTGCCGGCCAAAATTCGAAACCAGATTGAACATGAATTGCAGCTGATTGAAGAGTTGAAATTTGAGGCTTACTTTTTAACCGTTCACGACATTGTCCGTTTTTCACGCTCGCGCAATATTCTTTGCCAGGGGCGTGGTTCCGCCGCCAATTCAGTGGTGTGCTATTGCCTGCAGATTACCGAAGTGAACCCCGACAAAATGGAGGTGCTGTTTGAGCGTTTCATCAGCCGTGAACGCAATGAACCTCCAGACATCGACGTGGATTTTGAACACACACGCCGCGAAGAAGTGATTCAATACATTTATCAAAAGTACGGTCGTGACCGGGCTGCGTTGGCCGCCAGCGTGGTGGTGTACAGGCCTCGCTCGGCACTGCGGGATGTGGGCAAAGCCTTGGGGCTGGGCACCGACCTGATTGAACAATTGGTCAAGTCACAAAATGGCGGCTACAGCCGCAGCATGAGCGTAGACCACATGGTGCAAGCGGACATTGATGTGCGCCAAAGCGGCGTTCAGCATTGCGTACACCTGGCGGATGAGTTGCTGGGTTTTCCGCGACACTTGTCGCAACACACTGGGGGCTTTGTAATTGCGCGCGACAGCCTGACTGAACTGGTGCCTGTTGAAAACGCATCCATGCCAGACCGCAGCGTGATTCAGTGGGACAAAGACGACCTGGACGCCATGGGCCTGATGAAAGTCGATGTACTGGCGCTTGGCATGCTCAGCGCCATCCGAATGACACTGGACGAATTGCACAAAAAACCAGATGCACCACGAACACTGCAAGCCATACCGACTGAAGACAGCGCGGCTTACGAGATGATGTGCAAAGCCGACACCGTGGGTGTGTTTCAAATTGAAAGCCGCGCACAAATGGGCATGTTGCCCCGCCTTAAGCCCCGCGAGTATTACGACCTGGTCATTCAGGTTGCCATTGTGCGGCCGGGCCCCATTCAAGGCGGCATGGTGCACCCGTTTTTAAAACGCAGGCAAGGCTTGGAGGCAGTGGACTACCCTTCCGAGGCATTGAAACAGGCACTGGGCCGCACCAAGGGCATTCCAATTTTTCAGGAACAGGTGATGCAGGTGGCCATTCTGGCTGCGGGCTTTACACCGGGTGAGGCCGATGCCCTGCGCCGTGGCATGGCCGCCTGGAAGCGCAAAGGTGGTCTTCACCATTTTTACGAGCGCGTGGTGGGTGGCATGGTAGAACGCGGCTACACCCGCGAGTTTGCCGAAAGTATTTTCAAACAAATGGAAGGCTTTGGTGAATATGGTTTTCCGGAAAGCCATGCGGCCAGTTTTGCCATGCTGGTGTATGCGTCGGCCTGGCTGAAATGCCACCACTCCGATGCATTTTTGTGTGGGCTGCTGAATGCACAGCCCATGGGTTTTTATGCGCCTTCACAACTGATTCAAGACGCACAGCGGCATGGCGTGAAAGTGCTGCCTGTAGATGTGCAGTGTAGTGCGCTTGAAACCCGAATGGAAAATTTACCCACCTACCCGGTACGCCTGGGTTTAAACCGGGTCAATGGTCTGAAACACGAAGCGGCCTTGCGCATTGTTCAAGCCCGCGAACAAAGCCTGTTTGACAACGTGGAAGATTTGACCAAACGTGCGCAGCTTGAACGCGGCGACCTTCTCGCACTGGCTGATGCCAATGCGCTGAAGCAACTGGCCGGGCACCGCCGCCAAGCCGTGTGGCAAACAGCAGGCACTGAAACAGGTCGACTTTACCAGCATGGTTTACTGGCCGATACGCGCAGCAATGAAACGCCCCTTGAGTTGCCCAAGGCCAGCGAACTGCAAGACATGCTGGCCGATTACCGCGCCACAGGCGCAAGCCTTGAACACCACCCCATTTCATTTTTGCGCAAGCAACTGGCACCTTACAAAATAAGGCAGGTTGAAGAATTGCGCACCTACCCCAACGGCAGGCTTGCGCGTGCCTGCGGTATTGTGACCCACCGGCAACGCCCTGCCACTGCGCATGGCACCGTGTTTTTAAACCTTGAAGATGAAACAGGGAATGTGAATGTGATTGTGTGGAACAACCTGGCCGAAGAACAGCGACAAGTGCTGCGCAATGCGCAAATTATGGGGGTGTTTGGTATTTGGCAACGCGAAGGCGAAGTGTGCAATTTGGTGGCACGCCGGCTGGTGGACTACACCCACCTGCTTGCGCAATTGCAAACGCATTCGCGTGATTTCCATTCGCGTGATTTCAAGTAGACCTGAAAAAATCAGATATCCACTTCCACCAAATTGCCTTTGTCTTCCAACCAGGTGCGGCGCGCGCCGCTTTCTGTGCGGCCCATCAGCATGTGCATCATTGCATTGGTTTGGTCTACGTCCATGCTGCCCAAAGTCACTGGCAGCAAACGTCGTGTGTCCGGGTTCAAGGTGGTTTCCCACAACTGCTCGGCATTCATTTCACCCAAACCCTTGAAGCGGGAAATCTTGATGCTCGCTTCCTTCACTCCTTCCTTGCCCAGCTTGTCTTGAACCGCATACAGCTCGGCTTCGTCCAGGCAATACAGTTTGCGCGCAGGCTTTTTGCCCTGCGCAGGTACATCCACACGGAATAATGGAGGGCGGGCCACATACAAATTCTGGCTGCGAATCAGTGCGGGGAAATGTTTGTAAAACAGGGTAAGCAACAACACTTGAATATGCGAACCATCCACATCCGCATCAGAAAGAATACAGATTTTGCCGTAACGCAAACCGCTTAAATCGGGGTTGTCGTTCACGCCATGTGGATCCACGCCAATGGCCACTGCAATATCGTGAATTTCCTGGTTGGCAAACAGGCGGTCTTTGTCAGTTTCCCAAGCATTGAGCACCTTGCCACGCAAAGGCAATACGGCCTGAAACTCTTTTTCACGGCCCATCTTGGCCGACCCTCCCGCAGAATCGCCCTCTACCAGAAACACCTCGTTCAGCGTGATGTCAGTGCTTTCACAGTCGGTCAACTTGCCGGGCAAAATAGCCACTGATGAGCTTTTACGTTTCTCGACTTTTTGCGCTGCACGCGAACGGGCTTGCGCCTGTTTAATGGCCAACTCGGCAATTTTCTTGCCGTCTTCCACGTGCTGGTTCAGCCACAACTCGAACGCAGGTTTCACCAGTGATGACACCAAGCGCACAGCATCCCGGCTGTTCAGGCGTTCCTTGATTTGCCCCTGAAACTGCGGGTCGAGCACCTTGGCCGACAACACGAAATTGGCTTTGGAAAATATGTCGTCGGGCATCAGCTTGATGCCTTTGGGCATTAGCGAATGCATTTCACAGAATGCCTTGATGGCCTGAAACACCGCTTCGCGCAAACCCGATTCATGTGTACCCCCGGCGGAAGTTGGAATCAGGTTCACATAGCTTTCTCGCACAGCTGCGCCTTCAGCCACAAAAGCCAAAGCCCAGGCTGCGCCCTCGCCTTCAGCAAAACCTTCATCTCGCAGCACATCCACGCTAAGGTCGCCACTGAACATGGGGGCCACCAGTTCGCGGTCCAGCAACTCTTCTTTTAAAAAACCACGCAGCCCATCGTCGAATTTCCAGCGTTTGGCTTCACCGGTTTTTTCGGTCACCAACACCACCTCAACGCCCTTGAGCAAGACAGCCTTGCTGCGCAACAGACGATCCATTTCGTTCAAGGGCAATACAGCGGAATCAAAATATTGAGGGTCAGGCCACACGCGCACGCTGGTGCCCTTTTTGGGGTCGCTGCTGGTTTGGGGGCGCACTCTCAAGGGCTCGATGACATCGCCACCGCTGAACACCAGCGTGCCCACTTGTTTGTCGCGCACAGCACTCACTTCAAGCCGGGTCGACAAAGCATTGGTGACAGAAACACCCACGCCGTGCAAGCCACCCGAGAAACGGTACGCACCGCCATCGGCCTTGTTGAACTTACCCCCGGCATGCAAGCGGGTGAACACCAATTCAATAACAGGCACCTTTTCCTCAGGGTGAAGGCCAATCGGGATACCCCGCCCTTCGTCCTGCACCGACACACTGCCATCGATGTGAACTGTCACCGTTATTCGGGAACCAAACCCGCCCAGCGCCTCGTCTGCTGCGTTGTCGATCACCTCTTGAATGATGTGCAAGGGGCAATCGGTGCGGGTGTACATGCCGGGGCGCTGCTTGACTGGCTCTAGTCCTTTAAGGACTCGGATGGACGATTCTTGGTACTGGCTCATGACAACCTGATAGTTCAATGACCGCTTGATGATACCAATAATTTGGATTCATTTCGGGCGGTACTGGAACCATCTGCGGCTGCGCCAGCACTCAAGGTCAGGAAAAAGATTTGGTTACTTGGCCTCTAGCACATTTTCAATCGAAACAAAAGGAACAGCTCACTTGCCCCCTCTGTCAGGTGACACCTAATTCAGAGTTTTTGCGAGCTTGATACCCTGTGCTGTTATTTAGAAATTCGCCGAGACCGACCATGAGTCCATTACAGTTTCAAGCAGAAAGGCTCGACATGAAACCGATTGCACCCAAACTGAAGATCACTGCGATACACAGGTGCTCCAGGGCAAAGCTTGACACCACACGTTCTGAATTCGAGCTACTGGTTGCGAAGCAGGAAAAACGTCTGCGCAATTTCATCGTCAAGCACTTTCGGGACGAAAATGCGGTAGAAGATATTTTTCAGCAAACCTTGATCGAAGCCTACTGCTGCTGGGACAGCTTTCGGGGCGATGCGAAAAGAGCCACCTGGCTGTTCGGCATTGCGCTGAACATCATTCGCAACACCGCCCGACGCTCGCCACAATACAAATTTCATTTCACTTCTGATGAAGACCTGGAGCTTGAACAGGCAGAGGGTTCGGACCCCATGCAACATTGCATGAAAAATGAATTCAGCATCAAACTGGAATCTGCTATTGGCAACTTGCCCAACGATCTGCGTGAAACCCTTATTCTGGTTGTGCAGCATGGCAATTCCTATCAAGAAGCTGCTGACATTCTGGGCATTCCAATCGGCACCGTGCGATCCAGAATTTCGAGATCGCGCGCACAACTGAAATCAATCTACGATTTGTACATGGACTAATGGCAGATTTGTTAACCACCCGTTATGGCGCATTAAACAAAATCCTTGAATCACTGGGGATGAGTACCCACGATACCGAGCAATGCGCTGAAACCGACGGGTATCGAATTGATTTCGAGAAAAATTTCACCATTGAGCTGCAACACCTTTCTGGTTCAGCCTGCCGGGTTAGCGCTCGAATATTCCGCTTGGGAAAATCGCTTCAAGTACAAGATGACCAACTAAGAAAAGCAATGGCAATTTTCACCGAGTTGCTGAGCGACTTGCCAGCCGGGATGGCAATGGCCATCTCAGACTATGACAACTGCCTGAGAATATGTTTCGAAATCACCACCGAAAATACAGACATGATCATGACGCAATTCAACGCATTCACCCATATGGCATTTGCCTATAAACAGACCTACTTCAAACACAAAGACGAACGCAGTTAATTGCACATCAAGCTGACTAAAAATTACTTGCGCGAATGAATTGCACTTTCACGATCCACCAAAACCGCCGACAACCACGCCTCAAACCTTTCTTTGGCATCAAACAAGTTGTTTGCATTGAAAATCAAGGTCACCATCAAACCAAGGTCGTTGTGCAAGGAGATACATGTCTTTTCCAATGACGAAGCCCTCCAGCGTTGTGCCAACCAATCCCGCAGGCAATTGCTTTCATAACTGTTCAGCTTGATTTCAGCTTGAAAGTCGACTGGGGAAATCGCAGACTGCATCAAGTCGCCCTGCCCCAAACCTTCGACGCAACGACTATCGACAACAATCCAATCCCGAGATGACGTGAATGACATGTAGCGCCTTGAGATAAAAAGGAAGAATCAGTTAACTGGGGTGATGTCGCTGTATACCTGTGAATCCAAAGTTCTTTTTGCTGGCCCGGCAAATTGTTGAACCCCCAAAGGCGTCAATGGTCGTTTGACCAACTCGCCCATGATCGACTTAAAGGTACTACGAACAGATGAGTTGGCCTCACCCGCACGACCCGGTGCAAAACTTGTTGCTTGAACAGAATTTGAATTAATCATGGAAATAAAGCGCCTGTTAGTTAACTTTGAGTGGCACCATTTTCTGAATAGTTCACAATTTTCTCGAGCAAATCAAAACGCTTCATCCTGTAGTACATGGAATGCAAAGGAATGCCCAGGCTTTCACTGGCCAAACGGGCGCAACCGCCATGTGTCTGGAGTGCCTGCACAAGCACTGCCCGCTCAAAAGCCAGAAGCCGCTGTTTCAAGCCCGTTACACCAAGAGGTACATCGTCCATGTCACCGCAAGGTGACCCAAGCCCGATCACGTGCCGCTGGGCAAAAGCATGTAATTCACGTACGTTTCCAGGCCAGGGTTTGCTTAAAAGCTCATCGCATTCCTCAACACTTAGAGCGGGCACGTCCAGCCGGAATTGAAGTGCAACTTCCTCCAGAAAATGGCGATACAAGGGGATGATGTCCTCCAGACGCTCTGCCAGACAAGGAATTCGAACCTGCGACACGCTTAACCTGAAATGCAGATCTTCGCGAAATTTATGTTGTCGAACCAGATCAGGCAAACTGGCTTTGGTTGATGCAATAACCCGAAAACTGGACTTATAAAAAGAATTGCCGCCCAGGCGAGTTGCCCCCCTGTATTGCAGTGCATTCAATAACTTGGCTTGACATGACAGCGGCAAGCTGTCCATTTCGTCCAGATAAAGGGTCCCGTTATTGGCCAACTCCAGCTTGCCAGGGCGGTCTTTCTGGGCGCCAGTGAAAGCACCTGCCATGACCCCAAACAACTCGGCTTCAAACAGTTGCTCGGGCAAGGCCGCGCAATTCACGTGGATAAAGTCGCCATTGACCCCGGACTGTGCGTGCAACCAGCGGGCGGCTGTGTCTTTGCCTGCGCCCGTGGGGCCGATCAGCACTGTATCAACTGGCAATTGCTTAAGTAATTGAAGTTGTGAAACAGCGTACTGCATGGGCTGGGAACGAATAAACTCCGCAGCATAAGGCCCAAGTTGATCATTCGCGGGCACTTTGACGCCGAATTGGAGTGGTTTGGTTTTGGTCAGTTTTTCAAGAATGTGGACGGCAGCCAAGGGATCGGCAGGCCGGACAATGGAGGCAAAAATAGGGATGTCGTGATACACGTAATCCTGCCAGGGTTTGTCGATAAATCGAATGATCTGGGAATCGGGCTTGCGCCCCAACTGCTTGAATCGCTGAATCAATCCACCCAACTGCTCCAGACCGTGATCAACCAGCACCCAGTGGGCAGGCAAATTTCGTTTGGCCAACAATTCATCAAGCGACAGTTCATGCACGCTGGCCTGCATCAACATTGCTGCTGCACGCAATCGGCTTTTCAGTTCTTGAGATTCAATGCACAGGGTCAGTTCGGTCATTCAGGGCTCGGCGCACAAGGTTGAAAGTCAACAATCATTGTGCAGTCTGAGGCCCTGAACCGTATCACCCCTTGGAGCTAGTCATACGGCAGGTACCCTCTCCTCAATGCGTACTTTCTGACTGCCCCATTACCTCAAGGCGAAGCATGTCTCGGGCACGGGACAGCCGTGACCGAACGGTGCCAATCGGCAAGTCCAGCTCAAGGGCAGCATCTTGATATGTAAACCCGTCCAGCAACACCAGCTGAACAACATTTTGCATTTTGGCAGGCAGGTGATCAATCGCCTGCTTCAAGGATTCCATGCGCTCTTGCCGCATAAGGGACTCCTCGGGTTCGCAAAAAGAATCTGCCGGGATCATGCTGACCTGCTCCTCGAAATCATCTCCTTGAAAACGATAGCTGGTGTCGCGATAGCGAAAGTTTCTCACCAGATTCAAGGCTATGCCAAACAACCAGGTTTCGGGTTTGGATTCACCACGAAAACGCGCCCAGTTTCTGAATGCAGCCATGTGGGTTTGCTGAATCAGGTCATCCACATAATCTTCACGGCGCAGGTGTTTGCGTACAAAATGGGTCAGCCTGGATTGTTGGGTTTTTAGCAAGGTCTCCAGCGTTTGCAGCTGGGCTTGGGTCAATGGTGCAACGGCTTCGTCGTTGAATTGAACACTGATTTCAATTTGCTGCTTGCTTACGTTCTGCTGTTCCATGTCCTGCCTCTTTTTGCTTGTGTGTAATACCAAGCGTTGTGCAGTGTGCATGCCAGCGTCGCAAAAATATTAAGATATTGATTTAAATAACTATTTATTGATTAGCTCCACCCATTAATTCGATTTTTTACAAAACCGTTGGTAACAATGGCTTAAAAAATCAAAACCCACACCCCAGCAGGGTGCAAGGAAACTTGAGTTGCGGTGTAAAATGCGGGCAACCCGCCGTAGTTCAATGGATAGAACGAGCGCCTCCTAAGCGCTAGATATGGGTTCGATTCCCGTCGGGGGGACCAGTGATAAAAAAAGCCCCTTGCTTTGCAAGGGGCTTTTTGTTGAAATGCAGGCCGCTTAACCAGCTTGCTCGGTCACTATTTTCCAGCGATCATCCTCTTTCTTCAAACGCAAGGTTTTGCGCACATTGTCTGAATACTTGTCGGCTCTGTAGGCTTGGTCGAACTCAGCCGTTGCTTCTTCGCCATTCATCTGTACGTTCAAGTTGCTGATGTCCACTTCAATATTGGACTTGCTGGCAATCCGTTCGCGGCGCTGGCGTTCCCACTGGGAGCGGTCAAGCGAACCCGGCAACTCGAAATCAACGGAATAAAAGCTGAGATAACCTTCCACATCGCGTGCGCTCCAGGCCGCAGCCCAGTTGCTGACGGCCTCTGTCACTTCAGCTTGCACCAGGATGGCGGGCATTGCTGGTGCAGCTTCGACAACGGGTGGTGCCTCTTCAGCAGCAGCGGGGTCAGGCTGGGGCGGCGCTTCAATGGCTGGCTCCGCTACCGCTGGTGTGGGGTCTACCGTCAGCGTAGGCACCTGGTCCAGCACAGAGGGGCGCAATTGATCCAGGCCCAGGAAGTGACTGGCTGGCCTCAAGTTGTCGGCGTTGTTGATCAAGGCCTGGCCACCATAAGTTACGATGAGCAAACCGATAAACAAGGTGTACACCGGCAACAACCAACGCTCGTACCGGTAGTAGAACGGTTTGTGCCGGGTTTCCTCTGCGGCTTTGTCCATTTCCGCTTCGCCCACCACTTGCCTTGCGAGCAATTGGTTCAAGGCCACCGGCGGCGACAGGTAACCCAATTCGAAGGCGGTGATGACGATCATCCAGAAGTGAACAGGGTGAATGCCATTGCTGTACGCGATGGGGGCCACCGTGGCGGAAACCAGAATAACCGCACCGAACGGGTCCATGACCATGCCGATAAACACCATCATGAACATGAAGATGGTCAAGGCCATCCAGATGCTGCCCATTTCAGCAGGTACCACGCTCATCAAGCCTGAACGTTCGATCATGCCACCCACGCTAATGGACAATGCCATCAACATGATCAGCGCACCAATGTGGCCAATGGTTTCATTGGTCGCACTGCGAACGGCCACTTCGAGGCCCTGCTTGTTGCTTTTCTTCTCGGCAAGGGTATCGCCACCCAATTTTGTGGGGCCGCCACGCAGCTTGTCGAAAATGATAACGAACAACATGATCACGGGCAGCATGACTGGCGCGGTGAATTCGTCAAGCTTGGTGTCCAACAGGTATTCGTAGCCATACACCACCAACATCACGATCAAGATGTAAGGCGAGACGGGCACCAAAGCACGCAGCGATTGCGGCAATGCTTCTTTGGCCCTGGCACGTTCAGTAACCCGCCCCTCTGCTTTCAGCAGCGCAATGATCATGAAAATGGTGGAGGTAAGAATGAACACGAACAGGCCCCAACCATACAGTTCGCTGGTGGTAACTTCTTTGTTCAATGCGGCAATAACAACGATAAGCAAACAAGGGCGAAGTACTACACCCAGCGAGCCGGACATGGCTGTCGCTGCAAGCGCGAAGTGGCGACGTGCACCCACGGCCAGTACCTCGCGGTATACGATGGCACCCGCTGCGATCACGAACACACCGGACGCACCTGTGTAAGCAGTGGGTACGGCTGCGGCCAACAGCACAATGTAGGTGAATACTTCAGGGGGCAGTTTCCAGGGGCGCAGAATGTCCATGAACAGGGACACCACGCGGGTTTGCTTGAGCAGCATACCCGCCCACAAATACAGGGCCAGGTTCAGGAAAATACTGGACAGCTCGGTAATTTGACCGAAATAAATTGCCAAGCCGGCAATGTAGTCATCCATGAAAAAGTTGATGCCCGCATTCAACGCCATGAAGGCGTAAAGCGGAATGCTCAGCAAGCCCATGCCGTAACTGCCGCCCTCTTCAGCCTGGGCTGGCATTTTCAGCACGTCTTTCAAGCTGATGAAAGACAATGCCGCAAACAAGGCAATCGCAATGATACTGATGATCGGGTTTTCAACCGCCACGCCTGAATCGTATTGAAGTTTCAGGTAGTAAGTGGCAGAAATGGTCATCAACAGGTTTGCACCCAGCATGGCCAGCGAATACACCTGAAAATCTTTCTTGGTGCGCGGTGGGCGCAAGCTGATGTGGTGAAACTGCTTGGTGGTTGAAATGGCTGCAATGGCAACCATGATCAACAGAATCAGCGGACGGTTCTCAGTACCAAACTTGAATATGCCAAAGAAGCCGGTTTCGATTTCGCGAAATACTTCAACTTCAGGGGTGATGGCTTTGCTGACCCGTTCATACACAGCAACGCGTTCGCGGCACTGATCGCGCGCGGCCTCCAGCGACATCCGTATTTCATTTGGATCAATGGCCACATCGCCAAACAACAGATCCAGATCGGATTGTGGTGCTGTTTCCGCATCGGCCACTTGCTTGCCCACCAGTGCATCAATGTCGGGGTTGGCATCACAGGTGGGGGCAGATGGATCCGCGCGCAGCAAAAAGTACTGCACCTGGTTTGCAGGGTCGCCAAACATGCGTTCGCCAAGGCGAAGCAATTGACCATGCACCATCTCACCTGTACCAATAATCAGGGTGAGCAGCAAAAGGGAAAAGATGGGTAGGCTGGAAAGCCACTCGGAGGATGTGCGACCAAACCACTTCTTGCCGGCGGAGCTCTGCATAACGGATCCTTGTCAGCGTCAACTTGGCAGTTGACTGATCTTAAATAGCCAATTAAAGGTAATAAAAAGGGGGCAACGACAAGCCCCCCTCACTGCCACGGCGGCAGGCGAATAAAATAGTATTCGCCTTGCTGGGTTTACAGTTCAGTTTTTGTCGAACACTCGGAGTCTGCGCGATTCACGCTACAACGGATTTGCTTCATGATATTAAGCGCTTTGGGGTCATAAGATCCACCCTTGGCAAGGCTTACGCGTGATTCACGCAGCAAAATTGTGTATTTCACGGAATCGGCAGCGGGAATGTCCATCCACGCGCCGTTTGGAATGCCCTTTTCAGCATTGTTGATGATCTGCATGCCTGTGGAGAATTTCTTGGACCAGTAATCGCGCGACTTTTGCGCAAAACCTTCGGGGAATTTGCTCTTGTTGACGATCAGTTGATAGGTCAAAACAGCCACAGGGAAACGAACAATGGCACCGGCTGTGCCCAAGCCCTTGTACAGTTCCAGTGGTTTGTAAGCAGCGGCCGGGGCAGCAATAATATCTACCGAACCGTTGTTGAATTTGGCACCGAAGTTGGAAATGTCGGCAGACACTGGGGATGCGCCCACCTTGGAAATCATTTCTTTCTGGGCCGAATCGTAGTCAAACGAGGCGATTTTCTTGCCGGCCAGTTTTTCAACTGAATTGATGTCGCGGCTTTTCACATACAGGTACGCGGCACCGAACGGGAAAATACCGGCCACTTGGTAGTTGCCTTGGGTCATCAAGGCATCCGCTTTGGGGCCAGAAAATAACTGGATTGTGCGCTTGACCACTTCGTAGCTCAGTGGCATGTCCACCTTGCCATCTTTCACAACAGATGCGGCACCCAGTGCATCAATGGAACCAGCAACGGAATTGTAGGCTCGCGTGCGAAACGAGGTTGCAACCAGCATGTCGCACTGACCCGTCTTGAAGTTTTCTGACGCTATTTTTTCGTCCGTGAATGCTTCCAGCTCCAGGTCAGCACCAAAGCCTTTGGCCGCCAGTACATAATCCTTGCTCAGGTTGAACACGTCGCCACCTGCGCCCAGAATATCGAACACACACACTTTCTGTTTGGCCAAAGCCGGTGATGCTGATGCCATCAGGGCCAAGCCAAGGCTGGCGGTCATTGCTTTGATTTTCAATTTCATTGTCTGGTCTCCCACAATTGTGTTTTCGCAACCCGAATGCGTTTGCTAGAAGTTGCCCCGGGCTTGTTGTACGCAAAAACTTAGTTCAACAGATCGTCCACGTTTAACCCTTCGGGCATCGCGGCTTCTTCATCCCAATATTTTCCCATGCTGCCCACGGGGGTTCGAGTGCCCACATTTTCTGTCCAGTAACGGTCAGATAGGTTGGTCATCACAGCAACGGAAATTCCTTCCACCAAGGCATACTGCTGGCTTGGCTTGTAGTCTTTAACATTTGCGAAACGCTTGGTTGAATCGCGGAATCGCAATGTATCGCCCACGGCCAGCGCGGACAATCCGTACATCACGTGGGAAAGGCGGACGCCTTGGCGCTCCCCGATCAGCATGGACAAACGGAACGTACCCCAGACATCTTTTCCTTCAGATGCACCGGGCAAAATGCTCCACACCACTGCACGCGCTGCATTGGGCGCGCCCCACCACTTGGCATTTGAAATGCAAGTGAGCGCACGTTCGGATTTCGGGGCAATGTCGGTGGGAACACCCACCATTTGCTGGGACGCAATGTCGTTCACCACTGCCTGCAGGCCAGCCACGGTGCCCAACAGGTAAACCAGCTCATCGAAATCACGGGTGAATTCCGGGCAGCCTTCGCCATACTCAAAATCGTATTTGTCTTGGAGTTTGTTGCGCATGGCCTCGAAGGCACCCAACTGGCGGCGAGCAGTAATTTCAAGCAAACGCTTTTGGCCAATTCGCGCGTCTTGGGCCTCTTCAATGTTGTTTTGCTTGGCTGCACGCAAATAGCGCAGTTCTTCTTCGACGGCGCGTTGCTCGGCGCAAGCTGCAGAGGAAACCAGTAGAAGGGATTCAAGCAATTGGGGATCACCGCCAAAAGCACGGGTTCCACCAGAGATCAGGGGATAGTTGCCTGTGGCGAACCGGCAGGCCATGTCGACATCTTCGATTTCAAGCTGGGGGGGAATGATTCGGCGTTCAATCAGATTGATGGCCAGGTTGGTGGCCCCTCTTTCGATACTTGCACAGCCAGCTGCAAAGGCCGATGCCGCAAGAACCCCCGAGATGGCTGCCATGCGCCATACGCCTGCTTTGATCATTGATGTCTCCGTGTATTTTTCTTTTATACCTTGTCTGGTCAATATTTGGATTTGACCTTTGAGTAACAAGATTAGTGCTGGTTATTAAACCATGAAAAATTAGCCCGTCCAAGAAAAGTAAACACTTGTTAATAGAAGCCCTATTCTATTTAAGTGCTCAAACTGCAGGAATGAGCCCAAAAGACCCTTTATATGAAAGCAACAAAATACCGGGAACCACGGAAAATGAATGAACTCCACAGATGACTCACCACAAATTTATGAGCCCGATTGAATTACAGGCCAAGCGCATTGAAACGGAGCCAAAGAGCCTTCCAGCCCAGGCCGACCAGATGAAGCAGGCGGTCAAAGACATGACCCCGCTGAAAGGTAAAACCGCATTGGTGGTTGATTCTGCACTGGCAACACGCCGTGCCTTGCAAGAACAGCTTTCCCAACTTGGCGCCAAAACCGTGATTTTCGCCAGTTCAGTGTCCGAAGTAGAGCAACACCTGGCTTCCCGGGAGTTTGCACTGCTTGTGTGCGAATACCAGCTTGAGGGCGACCGCAACGGGCAGCAATTGCTGGAAGATTTGCGTGTTAACAAGAAACTGGCCTGGTCTACTGCATTCATGATGGTGACCGGCGAGCGCAGTTACGGCAATGTGGTGGCTGTGGCTGAGTTCGAACCCGATGATTACCTGATCAAACCGTTTACCGCATCAACCCTGTCAGATCGGGTTGTGCGGGTGTTTAACCGCAAGGCGCGTTTGGCCACGGCCTACGAGGCAATGTTCGACGGAAAATACCCTGACGTTCCCAAGATATGCGAAGAACTTGAGACGCGTTTTCCCCAATACCTCAATGAACTGGAACGCATGCGGATTGAGTCTTTTTTCTGGTCAGAGCAATACGACAAAACCGAGCAGGAATTGATTGACAAACTGGATCGATCACCCAAGCCCTGGATGCAGTTGTTGTTGGCCAAAGTGAATCTGGAAAAGAAGAAATTCGAGGAGGCCAACGAGTTGCTGGCTGAGGTGGTGAAAAGCAACCCGGAATACCTGGCGGCCTGTGATTTGTTCGCCGAGGTGCTTTGGGAACAAAACAAACCCGAAGAAGCGTTGGAGATTCTGGAGAAAATGGGGGCGAAGGCCCTGGCATCAACAACACGTTTGCGCAAACTGGCAGACCTTGCTGTTCGGCTCGGTGACAACACACGATCCAAGAATTACCTGACCAAGGTCATTGACCGGTCAAGAAATACGTCACTTTCACAAATTCACGATTATCTGCAACTGTCAAAAATTTATGTGCAGGAAGGCAAGCATGAAGAAGCGGAAAAACTGACTGCAAAAATGCGCAGCACCGTGAACTCAAGCGAGCTTGATCTGGCACGCGCAATGATGGCGATTCAAAAGGAAATTGCAGACGGTCGCGGCACAAAGGCGACTGAAAAGCTTTCGGATTTTTTTGAAAACAATACCGAAACACTTTCAACGCTGGGACCGGACACGCTGACCAGTCTTCTTGAATTGTGTTTTGCGGTGAGCATGGACAACAAGGGTTACGAACTGGCCAGCCAGATCACTAAACACAAACCATCCAAGGCCATGCTGGACCGAATTCGCGCCGCGATTGCAGAGTTCAAGCATGCCCAGCACCGATCCCAAGACGACGAGTAAGACCGCAAGAAGGCATGCTGCTACATTGCCCAGGCACTGCGTATCAAATCATCCAGATAAGCACCATAAAATTCGGGCAGGCTTGCACCCAGCAACGGCTTGCCTGCCACTGCCCCTTGCGCATTGAATACCATGACGGTCGGTGAAAATTTGACATTCAAGGGCTTGGACAATGATTGCCCAGTGTAGGTTTCTCCATCAAACCAAACGAAGCTGCGCTTGTCATCCGAAAACTCAATTTCGTACACACGCACCTTGCCCTTGTAATTGGGGTCTTTGTGAATGTGGCGCAGCGATTGTTGCCGTACTTTTTCACAGTACGCACAATCGGGAAGCGAGAACAAAACAACAACGGCCGCTGATTTCTGCTGTTGAAGGTTGACCGGAAAATCAAGCGCCTGCCCACCCGCAGCAAATGCGGGCGAAAACCAGGTCAACAAAAACAGCAGCCAGATTGCTTTCATGGAACTTAGACCACGTAACCGGGGTTCTTGTTCATTCCAACCAGTTTCGGTGTGTAAGGCACTTTGGTGGCAATTGTTTTTTTGTCTTTCAGGTAGGTTTCCACCACATCCCAAATGGGCGGTTCGCCATTGTTGCGGGCTTCTTCGGCCACAGGTGCCCAGCCGGCAACCTTGTAAGTTTTTGAAGCATCAATGGGTTTGCCATTCAAGCGCATGTCGGAAATTCGCTTGCCAGCACTGCCATTGGGGTCGCAGGTGTAGGTCAAGCCACCCACACGCACCATGTCGCCACCTTGTTGGTAGTACGGATCGGGGTTGAACAGGTTATCGCACACGTCCTCCAGCACTGTCTTGATGAAATCGCCTTTCATGTCGGTCAGTGTGGTGTTGGGGTAGGTGATGGCGGTTTGATCCATCAAATGTTCGCGTGTAATGGTTTGGCCTGGCAGCAGGCTGGTTCCCCAGCGAAAGCCAGGCGAGAATGCAATTTCGGCGTCCTTCACGTCCATCAGGGCATCCACGATCAACTGATCCCAGCTGCCGTTGAAGTTGCCGCGGCGGTACAGCAAACCTTCACTGACCGCCAAGGGTTCGCTCAGCTTTTCAATATAGGGTTTGCGAACGTTGGCAACAAAAGTTTCCATGTCCGGGTCGGCGGGCAACATGTTGGAGAACACGGGCAACAGGCGGTATTTGAAGTCGCGCAGTTTGCCGCCCTGAATGTCCATGTCGAGCACCCCGAGAAACTTGCTGTTGCTGCCGGCATTGGTCACGTGCGTGGTGCCTGCCGGATTTTTGACAGGTATGGCCTTGGGAATGCCATCGTGCGTATGCCCGCCCAAAATAAAGTCGATACCGCTGACACGGCTGGCCATTTTCAAATCCACGTCCATCCCATTGTGGGAAAGCACAACCACAACCTGCGCACCCTTGCCGCGCACTTCGTCCACCACCTCCTGCATGCTTTCTTCCTGTATACCGAAGGACCAATCGGCCACCTGATAACGAGGATTGGCGATGGGTGTATACGGGAAAGCTTGGCCAATAATGGCGATTTTTGCGCCGTTGATGGTTTTCATCACATGGCTTGGAAACACGGCATCGCCAAAGTCGGCAGTCTTGATGTTCTGGGCAACAATGTCAATTTTGCCCTTGAAGTCTTTCTCGGCGATTTCCAGCACACGCTCCATGCCATAGGTGCATTCCCAGTGCAGGGTCATTACATCCACACCCAGCATTTTTGCGGCATCCACCATGTCTTGCGCATTGGTCCACAGGCTGGTCGCTGAACCTTGCCAGGTGTCGCCCCCGTCCAGCAACAACGCACCGGGTCGATCGGCTTTCATCATTTTCACCAAGGTGGCCAAATGTGCAAAGCCCCCTACCTTGCCGTAGCGTTTGGCCGCTTCGTCAAAATTCAGGTAAGTGAATGCATGGGCCTGCGCAGTGCCCGGCTTGATGTTGAATGCTTTCAGCAGCGATTCACCCACCAGGTGCGGTGCTTTGCCCAAGGCCAATGCCACACCCAGATTCACATTGGGTTCGCGGAAATAAATGGGCACCAGTTGCGCGTGGCAATCGGTCATGTGCAGCAGGCTTGCATTGCCAAAAGGCTTCAGGTCATAAAGCTTTTCAGGTTTAGCACCGGCCAGCACGTTGGGGGAGTTGATTGCCATGCCTGCGGCAGAGGCGGCCGCAAGCATGCCCATGAATTCGCGTCTATTCATCTGCATTGGATTGTTTCGCTTATTTGTTGACGGGCGAGTCAGGCGCCATCAACAACGCCATCACATCTTTCAACTGGGTTTCGGTCAAAATACCCTCTGCGCCAAATCGTGGCATGTTGGAACATGCGTTGTATGCATGCGAGTTCCATATCTTGGCCCAGGTGTACTTCATGATTTCCTCGGAATTACCACGCAGTTTGCCGTACTGGTACAGGGACGGGCCAATGTTGCCATAGGCCAGTTCCTGCGGTGCCAATTGGTGGCAGGCGTAACAGTTGCCGCCTGCGGTACTGCCTTCCTTGTCATTGAACTGGAAGCCCTTGCCGCTTTGTGCCAGTTTTTCACCGGCCTTCCAGTCGCCCAGGTACTTGCCATCGGCTGGATACTTCACGGCTGCCAAAGCAGCATTTTGAAGCTCGGTGCGTTTGGCATCGGGCAAACCACCTGGGGCGGTTTCGGCGACAGAACAGGCTTTTTGAAGTTCAGTCTGGTTAACGCGCTCCAGTTTGGCCTGGCCTTTCGTTTTGAACGAAGCCAGCAAAAGCTGATGAATTTCTTCATTGCCTGGTTCAGCCGCCGCAGACTGGCTTTCCGTATTGGCGCATCCAGCCAATGAGACACCGAACATGGTGACCAACAACAGGCTGATAGAGTATTTGATAGTGCTACGCATGATTGTTCTCCTCGTTGTTAGCGCTTAAGCGATGTGGCCTGCATGGTACCGCCCTCGGCTTTGACACCCAGGTAAGTAATCAGGTCAATCGACGCTTGCGAGCCGTATTTCAACTCGGGGAAACGTTGCTGGCGGAAACAGTCGTACATGCGCCATTGCATGGAACGAACCGCACCTTGGGAAACCCGATAGGCTGGCCAGGCGCCAAAAGCGGCCTGTGCGGGCTCGGGCTTGGTCAGGTTGGGCAAACCTTGCAGGCGAATGCGCTGGTCATCTGTTGCATGACAGCTTGCACAGGAGAAATCATACGGACCGGCACGGTAGAAGAAAATTTTCTCGCCGCGTGAGCGGGATGCCCGCTCTTCGGGGTGTGATTGCGGCACCTTGATGGTCGCACCGCGTGACTCGGCATAAATGTAAGCAACCAGTGATTCCAGCTCAGAGGGTTTTTCCCCGGCACTTGAAAATGGTTTCTTGGTGATCTCGGCAACATCGCGCCCCTGCAAGGTCACCATGCAGTGCACCAGACGGGTTTCAATGTCCATCACCTTGCCTGCATCGCTGAAAAAACGCGGCATTTGGGCCACAGCGCCTTCCAGCTTTCCTGGCCCCATGCCCACATCGCATTGCTCAAGCGAAGCATTCTTCGGGCCTTGTTGCTTCTTCCACAGGTCTTCACCGCGCAGTTCTATCAGTTCGGCCGGATTGCCATCGGCCAGCATGTCGCGGTATTCCTGAATGCCCTGCTCAGTGGTTTTCTGTGCAAACGCATTCATGGTGAACAATGCGCCTGCAACAGTGCCCAACAGAATGGCAAGCACTTTGCGGGTTGCTGCGTTTACTGTTTGCCTCATCTCACTCCCCTTTTTATGGTTATGCATCTAATTGAGGTTACGCTATTTTCGTTTTGTCAGTTCTTGAATCACCCTTGTTGTCGGTCCAGGTAATTTCGAGCGTATCCCCGGCTTTGCCGCCCTTGAAAGCAAACGACATGAACGGGTTTTTCGACACGGCAGGACCCCAGTTGGCTTGCAGCACAACCTTGTCATTGCATTTGGCTGTCACGTTCTGGATAAACCATGCAGGCACCAAACTGCCATCTGACGCTTTGCGCTGACCGGTTTCCATGTCATGCGACATCAACACTTTCACTTCCACTTCGTCGCCATTTGCCTTGGCGCGAATTTTCATTGGATCACCCATTTTTCATCTCCTGAATATTGTAATTAACCGCCACAACCGCCGAGGGTCACTTTGACCTCTTTCTTGGCAAAGTAATACTTGCCATCGGCTTTCACAAGCGCGTACACATCGCTGGACTTGCCCATTTTTACACGTGTATTGACCTTGGCTTGCGTGCCTTCCGGGATCATGAATTGAGCCGACATCATGGAAGGGTTGTTGGCCACCAGCAAGGAAACTTCGGTGGTATTTTTCAGTTTGCTTTCTGCGCCCACGGGGACCACAGCGCCGTTCTCGGCGATATCGGGTGCCACCACGGTGATGTCTTTGCTTTCGGTCGGCATGCTGCCGCCCAAGGCTTTCATCAAGTCGTCCATTGTTTTGGCATCGAATGCCTTTTCATTGTAAGCGGCCTTTGCAAATGCTTCATTGGGTTTGATCAGGCCTGCGGCAATTGCCAAACCAAGTACCGTAAGGCTCGATGAAGCCTTCAGCATGGTGCGTCTGTTCTGGTTCATTGACTACTCCTCCTAAGAATTCTGTTTACTCACTTCTTTTTGGACAAAAACCAAGCGGAAAGTGCACTTAAATCTTCATCTGACAAATGTCCTTGCGCAGGCATGGGCATGTCACCCCACACACCGCTGCTGCCACCTTTTATTTTACCGGCCAAATAATCTTTTGAATCCGGTTTGTCCGCATACTTTTGTGCCACAGCCACAACGGAGGGGCCCAGCTTTTTCTCATTCACTGCATGGCAGGCCACACACCCGTTGGCCTTGAACAAGGATTCCCCGGAATTGGTGCTCAGCTTGGGTTCAGCTGATTTTTTTTGCCCTGCATCTGCAACAGTAACAGAACCTCGAACCGGCCCGATCAGACGGTTTTGATCTTTCAAATTGCCGTGGGAATCGCGTGCATACTCGGGCAGGGAAGACGTAATTTTCACAACCGGTTTGCAGTTTGACATGCAACGCTTTTCTTTGACATCGGGTTTACCCGAAACCAGCCACATGCCGTGCCTGGTTTGCATGCCATTGCGGTTGGGCAGTTTTTTCTGCACCTCGGCCATGTTTTTGTCACTCAAGATGAAATCATCTTTAACCAACCCACCCATGTTCAAAATGTAGGCCGTTACGGCATACACCTCTTCCGTACTCAGCGTTTTAGGTGCAGTCCAAGGCATGGCACGGTTGATGTAATCCCACAACGTGGACAAGGTAGGCACCTTCATCAACGTGGTTCGCTGTGGTGATGAACCATTTTTCAAGGCGGCAACACGCCCGGACTTGATGTCTTCTTCCGTAGTGCCGCCCACTATGGGTGTGAACACTTCATTGCTTTCACCGAACACGCCATGGCAAGACGCACATTGTGCTTCCCACACCTGCATGCCTTTTGCAACACTGCCGTTGCCTTTGGGCAAACCGACGAAGTCTGGGCGCACATCAATGTCCCAGGCTTTCAGTTCATCCGGTGTGGCCACTTTCCCCAAACCATCCATTGAATATGCCGCTCCCGTACCAACAACAAACGAGCACAAGAACGCCGCAACCAAAGCACGGAATGACAAGCCATTAAAGCGCTGTTCAAACTTGAATTTATTCATCGTTGTCACCCCAAATGCACGTTGTGCACTTCACCTGCCGCATCAACACGCCAGCTTTGAATTGCATTGTTGTGATAAACGCTTTTTTCGCCACGCACCTCGCGTAGCGCCCTGTATGCCGGCTGCACATAACCTGAACTGTCGACAGCACGGCTTTGCAGCAACACGTCACTTTTACCGTCCCAAACCCAAGGCAAATTAAAGCGGGTCAAGGATTTGTCATTGATCGGCCCTTGCAATCGGGCAGTTTTCCAGTTTCTTCCGCCATCGGTGGACACGTCCACCCCGGTTATTTTTCCCCGCCCGCTCCAGGCCAACCCGGTAATGTTGTAAAAACCCTTGCCAAGCAACTTTTGACCGCCCGACGGTGTGGTGATCACGGACTTGCATTCCTGAATGGATGTGTATTGACGGTGCGTGCCATCCGGCATCAAATCCACGTAGTGAATTACCTCATCCTTGGTGCCGTAGGGTTTGTCGCCCACCTCAATTCTGCGAAGGTATTTGACCCAGCTCACGCCCTGCACACCGGGTACCACCAGGCGAAGCGGGTAACCGTTTTCCGGGCGCAGCATTTCGCCGTTTTGTCCATAAGCCAGCAACACTTCCCCACTTTCAACCATTTCCATGGGAATGGTTCGGGTCATTGAGGAACCATCGGCCCCTTCAGCCAGAATGAAACGGCCTTTCTTCAGGTCCACACCACAGTACTCAAGCACCTTGATCAAAGGCACGCCAGTGAATTCAGAACAACTCAACATGCCATGGGTGTACTGCACGGTGGGCACGGCCACATTGCCCCATTCCATGCCTGAATTTGCCCCACATTCAATGAAATGAATGCGGGAAACCGATTCCATTCGCATCAGTTCGTCCACGGTGAACACCATTTGTTTTTTGACCAAACCATTGATCATCAAGCGATGCTGGGTGGGGTCAATGTCCCACCAGCCTTGGTGGTGGCGCTCAAAATGCAGGCCGGATGGCGTCACAACACCAAACAATCCCTGCAGGGGACAAAAGGACACCGACGAGGCATTCACGCGGGTCAAGCCAGGCGACTCACGGCGCTGCAGGTTTTCCTCATACTTCGAAGGCAGGCCATAAGGGCGTGCGGCCACAGGCTGCCCCAAACCCTTGCTGTGCGCGGGCAAATTCAAAATGGCGGGGTCGCCCTTGGCTGCGGCAGCCAGGGCGGGCGACGCAGCCACGGTGCCCACAGCCGCTGCAGCAAAGGCTTTTTTGAAGAAACTTCGGCGGTCGGTTTCGTTGACACGGTTGACCAAAGCAATGTCAGACCGACTGACAAAGTTTTCTGGCGCCCGCACCACGTGCCCCAATGGGGTGTCTGATGGGATCTCGAATGACACAACTGTCTCCTGATGGCTTTATTTTTTCAAGGCGCTTTATTTTCTTTGTATGCGCATATGCTCATATCTAGAATCTACCCTCTAAATAAAACTTTCACAAGTACTTTTAACTTAGGGTTTCTTCTTAGACTTTTGCGTTCGAAGGGTGTCGTGGTCAATTTTGTACTCGGGCCTGGAGATGCCCTGGCTGACAGGATCGGTGGGCAGCACGTTGTGCACCGCCTGTGCACCTACCTTGGCGACAAGGCGCACGGTGTCGTAGGCGGAATGGGTAATTTTCTTCTCCACCATGTGAACCGCCGAGGAAATGGGCGCAATGGGGCGAATTTTCTTCAGCACTGCAAATGGAATGTCGGCAATGCGGCGGTGCACGCCTTCAACCTGGCGTGTGCCTTCGTCCAGCGTTGCGGAAACCAAGTCAACGATGCCTCGCAAATGCGGTTCAAGTGACTTTTTACGGGACATACAAACCTCTTTGGGTCTTGATGGGTGTTAAACGAATTCTAGAAGAGATTCAAATTCTGCGGTAGGCAAACCATTCCACTGTAAAATAATGAAATTCAGAAACAGATACAAACATTGTGGCAATTATCATTTACGACCTGGAGTGCGAATACTCCCATCGCTTTGAGGGCTGGTTCCGCTCCAACGAAGACTTCGATGCCCAGCGCGAGCAAAAGCTGTTGACCTGCCCTGAATGCGGCACTTCGGCCATTCGCAAAGTGCCATCCAAGGTAAATATTGGCAGCAAAAGTACTGTGGCAGTTCAGCCCGCAGACGCTCCCGCTTCAGCGCCAACGCCTACTGTAGCCCACAAACCAAATTCCGTCGATGTGGCCACAGCCTTTGTAATGGCCCGGCAGGCCATTCAAGCCTTGATCAACCACTCCGAAGATGTGGGTGAGCGCTTTGCCGAGGAAGCACGGAAAATTCACTACGAGGAAGCGCCCATTCGCGCCATTCGGGGGCAAGCCAGCCCGGAAGAATTTGAAGAACTGCGTGATGAGGGCATCGAAGTGATCGCCCTGCCCGTTCTGCCCAGCGAAGAAGAATTGAACTAGGTTTTATTTCACGCGGCGCTTTTCAAGTTTTCGGGCCAGCGTTCTGCGGTGCATGCCTAGCCGCCGTGCGGTTTCTGAAATGTTGAAATCGGTTTCTACCAGCACTTCGTGAATGCGTTCCCACTCCAGGTTTTTGATGGACGTGGTCCGATTTGTCAATTCAACGGGTTCGCTGCCAGCAACGTGGCCAAACGCCGCTTCTATGTCGTCGGTGTTTGAGGGTTTTGCCAGGTACTGGCAAGCACCCAGCTTGATGGCCTCCACCGCAGTGTTGATACTTGCAAAGCCGGTTAACACCACAATCAACATGGCCGGGTTGTGTGCATGCAAAGCCTGCACGCAATTCAAACCTGAGGATTGCCCACTTAGTTTCAAATCAACCACGGCGTGCGTGGGTGTTTGTTTAAGCAGCAATGCTTGCATTTCATCCTGATTGCTGGCGTGAAGCACTTTGTATTCACGGCGCTCAAAAGAACGTCGTAATACACGTGCAAATGCCTCGTCGTCTTCGACCAGCAACAAAAACCTTTCGGTACCGCCAACCTGGCTCATTGCGAATCCTTTTCCCGGTTGAATTCTTGAAGCACCAGCGAATTCAAGGGCAAGGTCATTCGTACTTCTGCACCACCACCTTCAGAATTGCGTGCCTGCAACGTGCCGCCCAGTGTGCGTGCCACGTTCATGACCAAAAACAGCCCCAAGCCACCACCGGGACGCCCCTTGCTGGAATTGTAGGGTGTGCCCAGCTGCTCAAGAATATGCTGCTGAAAGCCAGGCCCTTGATCGGTCACTGTCAGCAACAAATGTTCTTCGGTTTTGGACACCTCAAAACGCAACCAGTTCGGTGAAACTTCCAAAGCATTGTCCAGCACATTGAATACCATCTGCTTCACGGTGGAATCAAAGGCCACCGTGAATTCTTCATCAATGATGTTGATGTACTCAAAGTGCTGGGCCGGGCGGGTGCTTTCCCATTCCTCCACCAGCTGTTCGAAAAAGTCATTCAAGGTGGTTTTCGAGGAGGATTCGCCGCGTGTTTCACCCGCAGACAACAAAATGCTGCTGACAATGCTTTTACAACGCAGCAATTGTGTTTCGATTTCCTCAATTTCTTCCAGCATGGCCGTGTTGCCAGCAAATTGCGGCATGCGTTTCCAGTCGCCAAGCACCACTGACATGGTGGCCAAAGGCGTGCCCAGTTCATGTGCAGCACCACTGGCCAGCAGGCCCATGCGAACAATGTGTTCTTCCTCTGCAGCACGCTGCCTCAGGCTTGCAAGCGCAGCATCGCCAGCACGCAGGTTGCTGCCAATCCGCGTGATGAAGATGACAAGCAGCGCCGCATTCAATACAAAACAGATCAGCAAACCTGAGGCATACAAATCGGCAAGTTGATAGGGGCTGTTGAGCGGCCATTCCAACGGGCGGTTAAACACGGAAAGAAAGGCCAGGCACAGGGTGGTGATCCACACGACACTCCAAGTGGATTCCGAGCGCAACAACACCGCACTCAAGATCACCTGCAACAAAAACAGGAAAACAAAGGGGTTGTTGATGCCACCAGTGAAGTACAACTGGGCGGTCAGGCTGCCGATGTCAACCAGCATGGCCAGAAACAATTCACGGTTGCTGACCACGCGTTCTTCATGCCAACGCAAATGACTGCCAATGTTGAAGGCGATCAAACACACCATCACGGCCAGCATGTTGAACAGCGGCAACTGGATGCCAAAGCCCCAGGTGGCCACAACAATGGTGGCAATTTGCCCGCCCACGGCCAGCCAGCGCAGGTGGATTAAATGCAGCATGTTTTTGTGGCCGGTTTCGTTGAGCACATTCGTTTCTTCGAAGGCGCGTGCGCCCTGTCGAACGGTAACAATGTCGGAATTAATGGCCATGCAAACTGAAGTCCTGCTGCGGTTCTGAAAAAACGTGGTGATTCACTGTGCCTGTTTACTTTTTATTCAACCACACGGTAATGCCCGCCACCATCAAAGCCAAAGCATACCAAGTGACGGCGTACACCAAGTGGCTGTTGTGAAACTTGATCACAGTTAATCCATCCACCGGGTAGGTTTTGGGGGTGAAACCGGTGATTTCATCGCCCAGGTTGCGCGGTGTGCCTACGTCGATAAAGTACGGTGCAGCGGGTTGCAGCCCATGGTGGGTCGACAGTGCTGCGATGTCGCGTGAATACCAGCGATTGCCTTTGGGGTCGTTTTCACGCAGAAATGCCCCCCCGGCTTCGCTGATGCGCAACAACCCACGCACCTCAAACTGCCCCTGTGTATTTTCGGCGGTCATGGGGTCGGGTTGATCAAGCGGGATATAACCGCGATTAATCCACACAATTTCCCCGCCGCCGCTACGCAGCGGGGTCATCAACCAGTGCCCTGCCCCCAGTGCCGTGTTGGCTTGTACGCGGGTGGTATACCGGGGAAGTAACTCACCCTGCACTTTTACGCTCAGGTATTCATGGGTTTCGCGGCTTACGGCAGACCATTGGGCTTGCACAGGTGCACCCACAGGCTGCGCATGCACGCGGCTTTCCACTCGGTCAATCAAATCAAGCTTGTAATCAAGCCGGTACACCTGCCAGGTGCCGAGAGCGAAAAACACAGCGAAAAAAAAGGCCGCCAGGGCAATACCCAGCAGCCTTTTCACCGAACTGCTTGCACGTACTGACTGAGGCTTTGAAACTTCATTCATCGTGCGCCGCATTCCCTTATTTCAGTTGTTGAATCGACTCGATGGCCTCGTGATTCATGCCGGGCATCATATTGGAATTCAAGTGGAACATTACCCAGATTGATCCGACCAGTGTGATGACCACCAGAATCAGGGTGAACATCAGGGCCAGCATGGTCCATCCACCTTCCGATTTGCTGTTCATGTGCAGGAAGTAAACCATGTGCACCACAATTTGAACAGCACCAAAGCCCAGAATGACCAAGGCCGTAGTGACTGAATTGTTGAACACATTGCCCATCACCAAGGCAAAGGGAACGGCCGTCAGAATGACGGACAGCACGAAACCGACTGCGTAATCGCGCATGCTGACATGCACTTCATCGCCTTCGTCATGGTGGTCGTGGTGGTCGTGGTGGTCGTGGTGGTCGTGGTGATCGTGTTGATGTGCGCTCATGGCAAAACTCCCATCAGGTAAACAAAGGTGAATACGCCGATCCAGATCACGTCCAGGAAGTGCCAGAACATGGACAGGCACATCACGCGGCGGCGGTTTTCAACAATCAGGCCGTGCTTTTTCAACTGAAACAACAACACCACCAACCAGATGGTGCCGAAGAACACGTGCAGGCCATGCGTGCCCACCAAGGCAAAGAAGGCTGTCAAAAAGCCGCTGCGCTGGGGCGTGGCACCAATGCTGATGAAGTGCCAGAATTCATACAGTTCAACGGCCAGAAACGCCACACCCAATACACCGGTGATGCCCAGCCAAACCAGGGTTCTTTTCAAATTCCGGTTTTGCGCACCTACCATGGCCACGCCATAGGTGATCGAACTGAGCAACAAAAACGCGGTGTTCAAAGCCACCAGGTTCAGGTCAAAAATTTCAGCACCGGTTGGGCCACCGGCGTAGTTGCGACCAATCACCGCATAGGTTGCAAACAGGCAAGCGAAAATCAGGCAATCGCTCATCAGGTAAATCCAGAAACCCAGTAGCGATCCGTTTTTCGGATGATGCCCCTTCACGTAGTAACGTGAACTGGTGTCAGTGGATGCATTCATGGCTGCATTCATCAATAAGTCAGACATGGGCTTGCTCCAATTGGGTACGTGCGGCTTCAGCGCGGGCCACTTCATCGGCCTTGATGTAAAAGTCGCGCTTGTAATTGAATGTGTGCGCGATCACAGCCGCCACCAAGGCAGCACTTGCACCGGCGGCCAGCCACCAGATGTGCCAGATCAAGGCAAAACCTATCACCGCACTGATGGCCGAAATAATGAAGCCGGCAGCCGTGTTCTTGGGCATGTGAATGTCGACAAAACCGCTCAATGGGCGCTTGTAGCCATTCTTCTTCATGTCAGCCCAGGCATCGGTGTCGTACACAACGGGCGTGAAAGCGAAGTTGTAGTCTGCGGGTGGGCTTGAAGTGGCCCATTCCAGCGTGCGGCCATCCCAAGGGTCGCCTGTGGTGTCGCGCAGCTTTTCACGGTCACGGAAGCTGACATAGAACTGCATGATCATGGCCGCAATGCCCACGGCAATCATGGCGGCACCCAAGGCAGCAATCTGGAACCAGATTTGCAAGGTTGGGTCTTCAAACTGGCTGACCCGGCGGGTTACGCCCATCAAGCCCAACACATACAGCGGCATGAAGGCGAAGTAGAAACCGATGACCCAGAACCAGAACGACACCTTGCCCCAGAATTCATCCAGCTTAAAGCCAACAGCTTTGGGGAACCAGAAGTTGATGCCGGCAAACAAGCCGAACAACACACCACCAATAATCACGTTGTGGAAGTGCGCAATCAGGAACAGGCTGTTGTGCAACACAAAGTCGGCAGGCGGCACTGCCAGCAGCACACCGGTCATGCCACCAATCACGAAAGTGATCATGAATGCGATGGTCCACATCATGGGCAATTCAAAGCGGATCTTGCCCTTGTACATGGTGAACAGCCAGTTGAAAATTTTCGCCCCGGTGGGGATGGAAATAATCATGGTGGTGATCCCGAAGAACGAGTTCACGCTGGCCCCACTGCCCATGGTGAAGAAGTGGTGCAACCACACCAGGTAGGAAAGGATTGTAATCACCACGGTGGCGTACACCATGGAGCTGTAACCAAACAGGCGTTTGCGGCTGAACGTGGACACAACTTCAGAGAACACGCCAAACAGCGGCAGGATCAAGATATAAACCTCGGGGTGGCCCCAGATCCAGATCAGGTTCACGTACATCATGGAGTTGCCGCCAAGATCGTTCGTGAAGAAGTTGGTGCCCAGATAACGGTCCATGGTCAACATGCCCAACACGGCGGTCAGCACAGGGAATGCGGCCACGATCAACACGTTGGTACACAGCGATGTCCATGTAAATATGGGCATTTTCATCAAGCTCATGCCTGGGGCACGCATTTTTACAATGGTCACCACCAGGTTCACACCGGAAAGCAGCGTACCCACCCCGGCAATTTGAAGCGCCCAGATGTAGTAATCAACCCCCACGTACGGGCTGCTCAGGATGCCTGACAACGGCGGGTAAGCCAGCCAGCCAGTGGTTGCAAATTCACCAATGAACAGCGAAGCCATGATCAACACCGCGCCGAATGTGGTCATCCAGAAGCTGAAGTTGTTCAGGAAAGGGAATGCCACATCGCGTGCACCGATTTGCAGGGGCACGAGGTAGTTCATCAAGCCCGTGACCAAGGGCATGGCCACGAAGAAAATCATGATCACGCCGTGGGCCGTGAAAATTTGATCGTAGTGATGCGGCGGCAAAAAACCTTCATTTCCGTTGAATGCCAGCGCCTGGTGTGCACGCATCATGATGGCGTCGGCAAAGCCGCGCAGCAACATGATCAAACCCAGCACCATGTACATGATGCCGATCTTCTTGTGATCAATGCTGGTGAACCAGTCGTTCCACAAGGTGCTCCACAGGCGGTGTTTGTGAACAAGTGCCAACACACCCAGACCACCCAGCACCACCATCACGAATGTGCCCATGATGATGGGGTCGTGGTAGGGAATTGCGTTCAAGGTAAGGCGCCCGAAAATCGGGCTTGTTTCAATTGGATACTGAGTCATAGCCATTCTTCTTTGCTGAAGTCATGATTGGGAGTGCATCGGCATTTGGAGCAATGCGGCACATGGCGTCGTTGATCAAAATTGCCAACTCATCGGCAGACAAATCGCTGCGGTTGCGCATTGAATCGGCCATCATTTGGGTGTCCATACACACCGAACCTTCCACCACACAGCGATTCACAATGGCGTGGAACAAGTCGGGCGTCACGTCTTTAAATCTCATCACAGGGTGTTTGGTGGTGGGCTGTTCAAGCTGCAAATATTCAGCACGGCCAAGTGACTTGCCGTACGATTTGTTGCGGAGCACCCAACCTTCAAATTCGTCCTCGCTTACCCCTTCGTACTTGAAGCGCATGTGGGAAAAACCTGAACCACTGTAGTTGGCCGAGAAACCTTCCCACTGCCCTTCTTCGTTGATCACCGCGTTCAGCGTGGTTTCCATGCCGGGCATCGCGTAAATTTGCCCCGCCAGCGCAGGAATGTAGAAAGAATTCATTACTGTGCTGGATGTGATCTTGAAACGAACAGGCACATTGACCGGAGTCACCAGTTCATTGACTGTGGCAATGCCCTGTTCGGGATAAATGAACAGCCACTTCCAGTCCAGCGCCACCACCTGCACTACCAGTGGTTTGTGGTCAGGCGACAACAAGGTGCTTGCATTGATTCGATCGAGCGGGCGATACGGGTCAAGCTTGTGCGTGCTGACCCAGGTCACCAGGCCAAGCACAATAATGATCAACAACGGTGCGCCCCAAATAACCAGTTCCAGTTTGGTGGAGTGGTCCCATTCAGGGTCATATTCAGCCTGCGTATTGGCTTGGCGGTATTTCCACGCAAAAAAGCAGGTTAGAAAAATGACCGGCACAATGATGATCAACATCAATACCGTGGACAACACGATCAAATCTGCCTGCTGCGACGCGATGTCGCCCGACGGATTCATCACGATGGTGTTGCACCCCGCCAGCAGGAACAGCGGCACCAGCAACAAAAGACTGCGTTTCAATGGCTTGAACATAATATCCAGCATGGTTACAAGTGAATTCCATGCTAATTTACTGACGTGGGCTGCCACTGGGCATTGGACATATTGTCCCAGTTGACAAATAACACTTTCAAGCTATTGAAAACAAAAATAATATTGGAACACGCAAAGATTCGAGGAGAACTACAAATGTCCGGCATTAGCACCATCCACGCAGAACAGGACGTGACCACACCGGGCCACCATGGCAGCAACAGCAATGTATCCCCCGGTGAAATCGCCATTGGGGTGGTCATTGGGCGCGCCTCCGAATATTTCGATTTTTTCGTGTACGCGATTGCGTCCGTGCTGGTATTTCCAACGGTATTTTTTCCGTTCGAAGACCCACTGACCGCCACACTGTATTCATTCATTGTTTTCTCGTTCGCCTTCATCGCCCGCCCCTTCGGCACGGTCGCATTGATGAAAGTGCAGCAAAAATTCGGTCGCGAAACAAAACTGACTGTGGCCCTGTTCATGCTGGGCATTTCAACCGCCGGCATGGCGTTCTTGCCCAGTTACGCAACCTTGGGCGTGGGTGCCATTGTGCTGTTGTCGATTCTGCGAATTGGTCAGGGCTTGGCCTTGGGCGGTTCATGGGACGGACTGCCATCACTGCTGGCCCTGAATGCACCAGAAAACAAGCGTGGCTGGTACGCCATGTTGGGCCAACTGGGTGCGCCCGTCGGTTTCATCATTGCCGCGGGTCTTTTTGCCTACTTGTTGTATGCCTTGTCGAGCGACGACTTTTTAACCTGGGGTTGGCGTTATCCCTTCTATGTGGCGTTTGCAATCAACGTGGTGGCTTTGTTTGCCCGCCTGCGTTTGGTGGCCACCAATGAATATGCCCGCCTGCTGGAAGAGCGTGAACTACAGCCAGTAAAAGTGGTTGAAATCATGGGTTCGCAAGGGCACAACATTTTGGTGGGTGCCTTGGCTGCTTTGGCCAGCTACGCCCTGTTCCATGTTGTCACTGTGTTCCCCCTGTCGTGGATTGCATTGAATTCCGAGCGCTCTATTCCTGAGTTTCTAATCATTCAAATGGCAGGTGCGGTACTGGCTGCCGGTTCGGTGGTGTTAAGCGGCGTGATTGCAGACCGCTTGGGCCGCCGCAACACGCTGGGCTTTTTGGCCATCATGATCGCGCTGTTCAGCTTCTTTGTTCCCCACATGATGGGTGGCGGCGATGACGGTCAAACCGCCTTCATTTTGATCGGTTTTGTGCTGCTGGGCTTGTCGTATGGCCAGGCAGCAGGTGCGGTTACGGCAAACTTCAAGGCGAAGTACCGTTACATGGGCGCTGCGTTGACAGCTGATTTGGCTTGGCTGGTGGGTGCCGGTTTTGCGCCGCTGGTGGCGCTGGGCCTAGCTGCCCACTTTGGTCTGGAATATGTCAGCCTGTACCTGCTTTCAGGTGCAGTGGGTTCACTGGCTGCGCTTAGCCTGAACCGTGCCCTGGAATTGAAAGATTGATTTTGAACACACAATACCCGCTTGTGCAGGCACCCATGGCGGGTGTGCAAACCAGCGCGCTGTGCATTGCAGTCAGCAATGCTGGTGGGCTGGGTTCCCTGCCTTGCGCCATGCTGACCCGGGATCAACTTCGGGTTGAACTACAAGCCATTGAAGCCGGTACCAGCAAACCCTACAACGTTAACTTCTTTGCACACACACCACCGGAAATAGATTCTGCGCGCAACCAGACCTGGAAAAACGCACTGGCGCCCTACTACCGCGAATTCGGTTTGAACATTGATGAATTTCCAAGCGGCCAGGGGCGTACCCCATTCAATGCGGAATCAGCCGAACTGCTTGAAGAATTCAAACCACCTTTTGTCAGTTTTCATTTTGGTTTGCCAAAACCCGACTTGCTGCAGCGCGTGAAAGCAATGGGTGCAAAAATTATTTCGTCAGCCACCACGGTAGATGAAGCGATATGGCTTGAGGCGCATGGCTGCGATTTCATCATCGCGCAAGGGCTGGAAGCTGGCGGCCACCGCGGGCATTTTCTGAACCATGATTTGGCCCTGCAAATGGGCACATTCGCCCTGCTGCCCCAAGTGGTGAAGGCTGTGAACATACCCGTGATTGCTGCAGGCGGCATTGCCGATGCACAAGGTGTGGCCGCGGCCATGGCATTGGGTGCCAGTGCCGTACAAGTGGGCACTGCTTACATGCTGGCCAATGAATGCAGCACCAGTGCCATTCACCGCCGTGCTTTGAAAAGTGACGCAGCAAGGCACACCGCACTGACCAACCTGTTCAGTGGCAGGCCTGCGCGCGGCATTGTGAACCGCATCATGCGGGAATTGGGCGCGATCTCTGAATTTCCGCCCGAGTTTCCCCTGGCCACCCCGGGCATAACGCCCTTGCGTGCCAAGGCCGAGGCACAAGGTTCGGGCGATTTTTCACCGTTGTGGGCAGGCCAAAACGCCAGCACCTGTGTTGAGGCGTCTGCCGCTGACATTACCCGCAACCTGTCGCAGGGTTTCTAAAAGCAGCACACCCTGAATCCAGCACAGCCTGCTGGAAGTAGAAGTGTTATAGACATAACACTGCACGAGACATGCAAATCCCGGGAAATCCTTTGTCACACCGCTTTTTCGCGGCTGTGTTGTTTGCCATTGGCTTGGCAATTTGCCTGACAATCGGCCTGTCGTATGCGACTGAACAATCCAGAAACACCTTGGAACCAGTTGACGCTGGCTTTACGCGCAGCATGTTGCTGCACCATGCACAGGCCATTCAGATGGCCATGGTCATGCGCACCAACACGTCACCAGAAATTCAAGCCCTTGCCCAGTCAATCGTCATGAAACAAACCCATGAAATGGGCTTGATGGAGGGTTGGCTTACCGCATGGAATTCCCCGGTGATGGTGGATGGCCCGCCCATGCGCTGGGTGGAAGAAGCAACACACGTAAAGCACCTGGATGATCAATTGTTTCAGGCCCGCTGCAAGGCCGAAGGCGGTGCCATGGCTGGCGCAGCCACCCCGCAACAATTGGAACAACTTCGACAATCAAATGGTCGTGCACAAGAAAAGTTATTTCTTGAATTAATGATTGCACACCACCAAGCGGCCCTGTCCATGGCCTGGTTTACACAACGCAATGGCCATTCAAACCTGGTGAAAGGCTTGGCGGTCAGCATGATCCGCGAGCAAGGCACTGAAATTGGCTGGATGCACATGAAATTAAAACAACTCGACAATTCCTGAACCGGAGACATTCCCAATCATGTTGAAAAAAACCATCTGCGTTTCCCTGTCGGCCTTGCTGTTGCCCACCTTGATCGCGGGCTGCCTTGGCGGATCTGAATCGGGCAGCGGCCCAAACACCAGCACCCGAACCACATCAAGTCAGGCGGTGGATGGCGTGAACATTTCCGCCACGCCACAGGGGCGATGTGGCCCCGGTTCCCGCCAGGAAACCGGCATGCAAGGCCGTGTGTCGCAGGCCGACCATGACGCTGGGCTGGCTGCTGTGGGCTTTACCTGCAACACCGAACTTGTGGGTTCGTTCTCGCCAGAAACGGTGATCGGTACTGTGGGCGGCTTCAAGGTTGAACGCTACCGCGACAAGGCAGGCCGCGATTGCGCCTACTACGACAGCACCCTGCTGTACCCCACCAACCTTCTGGACCGCGAAGCAGGCGTGAATGTGTTCGACATGAGCGACCCCACCCAGCCCGTGCGCACAGCCCGGTTGCTGACACCTGCCATGTTGTCTCCGCATGAATCGCTGGTGCTGAGCCAGGAAGGCGGTGTACTGGCCGCCGTGCTAGGCAATCCGGCTTTCGGGCCGGGTGTTGTAGACATTTACGACGTGTCTGAGGACTGCCGCACGCCGGTGTTGAAATCGTCGACACCACTGGGTGTATTTGGGCATGAAAGCGGCTTGTCGCCCGATGGAAAAACGTTCTATTCAGCATCGCCATCTACCTCCACCCTAGTGGCGCTGGACATTTCCAACCCCAGCATTCCACGCCCCTTGTGGAGCGGTCAGTATTCATCGCACGGCCTGTCGATCAGTGCGGACGGCAACCGTGCCTACGTGGCCAGCCTGGGCGACCCCTCGGGCATGATAGTGCTGGACGTTTCTGAAATTCAGGCCCGAAAGACCGACCCGCAAGTTCGAGAAATTTCCACCTTGTCCTGGGACACGGTCAGCATTCCACAAAATGCCATTCCGGTGACCATCAAAGGCAAACCCTATGTGATTGAAGTGGACGAATACGCCACAGGTGGTGGCGGGCTCATCGTGTCTGCAAACGGCCCGCTGGTGGGCGCAGCACGCGTCATCGACATTTCGGATGAATCAAAACCCACTGTTGTTTCCAACCTGCGCCTGGCGGTGCACAACCAGGCCAACCGTGAAGAAATTGCCAACGACCCCGGCGCACAAAATGCGACAGGCGGTTACGCCGGGCATTATTGCAACGTGCCCACACGCATCGACCCCACCATTGTGGCTTGCAGCATGATTTTGTCGGGCTTGCGGATTTTCGACATACGCAACCCCGAGCGCCCCGTGGAAGTGGCCTACTTCAATGCCCCGGTCAAAGACCGCATGCTAACGCAGCCTGCACCAGCCAGCAACTGGGCCATGTCCAGCCCCGCTTTCGTACCCGAACGCAAGGAAATCTGGTACACCGATGGTTACCAAGGTTTCTTTGTTGTCAAAGTCACCAACAACGCATGGAAATGAGAATGAATTTTCAGTACCTGAATCTTGAAGTGGCCCACCAAGTGGCCACAGTGACCATTAACCGCCCCGACAAAGGCAATGCACTTGCACCCGATGTGCTGGACGAAGTGACCCACATGTTCAATGCGCTGGGTGCACGGCAAGACGTGAATGTGATCGTGTTCACTGGTGGCGAACGCTACTTCTCGGCCGGTTTCGATTTGAATGAAATCCGCAAACTTGAGAAAGTAAACAACGAAGCCTACACCGCCCTGTTTCACCGCGCATACCGCGCCATTCTGTTTTGCGAGCAACCCGTTATTTGCGCCGTGGGCGGTGCGGCCATTGCAGGTGGATTTGACTTGACCATGATGTGCGACATTCGCTATGCCTCCACACGCGCCAAGTTTGGTCAACGTGAAATTGTGCTGTCACTTACCCCCATCATGGACCCGCTGTGGCGCATCATCGGCATGGGCCGCGCCAAGGAAGTAGCATTGACTGGGCGCATTTACGATGCAGCGGAAGCCGAGCGCATGGGTTATGTCAGCAAAGTGTTTCCGGAAGGCGAACTGCTGTCATCGGTTGCGCAAATTGCGCGCGACATGGCCCAGTACGACCGGGCTTGCCTGGCTGAAACCAAGCGGCTTTCCAACGTGGTGCTGAACCAGGACCTGGATATGTCCATGCGCACACAGGAATGGCTGTTCAGAAGCTACATTGGTTCAGAGGACAACCACCAGCGCATTGATGCACTGCAGGCGCAACTGGCGGCAGTGCGGAAAATGAAAGGCCAGTAAATTACTGCTTGTATAATTATCGGTTTGATGTGACCCTGAATTAGTCGGGGCTTGTTTCTATTCATAAAAATCAAGGTCAACAAGACCGGAGAAAGAGACATGAAATCAAAAAGACTGATGTTGATTGTTGGTGTAGTGGGCATTGTTGTTACTACGGCTGCCTATGCGTTTATTGGGGACGGGCACGCACCGGTCGATTTTTTTGCGGGACACACTCACGATGAAAATGGACATGCAGTAGATGCACCTGAACACAGTGGTGGCCTGGACCGAAAGGGCTGTCACAACAAGTCAGTGCCCTATCACTGCCATTAAAAACACTTAAAACAGAAAGGCCATTGAAAAAGCCCGGCCTTTTTCAATGGCCACTTTTTCAGTCAACAATACCGTTCAAACTCAACGGGATCGTGCGCGCAAAACAGCTCCACTTCATTGCCATTTTTTTTCACCAGTTCCCTTAAACGCACTTGCGTGGCTTTTCGTTCCGCAGGCAAGGTTTGTACAAGTTTCTCGAAAAAGGCCAAGCCAGCCGGCATGGGTTCAGCGTGTTTCAATGTCACTTCACTGCGATGAAAATAAGCATCGCCACAGTGCAATAACCACTTGCGGCCCTGCTTCACCGCCACGCCCACATGGCCACGCGTGTGCCCAATCAAGGGCACCATCAACAGGTCAACACCTTCAATTGGACGAATAGCTTGAAAGCCATACCAAGCCTCCACAGTTTCTGAATGGATTGTCCACCTGGGGCCATGCTCGAACTGGGCTTTTCTGAACCGAAGTGAATCGCGCAAACTGGGGTTGATTGCATGGCGATGCTCCGCTTCAAACACATGAACCGCAGCTTCGGGGAAATCGCTCAAACCACCTGCATGGTCCAAATCAAGATGCGTGGGCACAATGTGCTTTACATCGCTGGGCTTGAACCCACGCCCCTTGATCTGTTCAAGTGCGGTTTCGCTCATGTTCAGCAGGGGTGCCGTCATGACCACAAAACCCGCACCCAAACGTCTTTGGGGTTCGCGAACATCAACTGTACCAACACCGGTGTCTACAAGAATCAAGCCCTGTTGACTTTCAACCAGCAGGCAGTGGCTCACCATGTTCGCCCGTTCAAAAAAACCACCGTTGCCGTTGATCAAACGCTTGCACACCGGGCACATAGTGCCGCAATTCAGGTGGTGAATTTTCATAAAAACCCAAGTTGATCAAGAACAGGAACTGATACTGCATGGTGTGACTTACAGATTCAAGCAGGCATTCAATTGGCCAGCTCCTGCACCAGCAACTCCGCCAGGTAATCGCAAGGCGGGCGTTTTGATTTGGCACTTCGAGACAACACCACTTCAACAGGCTGAAGGGGAGGAAGCCCCTCTGCGGTTCCAAGCTGAATTAAATGCGATGGCATGCCACATTTGGCCAGTGGTGCAATCGCAAGCCCAGCATCGACCATGCTGACCAAGCCTTGAACGGCCGGGCTTTCATACGACATGCGATAGGGAATTTTGGCCTGCTGCAAAGCCTTCAATGCGTGCGCGCGTGCAGTGCTGCCCTGCCCAAATACGGCAATGGGCAACGGGCGTTCTTTCCAGATCATTTTGTTGCTGGATGAGCCCGCCCACACAAGGGGTTCCATGCGAATCAACTGACCGGGGCAACCTTTTGTACGGGTAATGCAGGCCAAATCAACTGTGTTGTCTTTGACCATCCGTGCAATTTCATGACTGGGCCGCCCCACCACCTGAATTTCAACGCGCGGGTACGTGGCAGAAAACTTGCGAAGCACGGGTGGCAACAAAGAAGATGCATAGTCGTCGGGCACGCCAATGCTGACACGTCCCTTGACTTCAGGCCGGGTTATTTCCGCGAACGCTTCATCACGCAGGGCCAACATCTGGCGGGCGTAACCCAGCAAGGTGTGGCCCTCTGCAGTCAGTTCCAGATTGCGGGTGTCACGCACAAACAAGGCCTTGCCCAGCAATGTTTCCAACCCCTTGATTTGCATGCTGACCGCCGAGGGCGAACGGTGCACCTGCATGGCACCCGCCGCAAAACTTCCGGAATCTGCAACAGCGACCAGCATGGTCAAGGAATCCAGATCAAGTTTTTTCATTTCATCAGTTTTTCTGAATAATTAATTCAGTTTAATTCGTTTTACGAAACCTTGCCAAGCATGAATAATTCGCACCACAGTTGAACAATCAAAACGAGATTGAATGAAATGCAGGACACAAGCTCACTTTATGCATTTCTGGTGGTTGGTGGTTTGTTGTCCATCACCCCCGGGCCAAACATGATTTACGTCATCTCACGTTCCATTGCGCAGGGGCGACGCGCCGGGCTGACTTCACTGGGTGGTGTCATCGTGGGTTATCTGTTCTACCTGTTTGGCGCAGCATTCGGCATTACCGCGTTCTTCAAAACCCAAGCCCATGCCGCGCAAATTCTCAGTGCCTGTGGCGCACTGTACATGGCTTGGCTGGGCTGGAATGCGGTTCGCCCCGGCGGCCGTTCACCTTTGGAAATTCGCGATCAACTGCCACAAGAAGCGGCTGGAAAATTGTTTGCCATGGGAGCCACCACCAGCTTGCTGAACCCCAAGCTGGCGTTGATATTTCTCACCCTGCTGCCGCAATTCATTGATGAAACGCAAGGCCAGGTGCTGCAGCAATCGTTGCTTTATGGTGGATTGTTAATTTCCATGTTCGCACTGGCGAACGCGTGCATGGCCATATTTTCCGGCAGCATGGCCCGGTTTCTGGCTCGCAAACCAAGCTGGCTTTTGGCGCAGCGCATGTTGATGGGACTTACCTTGCTGGCACTGAGCCTGGAGATGGCATTGAACGCCTTGGGTTGATATGCTGTAGGCACTTACCATCGTTTTACTCAAGGAAGTTGATGATGCCTGACGCGGCCACGCCCCTTTTCCCGCTCACCACAGTGTTGTATCCACAAGGTATCTTGAACCTTCAAATTTTCGAGGTACGTTACCTTGACCTGATGAAGAAATGCCTGCGCGATGGCACGCCTTTTGGTGTGGTCAGCCTGCTGGATGGAACAGAAGTGCGTCGGCCTGAAGAAAAAGTTCAGCTGGCCAAAATTGGCACACTGGTGAAAATTGACCAGCACGATTTTGTCACGCCCACATTGATGGAAATTTCCACAATCGGGACACTGCGTTTTAAATTGCAGTCGGCCACACAAGAAAAAAACGGTTTGTGGGTGGGCGAGATTCAAACCTTGCCCGCAGACCCAGTGATAGAAATTCCAGACCACCTGCAGGGCGCAGCAAATGCCTTGGCTGAATTGATTGAATCGATCGACGACAAAGGCATTTCAGAACAACAACGGCCCTTTCGCAAACCTTACCGCCTGATGGACTGTGGCTGGGTGGCCAACCGCTGGTGTGAACTGCTGCCGCTGGACAAACCCACAAAGCTTCAACTGCTGGCACTGGACAACCCCCTGCTTCGCCTGGAGTTGATTGACGACACCCTGCAAGCGCAGGGCTTGATCGGGCCACAGTAGCGTCAGGTTGAGGTGATCACCACCTTGCCCACCACTTTTCGATCAAGCAAATCTTGCAGGGCCTGCGCACCCTGCGCAAGCGGGTAGGTTTTAGACACCAATGGCTTTAACTTGCCCTGTTCAATCAGCGCAAACATTTCACCCAGGTCTTTGATGAAATCGAACAATTGGCGGCTCACAAACTCACCCCAAAACACACCCACAATCGATGCGCCTTTGAGCAAAGGCAAATTCAGTGGAATGCTTGGAATTTCGCCGTCTGCAAAACCGATCACCAAGTAACGGCCATTCCAGCCAATGCTTCGAAATGCGGGTTCGGCAAACTTGCCGCCTACCGGGTCAAAAATCACATTCGGCCCTTTGCCACCAGTCAACTCCTTCACGCGTTCACGCAAGTCTTCGCTGCTGTAATTGATCAATTCATCGGCACCATTTTCTTTGCAAATGGCCAGCTTTTCCGCAGTGGATGCAGCCGCAATTACCCTTGCGCCCAAGGCCTTCGCAATTTGAATGGCAGCCAAACCCACGCCACCCGCGGCACCCAGAACCAGCAGGGTTTCACCCGCCTTCAACTGCGCGCGGCCTTTCAGCGCATGGTAAGAAGTACCATAGGCCAAGGTGAACGAGGCCGCGGTTTCGAAGCTGATGGCAGCAGGCATGGGAATAATTTGCTTGGCCTGCACCACCACTTTTTCAGCGAACGCACCATGCGAGCAAGCGCCGATCACGCGGTCACCTACTTTCACATTCTTCACGCCTTCGCCCAGTTGCGACACCACCCCCGCAAGCTCGGCGCCTGGTGCAAACGGTAAAGCAGGCTTGAACTGGTACTTGCCTTGAATAATCAGCGCGTCCGGAAAATTCACGCCTGCCGCTTTCATGTCAACTACCACCTGGCCAGGACCTGCCTGCGGGTCGGCAGTTTCCTCGTACACCAAAGTGTCGGGCAGGCCCAAAGTTTTGCACAGCAATGCTTTCATTGTTTTGTCTCCGGTTATTTTAGGTTTTGGGTTTTATTTGGGCAGCGTGGGGTTTTGCTTCGTCAGAATTTCTTTCATGCGGGTTTCAATCACCGGGAACATGTAGTTGTGCGGAATCACGTAAAACCGCTTTTCAGCAATCGCGTTGAAAGTTTCCACAGCCATGTCATCCGCTGTTAGCTGCCCGCTGGCAATTGCCTTGCCAATGCGTTTGTTCAGTTGCGCAGTCAGGCCTTCGATTGGGTTTGTTTGCGCCACATCGTCGGGGCGATTGCGTTCAGAATTGCCAATGCCCGTGGGCACCCAGGCCGGGCACAGCAAGGAAACACCCACTGGCGATTGGGTCATTTGCAGTTCAAGGCTCAAGGTTTCACTCAACGTAACCACACCGTGTTTGCTGACGTTGTACGCCGCCATGCCAGGGTTGGAAACAAGGCCGGCCACTGAAGCCGTGTTCACGATGTGCGCTGGCCCACCTTGTGCCTGCATGCGCGGCAAGAATTCAGAAATGCCGTGCACCACACTCCACAGGTTTACCTGCAAAACCCATTCCCAATCGGCCACTGTGTGTTCCCAGGTGGTACGCGCCAAAGCCACACCTGCGTTGTTGAACAGCAAATGAACTTCATTGAATTGCTGATAAGCGGCATCGGCCAGCGCCTTGATTTCCGCTGCATGGCGTACATCGGTACGAACAGCCAACACGCGGTTGGCAGGCAAATCCAGTTGTTCGATGGCCTTGTTCAGTGCAGCTTCATCGATATCAGTCAGCACCACATTCATGCCCTGTGCCGCTGCCTGTTTGGCCAAGGCAAAGCCAATACCACTGGCCGCCCCGGTGATCACGGCTGTTTTGCCGTTGAAGTTGTTCATTAATTTTGTCTCCATGTGTTTCTGGTCTTTTTTGCTTCTTGCGAGCCAAACCAGACTAACAGAAGGAAGTGATAAAAAACTGTCTGGCACTTGCCTGAAAGAATTGATCTTCTTTACTTTTCCTTTAAAAACAATCAAAATTCCAAAAACAAAGGAAAAATTATGAAATACAAAGAGTTAGACAACAATCAAATTAGATTTTTAACTGACATTCGCCAAACTTACCAAACTTTCCTTGATGCAAAAGAAGATTTGGCACGTTTTAAAGGCTCGATGAAATGGAAAACAACCGACTCGGGCATTTACCTGATCAGAGTACTGGATAGTCGCGGAACAGAAAAATCACTCGGAAAAAAAGACACTGAAAAAGTGAAAATTTTCGAAAACTTCACCTCGGGAAAAGCCCAAGCACAAGAACGCCTGGAAACCTTGAAATCCTCACTTTCACGCATGTCAGGAATGGCCAAAGCTGCAGATTTGGGAAGATTACCTGCAATTGTAGGGAAAATTTTGCGCAAACTTGATGATGAAAAACTATTGGGCGAACACATTATGGTGGTGGGTACGCACGCCCTTTATGCCTACGAAGCTGCGGCAGGCGTACAATTTGATTCTGAAATGCTGGCCACCGCCGACGTTGATTTGCTGATCGATTCACGCAAACAACTCAAGCTGATGATTACAGACCCTGCAATTGCGGAATCTGGCATTCTTGGCCTTTTGTGCAAGGCTGATAAAACCTTCAAAAAATTACGCACTCAAACTTACACAGCAGCCAACGATCAAGGCTTTATGGTCGATCTGATCAAACCTGCGTTAAATCCGCCGTGGAAAAAAGATGCGTTACAGGAATCCTCCGAGAATGACTTAAATCCTGTGGAAGTACCCAACCTTGAATGGTTGCTCTCCTCCCAGCGATTTAGTTCTATTGTTGTAGACACATCGGGCATGCCAGCGAAAATGGTTTGCCCAGACCCAAGAGCCTTTGCAGTTCACAAAAAATGGATATCCACGCAAGCGGGGCGAGAAGCCGAAAAAAGATCGCGTGATTCATTCCAAGCGCAAGCGGTGATTGAACTGTCTACAGCCAAATTCCCCCACTTGCCATTGAGGAAATCGGAACTGAGTTATTTCCCGAACAACGTACTTGAAAACAGCACATTCAATTTTGATTTATAGGAAACAGCACACATTGGGTAACCTTAAAAGAAAGCGCCTGAAGCAGTGGTAACAAACCGGAATCAAACCCTTTCCTTCAACCAATTCACCACCCCCTGCCCCGCAGCCATACCGCTTGCAAAACAGGCTGTCAGCAAATAACCCCCGGTGGGTGCTTCCCAATCCAGCATTTCACCGGCCACAAAAGTGCCTGGTTTTCTCGTCAACATGTAGTTGCTGTTCATGCTTTCAAAACGAACGCCACCAGCGGTGCTGATCGCTTCGTCAATCGGCCGAACGCCGTGCACTGTGATGGGCAGTGCCTTGATGGTTGCAAGCAGCTTTTCACCATTCCGGAAATCTTCTTTGCTCATCACTTCATGCAACAAAGCCAACTTCACACCTGAAATTCCAAGCTTGCTTTTGAAGTAAGCCGACATGGATTGGCTGCTGCGGGCTAGCCCGGCCAGTTCATTTCGAATGCGATCAGCACTTCGCCCTGGCAACAAATCGAGCGTGAAAGTTGCACTGCCATGTGCATTCAAGCGTTGGCGAATTTCGCGAGAGAAGGCATAAACCAAACTGCCTTCCACACCATGCTGGCCAATCACCATTTCGCCTGGCCGTTCGGTTTCCCGGCCTTGTAAATCCGTGAACTGCAAAGCCACCGATTTCAAAGGTGCGCCTGCAAACTTCTCGCGCAGGTAATCGCTCCAGTTCACTTCAAACCCACAGTTCGCACTTTCAAGGGGTGCCACTTCAACGCCCTGCCCAAGTAGCCAAGGCACCCAGGCACCATCAGAACCCAACTTGGGCCAGCTTGCGCCACCGAGCGCCAACACCGTGGCGCGCGGTGAAATTTCAACATCACCTTTGGGTGTAGCAAATTGCAATTGCCCCAGATCGCCCCAACCTTGCCATTTGTGGCGCACATGCATGCGAACGCCCTTGCTACGCAAGCGGTGCAACCATGCACGCAACAACGGTGCGGCCTTCATTTCCTTGGGAAACACCCGGCCGGAAGTGCCCACGAATGTTTCAACACCGAGGGCATGCACCCATTCGCGCAACTTCTCGGGTGTCATCAAATCAAGTGTGGTTTGCAAAGCAATTTGCCTGTCCGCATAGCGGGTGCAGAAGCGGGAATAATCTTCGCTGTGGGTAATATTCAAACCGCCAATACCGGCCAGCAAAAACTTGCGCCCAAACGATGGCATGGCATCAAACACATCCACCTGCACGCCAGCATCGCTTAACACCTCGGCCGCCATCAGGCCCGCCGGGCCACCGCCAACAATGGCAACACACAAAGGGGTAGGTTCAGGCATGTGGTGCTGCGTTCAATTTGAAGTTGTATCGCGAAGTGGTTTGAGCAAGTGGCTTAAACCGTTGTGGTCAATTTCCTGCATCAAGGCCAGCAAACGACCAATTTCACCTTTCGGAAAACCTTCGCGCGCAAACCAGTTCAGGTAATTGCCGGGCAAATCAGCAAGCAACTTGCCTTGGTGTTTACCAAACGGCATTTTCATGGTCACAAGCTTTTGTAAATCGTCAGGATTCATGGGCCCAATTATAAATCATGTGCTTTGAATGGGGCTAACCCACACATCAATTGACCTTGCGGTGAATGGGCAGCATAATCACCGCATGAAATGCGGAGAAAAAACCTATATCTGGCAGCAAACCAAGTGGCCCTTCTGGACATATGACCTAAAGCGGCTGCTGCCGTTGCTCGCCTTGGTGAATCAGGCACAGGGTCGACTACAGGGGCGCATGCAGGGCCTTGGCATTCAAGCACGCGACCACGCGACATTTCAAGTACTGACAGAAGATGTCATTAAATCCAGTGAAATTGAGGGTGAAAACCTGAACGCAGACAAAGTCCGTTCTTCGCTTGCCCGCCGCCTGGGGCTGGACATTGGTGCCCTTGCACCCGCTGACCGCCATGTCGACGGGGTAGTTGACATGGTGTTGGACGCCACGCAAAACTACAACAAGCCACTCACAAAAAAGCGATTATTCAGTTGGCACGCGGCACTATTTCCAACTGGCTACAGCGGCTTGAACAAAATCAGGGTAGCCAACTGGCGAGACGATGCACACGGCGCAATGCAAGTTGTTTCAGGACCACTACACCGCCAGAAAGTACACTACCAAGCACCCCCAGCAGCTTGGGTCAACGCCGAAATGACTGACTTCCTGAACTGGTTCAAGGAAGACAAACACGACGATGCTGCGTTAAAGGCCGGGATCGCACACCTGTGGTTTGTCACCATTCACCCCTTTGATGACGGCAATGGCCGCATTGCGCGTGCCGTCAGCGATATGGCTTTGGCCCGTGCCGAAAACTCAAGCCAACGGTTTTACAGCATGTCGGCTCAAATTCAACTTGAGCGCAAAACCTATTACGACATGCTGGAAAAAACCCAAAAAGGAACACTCGACATCAGCAACTGGCTTGATTGGTTTCTCAGTTGCATGCTGAGCGCCATCGAAGGCGCGGAACACACCTTGAGGCAATTGCTTTATAAATCTGAATTCTGGCAGCGCTGGGCCGGCACACCCATGAACGAGCGGCAAATCAAATTATTGAACCGGCTACTCGACGGTTTCCAAGGCAAGCTGAGCACCAGCAAGTGGGCAAGCATTGGCAAATGTTCGGCCGACACCGCCCTGCGCGACATTCAGGAATTAATACAGCACGGCATACTTGAAAGAATATCGGCCGGGCGCAGCACCGCTTACGCTATCAAATCTGAACCCGGGTACCCAACTCCACCACGGCATTTGAAGGCAACCTGAAAAACTCCACCACGCCACCGGCGTTGCGACTCATCGCTGCAAACAATTTTTCACGCCACCGCACCATGCCTGAACCTGCAGTGGGCACCACTGTTTCACGGCTCAAAAAGTAAGTGGTTTCAAACAGTGAAATTTTCAAACCAATTTCATCGGTCAACTCAAGCGCCTTGGGAATATCGGGCGTGTTCATAAAACCATAGCGCACAGTCACTTGCCAAAAACCCCGGCTAAGCGACTTCACTTCCACACGATTCAAGTTGCCAACCCAGGGCACGCTTTCAAACACTACTGTCAAGATCACATTCGATGCATGCAACACCTGGTTGTGCTTCAAGTTGTGCAGCAAGGCCATGGGCACTTTCTCGGGGTCAGCCACCGGGTACACGGCTGTGCGGTACGCGCGGTTAATTTGGTCCACATTCAGCGTGGGCAAAAATTCGTTCAAATCAATGCCTTCTTTCTGAATGCTTTTCATCAACAACTTGCGGCCACGCCACCAAGTCGACATGACCACAAACAAGGCCAGACCCAGCAGAATTGGAAACCAGCCGCCGTCCATCAATTTAAATGCACAGCTCACCACCAGCAACACATCAATCAAGATAAAAAAGATAGTGGCACCCACCGACAACCAGGCCGGCAAACCCCAGCTGTGTCGAATTACAAAATACGTCAGCGTGGTGGTGATCAACATGGTCAAGGTAACGGCAATGCCATAAGCACCCGCCAGGTTGGACGAAGTTTTGAACATCAACACCGCCAGCAACACGCCCGCCAGCAGCAACCAGTTCACGCCAGGCATGTAAATTTGTCCAGATTCCTTGGCCGAGGTGTAGTGAATTTTCATGCGTGGCAAAAAGCCCAATTGAATGGCCTGCTTGCTCATGGAATACGCGCCGGAAATAACCGCCTGCGAAGCAATAATGGCCGCCATGGTGGCAAGGCAAAGCACGGGGATAACCCATGCATCGGGAAAAGATCGATAAAACGGATTTTCAATGGCGCTGGGGTCCGCAATCAGCAAGGCCCCCTGCCCCAAATAATTCAAGGCCAAACACGGAAACACAAGAAAGGTCCATGCCAGGCGAATCGGCTTTTTGCCAAAGTGACCCATGTCAGCGTACAACGCTTCTGCGCCGGTCAATGCCAACACAATTGCACCCAGTGCGGCAAACAGTTCCCAGCCACGGTCCAGTACAAACTGAATACCGTGAATCGGGTTCAAGGCGTGCAGAATTTGTGGTGCATCCACAATATTGGCCACACCCACCAGGCCTAGCGTGACAAACCACAACACGATGATCGGCCCGAAAAACCGGCCCACCACTGAAGTGCCATACCGTTGCACGGCAAACAAACCGACCAAAATCAATGCGCTCAGCGGAATGATGTAAGGGGTCAAGGTAGGCGTAATCAGCGTAAGCCCTTCCATGGCACCCAGCACTGAAATGGCTGGCGTAATTACACTGTCGCCGTAAAACAGCGTGGCGCCGAACACACCAACCAACAACAACGCGGTTTTCAGTTTCGGGTTTTTGCGAACCGCTTCAGATGCCAAGGCGGTCAGCGCCAAACCGCCGCCCTCACCATGGTTGTCGGCCTTCAATATCAGGATCACATACTTCAAGGTGACCACCAGCATCAAAGCCCAAAAAATGACTGAAATGGCACCAGTCAGGTTCTCGGGGTTCAATGGCACCCCCGAGTTTTCACCAAACACCTCCTTCACTGTGTACAGCGGGCTGGTACCAATGTCGCCATACACCACGCCAATGGCACCCAAGGTCAAGGTGGCAAGGCCGGCCTTGGTGGTGTTGTCTTTCACATCGGGTTTGTTCATTGTTGTAGCGCGCCTGCAGATTAAACACAGACCGGATGATGCACCGCAACATGTAAGGAAGTTATAAGGATATTTGAAAGGACTTAATCGCCAGACAACATGCGATATCCCACACCCGTTTCAGTCAAAATGAAATGCGGGTCGGCAGGATTTTTTTCAATTTTTGCGCGCAGCTGCCCCACATAAAGGCGGGTGTATTGCGTGTGTTCCAGATATTCCGGACCCCACACATCGGCCAACAATTGCCGGTGGCTTACTGCCTGCCCCGCACTTCGAACAAGGCGGGCGAGTAATTCATATTCGGTTGGCGTCAACTTCACATCGTGGCCATGCAGGGATATTTCCCGTTTCACCAAATCAATGTGCAAGCCATCGCGCTGGTAAAGCAGCGTGGCAGGCTGGGCCAGATTGCCACGGTGGCGAAGTGCAACGCGAATGCGCGCCAGCAATTCACCCACACTGAATGGCTTGACCAAATAATCATCTGCCCCAGCATCCAGTAGCTCAATTTTGCTTTCCTCCTGCGGCCGGGCTGAAATCACGATCACCGGTGCCTGGCTTGCCTTGCGCGCAAGGTCCAGAAACTCCCTGCCATCGCCATCAGGCAAACCCAGATCGAGCAAAAACAAATCAAAAACCTGCCCGGCCGATTGATTGGCCAAGAGGGCTTGCGCCTCTGAAAAACTGGCAGCGGTTGATACCGAATGTCCTTCGGTGACCAAGGTATTGCGAAGCGCCTTACCCAGCTCCCGGTCGTCTTCAATCAATAAAATTCGAATGGCCATGAATCGGCTTACTCCTGATCAGCAGGAACAGGCAAAGCAAAACTGGCCAGCAAACCCGAACCTGCCTTCGATGAAAAAACAAGCCGCCCAGCATGAATTTGCGCCACAGCCAGGCAAAGCTGCAAACCAATCCCCAAACCCCGTGAACGATCACCCTGCGCAATTTGTGCGGCGTTCATGCCCTTGCCACGATCGGTCACATCAAACAACACCTCGCCTTCACGCCGGGTCACATTCAACTCGACCGTGTGCGGCGCACCTGAATGTTTGATGGCATTGTCAATCAGATTGTCCAGCATCTGCTCCACCAACACCATATTGCAATTCAAAAGTGGCAGCCCCGCCTGAACTTTCACAGTGGGCAAATGGAGTTGCCTGCGTTGCCTTAGCCGTTGAAACACGGCAGCCACCATGTCTTCGACCGATTCAAGTTGCATGGGCACCTGCACCTGATCACCACTTAAACGCGCCAGGGTCAACGCGTTGTCGGTAAGGCGTGCCACCTGTTCCGACTCATCGCGAATCAACTCGGCGTAATGTCGAATTTCTTCCTTTGACAACTGATCAGCCTGCTCAAGAATGGCCGAAGCCGAGGTCATGATGCTGGCCAACGGTGTGCGCTGGTCGTGCGCAATCGACGTTAAAAACAAGCTGCGTGTTTTCTGGTTTTGTGCCAATTCACGGGCACTTTGCGCGCGCAACAAATTTTCCCGTCGCTCACAGGCCAAGCCCATTTGATCCAGCAGGGCCTGTACATCCCTTGCCCACGGTGCACCATCAAGATCAACATTGTCACCCAAACACAGGCACACACCGTAGGCTTTTGATTTTCCGCGCATTGGCAGATAGAGGTCATCCAGGTTTTCATAACGCCCGGTGCTTTTGCCCAAGGCCTTGTTCTCTTTCAGGCAAGCCTGAAAACCTTCAAACTGTAGCTTGTTCAGCGTGGTGCCGGCTGGCAATTCCGGCTCCTGAAAACCCAACACAACACTGCGGCAGTTCTCGGTCAGTGCGCGCACCAACTGCACAAGCTGTGGCAACAAGGTATGCGGATCTTCCACCTCACGAAGCTTTTCACTCCACTGCATCAGTTGCAAGATACGTTGCGCTTGTTGATGTTCACGTGCGGCAATCTGCTTTTGGCGGCGCAACAGGTAGGTTACCAACCACGACACGCCCATCATCGTGATCAGAAGAATACCGTGTTCACGCAAATCCACATGGAAGGTGTGAACGGGCGGCACCATTTGATAATTGAACATCAGCACAGCCATGGCACTCAACGTCAGCGACAAAGCCAAAGGCAACAACAGGGAATAAATCGACGACACCAGAATGAGCAGCACCGGTGCGTTGGCCAGGGTGATCCAGTCGTGCGGGTACATCAGAAGCAGCATCAATGCAGCCCACATGGTCACACCCAACACACCGGCAGACAACACATTCAGTTTCATTTTTTTGTCTCACCGCAATTCGCAGCCAAGTGCACCAGCAAATGTTTTGCAAACGAATTCAACGCCTCCGTTTTGCGAACGCACACCTTCAAATCGCGTTGGGCCCATGGCTCATCCAGTTCAATCACCGACACATCAGCACGCAACTTGCCCTGCTGATCAATCAAAGCACTGCGAGGCACCAAGCCAATGCCCACACCCGCTGACACCATTCTGCACACCGCCTCAAAACTTCGCACCTGAATTCGAACATCCAGGTGCTTGCCCAATGCAGCCGCGGTATTCACCGTGAAGGTGTGAATGGAAGACCCGGCATGCAACATCACAAACGGGTCGCTCAACACCTCATTGAACTTGATCCGTTTGCGGCGGGCACGCGGGTGATTCAGCGGTGCAATCAACACAAGGTGGTCAAACCGGTATGGAATCAGCTCAACGTCTGCCCCTTCCACCTCGTCAGCGACCACGCCCATGTCAATCTCGCCCCGAACAACCGCCATCACAATGTCCAGGCTGGGGTGCTCTTCCAGCGACATGCTGACCTGCGGAAAGTCTTTCAGGAATGCGGACAAATCGGCTGGCAAATACGTGTGCGTGGCATGGGTGTTGGCCCACAAGCGAACATGCCCGCGCACACCCCGCGCCAAGGGCGAAAGGTCTGCGTGCATTTGCTCCAGCTGGGCAAACACACGGCGTGCGTGGCGCATCAGCGTTTCACCGGCTGCGGTCAAGGTAACACCGCGCGCCTGGCGCGTGAACAGGGGCGTGCCCATGGCCTCTTCCAGCCCACGCAAGCGGTGGCTGGCCGACGAAGGCGCCAAATTCACCTGCTGCGCCCCATGGGTCAGGTTCCGTGCCTCGGCAATGGCGAGAAACACACGCAGATCATCAAGGTCATAGCGAGAAGGATTCGTCATTTTCGAACGCTTAGTTGCTGAAATATCAATTTTCATTGAATTCTAGCGGGTTCATCATTCGATATACAAGAATTCTCGAGCTCATCATGATTGCCGCGGCCACCCTGTACTTCAACCGAATGCCCCTTGAACGAATGGGCGTGTTGCTGGCCGTGCTGGCAGCAACCGGCTTCTCCATGAAAGCCATCTTCGTGAAGCTGGCCTACAGTGTGTCGACCATCGACCCGATCACCGCGCTTTCACTGCGTATGCTGTTTGCCTTGCCGCTGTTTTTGTGGATCGGCCGCAAGGTGTTGAAAAGTGGCCCGCCCTTAAGCCGGTCAGACTGGGGCATGCTGGTGTTGCTCGGGCTACTGGGCTACTACGGCGCCAGCATTCTCGACTTCATGGGCCTGCAATACATTTCTGCGGGCCTGGAGCGCTTGATCCTTTTCACCTACCCCACCCTCACCCTGATGATAGGCGTACTGTTCATGGGCCATGCGCTGAGAAAATCGCAAGTGGCGGCGGTGGTGTTGTCCTATATTGGAATTGGCATCGCGTTCTGGCACGACTTGTCGTTTACGGAAAACACATCAACCTTGCTGTTGGGTGCGGCCTTGGTGTTTGGCTCGGCTTTGTCATACGCCCTCTACAGTGCAGGCACAGAAGGCATGGTGCGCAAAATTGGTTCACTGCGCTTTGCCGTGCTGGCCACGCTGGTATCCACAGGTGCCACCCAATTGCACTTCGTTGCCACACAGCCCATCAGCAGCCTGGTGCAGCCTCTCCCGGTGTATGTGTATTGCGCAGCCATGGGGGTGTTTTCCACGGTGTTGCCAGTGGTGTGGCAAACAGCCGCCATTCGCATCATCGGTTCAGCCCGTACCGCCTTGATCGGCACGCTTGGACCGGTACTTAGCATTGTGTTTGCATGGGCGTTGCTGGCTGAACCCATTTCCGTGTTTCAGTTGATAGGCGCCGGGTTTGTGTTGGCTGGGGTCTACCTGGTTGGGCGAAGCAAGCAAAACCCGCAAGAAGGGTATACTGCCCGCTGACCACACCCATGAGACTTGGCAATGAATGACTTGCTGGGCCGCCTGAAAACCGCCGTCGAGCACCCCCACGAAGACCATGTGTCTGTCCGCTTTCTTGCGGACATGCACGGTGAATCCGCCCATGGCGCAATGCTGCTTTTTTTGGCAGTGCTTACCCTGTTGCCCGTCCCTTTTTCCGGGCTGCTGTTCTCGCTGGGTATTTGGTCGGTTGCACACAGAATGTGGACCAACAACAGCGGGCACGGCCTTCCTGAGTCGGTGTGCCGTGTTCAGCTATCCAAAGCATCCGCCACCCGGATGATTAAAATTCTGGGCTGGGTTTACACCAAAGCCGACCGAATTTGCACCCCACGGCTTGAATCATTAAGCAGCCCCACCCACAGTGGCTGGTTGGTACCATTCATTGCGCTGATGGGTTTCATGATTTTTCTGCCAATACCCGGCGGCAACAGCACCCCCGCCGTTGCCCTCATTTTGATTGGGCTTGGCTTAATGGCGCAAGACGGTTTTGCGATCATCGCGGGCATTGTGACTGGCTTGATGGGTGTGGGGGTTTTGGGTTTTTTGGTGTGGATGATTGTGCGGGTTGTGTAAAGAACAAACAGCGGCTGGTTATTTACTATTCGTAGTGGCTCCACAGCCTGAGAACCTTGACCAATCTCTCGTCTTCAAGCACCTGATAGACCAAACGATGCTGAATGTTGATGCGACGTGAATAAGCCCCAGCAAGATCACCAATGAGTTTCTCGAACGGTGGCGGCTTGCAATACGGATCTTCCGACACAAGCGCTAACAATTCCTGGGCTTTTGGTTTAAGGCCGCTAGAGGCCAGCTTTTTTGCATCTTTCTGGGCTTGCTTGGTGTAAATCAACCGCCATGTCACCAGTCCAGCTCCTCATCACACTCATCCACAGGGGCATCCATTCCCTCACGAATAGACTCCCGCATACCGGGTACGGAGAGCAGATAAAGGGTTTCCTGAATGGCCGACCAGTCTTCTTCGGAGACCAAGACGGCCTTGTTCCGCTTACCCATAATGACTATCGGTTGGTGGGACTCGGCAGTTTCATCAATCAACCGATAAAGGTTACTGCGTGCCTCAGTTGCTGTGATTCCGGTCATGACGCACCTCCTGCGCGTTCAACTTTTTACCAAGTGTACGCTTTTTCGTACGTACGTCAAGACGAATGTTTTGGATGGTATTTGCGCAACCGGACAACAGTTATGCATTTTTCCGATCGCTTGGTAATGCAAGTGTAGAGAGATACAGATGCTCCACTTGCTCTCTAGCCCAAGGAGTTTTTCGAAGAAATTTCAGGCTGGATTTCACAGACGGATCATTCTTGAAACAATTGATACTAATTTTATTGGCGAGCTCATTCCAGCCGTAGTGTTCAACAAGCTTCACGACGACAGTCTCAAGAGTGACTCCATGCAAGGGGTTATTAGATTGCTCGACATTCATGCTTGAGGTACGCCCCTAGAATTAATGTTCATTACATGCATAACGCTGAAATAAGCAACGGCCCGACAAGGCCGACCGAGGGAGACCGCAGGCCGGAACGAACCTGATTGCCTTGTTAATTGATAATCTCAATGTACCACTTAGGCTTGATACGTTCGAAATCTCGGCGCACGTTTGACCGCAGGGATTTCTTGGAATCCAGCACCTTCGCTTGCCCACCCTCCCTGACGAACAAAACCCAATGCCAAAATGGCTTGCCATGCTCCATTCGCCATTTGATTGCGAGAAGTGCTTTATCGGGCAGATGCTCCCATGATTTAAATGGTGCCTCTCGTGGAGAAACAGCCACCCCACAATCACGCAAAAGCTTCCGGACATACTCCGTGTCCGACCAAAGCGAGATGTCAGATGCATGAATACCCAGAGCACCGGCTCTCTTTTTAGCCTCGGCATAGCTGAGACCAGCGAGCGCAGCAGATGCGGCAATGCCGCAACCAGTTGCTTCTTCTTGGATGACGACTTCCATATCTTTACCAATTAACTAGTTTTATCAAACAATAACGGTGACCTGCCCCAACACCCTAATTGACATTCATCAGGCACCGTTGGTACATCAATTCATCACCCTCAAATTCTGATTGCAATTTGCTCAGCGTTTCCACCGCGCAGCGCGGCGCAATTTCCATTCCGCCCCAACTAAAACCCAAAGACGCTTCCTCTTGTGTGGTTTGGGGGGCGGCCACCCAAATGCTGCCTGGTGTACCCACAACATCCAAATTTGCGCCATTGAGTTTTAAATTGCTGGCCATGTTCTGTGGCAGCGAATCAAGAAGCGTGCGCGCGTCAACAATCGCTTGGTCACCACTCAGAAATACATCCATCTTGATCAATTCAAGTGTTCGGTAGTTTGCTTCAAAAATTTGTTGCCCTGCCCGGTGCCGATAGCCCATGTAAACTTGACTCACCCCAGCAAAAATTATCCCCCCTGCCATGGCAATCAGCAGCAGCCCAAGCCCAAGACCTTTGAGCAAATCAGCCCGAAGGCTTACCTGGTATGCCGGGTTATATCGGTGCGCCATGCGCATCTTCTTGAGTACACCCATGAAGTGTTTAATCAAAAGAGTCAGCTGCAGTACAACCAGTATTGCAAGCACCACACTTAGCAAGGGCCATTCGCTAAACCAATTACTCACACCGGAAATCGAGGTGAGTGCAAGCAACAAGGCAATACCCACGGCATATTGGGCACAGGCATTTATTTTTTCTAATCTCAACGCTTGGGTGCTTTTTACAAACGCCGCAATCAATGGGGTTGCCTGCAAGGTCAACCCGGCGGCATGACTGGGCAATTGCTGGCAAAAGGTTTTACACCGTGCGCTGAATTGTTCTTCATTGCTGGGCAGCGTTTCATCCCAAATCGCGACACAACTAGATGGTGCCACGTCGATTCCCTTGGCAGCCAAACGATTTTTAAGCTGCATAAACTCGCCGTCATTTTGCACAATGAAAAGAATTCGGTCGGGCGACATACAAAACAATACCAGTTCAATTTCTTCAATCACAAACTCGGTTAAGTCCCGAAGATCAAGTACCACACCTTTGGCTTGTGAAAGAGATCGCCAAAGACGGGCCTTCCAATCCTCCTGTGCTTCCAGGCTCAAGAACTTCGAGCCAGCATAGGCCAGCATCATGGGGATCAGCAAAATAGGCTTGAGAAAATGCGGCACGCGCTTTCTGGGGTCGCGAATTCCGGAAAGCCTGTACCCACTGCCCAGCACCACTTCCAGCATTTCACGAATCCTGTAACTACTTGCGTCTTTTTTGAAACTGCGCAGGTAGAAAATATTTGTTGTTTGTTTCGGCAGCGCCAATGCATACACAAAAATCAAAAAAGCTGGGGCGATCAACAACACGCCAGCCTGAATCAGCAATTCCACGTGGTCTTGAACAATGCCAAGAACGAGCAGGCAAGTGCCCATAAGCAGTTGAGTTGCAATTAAAAAAACAACAACGGTGCGAAGCGAGTACAGAGGGTCGCTTAAAGGTCTGGGCAAGGGCTTGGGCGAAAACAGGTGTTGAACCTCTTGGTTTTTTGGTGAGGCATTTTGCATAAGGATTTACCTGTGGGAGGATTTTCGGTTGGCTGCCGGACAATATTGAACCAGCCGTTGAATGCCGCAGCATAATGTTTCCGAGGATTCTTGACCCCTTGCCGGATCGATGATCGTGCAATACAGAGCGATCTGAGAGGTCGATTTTCAAATAACCGATTCATCAAATTACCTTCTTAGATTTTTTTTACAGCTTCAACGTTGGAGTTGATCGGTCAGCGACGCCAGCAATCGGTAATTCAGCTCGCCGGTTGAGTCGATTGGCGCGAGCGATGCCAAGCGATGTAAGCCAGTCCATCGCTGTTTGCAGACAAGCGGTAAGGCGTCGTACGAAGTGGTTGTAACATGAGTGCTCGGATGCTGGTCTGTGAAGCCTAACGTCATGCTAAGCGGCGCGCTTTTCAGCGTCCACTTGAGCTTTTTGTTAGGTGCCTTTTGTACATTCTTAATGAAAACCATCCGCCAGCCAGGACCACTAAGGGCGCAACGACCATAAATATATCTATAAGCTTATCTGATTGGTTTGGCGTATAGCCTATTTGTGCAATTTGATATTTTGATACTAAAGAAAAAATAATGAAGCAAATGACTCCTGATACTATTGCTCCAGCGAGAGACGCTATAAATTTCATAGCACCTCCCAGAACCATATTTCTTTAGATTGAGAATGATCAGAACCAAGCCCGAAAGAACCTATCCTCAGATACATTTGAACTATTGATCTTGGATGTACTAACCGAAAACCATTCCACAAATCGATATGATCGCCACTGCGATTTCTGAATGACTCCTTCTTTCCATTAACCGTTCTCTGCCAATAGTCTTTGAAAAATATGATTCCTTTTTTTCCATTTAGAGCGCTTTTGAAATCAGAGGGTTCTACCTTTATAGCTTTCTTTACTCCAGGGATGGGGAGTTTACTCAAGCCACTCGCTAATTCCTCAGCGGCCAAAGTATGCCCACTAGACTTCTCGTGGTGCCAACAATGTCGAACACCCGGTAACGAACCGGTCTTTACTCCGCATGCGGCGAGCGCAGCTCCCACTCGAATTGCACATTGATCAGGAAAGTTGGGCTTTCCATTTGCACTACATGGATTGTCATTCCCTGTAACTTGTGGGTGTGATTCCCATAATTTTTTGAAAGTAACCATTTTTTCTCCTGGATGATGGTTTGATTGCACCTAACTAGTGTTATCGAACAATAACTGCGATATTCAGTTATTCGCACCATCTGGAAACACGCTGAAATGCCAGTAAATTCAGAATATTGAATGAGATTACCGTCAATCTAATGAAAAATAAACTCTGATTATCCGAACAGCACGAATGGGCAAGCAACCCATTCCGCAATCAACTAACCCCCATAAAACTCGAACACCAGCACTCCCATTCCATCTGTATCAAACATCTGAACATTCACATCGGTCAAACCAAGATCTTTCGCCAAGTCTGGCAAATGCACAAGCGTCAACAAGGCTTCTATTGAAACATCAGCCAGTGCTTTTTTTACCTGTTTGCTACTTGTTACTGAAAATAACAAGTCAGGCAGAACATCCAACGCTCTACTCACACTGGCAACGTCGTCATCAGGACCAAGTAAAACCGTCAGCCTTGCACCGTAATGGGTGCATCCAAACAGCTCAAGATAAAACCCGCCCACCTTTTTAAGGTTTCCGCTGTAGCGTGCCTTCCTCTCGATTTGCTCAAATCCGATTACGTGCTTGGAAGTTCTAAATTTTTGCAGATCAACCCCACTGCTTTCATACGCACAAGTGGTCGGCGATTCAGCCCAAGAGGGGGCGGCGCACCACAACCCAGCGCACAGCAGCGATACATAAACTACGGCTTCTTTGATCATGATTTACTCGGCTGAGGTATTTCAAGATGGAATGCAGGATCGGATGGAGGTCCTAAATATTTCGACACCCTAGCAACTATTGCTGTCGGGTGATAACAGATGGGTCGGGCCACTTCGCCGGGGGGTTAAAAACAAAAAAGGCCCGGGTTGTTATACCCAGGCCTTTTTCAATTTTTGGTCGGAATGAGAGGATTCGAACCTCCGACCCCTTGCACCCCATGCAAGTGCGCTACCAGGCTGCGCCACATTCCGAGAAAGCGGATTATACATGAAACGCTTAAGCTTTCAGGGCCTCACGCAGATTTAGCAATTGTTCTTTCAAAACTTCGCGATCAATCAAAATTGGCAGCGGTGTGTCGCCAGCCGGACCGTTCTTTTCCTGATCCAAACGATTGCGAGCACCATTGATGGTGAAGCCATGTTCATACAGCAATTCACGTATTCTGCGAATGAACAGAACTTCATGGTGCTGGTAGTAACGGCGATTGCCACGGCGGGTAATCGACTTCAATTGCGTGAACTCTTGCTCCCAATAGCGAAGCACGTGAGTTTTAACGCCACACAGTTCTGACACTTCACCAATGGTGAAATATCGCTTGGCCGGAATGGGTGGCAAGCTGGCTGTGGGCGGCGTTCCGTCTGTGTTTACGGTTTTTTGCATTGAGTAATTGGCTTTTGCTTAAATAATTTAGTGAAAATTATTCAACCAAAGCTTTAAGTTTCTGGCTGGGATGAAAGGTTACCACTCTACGCGCTGCAATGGGAATCTCTTCACCGGTTTTTGGGTTTCTGCCGGGTCGTTGAGGCTTGTCGCGCAACTGAAAATTGCCAAAACCTGACAATTTTACGGAATCGCCGCCTTCCAGCGTGGTGCGAATTTCATCAAAAAAAGCATCCACGAAGTCTTTCGCTTCACGCTTGTTCAGGCCCAGGCTGTCAAACAGCATTTCAGCCAATTCAGCCTTGGTGAGGGAGCCCGAGGCCAGACCGTCTTCAATCAGGTCCATCCGGTCAGAGCGGGCATTCATTTCATTGGTTCGGTCGTCGTTCAACACAAATTGATCCACAGTGAGTTCTACCTATTTATCAATATTTATCGCAAGCGAGCCGCACAACGCTGGCCGGCCTGCTCAATCATTTTCTTCAACAATGGCTCGATGTCTGTATCAGTCAAGCTGCGGTCGCTTGCCTGGAGGGTTAATCTGAATGCCAAACTTTTCTCATTTAGATTCAGACCCTTACCTTCTTCTTTCGGTACAAATTCATCAAAAAGGATAACCGATTTCAGCCAGCCAAGGTTGTCATCTTTCACTTCCACAAGCGCTTTTTTTAGTTGCACAGCAGCAATATTCTGGTCTACAACAAATGCCAGGTCGCGAACAACTACTGGCTGTTTGGACACCTCCTTGAAAGCAGGTAATTTACGGGTATTTAACCCGTCCAGCAGCAGCTCAAACACAATGGGTGCCTGTGGCAAGTCGTATTCCTGCGCCAGCTTGGGGTGCAGCTCGCCAATAAACCCGATAGGCTGTCGGTTCACCAGCACACGGGCGCTGCGCCCTGGGTGCAAAGCGGGGTGCGGGATTGACGGCTCAAACACTTCGAAGTCTACTTTGCGGCCATGCAGCAATTGTTCCACGTCGCCCTTCACATCGAAAAAGTCGAGTGCGCGGTTGTTGCCAGCGGCCCATTGCAGTTGGTCGGCCAAACCATAGGCCAAACCACCCACTTTCCAGGTTTGCTGAAAGCCGGCCACGGTTTGCGCACCGTCTTGCACTTTCTCGTTGCGTTCAAACACACGAGCCACTTCAAATACGCGCAGGCGGTCTACGCGGTGGCCCAGGTTGTGTTTCAACACGCCGGTAAGGCTGCCAATCAAAGTGGAGCGCATTACGCTAAGGTGGCTTGCTATGGGGTTGAGCAAGCGCACAGGGTTGGTGTTGCGGTTGAAGTCGGCTTCCCACTGTTCAGGCGTGAAGCTGTAGCTGACCACTTCCTGGTAACCCAGTGCAGCCACTTGATGGCGAATTGCGTGGCGGCTAATTTTGCCTTCAGCTGCGGGCAACATTTTTAGTTTGCCCATGGGCGCACGCAGCGGCAGGCTGTCGTAGCCCACCACACGGATCACTTCTTCAATCAGGTCTTCTTCTATTTGAATGTCGAAGCGGTAGCTGGGTGGGTTGACCACGTAGCGTGTATCTGCAGTTTGCCCATCCGCGCCCTGCCCTTCGGCAGTGAACTGGAAGCCCAGCTTGGTGAACACATCTTTCACCTGCTCGACAGTGAACGGCATGCCAATCACCATTTCCGCACGCGCATGGCGCAGGGTAACTGGCTTGCGTGCGGGCAGGTTCAACACCTGATCAACCACAGGGCCGGCTTGGCCACCGCAAATTTCAAGAATCAGCGCGGTAATGCGCTCAATGTGGTCGGGAATGGTTTGGAAATCAACACCACGCTCGAAACGATGCGATGCATCGGATGAGAAATTGAATTCACGCGCACGGCCCACAATGGCGTCGGGGTGCCAAAACGCGGCTTCCACGAAAATATTGGTGGTGCCTTCATTCACGGCGGTGTGGTCGCCACCCATAATACCGGCCAGCGCTTCGGGACCGTTGGCATCGCAAATTACGCCCATGTGCGGCTTAAGCGCCACTTCCATGTCGTTCAGCAGCTTCAGCTTTTCGCCTTCGCGTGCCCAGCGCACAGTAAGGTCGCCCTGCACTTTGTTCAGGTCAAACACATGGCTGGGGCGACCCAGTTCAAGCATCACGTAGTTGGAAATATCAACCAGTGCATTCAAGCTGCGCTGGCCTGCGCCTTCAAGGCGGTCGACCATCCACTGCGGGGTTTTTACGTTGTTGTTCACGCCGCGAATAACGCGACCTGCAAAACGGCCGCACAGGTCGGTGTTTTCAACTTTCACATTCAGGGTGTCGCCAATGGTGGCCGCCACGGGTGCAAACGAAGGTGCGTTCAGCGTGGCGCCTGTCAGTGCGGCTACTTCACGTGCCACGCCCCACACGCTTAAACAGTCGGCACGGTTGGGCGTCATTTTCAGGGTGAACTTCATTTCGTTCAGCCCAAGAAGTTCACGCACATTGCCGCCCACTGGGAACTCATTGTTCAAAATATGCAGGCCGTCGACAACGCTGGGCACGCCCAGTTCTTTGCCGGAACACAGCATGCCGCCGCTTTCAACGCCGCGCATTTTGGTGGGCTTGATTTTGAAGCCGCCGGGCAATTCTGCACCGGGCAAGGCGCAAGGCACCTTCAGGCCTTCAGCCACGTTGGGGGCGCCGCAAACAATTTGGCGCACATCGCCTTCTGCCACCTGCACTTGGCACACGCTGAGGCGGTCCGCATCGGGGTGCTTGTCTTTTTTGACAACCAAACCCACCACCACGCCAGAAAATTCCGGGGCAAGGGGTTCAAGTTCTTCAACTTCGAGACCCGCCATGGTGAGTTTGTCACCCAACTCTTGCGTGTTCAAGGGGGTGTTGACGAGTGACTTCAACCAGGATTCTGTGAATTGCATCTTGAAATATCCAATACTGGCTTGGTTAAACTTAGTTGAATTGCTGCAGAAAACGAATGTCGTTTTCGTAAAACAGGCGCAGGTCGTTGATGCCATACCGCAGCATGGTTAAACGATCGGGGCCCACGCCAAAAGCAAAACCGGTGTAGGTTTCAGGGTCGATACCCACATGGCGCAACACATTGGGGTGCACTTGGCCGCAACCGGCAATTTCCAGCCACTTGCCCTTGTTGGGGCCGCTGGTAAACGCCATGTCAATTTCCGCAGACGGTTCAGTGAACGGGAAAAATGAGGGGCGGAAACGAATGGTGATGTCGTCGGTTTCGAAAAAGGTTTTCAGGAAGTCCATGAACACCGCTTTCAAATCAGCAAAGCTGACGCCTTCATCAATCCACAAACCTTCAACCTGGTGAAACATGGGCGAATGGGTTGCATCGCTGTCCACGCGGTACACACGGCCCGGCGCAATGATGCGAATGGGGGGCGGCTTGTTGGTTTGCATGTAGCGCACCTGCATGGGCGAGGTGTGCGTGCGCAGCAGGTTGCCACCAGTGCCTTCTACATAGAAGGTGTCGTGCATGGAACGCGCGGGGTGGTTTTCCGGCGTGTTCAATGCAGTGAAGTTGTGAAAGTCGGTTTCAATTTCGGGGCCATCAGCCAAATCAAAACCGATGGTGGTGAAAATTTCCTCGATGCGCTCAAGCGTGCGCATGGCCGGGTGCAAACCGCCGGTACCACGCGTGCGGCCGGGCTTGGTGACGTCGATTGCCTGCGCCTGCAACTTGGCTTGCATGGCGGCATCGGCCAGGGCCTGGCGCTTGGCATTCAACACGGCTTCAACCTGTTGCTTGAGCTGGTTGATTTCAGCGCCACGGGTTTTCTTTTCTTCGGGCGTCAGCGCTGCCATGCCTTTAAGCAACTCGGTGACTTTGCCTTGCTTGCCCAAAAACTGGGCCTTGATGTTTTCAAGACTGGCTGGGTCAGTTGCAGATGACATGGCCTGTTCGGCCTCGGTAAGAATGGCTAAAAGCGAAGCATCCATGGGTATTGGGTCGATTCTTTTTGAGATTGGAACGGCTTTGAGTAGAGCCCTGAATTGTACCGCCTGAAAACAAAAACGGAGCCCGAGAGCTCCGTTTTGTTTAGTCTTTTCGCCAACTTAAGTGAAATACCTCAGTGGCAACACTTGTGACAAAAATTTGACTTGGCTGGTGAATTAAGCCTGCGCTGCGCGCACTTGACCCACGATGGCAGCGAAGGCTGCTTTGTCGGTCACTGCCAAATCAGCCAACACCTTACGGTCCAGACCAATTGCGGCTTTCTTCAAGCCGTTGATGAATACGCTGTAGGTCATGCCGTGTTCACGCACTGCTGCGTTGATACGGGTGATCCACAGGGCGCGGAATACGCGCTTCTTGTTGCGACGGTCACGGTATGCATACTGACCAGCACGCATCACCGCTTGCTTGGCAACGCGGAATACATTGTTACGACGACCGCGGAAGCCTTTGGCTTGGGCGATTACTTTTTTGTGACGGGCGCGAGCCGTTACACCACGTTTTACTCTAGGCATTTTTCACCCTCCCCTTATGCGTAAGGCATCATGTCGCGCACGCGACCGATGTCTGATTTGTGAATCGTTTCCATGCCGCGCAATTGACGCTTGCTTTTGGTCGTTTTCTTGGTGAGGATGTGGCGCTTAAAGGCGTGGCCACGCTTGATCGATCCGCTTGAACGGACCAAGAACCGCTTTGCAGCGCTCTTTTTGGTCTTCATTTTGGGCATCTTGGTGCTCCTATTACTGCTTGGTGGTTAAACCAAACCTGCTTGCAGGTGGCTTCGACGAAGCACTTTTCTAACCTGGTGGGCAATTTGTTGCAAAATGCAATACGCACAATGCAGCAAGCCCGCGATTATAGCGCGGGTTTGCTGTATCTGGCAATTACTTCTTGCGAGGCGCGATCATCATGACCATCTGGCGGCCTTCCATTTTGGGCATTTGTTCAACCACACCAATTTCATCCAGGTCGGTACGAACACGCTCCAACAGGCGGGCACCAATGTCCTGGTGAGCCATTTCACGTCCACGGAAACGCAATGTGACTTTGCACTTGTCGCCATCTTCCAGGAATCGGGTCAGGTTTTTCAGCTTGACGTTGTAATCGCCGTCATCTGTTCCGGGGCGGAACTTGATTTCCTTGATTTGAACTTGTTTTTGCTTGGACTTGGCTTCCGCGGCTTTCTTTTGCTCTTGGTAGCGGAATTTGCCGTAATCCATCAGCTTGGCCACCGGGGGCACAGCCTGCGGTGCAATTTCCACCAAATCCACACCGCCTTCTTCAGCCATTCGCAATGCGTCTGGTGTTTTAACGATGCCTAACTGCTCACCCTCAATTCCAATGAGGCGCACTTCAGGGATTCGAATTTCCTCGTTCGTGCGATTTTTCTTTTCTGCTACGATGTCTAGCCTCTTTTCTCAAGTTAAAAAAATCAGGCTCTGCTGCTGATTTCACCCAGCAGGCGCTGAATGAAGCTTTCAACAGGCAGTGAGCCCAGGTTTTCGTTGCCGCGCAAGCGCACTGCAACTTGGTTTGCGTCACGTTCCGCGTCACCGATTACGGCAATATACGGGATTTTCTGCATGGTGTGCTCACGGATTTTACGATTGATCTTTTCATTACGCAAATCCGACTCAACCCTAATGCCTTGTTTTTTCAACATTTGCACCACATTGTGGGCATAGTCATTGTGGGCTTCGGTGATGGTGGCCACCACCACTTGCACGGGTGAAAGCCACAGGGGCATGGCACCGGCATGGTTTTCAATCAAGATGCCAATGAAGCGTTCCATGGAACCCACGATGGCACGGTGAAGCATCACCGGCACACGGCGGCTGTTGTCTTCGGCCACATATTCAGCACCCAGGCGACCTGGCAACTGGAAATCTACCTGAATGGTGCCACACTGCCAGGAGCGGCCGATTGAGTCTTTCATGTGGTATTCAATCTTGGGGCCGTAGAAAGCGCCCTCGCCCGGCAACTCGGTCCATTCTACGCCACAGGCCGTCAAGGCTTGACGCAGGGAATCTTCGGCTTTGTCCCAGGTTTCATCGGTGCCCAAACGGGCATCCGGGCGCAAGGCCAGCTTCACATTGATTTCATTGAACCCGAAATCGGCATACACCTGCATGGCCACCTGGTTGAACTTGGTCACTTCCTCGCGCACCTGGTCTTCGGTACAGAAAATATGACCATCGTCTTGCGTAAAGCCGCGCACACGCATGATGCCGTGCAAAGCACCCGAGGTTTCATTGCGGTGGCAGGCACCAAATTCACCATAGCGCATTGGCAAGTCGCGGTATGAACGCAAATCTGATT